>JANOVZ010000127.1:0-67710 GCA_031417655.1 Sphingomonas sp. | reverse complement strand
CACATGTCCCTTCATCTAAACTGACAATGTCAAAGAGCGCAAAAGAGCGACGCCAGATTATCCCCCGTTTTGATCCGGGAGGATCGAGCGCCGAAACTAGTGCAGACACGGTGGCAAGCCCGAAGGCCGTCGCCGCGACAGGAAGACCCACTAGGCGTGTAGGAGATTCGCGTCAACACCCTTTGGAAATTTTATTTCAATTAAATGGCACCACTGGTCGCAAACGGGTTCGCGCGCTAAGCGGGCTGTAACGATATAAAGGGATCGCGTGACACAATTAAAGGCAGACCCGGCATTTGCCGATCGCGTGCGAAGCGCCGTATTCTGGCGGTCGGGCAGCCAGATCGTCGCACAGATCGTCATGTGGTCGGCGACGTTGCTGGTCGTGCGTCTGCTCGATCCGTCCAACTATGGTCTGTTTGCAATGACCCAAGTCATTTCCGCGATCTTTGCTGTTTTCAATGGTAGCGGATTTGCAAGCGCTCTTGTCCAATCCGATTCGGCCGACGAAAACCAGATAGCCCAAGTGTTCGGGATGATGATCTTGCTGAACGGCACTCTCGCGGCGGTTCAGTGGCTGATTGCCCCTATCGCTGCTGCGCATTTCAACCAGCCCATCGTTGGCGATATGCTGCGGGTCTTGGCGCTTTCCTATATGGCGATGCCGCTCATTCAAGTGCCAAGCGCAGTCCTTTCGCGAGGTCTCGACTTCAAGAAACAGGCCATTGCAAATTTCACAGCGGCCGTCGCCAGCGCGATCACGGCGCTGACCTGCGCTTATTCGGGTTATGGCGTTTGGACACTCGTCATTACCCCGCTTGTCATGTTTTATGTACGCGGAATCGGATTGATGATTGCGTCGGGCTTATGGATTCGTCCGAGCTTCAACTTTCGCGGTGCGCGCTCGACCATCGCGTTTGGTGGAGCTTTGCTTGTGTCGCAAATCCTCTGGGTAATTCAGAGCCAAGCCGACATCGCCATCGCCGGTAGCCAGTTCGATCCCTATCATCTTGGCCTTTATTCCGAAGCCTTGTTCCTGACGCAGATTTTCACGGCCAAGTTCATCCCCCCGCTCAATGAAGTCGCTTTCCCCAGTTATGTCGAGTTGAAGAACAACGGCACGGTTGTGGCCCCCGCTTTCGTCAGTACCGTACGCCTGACAATGTTCGTCGCCGCGCCGCTTTATCTGGGCATGGCGGTCACAGCGGATCCCTTTATCGAAACGGTGTTCGGACCAAAATGGCTGGAGATGATCCCCTTCGTTCGGCTGTTGGCGCTGGCCATGCCGTTTTTTGCGCTCCAAATCATCTTTTCGCCCGCGACCAATGCAATAGGCAAACCGCGCATTTATGTCATGTCGAGCGCGGCAGGGGCGATCATCATGCCATCTGCATTCCTTATTGGCATTCAATATGGGGCCCTCGGGCTTGGATATGCATGGCTCATCGGCGCGCCATTATTATTGTTGGTCACGATGATCGTCTCGCTGCCGACCATCGGTGCGCGTGGTCGCGAAGTGTTGATGGCCGTTTTGCCAAGTGCGCTTGCGGCGAGCGTGATGGCGGGAACGGTTCTGCTCATAACGCCGATCGTCGCTGCGCTTCCTGCGCCTGCACGCCTCGCCATTCTGGTTGCCGTTGGCGCGGCTGTCTATCTCGGTATTTCGTGGCGCTTTCAGCGTCACACGATCAACGATCTGTTGAGCGTGTGGCAAAAAAAGAAGCGACCCGCCTGATATGACGCGCACGCTCGTCGCGATCTTTGCGCACAACGAAGCCCGACGCATCGCGCGCTGCATTGGCAGTTTGCCAACAAGTTCAAATGCGTTCGAGTTTCATTTGCTGGTCAATGGAGCAACCGACGCGACGTTTAACATCGCTCAAAGTTTGACGGCGAAGCTCCCTAATTTTCACATTCACAACCTGCCGCTGAGCGGCAAAGCGCGAACATGGAATTACTTTGTCGATACGATCTTCGATGACGCCGCCCTCGCCTGTCTGTTCGTCGATGGCGATTGCGAAGTCATGCCGGGTGCTCTTGAGGCGATGGTTGCCACGCTTGCCGGCAACGCATCGGCGAACGGCGTGAATGCTATTCCCGTGACAGGTCGCAAACAGTTAGACTATCGCGCGTCGATCATCGCTGATCACGGGTTGTTTGGCGCGCTTTATGGGCTGAGCGGCGCGTTCATGCTGCGGCTGAAGGCAAGTCACATTCGCTTGCCGCATGACCTGCTGGGCGACGACGGGCTCATCGGTGCGCTGGCCAAGACCAACCTTTCCGATGAGACGTGCTGGCAAAAGGAACGCGTCGCCAATTGCCCCACGGCTGAATTTGCTTTCGAAGAAACGGACTGGCGTGTGCCAACGACATGGGCACTGCAATTTCGGCGTATGATCAATTATAGTGTGCGGCGTTACCAAAACCGCATTATTTCTGAGATCATGCGCGGCCCCGGTCCTGCGGCGCTGCCCGCAACAATGCACGCGAGCTATGCTGCGAACTGGCACTTGTTCGACATCCGCCCGAAATATGCGCTGTTCGACTGGCTCGCAAAGCAGCGGATGCGCAAAGACCGGTAGGCTCTGACCGACGGTTTCATCAATGCCATTCAAAACACAGCTTTATTCATCTTTATGCGTTATACACTTGTGTAATGTTCGAGACTGCAATTCATTCACCTGTGGCCAATCCTGCGCGCGCCGACAAAGTCATCTTTGCCGAATTCAACGAGCTTTGTCCGTGGCTGATCGACCAGTGGATGGCCGAAGGGCTGCTCCCCAATTTCGCCGCGATGCAAGGCAAAAGCGCAGTTTTCGATACTTTTGCTGACGTTACTGACCCCGCCAATCTTGAGCCTTGGATCCAATGGTATTCGCTTCACACTGGACTGTCGTTCGATCAGCACAAGGTGTTTCACCTGACCGAAGGCGCACAAGCCTCGCATGACGACCTCTGGCGAATCGCGCATGCTGCGGGGCGTAAGGTCATCAACTTTGCGGGCATGAATGCGCGACCCTTTGATTTTTCTGATAGCGTCTATGTCGCAGACCCGTGGTGCGAAGACGGTAACGCGTCACCACGCGCGCTCAATATTTATAACCGCTTCGTCGGCGCGAACGTCCGCGAATATTCGAACCCCGATGCCCGGCTGACCGCAGCGGACTATGCCAAGTTTCTCGGCTTCATGGCGACGCATGGGTTGCGTGCCGGAACCATTGTCGCATTGGCTAGCCAGTTGATCGAGGAGTGGATCAAGGACCGCCGCCTGTCGTGGAAACGTGCGACACTGCTTGACCGGATGCAAATGGATGTTTTTCGCCATTATTATGAGAAAACAAAGCCCGATCTCGCGACCTTCTTTATCAACTCGACCGCACATTTGCAGCACAGCTATTGGCGACAGTTCCAGCCAGACGCCTTCACAGTACAGCCCGATAGTGACTCATTAATACTCTATGGTGAGGCCGTAAAAACCGGCTATATCGCGATGGACCGCCTGCTGGGTGAGTTCATAACACTGGCCAACGCCAATGGCGCGATGCTCGTCTTGGCGACTGCACTCAGCCAGCAGCCTTATCTCGCAGCTGAGGAAAGCGGCGGGAAACATTTTCACCGGCTGCGCGATGTTGACCATTTTTTCCGTCGCTTCGCTCTGCCCCACTGCGATATCGATCCGACAATGACGCACCAATATTTTGTGCGGTTCGATTCGGATGACGACCGCGCAAAAACGCACGAAACATTGGCGGCGTTCAAACTGGCCGATGGTCGCGCCTTGTTTGGCTTCAACGACAGAACCGAAGACGGTCTCTATTTTTCCTGCGATATTTACACCGAAATTGATGGCAATATTAGCGTAACCACGCCCAACCGCGACGTGCTAAAATTCGGCGACATCGCCTACAAGATTGATGCGACAAAATCGGGGCGTCATCATCCTGCGGGTGCGCTGTGGTTCCGTACCGGCAGCTATGCAAGACACGAAACGCCGGTGTCGATCCTGGATATTTTCCCGACGGTTGTTGATCTGCTCGGTATCGAAAACGCCACACCGCCCGACCGCACTGGGAAATCGTTGATTAGTCAGCTCGCGATATAGTCTCGCATGGCAGCGGCTTCGGCTTCGATATGGTCGATGCGGTGCTTGACCAGATCGCCAATTGAAACAAACCCGATAACTTGCGCGTCGCGCACCACCGGCAGATGACGTATCCGGCGCTTCGTCATCAGCGACAGGCCCGACATCACTGGCGTGTCGGGATCAACTGTCATCGCGGGCGTGGTCATCACATCGCCTATCCTCGCATCAAGCGCCGCAGCGCCGACCTTTGCGATGGAATAGACCACGTCGCGTTCAGAAAAGATGCCGACCACGCGGCCGTCGTCGATCACCGGCACGGCACCGATCCGTTTTTCAGCAAACATGGCGACTGCATCGGACACGCGATCATCGCTGCGGACTGACAAAACATCACGTCCCTTCGATGCAAGAATGGCCCCGATCGTCATGATCACTCTCCTGCGCTGGCGACTCAATGCCGCGAAGGGTTGAAGGTCTCATGTTCGGGAGCGTATGGGAAGCTATGACGAAGACTGGACTCGATGACCCCGACCAAGCGCGGTTCGCATGGGGGCGCTTTCGCAAGCTGATGATCTGGATGGTTTTGGTGTCGGCAGCGACAGCCGTCGGAGGATTATTCGTGTTGCGCGCACTGATCGGGACCGTTCCAATCCATATGGCCATTGCAACGGGCGTCGGCACTTTCGTGTCGGTCCTGCTTGCCGCCGTATTGATGAGCCTTGTGTTCCTGAGCAATGGCACGGGCCATGACGATACGATCGTGGACCCCTTCAAAGATTTGAACCCATGAATCCCAACGATCCTATCCTTCGCGTTGTGCCGCAACCGGCGGACATCAATGCCAATGGCCATATTTTTGGAGGCTGGGTGCTCAGCCAGATGGACATTGCGGGCGGGATCGTCGCGGGCCGGATTGCGCAAGGACGCTGCGCGACGGTCGCCATCGAAAAGATGGATTTTCACGCGCCAATTCTGCTGCGCGACTTGGTGTCAATCTATGCGAGCGTTGAACGGCGCGGGCGTACGTCCATCGCAATCCGTCTCGACGTTATCGCCAGTCGTGACCGGGGCCAGCAAGAAGTCAAAGTCACCAGCGGCGTATTTACGTTCGTGGCACTCGACGATGATTTCAGACCGAGGCCGTTGCCGCCGGCTTAGGTCGCCGTTGCTTCAATGATTTCCCGTCAACTTCAGCCCTGCGATGCATGCCACCAGCACCAAAATCAGCACGAACCGAACCAGTCCAAACGCTTCTTCCTGCGTCGCGATACCGACGACCAGCGTGCCGACTGCACCGATACCGACCCAAACAGCATATGCCGTACCTAAAGGAATCGTTTTTGCGGCCCTCTCGAGCAATGCGAAGCTAATCGAGGCGCAAATAAAGAATCCGACGTTCCAGCCCAGATGCTTGAAGCCATTGGTATAACGCATGCACGTTGTGAAGCCGATCTCGAACAAACCTGCCGCAAAGAGCATCAGCCACGCCATGGGTTCATTCCGCCGCGATTGACTCAGCAACATTCGCGGCTTCAATTTCGGCAGCTTTCGCTTCGACAAGCTTCACAATATGATCGACCATATCAGTATCATTTACGTGATGATCGGTAACACCTGAGAGATAGACCATGTGCTTGCCCGCACCGCCGCCGGTCAGGCCGATATCGGTTTCGCGTGCTTCGCCGGGGCCGTTGACGACGCAACCGAGTACCGACAGCGACAGTGGCGTGCGGATATGCTGAAGCCGTTCTTCGAGTTTCTGCACAGTGCGGATCACGTCAAATCCCTGCCGTGCGCAGGAGGGGCAACTGACAACGCGGACGCCGCGATTGCGTATGCCGAGCGCTTTCAAAATCTCAAAGCCAACGCGAACTTCCTCTTCCGGCTCCGCGCTCAGGGACACGCGCACTGTGTCGCCGATGCCGTACCAAAGCAGCGAGCCGATCCCGATGGCCGACTTCACCGTCCCGCCAACAAACCCGCCCGCTTCGGTAATCCCCAGATGCAGTGGGCAATCGACGACTTCGGCCAGTTGCTGATAAGCGGCAACCGCAAGAAAGAAGTCAGACGCTTTTACCGCCACTTTGAACTCGTGGAAGTCATGGTCCTGCAATAGTTTGATGTGATCGAGTGCGGATTCAACCAGTGCTTCGGGACACGGCTCGCCATATTTTTCGAGCAGATCCTTTTCCAGCGACCCGCCGTTCACGCCGATCCGGATCGCACAACCGTTCGCCTTTGCCGCGCGAACAACCTCCGCAACACGCTCTGATGAACCGATATTGCCCGGATTTATCCGCAGGCATGCGGCTCCCGCATCTGCTGCTTCAAGCGCGCGTTTATAATGAAAATGAATGTCCGCCACGATGGGCACTTTGCTCGCGCGAACAATCGTTTTCATCGCTGCAGTCGACTCGACGTCGGGACAAGACACGCGGATGATGTCGACGCCGGCTTCCTCGCACCGACGGATCTGGTCGATGGTGGCACCCGCATCGGACGTCAGCGTATTGGTCATCGTCTGCACGGTAACCGGCGCATCGCCGCCAACAGGAACATTACCAACCATGATCTGGCGCGATTTGCGGCGCGTGATATCGCGCCAAGGACGAAGTGAGGACATGCACTGTCTATAGGCAATCGCCGGCGAGCCGCAAAGGGGGATAAGCACCCCGGCGAGGTCTGGCTCGTCAGTGCCCAAACCATTGCGACATCAAGCCTTGGTCCCGAATAGTATTTCCTTGGCTGTCCCTCGCGATCACCCTAACGCCAGCGCATGAAAGTCGCGACAAGCGGAATGAGGAAATGACCAAACCAACCCGGCGCAATGCAATGCGCACATCTTGTTGATGGCGGCGGCGTTTGTTGGTGTTGATTGGGGCACGACCAATGCGCGGTTTATGTTGGTGACTGCCGCTGGCACGCTGATCGAGGAACGATATGGTCCGGGCATCGCGCGGCTGGACGGCGCATCAGCAATCGAATCGGCTTGTTTCGATGCGCTGTCGGGCTGGCCCACTGTACCAATTGTCATGACGGGCATGGTCGGATCAAATATCGGCTGGGCGCTCGCCCCTTATGCAAAAACACCTGCCAAGCCGACAAGCGCGAACGCTGTCTGCTTCGACGCCCGTGGTCGCAAATTCGTAATCCTTCCTGGCGTCGAAACGATCCGTCCCGATGGCGACCCCGATTTCATGCGCGGCGAGGAAACGCAGATTTTCGGCGGCATCGGATGTGACACTGCGCTCGTCTGCCTGCCCGGAACACATAGCAAATGGGCGGTGGTCGCAGACGGTGTGATCACGGGGTTTCATACCGCGATGACCGGTGAGCTGCTCGACCTTATTGGCCGTAACAGCATCTTGCTTACCCCCAAACGCGCGCCCGATGCGCAAACCGACGACGTTTTTCTCGAAGGCGTATCAGCAATTAGGGGAAGTGCATTAGGCCTCGAAACCCTGATCTTCACCGTCCGCAGCCGCCAAATTGCGGGTACGCTCAGCACTCAAACCGGCGATGGCTATCTCGCTGGTCTATGCATCGGGGCCGATATCCGCTCGGCGCTCATGATGCACCCGAAAGCAAGATCAGTGACCCTGATCGGTTCCCCGGCGCTCACCGCGCTTTATGCCGCCGCACTTGCCACGTTCGGCATCCCCTCGCGCCAGATTGACGGGCGCGACGCGGTTCTCGCCGGACTCACGAGCGCTTATCGGGAGATTTTCAAATGACGCCGCTGCATATCCTCGACATTAAGAATCAACTTGGCGAGGGCGTGCTATGGGACGCGCGGACGCAAAGCGCGGTGTGGACTGACATCCAGTCCTCCCACTTCTGGCAGTGGCAACCGGGCAGCAATCCCGAAAGTTTCGCTATCCCCCAACGCCTCGGCAGCTTTGCGCTGACCGCAACGCCGGGCCGCTATATCGGCGCCTTCGAACAGGGTTTCGCATCGTTTATGCCCGCCACCGGCGCATTCGAAATGCTCGCACCCGTTACCGAAAGCCACGCGCATCTTCGCCTAAACGACGGTCGCGTGGATCGCAGCGGTACGTTTTGGGCAGGCAGCATGGTCGAACGCAAAGGCCGCCCCCATGGTCGGTTGTGGCGTTACGATGGCGACGGCCACGCAACACCATTTTTTGACGACATCATTATTCCCAACAGTCTGTGCTGGAGCTGCGACGGCACGCAAATGTATTTCACCGATACGGTGCGCCAGATCATCCGGCGTTATACGTTTGATGCCGACTGCGGCCCCGTCGGCGAACCCGAAGTCTTCGCAACCACCACTGGCGACCGCTACCCCGACGGTAGTTGCATCGACAGCGAAGATCATATGTGGAACGCACAATGGGGCAGCGGCGAAGTCGTGCGCTATTGCCCTGACGGCAGCATCGAAAGACGGATCAAGCTTCCGGTGAGCCAGCCGAGTTGCGTGACGTTTGGCGGGGCCGACCTGAACCTGCTCTTCATCACAACCGCGCGCGTCGACCTCAGTCCCGAGCAATTGGCCGCTGAACCGCTGGCGGGCGCACTTTTCGTTTTTGACATCGACGTGACCGGCCTGCCCGAACAAATTTGCACACGCTGTTAATCAAACAAAGAGACGGCGCGCGTAGGAGATTGGGGCAAAGGAGACTTCGACGTGAAATTCGTTCTGCTGAAATCCTGGGGCGGTGATTATATGGTCGTCGCGTCAAACGTCGCTTACCTGCGCACTGACGAAAACAACCAGACCAAAGTGGGTTTGGTCGGCGGCGATTCGCTGTTGGTCGCCGGTAGTATGGCAGAAGTCGCGGCGATAATTATGGCGGCGTAATTCAGGTTGCGAGGGCGGCAACAAAAGCCGCCGCGTTGGCGCCGGCTTCGGCGGCGGTTGCACCGGGCTGATAGATAGATCCACCAACACCGAAACCATCGGCGCCCGCCGCGCGGAAGGCGGCTGAATTTTCAACGGTCACACCGCCCACGACCAGCACCGTTGCCGTTTTAGGCAACACCGCACGCATCGCCTTCACAACAGCGGGCGTCACCATGTCACCGGGAAACAGCTTCACTGCATGCGCGCCCCCATCAAGCGCTGCAAAAGCCTCGGTGGGGGTGAGGCACCCAGGAGCCGAGAGCATCCCGCCCGTCACGCTCGCCGCGATTACATCGGGCCGCATGTTGGGTGAGACGATGAGTTGCGCGCCCGCATCTTTACAGCGTTGGACGTCAGCGACTGACAGCACCGTTCCCGCGCCAATGATGGCGCGACCAACGAAGCGTCTGGCCATCCGTTCAATCGACGCGAAAGGATCGGGCGAGTTGAGCGGCACTTCGATAAGCGTCACCCCCGCCGCGACTATCGCCTCGACGACGTTTTCAACTTCGGCGGGCGTCACCCCGCGCAGGATCGCGACGACAGGCATCGCGTTTAACCGCGCGAGGAAGTCTTCGTGCAATGTCATAGCACTCTCGCCAAAGCATCGGCCCAGCCGTCGAGCCGCTTGTGGCGCGTCGCGGCGTCCATCTGTGGCGAAAATCGCATCGCCGCGTCGCGCATCGCCGCTGCATCGCTGAGCGACGGATAGAGCCCCGCACCAACGCCCGCGAGCATTGCCGCGCCCAGCGCCGTCGTCTCGATAAACGCGGGTCGCTCGACGTCGATATTGAGCATATCAGCCAAGTCCTGCGCCATCCAGTCATTCGCGACCATCCCACCGTCAATGCGCAATTCGGCCCAATCCGCACCATCCGCCGCAAAAGCGTTTTTCAAATCATTGGTCTGGTGCGCCATCGCCTCCAATGCGGCACGGGCAACATGTGCTTTCTTTGCCGCAAAGCTCAGCCCCATGATTGCACCGCGCGCATTCGGTAGCCAATGCGGTGCGCCCAGACCCGACAACGCCGGGACAAGATAGACGCCGCCGTTGTCGTTGACGCTGCGCGCGAGCGGTTCGGTGTCGGCGGCATGGTCGATCAGGCCCAGATCATCGCGGAGCCATTGCACGAGACTCCCGGCAACGAACACCGACCCCTCGACCGCATAATGCCGCTCGCCCGCCAGCTGCCATGCAATCGTCGACAGCAGACGGTGGCGCGATTGCGGGAGCGTGCGCCCGGTCTGCGTGAGGACAAACGCACCGGTTCCAAAAGTCGCTTTGGTCTGGCCGGGCGACAGACAACCCTGGCCGATCATTGCCGCCTGCTGGTCACCCGCCATGCCACAAATCGGAATCGCACCACCAAATAAGTCGGCGAGCGTGGTCCCGAGCGGTCCCGCGCAATCAACAATTTCGGGCAATATCCTTCGCGGCACGCCAAACAAGTCGCAGAGGCCATCGTCCCAACCGGCGCTGCCGATGGCCATCAGCGCAGTCCGCGACGCATTGGTTGCATCGCTGACATGCGCGCCACCGGTCAGGCGAAAAACAAGGTAGCTTTCAATCGTCCCAACCGCGAGGTGATCGCCCGCGTCTTTGAGTTGCGGCCAGTTGGCCAGCGCCCAGCCGATCTTCGACCCGGAAAAATAGGGATCAAGCAGCAAGCCGGTCTTCGCCTGAACCGTCGGCTCCTCGCCCCGTACCTTAAGCGTTTCGCAAATCTCAGCCGTCCGTCGGTCTTGCCAGACGATGGCGGGGGCCAGCGGTTCGCCCGTCCGCCGGTCCCAGAAAACAATCGTTTCGCGCTGGTTGGTAATGCCAATCCCCGCGATCCGGTCGGCGCCGCCTGCTTGGGCCACCATTTTCTGCGCGCACGCCAGCGTGAGTGCCCAGATTTCTGCCGCATCATGTTCGACCAACCCCGGCGCGGGATAATGCTGCGTAATTGGCTTCTGGCAACTGCCTAGGCACACCCCGTCGACGGTGAATAGCATCGCCCGGGTCGAGGTTGTCCCTTCATCAATGACGAGAATATGGTCGCTCATGCGCGCGCCCAGATAAACCGTGCGCGGTTGCCGAACACGAAATGGTTCACCGCCAGCGCCACAATCACCGAAGTCATCAGCACGAGCACCATTACGTCAATATAATGCAGCCAAGGCAAGCCAATATGTTCATACCAAGTTTGTCCTCCGTAAGCGTCGAACGGCTTGTAGAGCACGAAATTGTGGAAGGCATAGGTGCAAAGGCCCCACAGCAGCCCCGCAATTGCCGCGCGTGCATCAACGCCCTTGAACAATAGTCCGGCAATAAACGCCGACAGGATGGGCATCGAGAACAGGCCGTTCAATTCCTGCAACAGGTTGATGATGCTCGTCGCATTTTCGAACACGGGAACAAGGGCGATCGAAGTGATCGTCAAGACCACCGACACAATCCCCGCCAGCCGCCAATGGTCCTTGACTGGCGCCACGAACTTGTCGTGAAAATCGACCGAATACAGGGCGACCGAGCTGTTAAGGATCGCGGCCGTGTGTGCGATCACTGCCGCCATCATCAGCGCCGCAAACGCGCCCGACATCCAGCGTGGGAGAACGGCAGCAACAACGCGGCCATATGTCTGATCGCCGGTCTCGCCAAACAACTTGTAGGCCACCACGCCCGGCACCACGACGATCAGCGGGATGACAAGAATGCGCACAACCGCCGCTGCCAGCACCCCCTTTTGCGCCTCGCGCACCGTCGGTGCTGTCATCGCTTTTTGCGTGATATTCTGATTGGTCGACCAATAAAATATCTGGATAAAAATCATGCCCGTAAACAACGTGTGAAACGGGATCGGCGACTTCTGATCACCGACCATGGATAACCGCTCTGCCGGAATGCCCGACAAATCGAAATCGACGGCTGCCAGCGCGAGAAACACGATCAGCAAGGCAATCGCCAGCACGCCCATGCCCGAATATGTATCCATGACCGCCACCGCGCGCAGCCCGCCGGTGATCGTATAAATCGCCGCGATGATCGCCATCGGTGCTGCAAACCACAGCAATGACCAATCGACTCCGAACATCGATTTCAGGAACAGGCTGCCGCTATACAGCGCCGCGGGTAAGTAGATCAGGATGTTACCGAACAGGAACATCGCCGAAATCACCGTGCGGATGCTCCCCCCATCATAGCGCTTTTCGAGCAGCTCGGTGACTGTGGTACAATTGTTCTTATAATAAATCGGCACGAACACGAAAGCGAGCATCAGCAGGCCGACAAAGCCCGAAATCTCCCACCAAGCGAGCAAAAGCATCTGGTTGCCGTTCATCCCCACCAGCTGTTCGGTCGACAGGTTGGTGAGCGTGATTGATCCCGCGACGAACATCCACGTCAAACCACCACCCGCAAGGAATACCTCTTTGGTCGATCCCGCTTCGCCCACGGCCCCGGCGCCATGCACTTTCCAATATGTCAGCACTGCGATCAGCAGCGTCAGCCCGAAGAATATCCCCAGCTGCAGTGCGGTCGATCCGCTTTCAAACACGTAGGCATCCCCTTTTTCTCGTGACGCTACTTCCCTTTTGCAAACTGGCAAGTATCGATTGGAATATTACGCAAATCTCATGGAGCATGATGGACCATATCCGCTTTAACGCCGGCGAAACGACACTGATCATCGGCTGTTCGGTGGGCACGCCGCCGCATGTTATCCACTGGGGACAGCGGCTAAGCAGCGGCGTTGCGATCGCTGATCTCATCGGGTTATGCAGACTACAGGGCGGGGCGGGTATGGCGGATGCACCCGTCACGGCGTCACTGGCGATGGAGTCGGGCCTCGGGTTGTTGGGGCCTTGTGGGCTTGCGGCGCATCGTGCAGGCCAAGATTGGGGCAGCCGGTTCGATGTGGTCAAAGTGACCGAAAGCACAAGCGGCGCGACCATAATCTGTTCGGATGCCAGGACGCGACTGGGGCTTGAATACAAAGTCAACGTCGATCCTTCATCGGGAGTCGTCACTATGGGATCGGCGCTCACGAATTACGGTGACGCGGCACTCGACCTGAACGACATGGCGACGGCGTTCCTGCCAATCCCGCAGCCGATGACCGAGATTATCGGATTTTCGGGGCGCTGGACTGATGAGTTCCGCCGTGAACGGCTGTCACGCTTTTCAGGCGGCTACATCCGTGAAAACCGACGCGGGCGAACATCGCATGACAGTTTTCCCGCCGTCATAGTGTGCGGGCCAGCGACAAATGAAAATGAAGGTGATGCCTATGGCCTGCATCTCGCGTGGAGCGGCAACCACCGCGTTCGCGTCGATACGCTGAATGATGGGCGTGCGTTCGCTTCGCTTGGTGCCTTGCTATTGCCGGGCGAAATCCGCCTCGCACCGGGCGAGAGCTATGCGAGCCCCAACATCGTGGCGGGTTATTCGGCGAACGGGCTTGCCGCGCTCAGCCGGCATTTCCACCACCACGTTCGCGCCAACGTCCTGCGGCCTGCGACGCGCGCCAAACCCCGTCTCGTGCATTACAACACATGGGAAGCGGTGTGGTTCGATCATGACGAGGCCAAGCTCAAAGACCTCGCCACGCGCGCCGCTGCACTGGGCGTCGAACGCTTTGTCCTTGATGACGGGTGGTTCGGCGGGCGGCGACATGACCGCGCGGGCCTCGGTGACTGGACTGTGTCGGACGCGGTTTATCCACAAGGCCTGAAGCCGCTGGTCGACCATGTCAACGGGCTCGGCATGGAAATGGGCATCTGGTTCGAACCCGAAATGGTAAACCCCGACAGCGACCTGTATCGCGCGCATCCCGATTGGGCCTTGCGGATCGAGGGTGTCGAACAAATCCCGTTCCGGCACCAATTTGTCCTCGACATTTCGAGGACGGACGTCAGCGATCATCTGTTCGAGCGGATCGACGCGGTGCTGCGCGATTACGACATTCGTTACATCAAATGGGACATGAACCGCGACCTGAACCATCCTGGCGATGCGCACGGTCGCCCCATTGCGCACGCGCAAGTCGCAGCGCTTTATCCGCTGATCGACCGCATCCGCGCTGCGCACCCCAATGTTGAAATCGAAAGCTGTGCGTCGGGCGGCGCGCGGCCCGACCTGGGTATTCTTGCGCACACGGACCGCATCTGGACTTCGGACAGCAACGACGCGCTTGACCGGCAGGGCATTCAGCGGGGTGCGTCCTACTTCCTGCCGCTTGATGTTTTGGGTGCGCATGTCGGGCCATCGGAATGCCACCAGACCGGACGGACGCTGAGCATGGCAATGCGCGCGGGCACCGCGATGATGGGGCATATGGGGGTCGAGCTGAATCTTCTGACCGAGCCACAAGCCGATCTCGACCAATTGAAGGCGGCGATCGCGCTTCACAAGGGATATCGCGCGCTGATCCACAACGGCGATTTTCAACGCCTTGATACGCCCGATTATATTAACATCGTTGGCGTCGTCGCGGCGGATCAAAGTGAGGCGATTTGGTCGGTCGCGTTCCTGTCGGGCCACGCGCCGACACTCCCCGACCGGTTTGTTCCGACCGGTCTCGATCTGGCGGCGCGCTATCGCATCAAGATCATCTGGCCCACCGATTGGCGGTCCCTCTCTGGGCCGTCAGTAGTTGATGCGCTCGACCTGACCGGCGAAGGCGTCCTAATTTCCGGCGAAGCATTGATGGCGGCGGGCATGCAATTGCCGCTGACGATCCCGCAAACGGTGCTGATCCTTCACTTTAAGGCAGTTTGACTAAACATCTTTCGTCATTGCGAGCGCAGCGAAGCAATCCAGTCGAACAGTGCACACTGGATTGCTTTGCTGCGCTCGCAACGACGAATTCTAAGACGAATTGCCCCACCACGCCGGATGATCGACATACCAGCGGATTGTAGCCGCAAGCCCACCGGCGAAATCATAGGCAGGCGCATAGCCGAGTTCAGACGATAGCTTACGGCAATCAATGGCATAGCGCCGGTCGTGGCCAGCGCGGTCAGTAACATATTCTATTAGGTCGGATGTGGGCTTGCCCTGCGCGGCTGGGGCGTCGGGAAACTTTACAAACAAGCTCGCATCATCCGCAAATAACCGATCGATTATCGCGCAGATCGTCTTGACAACCGTCATGTTCGGCAATTCCTCACCGCCGCCGACATTATAGGTCTCACCGACCCGCCCCCCATCCAGCACCAGATCAATTGCGCGGCAATGATCATCGACATGCAACCAGTCGCGGACATTCATACCGTCACCATAGACCGGCAAAGGCTTGCCCGTCAGCGCGTTGATGACAAACAACGGGATCAGCTTTTCGGTAAATTGATACGGCCCGTAATTGTTCGAACAGTTCGTCATCGACGTCTGCAAGCCATAGGTGTGGTGATAGGCGCGGACGAGGTGATCCGACGCCGCCTTTGACGCCGAATAGGGCGAATTGGGGGCATAAGGCGTGTCTTCGTGAAACGCGGAATCATCCGCACCCAATGATCCGAAAACTTCGTCGGTCGAGATATGGTGAAACCGGTGCGGCGTGCCGCTGCTCCCGTCGAGCCACACCGCGCGGGCCGCCTTCAGCAGGCTGTGGGTGCCGACAATATTGGTGTCGATAAAGATGTCGGGGCCGGAAATCGAGCGATCGACGTGACTTTCCGCCGCAAAGTGAACCAGCGTGTCGATCTGGTGATCGCGGAGCAGCGTCGTGACCAATGCTTCATCGCGGATGTTGCCTTCGACCAGCGTCACATTAGCGAGGCCGTCAAGATTGGCGCGCTTCGCCGAATAAGTCATCGCATCAAGGACGATTATTGGCACATCGGGCTGCGCGATGCTGCGCGCGCGGACATAATTGGTGCCGATGAACCCTGCGCCGCCGGTGACGAGGAGATTGCTCATACCGTCGTCCGTTTCTTCATGATCATCGCGGCCAGTTCATGCCGCCAATGGTCGGCAGTGTAACCGAGCAAGTCCCATGTCGCCGACTTGTCGAGCACCGAGTAATGCGGGCGCGCAGCGGGTGTGGGGTAGCCGCTGGTCGAAATAGGCGTGATCGTCACGTCGCGGTCGAGCAACCCTGCGGCGCGACCGAGATCGTGAATCGCGACGGCGAAGTCATACCAGCTCGCGACGCCCGCATCGGTGAAGTGGGCAATGCCTAAGTGATCGGTTGCCGAGAGCGCCCACAGAGCGCGCGCCAGACTGTCGGCATGTGTCGGTGTCCCGATCTGGTCGGCGACGACTTTGATACTGTCGCGGCTGGCCATCAGCTTCAGCATCGTTTCGACAAAATTTGCGCCGCCCGCGCTGTAAACCCACGCCGTCCGCACTGTCAGCGCATTACCACCCGCCGCCGCAATTGCTGCCTCGCCCGCTGCCTTCGACGCGCCATAGACGTTCAGCGGGCTGGTTGGCATGTCGGGCAGATACGGCAAATGCGCAGTGCCATTGAAAACGAAGTCAGTCGATATGTGGATGAACCGCGCGCCGATCTCCGCCGCTGTTCTTGCCATTGCGGCGGGTGCCGCCGAATTGATAGCATAGGCAAGATCCGATTCGCTCTCTGCCTTGTCGACCGCCGTGTAGCCCGACGCATTGATGACGAGATCGGCCGCGACGCTCCGGATATAGTGCTCGATTGCCGCATTGTCGGTCAAGTCGAGTTTATCATGGTCGACACTCGTGATCGCTGCCCCATCGGGTGCCAGCGCTTGAAGCGCCCGCCCAACCTGCCCACCCGCGCCGAAGATAAGCGTCTTCATGCGAATTTCGGCAAATCGGCAAACGACAGTCCGGCTCGATCCTTGTCGGATACAACGGGCGTCATTCCTTGAAGTGGCCAGTCGATCCCGACCGCCGCATCATCCCATGCAAGGCAATGCTCGGCTGCAGGCGCATAAAATTCGGTGCATTTATAAAGAAAGTCAGTGCCATCTTCGAGCGTGAGGAAGCCATGCGCAACGCCCGGCGGCACCCAAAGCATCCTGTAATTGCGCGACGACAATTCATAGCCGACCCATTCGCCGTATGTCGCCGACGACGCACGCATATCCACCACGACGTCAAAAACGGCACCGTTGACCACACGGATAAGCTTTCCTTGCGCTGGACCCATCTGATAATGCATGCCGCGCAGCACGCCACGCGCCGACCGGCTGTGGTTGTCCTGCACAAAGCGCGCTGTAATTCCCGCCGCATCGAATGCATTCTCGTTCCAGCTTTCGAGAAAAAAACCGCGATCATCACCGAAAACTTTGGGTTCGATCAGTTTGACGTCGGGAATGGCCGTATCGGTAACGATCACTTAGGCGCGCCCCGCCGCCAACTGCATCGTTAGATAAGCACCATAGCCGCTCTTGCCGAGCCGCGCGGCAAGCACTTCGAGCTGGGCGTCATCAATAAACCCGCCGCGCCATGCAATTTCTTCGGGACAGCAAATTTTGAGACCCTGCCGCTCCTCCAAAATGCGCACGAACACGGCGGCATCAAGAAGCGATCCGTGGGTTCCCGTATCGAGCCAGGCCGTGCCACGCCCCATGATCTCAACGTTCAGACTGCCGTCGTCGAGGTAGCTGCGGTTAAGATCAGTGATTTCGAGCTCGCCCCGCATCGAAGGTTTTAGGCCGCGCGCGCGATCCACCACGGTCCCGTCGTAGAAATAGAGTCCTGTCACCGCGTAATTCGACTTTGGCGCGTTGGGCTTTTCTTCAATCGAGATCGCCCGGCCCGACCCGTCAAACGCGACAACGCCATAATCTTGCGGGTTCGACACGCGATAGCCGAACACCGTCGCGCCCCCAGTCCGCGCATCCGCTGTCGCCAGCTCTTCGGGCAGGCCATGACCGTAAAAAATATTGTCGCCAAGGATCAGCGCCGAAGGATCGTTACCGACAAAGTCCGCACCAATATGAAACGCCTGCGCCAACCCGTCGGGCGTCGGCTGCACCGCATAAGAAATCGCCAGCCCCCAATCGCTGCCATCCCCCAGAAGGTGCTGAAACGCGGGCGCATCGTGCGGCGTCGTGATGATCAATATGTCGCGAATGCGCGCCAGCATCAGTACCGATAGCGGGTAATAGATCATCGGCTTGTCATAAACCGGCATAAGCTGCTTCGATACCGACAAGGTAAGCGGATGAAGGCGCGTGCCCGATCCGCCGGCTAGGATGATCCCCTTACGCACACCGCCTACTCGTAATAATGGCGATACGCTTTGCTGCCGTACCCATATTGATCCTCCAGCCCCGTGCTCGCGCGATTGAGAATTGAGCCGAGCAATTTCGACGGCTCCATAAACTGGACAGCCGACTTGATCGCTTTGCGCGGCGTCACGCCGTCTTCGGCGACAAGTATATAGCCATCGAGCCGTTCGCAGATCAGTTTCGCATCATCATTGGCAAAGGCAGGTGGAAGATCGCAAAGCACGAGGACATCGTCGGGCAGCGTCCGCATTGCCGCGACCAGCGCATCGAACTTGTCGCCAGTGACCAGCGATGCTGAATGCCCTTTGACTTGCGCACAAGTGAAAAGGGTTAGCGCAAGCCCTTCAACCTTGCGCGCGATATCCGCGAGGTTGGGGTTTGACCCATTGAGGTAGGTTTCAAGGCCACTATCCGATTCAATGCCGAAATTGCGCGCCACTGTCCCGCGCCGTAAATCGAGATCGAACAGCGCCACGCGCGTTTCGGGGAGCGTTGCCAGCGACGTCGCAAGGTTGCACGCAATAAACGACTTCCCTGCGGACGGCGATGCCGACGTAATACCGATCAACTTATGCCCCTGCCCGCGCCAAAGGTCGAGAACGCGCGAACGCAGCAGCGTAAAGGGGCGACCATCCCGGTCGGTCGGGTCGAACCCGATCACCTTTTCTTCGCGAAGCAGCGCAGGATCGATCGCAACTGCCTTTACACGCGACAGATCAAGCACGGGCCGCACGGTTCGCGCCGCCTGCGACGGCGGTTCTTGCATCGTTGTCATTGAACTTCCGGTGCCCCCAATTTCATCCATCAGCCGTGGCCAGTTTAGCGCGTCGCCATGACAGCGGATTCATCCGCTTTAGCCATAGCCAACGCCCCCCGTCGCCTGATGAGTCACTGTTTTTTGCGCGCTTGCCCGAAATGATCGGAACAATGCCCAACGGCGTTGATCCCGTGACTTCTTCAAGGCCCGCCGATCCCCGGATCGGCCGACGCAGCAATTCCATAAGCAAAATCAGCGCAAGGCCAATCCCCGCGCCGATCGCGCCGCCGCCTGCCATCAGCAACGGGCGATTGGGCCAAGTCGGCTGATCAGGCTGCGATGGTGCATCAACGACGACTAGCCGTTCACCACGCTGTTCGGTCGCGGCGCGCGCCGCAGCTTGGGCAGAGATGAGCCGTGTCGAAGATTGCTGATACTGCACGTTTAACCCGTCAAGGCGCTGCTGCATTTGCGCCGCCTGTTCCATTACCGCAGGACCGCGCGATTGTGCCGCGAAAATCTGCGACGACCGGCTCTGATCTTGCGATTTCGCTGCCTGAAGCGCTGCGATCTGCTTATTATTGAACGCAATCTGCTGCGCGATGCTGTCCACCGGCACCTTTTTCACATTGGTCGCGGCAAGTCGGTTTGCTTCTTCGAGCCGCTGTTTGGCAAAGATCACGTCGGGATGGGTTTCAGCATAAATTGCCCGCACTGCCGCCAGACCGGCCTCTGCCTGCGAAACCACGGGATCGCGTTCCGCCGATGTCTTTACAAGATCGCGTTGCTGATTGAGGTTGGCATTATCACGTTGCAGCATCGCAATTTGCCCATCAGCCCCGCCACCGCCCCCCATCATCGGCACATTGACGTTCGAGAGCAGCGAGCCGTTGCGCGCCTTGAGACCCGAAAGCTGTGTCTGCACCAGGGTAATCTGACCCTGCAAATCCTCGGCTTGTTGGCTGAGGAAGGCAACCGCAGCACGTGTCTGATCGACATTCGCGGTGGAATCGATTTCGACGATCCGGTCAATCAGTGACTGCGTGACTTGCTGAGCCAGGATCGGATCGCGATAATCATAACTGATCGTAAACGCGATCGTCGCTTTGCCGCCGGATTGCTGAAACTCGGCACCAACCGGCGTTACAGCGATGGCATCGTGAAATTTGCTGACAACCTTAGAAAGCGGATCCGACTGGCGCTCGTTCTGATAGAGCGCATATTTGTCCATAAGCTGGATGAGGTCGCGACGGCTCAGTATCTGTTGGCGGATTTTCGCAAGCCGCTCGTCAACAATTTCGGTGCCCCCGGACACGCCAGTGTCTATCGGCACGTCAGCGGATTCGACCAGCAATGTTGCCGAGGATTGATACAGCGCTGGAAGGAAGAAAGCCGCTGCGGCGCCCGCCAGCAGCAGCAAAAGAGTCGGGATGATCAACCACCATTTTCGTTGCAGCAATATGCCGGGAACATGCGCCAAAATCGACGCTGGATCTCCATAATTTTCTGTTTGTTCAGTCGTCATCACTGGTTACCAAAGCTGTAGTTGATGCCAATCGACCCATAGGCGGTGCTGCGTGTGCCCTGAAACGTGCTACGCGAAAACCCGCCTGTTATTTGTCCTGTCATACGATCTGAAAAGCGTCGTGAAAAGCTCGTAGTTGCCGAGGCGTAGTCGGTTGGCGCACCAACCGACCGCTGTGGCACGGTTGATCGGCTATACCCGCCCGACGCACTAATCGAATCACGTGAATTCAGTCGATAGCTGTAGGACAATCCTGCCGTCGTCGACGTTCGGACTCCATCGAACGAGGATGCCGCCGTTGATCGTGAGCCATTGAAACAAAAATTTGTTCGCGTGTCAGAGCGGCACAAATTGATACTTCCCGACAGATCCGTCGACGATAGCCGACCAAAGCCGACATTCACCCGCGAAGACGAAAAACCAATGCCACCCGAAAGCGTCCAGTTTGCTGCTAAACGAAACGTGCCATCCAGCGTCGGGCTGATAATTCGCGCATCCCCAAACGACGTGCCAAAATAATTGACACGGCTGACGCTGACGGATGCGCCAACATTGGCGCGCGCGTTGATTACGCGCGAATAGCTGACGTTTTGACGGATGTTCGAATATTCGCTGCGGTTGGCACCCTGCGGATAGCGCGCCACGCTGCCGTCATACCCAAGTGAAATCGTGTTCTTGTCGTCAATTGAGTATGTCAGACCAGCGCTGGCTTGGGCATTGGTCGTTCGTTGCTGAAAGCCGATCACGGTAATATCGATTATCTTTGGCACCACATTCTGGGCGGACGGTGCGTCAAAAATCGGGTTTGAGTTGTAAATGCTGTTGATCGAACTGTTGAGCGAGACGCCTGCACGGATCGAAAATTGCCTTGAAAGCCGATTACTGTAGCCCACTTGCGATGACAAATCGACGGCGTCGCGATAGCTTCTATTATACGCTGAAAAGGACGCATCGCCGGATACGCGCAAGCTTGACCGTGCCGTCCGCTCTTCAATGAAGGGGGACAAAGAAACACGCGCACGAACCGCTGCGGTATTACTGGCGGTCAACAAAAAGGGATTGTTCGAATACTCCAGATTACCCGAAACACCGATGCCTGACGTCGTCTCAGCGCGCGCCGCCGAACAAAAAAATGGCATTGCTGTCAACGCGGTCGCTATTAATCGCGCTAGATAATCGACCGATCCGCGCATCATGGGACAATCACCGTGTCGCCCGTTTCAATCTGCGGCAGCATTTCGGCTGTGATATTGGGAGACCCCTTGAATGCCGCGCTCAACCTGACCTTTAGCAGCGTGATGCCCGTACCCGTTTTGCGGATGATCGTCACGTTATCGAGGTTCGCAAATTCATCAGGTCCGCCCGACAGCGCGATTGCTTCCATAACGTTAAGGTAGCGGCCTGGCGTCATGTTTCCGGGATTCTTGACACGCCCCACAATCGAAAATGTCATGCCCGACGGTGCCTTCACCGACACCGTGACCTGAGGCACTTCGCCGCGATACTGTGCTTTCAGTCCCTGTGAAATCTCTGCTTCTATGGCCGTCGGCAACTTTCCGGTTGCTACGATGCGTCCGACCAGCGGGAACGCAAAGCTGCCATCGGGAAGGATGCGCACTTGACGTTGAAGCCGCTCTTCGCCCCATACATAAATCTCGATTTCATCACCGGGATTGATTGTATAGGGTCGGTTTGTCGCTTTCGGCGCGTCGGCAGCATAACCATTACTGGCCATTGAGGCCACGAGCGCAAAAATAGTAACTGCCAAAAATCGTAGCATTTCTGCCCCCTTTCGCGGCTTCGTTTCGGGTGTTGTGCCTACCACCTTGATCGTCGCGATTGCTTGCACCATAGCACTGATTCTAAACGGGCGTATAGCAGCACCAGGATCAAATGATGCAACCGCCTATGCTTAATGCCCATATTCGTGCGATTTTGTTGAGCAGCGCCATGCTTTTGGCGGTGTCAGGCTGCGCCTCGAAGACTCAACGCGCCAACGAAGCTTATGCGCAGGCGCAACAATATCTGACCGAGGGGAAAGTCGCCGAAGCGAAACGGGAGCTGCTGCGCGCAGTCGCGATCCGCGACGATGTCCCCGATATCTGGTTCGCCCTTGGGCAGATGCGGCTGCAAAGTGGCGAATTGCCCGAAGCATTTACCGCTTTTGGTCGGGCGGACGAGTTGCGTCCCGGCGATGCCAATACGCTCCGCCCACTGGCCTATAGCGGCTATATGATTGGGGCGACACGGCTCGCGCAAGACGCGGTCGACCGGTTGCTGGCGCTGGTTCCCAATGATGGTCAGGGTCTTGCGGTAAAAGGACTGCTCGCGCTCGACAAGGGCGACGAGGAAGTCACGCTGGCCGCAGCCGAGTCGATATTGGCAGCGTCGCCTAACGACGAGACTGGCCTGTTACTCAAAGCACGCGCAATTGCAGTTGGCGGCAAAGTCGATGACGCCATCAAGCTCCTTGAGGCAGCTGCCTCTGGTGCTGAAGCGAAACCCAGTCTCAACTTTGCCCTGCTCCAATTTTATCGTGCAAAAAGTGATGTCGCTGGCATGCAATCGGCATTTCCCGAAGTTCTGAAAGCGCAAAAAGGCAACGCAGAGCTCGCGCTCGATTATTGCAATCTACTCTATCGCACAGGCAAAATTGCCGAAGCGCGTCAACTGTGGTCCGACACCGTGATCGCCAAACGTGAAGATGCTAAGTTTATTGCCTGGGCATTCGAATTTTACGACAATGTCGAACCTGCTGACCAGCCTGCCTACCTTGATGAGCGGTTGACGAAATTAGGCGGATCGCCGCTGCGAACGGCTGCGGGACAATATCTGATTACGCGCAAAGAATATGCCCGAGCCGCTGCGTTGATATCGCAGGGTAGTGGTGCTGCGGACAATGACCGTGGCCTGAATGCAGTCGCTCTTGACGGCCTCGGTCGACGTAACGAAGCGCAAGCGCTTGTTAGTTCGATCCTCGGTGCGGGTGGAGGCGCTCAGGACGCAAATGCATTGATGCTACGCGCAAAATGGGCCGCAGCGGCCAAAAGTTTTGACCGGGCAAATGCTGATGCCCAAGGCGCTATCCTCGCGGACCCATCGCTGCTGGAGGCGCGCACAACGCTTGCCCAATCCTATCTCGCCAACGATCAACCGCTACGCGCACGTCAGGTACTGGCTGAAGCGGTGCGCGATCTGCCACGAAGCCGCCGAGCGCTTTCGGCCTATGTTCAATATCTCCAAGCTATCGGCGATCAGGGCAGCGCCATAGCGGCGGCGCGCAGCTTTGCGGATGCCAACGGATCGCAACCATGGGGCTGGGAAACACTCGCGATGACTTGTCAAAAGATCGGAGACTTGGCCTGCATCATTAGCGCGAAACGCCGCTATGATATGGCAATCCGCGACTTCACGTTCACCAATCCCTCACGTCCGTTCAAGATGCGCGGCCTTTTCAGCCCCCTACCCGGTGCTTGATGAGCGACTTAGCCGATCCGGTTTTGAGCGATGAGAACCAAGTCGTGGCCTTTAAGGCGGCGGCACCACGTCGACGGCGCATGCGCTTCACGTCAAACCTGTTAACAACATTAGGCATCGCATCAGACGCCCTATGCTTCATTATCGCGTTTTTTGCAGCGATGGTTATCTATGCGTCGATATTCGACCGGGGGATCGATCAGCCGTTACACATGAACGCGGCGATTATCTTGGCGATTAACTATTTCCTGATCAGAATTTCACGCGATGGCTACACCACTTTTCGCGGGCAAGGCTCCGATGTCGGCCAAGGCGGCGTTTACGATTTCGTTATCGCACTCGTGCTGACGGGCCTGACAGCAACCCAGCTACGTTCGACCTCTGAAATGTCGACCGGGATGACCGGTATCTATGTTGCAACCTGCGCAACGCTCCTGATGCTCAGCCGTATCCCCTTCCGCCGCATTGCCTGGTGGCTGATGGACCAGGGAATCATTGGCCAACGTGTCGTGATTTACGGGGCCGACCACACTGTCGTCGGTCGCGTCGTCGATTTGCTTGAGCTCGAGCGGCTGCCCCATCTAAAGATCGTCGGCTTTGCTGATGATCGCGGAGAACGCGCCGACAAAACGGCGCATCGGGACGTTTCGTTCGTTGGCGGCTTCACTGAAATCCTAGGCATGGCACGCGACGGCGATCTTGATCAGGTGATCATCGCACTGCCACAGGTCGGACAAGAACGTCTTGACCGGATCATTGAGCAATTGAGCGCAGTTTCGATTGATGTTTGCGTGTTGTCGCGTGAGATTTTAGAGTTGCGGTCAAGCTTCAGGCTCGGGGTCATCGGTTCGCTGCCGGTGATGACATTGCTGCGCCGCCCGGTGCGTGACTTCGACCTTATCGGCAAAAACTTGCAGGACTATGCGCTCGCCACGGTCGGTCTCATCGTCCTGTCGCCCTTGCTTCTCCTGACGGCCATCGCAATCCGCATTGAAAGCCCCGGCCCGATACTGTTTCGGCAACTCCGCTTCGGCTTCAACAATTCCGAGATCGAAGTGCTCAAATTTCGGTCAATGTATGCTGATACACAGGACGAAAGCGGAGCCCAGCGCACAGTAAAGAATGATGCGCGCGTCACCCGCGTCGGCGCCTTCATCCGCCGCTTCAGCATCGACGAGCTACCGCAGCTGGTCAACGTCCTGCAGGGCAACATGTCGATCGTCGGCCCGCGCCCGCACGCCACCAAGATGCGCGTCGAGGATGCATTCTATTTCGACGCCGTAAAGGGCTATGCGGCGCGTCACCGCGTCAAGCCTGGTATTACCGGCCTTGCGCAAATCCGCGGTCTGCGCGGCGAAATTGCTGACTTGGACCGCGCGCGACGCCGTGTCGAATATGACATTTATTACATCGAGCATTGGTCGCCCTTTCTCGACATCCGCATCATCATCGAAACGGTGTTCCGGCTGGTCTGGGATAAGAATGCCTATTGAGGACGCACCGACACGATTCGTCGGCGTGGAATTCACTAATTTGCGCTGGGATGAAGCCTTGGCGCGCGTGATAGCGGCAGCAGAGATGCCGCAATACACCTCAGTCGTTACGCCCAATGTTGATCATATCGTGCGGATGGACCGGCTCGGAGACTCAACATTGGGACGGCGAACGCGCGTGGCTGTTTCTGATGCTGATTTTTGCTTTTGTGATAGTCGTATATTGTCAGGATTGGCGCGGCTGACGCGCATCGCACTGCACGTCGTTCCCGGAAGCGATCTGACGGCCGCTCTCTTTGCGAACCATATCCAGCCCGGCGAGCGAGTCGCGATTATCGGTGGCGACGATCGGACCATTGCTGATCTCGAAAATGCCTATCCGACGCTTACGATCACTCAGCATATTCCGCCGATGGGGATGATCAGCGACACCATAGCTATGGACGCCGCAGCGCGTTTCATTGTTGATACTGGCTGCCGTTTTATCTTCGTTGCTGTGGGGAGCCCTCAAGGTGAAATCCTGCTTCACCGCGCGCGGCAACTGGGCGCGAAACACGGCGTTGCGCTGAGCATCGGGGCGTCAATCGACTTCCTCACCGGGCGGCAAATAAGAGCACCCCGTATCGTCCAGAAGCTTGGTTTTGAGTGGGCTTATCGCCTGCTTTCAGAACCAAAACGACTGTGGCGGCGGTATCTGGTCGACGGACCGCGTATTTTTGGGATAGTGATGCGCGGGGGCGACCGGTGAGCGGCGCACGCTGGGGAGCCTGACGATGGAAATACTGGGCCTGTGCTAAAGAACTTATTGTTCCTTGAAGCCTTGATCCTTTTAGGCTCGATTATTTTTCATATGGCCTCTACGCGCGCCGGCCGCCGGGATGTGGGTTATCTTCCGGGCGTTGTTATGGGGTCAATGGCAGCCTTCGCGTTCCTCTCACCGCTTTTGATCATTGTTCACATTGCGGTTGCTCTCGTGCCGCTGGTGCTGGGCCGGACAAAGCTGAAAGTCGGCATCATCGTCGCAATCGGCCTGTTTGCGCTTCCTTCGCTCCCGACAAATCTGACTCTTGGCGGGGCATGGCTTTTCCCGTGGACCGTGCAAAGCAGTCTGGCGGTCGGCGGTCTGCTGGCCTTCTTCATTGCGCCGGGACGACCAGCGCAGGCACCGCCATGGGCTGATGCCGTTATGTTCATCGTGATTGCGGTGCTGATTGTTGTCGACGCGCGCGGTGGAGCGTGGATCGGCTTCTTGCGACAGGCCGCGATGTATGCGTTCGTCTATGGGATCCCCGTTTACATCATCACCCGATCAGCGCGCAATGCGACGGAGTGGCGAACGCTGTTAACGGCAATGGCCGGCGCTGGGGTTATCCTCGCAGTGGTTGTTCTTTTTGAAGCCTATGCCTCATGGCCACTTTATTCACCAATATTGCCACATTTCGGGTTTGACGTCAGCGTATTCGTGAAATGGCGCGGCGGGCTCATGCGGGCTTATGGGCCGATGCAAGAAGCAACGAACATGGGGTGCGTCCTCGTGATATGCTTTGCAGCGGCGCTCGCGGCGCGACGGTCCTTTGTTTCGAATACGGCTTACATCGCCATTGTTTCAATCATCGCACTTGGCACCCTTGCGCCACAGTCGCGTGGCGGCATGATCGGCATTGCGGTCGCGTTTGTCATAAGCTCCTTTTACCGCCGCGGGATCAGTGGAATGGGGCAACTTGGCGCCGCCGGATTTTTGCTGACTGGTGCGTATGCAACCGCAATGATGATCGGTTCGATCGGCAACCAAATCACGACCAGCTTCGACGAAGCAAAGGGATCAGGTGACTATCGCACCGAACTGCTCCGCCGCGGCCTTCAGGAGTTTTGGAAAAGCCCAATCTTTGGCGATAGCTATGCCAATGTCGTCGCCCGAATGAAGGACATGATTCAAGGCGAAGGAATCGTCGATTTCGTCAACAGTTACTTGTATTTCGCGTTGTTTGCGGGTGGCATTGGGCTTGTTTTCTTCTGCCTCGCGTTCATCATTCCGATCAGCCGGTTGGTGCAGATCCGGCGTTTGCTGCCGCCTGCATCAGCCGAACGCGAGCTTGCGGGCTTTTGTCTCGCGCTGCTCGCGTCCGCAGCGGTTATGCTGACCTTCACATCCTATCTACAGCGGCCGAGTATCTTTTTCCTGATCGTGTCGAGCGTGGCGCTGATGATGAAAGTGCCCCACCGCGCAGTCGCTCCGAAAAACCCAGTCGACGTGCGGGTCAAGCCGTCGGAGGCTCCCATAATCGCTTGAGCCGCGCCTTTACGCGATCCATGATCGTTGGGGGCGCATAAAGGTTGAGCTGGTCCGCGATCGGCGTTTCAAGAATATCACGCGCATCTTTCGCGATCCACAACGCATAATCCTCGGGACCCGAAAATTCTCCCATCCGCGCTGTGTAAGCGGCGAATTGGTCCCAACCGCCCGGACGGTTCATCCGGCAATACGGTGACCGCGGATCATCAAGATTATGCGCAAAGGACATCGGCAGCGGATAGCCCGAGATTAACCCGGCCCGTGTCAAAGCTTTATGATCGAATGGAACACCCCGCGCTTCGGGGTCGTGAACAGAAAAGCGCCGAAGCGTTTCAATTCGGCCAAGAAAAATACATCCCGCAACCCAGACATTCTGGAAAATCGGATATGCGCCGACCTGACGGATTTTGTGCGCGCCAATCGCGGGATCCCATTCCTCGGGAAGGAAGACCCAGCCGCCGAGAAGACCGAGCGGCGGTTCATTTACGAGCATGTCGGCAAAGCGAGTCATCCAGCCCGCCTCTCCCAAGATATCATCATCCAATTTGCCGCCAATGCCGGTCGTGCAGCGATCAACAAACCAGTGCCACGGCGCAAATTGACCGACGTTGGTCGGGTTCAGGTGGCGCTCGACAATCCGGTCGTCACGCAATTCGGATATGAAATCGGTCAGGCCGTCTTCAGACCCATTGTCCCACAAATGCAGCCGGAAATCGCTATGGTCGGCGAGAAGATGCGCCATCGTCCGTTCGTAATATTCGCGGCGATTCCAGCTGACCATCAGGATCGAAGGGATGTTATCGCTCATGATCCCGCGCCATAACCCTGCTCGCGAAAGGGTCAATGCTGCTAACCATCAATCAGGCTGGCGCCGCCCCGCCCGCAAAGCTAAGGCCGCGCGCAAGTGGGAATCGGGATAACATGAGGTGACGCGGCACGAAGCTCGGCAAGCAGCGAATGCCCGCACGCTGGCCGGACCCGACATGGCAGGCAGTTTTGCGGGCCATGCCGCACGCGGTGGCGCGATAGCCTTTGGCGGACAAGTAACACGCCTAATCCTGCAATTGTTCGGGACGGCCATCATGTCCCGCTTGCTGGCGCCCGCCGATTTCGGCCTAATCGCCATGGCCGCCACGGTGACTGGCTTTGTCGCGTTGTTTACCGATATGGGCCTTTCGGTGGCGACGATCCAGAAAACCGAAGTCTCGCAACCGCTCGTCAGCACGTTATTCTTCGTCAACATCGGCGTTGGCCTGATCCTGATGATTGCCGCTGCAATTGCCGCTCCGTTCGCTGCTCTGCTTTACGATGATCCGCGCGTCACAATGATCGTAATCGGCATGGCGATGTCGATCCCGCTGGCAGCAGCCGTGGCCCAGCATGACGCCCTGCTCGCCCGCGCGATGCGCTGGATGCCGCTACAACTGATTGCGCTGATCAGTCAGGCGCTAGGGCTGGTCGTCGGCGTCGTGTTGGCGTGGAAAGCTGATGCTGGCGTCTGGGCTTTGGTGGCGCAGATGATCACGGCAAGCATCGTCACGCTGATCCTGACTTGGATCGTCTGCGACTGGCGTCCGTCACGTGTCAATAACTGGCGCGATGCGCGGACTGAGCTTGGCTTTGGGGCAAATGTCACGGGCTTCTCGCTACTCAACTTCTTCCATCGTCAGTTTGATAATATCCTGATTGGCTGGCGTTGGGGCGCGGTCGAGCTGGGCTTCTATGCGCGCGCCTATAATCTGCTGACGCTGCCGATTGGCCTCATCAACGGTTCACTGTCGTCGTCGGCCATTCCGATTCTGGCGAAATGCAAGGATGATCCCGAACGCTGGAACGCCGCCTATTTACGCCTCGCCACGGTCACGGCATTTCTCGGCTGCGGGCTCTGCGCGATCCTGTTTGCGATCGCCGAACCGCTGGTCAACATCATCCTCGGGCCGGGATGGGGCGAAGTCTCGGTCATCTTCCGCGCGCTCGCCATGTCCTCGATTTTCGCGACCGCATCAAATTCATGCGGCTGGGTGTTCATCAGCCTTGGCCGCACGCGGCAATATTTTTACTGGTCGTTGTTTGCCAGCCCCATCTTCGTCTTGTCCTTCGTCATTGGCCTGCCGTGGAAAGCCGAAGGCGTCGCGATCAGCTACGCCGCGTGCATGGCAATCCTCGCACCGATCTATTTCGCTTATGCGGCACGGCAAACGAGCCTCACATTCGCCACGCTTTCACGCTGGATCGTCCCCGTTCTGGTCGTGGCGGCGCTGGCCATCGGCGCGGGCGAATTCGTCAACCGCTTCGCAAACGAGTCCAATGATTTTGTCCGTGTTATATTCGGCGCGTTAACCGCTGGCAGTGTATATGCGTTGCTGGGCGGCGCTTGCCTGTATGGGCTTTCGCATTATCGACCCCTTGTGGCGATGCTGCATGCGTTTGTTGGCCCGGCAGTTCGCCGATTTGGTCTTGGATCCGGAGTTTGACGTCGATGCCAATTTCAGCGCGAAAGCGTGTTTTGCAGTCCGCACTTGGCGCGCTTCAGGACGCAGCCCCCGGCACTTATGAGCGCCTGCAACGTAACTTCGCCGAACTGACGCCGCGCGCGCAAATGCTGCAGGAAGCGTTGGCAGGAGTGCCGATTACAAGCATTACGGTTGTCGGCGCGCAAGGGGTGTTCGAAGGGTCTGCTGCCGATGTATCCGTGATCCAGCGCTATGCGCTCGACGGCTGCTGGTCGCCCAAGACCATTGCAATGGTTCAGGCATTCTTCGGGCCGACCAAAGCAGGCACCTACCTCGACATTGGCGCAAATATTGGGCTGACGGCGGTTCCCATTGCTGCCTCGGGCATTCGCACGATCGCTTTTGAAGCCGTTCCGGCCAACGCGGCATTTCTGCGGGGCAATGCCGATGCAAATGGTGCGGGCGACAATATCGAAATCATCGACGCCGCGCTGCTCGACAAGCCAGGCGAGGTAACATTCGAATTGTCGCCGACCAATCACGGCGATCATCGCTTTCGCAACGCCGATGAGATTTCGCTGATGGAAGAGAGTCAATGGGCGACAATCACTGTCCCCGCGCACGCCCTCGACAGCTTCGCCGACCAGATCAGCCGCCCGGTGGTGATGAAGATCGACGTGCAGGGTGCCGAGCCACTCGTGTTCCGTGGCGGGCGCGCGGTGTTCGACATGGTCGATCTGCTGATCTGCGAAATCAGCCCCTATGCAATGGCGCGAATGCAAGTCGATCCAACAGACTTCTTCGAATTCTTCGCGACATTTGCCAGCATCCGCGTGTTCGAGCGTGAAGCCGAGGATGGCGCAATCGAATATTCGGGCACCGACATCGTCCCCTTCCTTCAGAAGTTCCACGCTGACAATATTGGCGAGCCTTACGGCCACTACATCAATCTGGTCGCTAGAAAGAAATGAACATCCTCGTCGCGACTGAAGATCTTACTTTCAGTGTCAGCCTCAGTCATGCCTATAGGGCGGCAGGGCACGAGGTTAGCGCGGGGTTGCCCGAGTTATATCTTGGCCTGCGCGCGTTTGACCTGATCCACTTCCATTGGCCCGAAGAGCTGACGCAGTGGCAGGTACCACCGCTGCGCCCACTGGTTGAACGGCTCTTTGCGCGGCTCGATGCATTGAAGCCCGCGACAAAAATGATTTGTACGGTGCATAATCTCTTGCCGCACGCCGACGATGGCCCGGTGTCGTGGGATTATTACCAGCGCTTTTACCAGCGCATGGACCGCATCGGGCACTTCTCACAAAGCTCGCTCGACGCTGTCCGCGCAACCTTCCCCGATCTCTCCGCCGACAAGCATTTCATTCACGGAATGAATAATTTTTCGAACTTGCAAGTTTATGCCACCGGACAAAGTGCGGCGCGCAAAGCCTTGGGCATCCCGGCAAACGCTCTTGTCGTCGGCGCGGTCGGGCAGATGCGATCCATTGATGAACTTGGCTTGCTGGCAAATGCGCTCACAAGGTCCAACATCCAAAATCTGCACGTCCTGCGCGCCTTCCGTCCGCCATCGGTCAACAGCTTCAGCGACCGCCTTCGCCGCAAACGCCTGATGCAATCGCTTGAACGCAAGGCAGTTACCAAGCTGGAAGGTTATCTTGAAGATCGCGAGCTCGTTGCTGTCTGCGAAGCTGCCGACATCATCGTCATCCCGCGCATGGAAAACCAATTGAACTCGGGCGTGCTGCCACTCGCGATGACTTTAGGCACCGGCATTGTCGCGCCCGATTGTGGCGTTTTCCGCGAGACACTGGCGGAGTCGATGAACGAACTTTATGTGCCGGGTAACCCAGCATCGGTCGCCGACGCGATTGGGCGCCTTGCCGCGAAAAGTCCCGCCGATGTTCGCAGGAGCAATCTGGCCTTGTCCGCTGACTGGGGATGGCCCGGCGGCGTCGAGCGTATCCGAATGGCACTTGGCTCATGACCGGATCGGTTGCTGTGGTCACGGTTAATTACCGGACGCCTGAAATGACGCTTGCCTGTGTGAAAGCGCTGGCGCTCGAGCGCATTGCGATCCCCGATCTCCGCGTTGTCGTCGTCGATGGCGGTTCAGATGATGGTTCGGCTGACAAGCTTCGCGCCGGCCTTGCGCCATACGAATGGGTCGAACTGCTCGCACTTGATTTCAACGGCGGTTTTGGCTGGGCGAATAATCAGGGGATCATGCACCTGTTGCAGGGCGCGGCGCCGCCCGACTTTATCCACCTGCTCAACCCCGATGCCGTCATCATGCCGAACGCCGTCGTGGCCTTGCGTGACGAGCTCAATACCCACCCCAAATGCGCGGCTTCGGGAAGCCAGCTCCTTAATGGCGACGGATCCAAATCGGGTTCGGCCTTTCGTTTTCCGTCGGTCGCCCGTGAATTTTTCCGCGGGTGCCAGATGAATCGGATCGGTCGCGCGCTGGGCGTCACTGAAGGAATCATTTTCCCCGGAGGCCCCGAACAAGTTGAGTGGGTAACCGGCGCGAGCATGATGCTCCGCGCCGAAACGCTGCGACAGGTCGGTCTGTTCGACACCGGCTTTTTCCTTTATTTCGAAGAAGTCGAACTGATGCACCGCCTGACCCGCGCCGGATGGACGATGCGCTTTGTACCGGACAGCCGCGTCCTTCATGTCGGCGGTGCGGCGACCGGGATCGCTGATGCCGAACTTCATCATCGCGCGAGCATTCCCGATTATCTTTTCGTATCACGCCGTCGGTTTTTCGCGCGCGCTTACGGTCCAGCCGCCGCGCGAAATGCGACACTGGCATGGCTTATGGGAAATCGGCTGCTTCGCACCATGAAGCGTTTTGGTCTGCTCCGCGAGCGTCCATCAGCCGATGCCGAGCGTGCCGGATTGCGAAAGCATGGAATCGCCGCCAGCAAATTCGATCAAACGCCGGCAATCGCGCACTGGAATGATCCGCCGGGAACCATGCCCGCGTGGCACGCCGCGCAATGACCCCAACACTCGCTTTCGTCACGCCATCCTATCCACCCGATCTCGAGCGGTGCGAGCTGCTCGTCGCATCGCTTGATCGCTTCGGTCCCGCGTTCAGGCATTATATCATCGTTGACCGCGCTGACATGCCCGCCTTCGCACATCTGGCGGGCGCGCGGACTATCCTGATTGAGGCCGAAAGCGTCATCGACCGCCGCTTCATCCGCATCCCGTGGAACGGGAGCAGCTGGTATAATTGGCGTGCGTTGCCGATGCGCGGGTGGATCAGCCAACAGGTTTACAAGCTCGCCGCCGTGAAAATCGTTCCCGAAGACATCCTCGTCATGACGGATTCGGACACGACCTTCGTCCGACCCTTCACGGTCGAAAACTTTCTCGTCGACGGCAAAACGGGGCTGCTCGATGTCGAATATTGCACCGGGATGGTGCCGACATGGACCCATGTGGCAACCAAACTGCTTGGGCTTGCGACCAAGCCCACCCTTCGCGGCCATGTTGGAAACCTGATTGCATGGCGGCGCGAGCACATACTTGGGTTGCACAATCACATTGAACACGCCACCGGCCTGCCGTGGCAGATCGCCATCGCGCGACAACGAACGGTCTCGGAATATATTCTGTACGGTTGCTACCTGCGCGACGTTGTTGGCTACGACGCATCACACCATGCCCCCTCGACACGCGCGCTGGTCAAACAACCGTGGGATCATGACCTATCGACACAAGCAGGCCTCAAAACCTATTTCGACGCGATTGAGCCCGACAACATCGCCGTCATGATCCATTCGAAGGATGGCCTGCCAGTCAGCGCTGCCCGCCCCTATTTCGACGCCTTGTTTGCTGCTGGCAGATAGGCAGCTGCCGCGCGCGCTTTCGGGGCCTGCTCAATGGGTTGGTCCAGATATTCGCGCAGCCCCCACGCGCCGTCGGACCCGATGCCTGCAACATCTTGCATCAGTACCATCAGGTCGCCATTCCGTTTTCCCCAACCGTCGATATAGCGGCGATACGCTGTTTCCATACGCGGATCGCGGTTGAGCAATTTCAACAGCGGTACATCATTGGGCAAGACGATGTGTTGACCCGCTTCATAAGTGATCAACCGTACGCCATATTGGTCGGCAATCGCCCGTTGATGATCAACCTGTTCGAGCACAATCGCAATGCTGGCGTCCATGCCGACGAAGATGTTGTCCGCGCCGCTGTCGAGCGGGAACTTGGTCTTGTCGAACGCGAAATAGGGCGCGATGGCCAGCGCATCGACCCATTTTGCGGTGTCGGCGAAACCCAGCACCAGTTTCGATGATTCGTAATAAACATGCTGCGTCGCTGCGATCCGCACGAGCGATTTCGGCCGATCCTTATAAACCGCCGTCCACATCTTCATGACTTCGGTCAGCCGCTGGGCGTAGCGGCGAAAAAGCGCTTCATAACCGTCCTTGGAGAGGCCACGATCAAGCCCCTCTTTCTGTACTCTTTCATAGGTCGGGTAGAAAACGGTATTCCATATTTCATTGCCCAGTTCGACATGGGCAACAAGCTTTGGGTCGAGGTTTTTGTGGACGTAATCGGCAAAACGTCGCTGATAATCGTCATCGGCCTGATACGGCAGGATGAACCACGGGCTGACCTGCGCTTCGTTGGCGATCCCCACCAAATCCTCAATGGCCATGCCATCTGCTGTCTCGGCACTCGAATTCGTGATCTGCTTGCGCCCTTCCCACGTCAGTGTGGGGACCGTGGCGGTATTCATCACCCCAAGATAACGGATCACACTAAATCCGCGCAGCGAAGCAATGAACGCGGGATTGAAACGGATACTCGGGTCCATCGACGTTTCACGGCAATCGATATTGCGGATCGGATCGACGGGATCGATATTCGAAACTTCGAGAAAGATATGGGCGATGACTGGTTTGTCGTCACGCGGCACCATCGTTTGCCAGCGAAAGCGAAAGCTGTTCTTGCCCTTGCGACGGTCCGTGATGAGGCCATGCCAGATCACATCAATGTCACCCTTGCCCGCATAGCGGCAGATGATATCGGCGCTGCCGTTGGTGAAATTGGGGTGATTCATCGCACGGAATGCAAGCGCGCCCGGCGGAAGCGGGCGTAGCCAACCATCGCTGTCAATCAGTTCGGGCGGCACGCCCTGCCAATTGCCGTCCTTTAACGCCATTTGCCAATGATTGCCGAGAATGAGATTCGCGTGCATCCGGTTGTTGTTCCACCAGTGCGCGCTGCCAATATTGACGCCAACAGCGAGCGGCGGTCGCGCCGACGTGCTCGGCGTATCCGTGGGCTTCGCCTCCAGTCCGCTCGAACAGGCCTGCGTCAAAAAAAGGAGGACCATTATGCTTAGCGAGCGGAAGTTCATGGCGGAAACGATTCCTTGTGCCCCGCAGGATACTGTAAGCGCGTGACGGCGCCAGGAAAAGGTGCATATGTCCGCCGCAGATTCTAGCCGGGGCCAACCTTTTGCGCATCGCTTACCTCGTCAATTGCTATCCCGCGCCGAGCCACAGTTTTGTCCGGCGCGAAATCGCGGGCGTTGAAGCGGGGGGATTAACGGTCCTGCGCTATTCGATCCGCCCCGCCCCTGATGCGTTGCCCGATCTGCGCGATGCCGCCGAACGCGACGTGACGAGGACTGTGTTGGCGCAAGGCGTGTTGGCGCTGGCGGGCGCATTCCTGATCGAAGCGCTGATGCACCCGATGGGTTTTTTCCGCGCCCTTGGTCGCGCCCTTGGCATGGCGCGCGCGTCATGGGGCAGCGGCTGGCGTCAGCTTGCCTACCTCGCCGAAGCGGCATGGCTCTGCCGTGACTGGCGGCGACAGGGCGTCAGCCACGTCCATGCCCATTTTGGGACCAACCCGGCGGCGGTCGCGCGATTGGCAAGGGCATGGGGCGGACCCCCATATAGCTTTACGGTTCACGGGCCTGATGAATTTGATGCACCCGTTGCAATCGATCTCGGAGGCAAGATTGCCGATGCCGCATTCGTTGCCGGAATCAGCAGCTATGGTCGAAGCCAGCTGATGCGCTGGTCCAAACCAGAGGATTGGATAAAGATCGCGGTTGTCCGCTGTGGCGTTGATCGCGCCTTTATGGATGATGCCACCGGCCCACCCGATAACGCGACCTTGTGCTGTGTCGCGCGGCTAGGTCCGCAAAAGGGGCTGCACATCTTGATCGATGCCGCTGCACAAGTCGCGCCGGAACGGCCCGATCTGCAAATTGTTGTCGTTGGCGATGGCTTATTACGTCGTGCGCTCGAAGCGCAAGCTGCTGTGCTCGGTTTAACTGAGAACCTCAATTTCGTTGGCATCAAAGGGGGAAATGAGGTGCGACAGCATCTGCTCGATGCGCGCGCATTCATTCTTCCGAGCTTTGCCGAAGGGCTGCCGGTGGTCCTGATGGAAGCGCTCGCGCTGCGCCGTCCGGTCATAACGACATGGGTCGCCGGTATTCCCGAACTGGTCGACAGCGCGGTAGGGTGGCTGTGCCCACCAGCCGATGTCGAGGCGTTGGCGAACGCCATTCGCGCTGCGCTCGATACACCCGTCGCACAGCTCGCGACCATGGGTGAGGTGGGGCGGGCGCGTGTTGAAGCCGCGCATGATGCCGATGCCAATGGTGCCCAGATGGCCGATCTGATCCGCGCGAGTGCGGCCTGATGCTGACCGTCATTGCGACGCTGTTGGCCGGGGTCGCATCCTTCCCCTTGCTTGTCTTGACGGCCGAAACGCTCACCGGGTTGCGCACGCCCGACGACGTCGATTTAAAAACAGTCCTGCCGCGCTTCACGGTGATCATTCCCGCGCATGACGAAGAAGCGGGCATCGCGGCAACCATTGCCGCGATCACGCCAAGCAATTGCGAAATTCTTGTCGTCGCCGACAATTGCAACGACGAGACCGGTGCGGTCGCACGAGCGGCGGGTGCGCAGGTTGTCGAACGAAACGACATCAGCCTGCGTGGAAAAGGGCATGCGCTGGCTTTTGCGCGCGTCGCACTGGCCACCGATCCACCTGCCATCGTCATCATCATGGATGCCGATTGTGTGCCGAATGGAGACGCCCTGCCCCGCCTCGCGAGCCGTGTCCTGCAAACCGGTCGCGCTGTCCAGGGGCGCAATGAGCTCGACACACGTCCCGATGATCCGCCGATGACGCGGATTTCTAATTTTGCCTTTTCACTCAAAAATGTTGTCCGCCAGCGTGGTCTCATGCGGATTGCCGGAACATGCGTTCTGACCGGCACCGGCATGGCCTTTCCTTGGGCACAGTTCCGCGATGCGCCGCTCGCGACGTCCGATAGTGTTGAAGATCTCGCCATCGGCCTCGCGCTGGTCCGCGCCGGGCAATTGCCGGCTTATGCTGATGACGCTCGCGTGACGAGTCCGCCTGCTTCGGGGAAAGCTGCCGTGACGCAGCGAACGCGCTGGGAACATGGTTTTGTCGCCACCGCATCGCGGATCGCGCCACAAATGCTCTTGCGGGGGCACTGGCCTTCGTTTTGGCTGGGGTTACATCTTATGGTGCCGCCACTTGCGCTGACCTTCGGGCTCGCAACGCTCGCATTAATTGCGTTGGTCATGCTCGGCTTCGTGTCGAGTTTTATACCTGCGACTGCATTGGCTGCGGTGATGAGCATCGGGGGTCTCGCGGTGCTCGGCGGATGGCGTGCCATCGGGCGAACCATCCTTCCGTTCGGAACGCTGCTCCGCGTCCCGCTCTACATTATGTGGAAGCTGCCGATCTATCTCAAACTCGCGCGCGGTGCGGATCGCCGATGGACCCGCACCGAACGCGATTAGTGCTTACTTGGCAGGTGCCGCTGGCGCACCTGCCGGTTTGGCTGGTGCAAAACCGTCCTGATATTCAACCTTGCCCTTGGTACGAGCTTCCTTAAGGCGCGCTTCGCCGAGCTTAGCCAGTGATTGCGAACGCAGCGCGCGAACGGCCATCGCCCGCGCTTGCGTTTCGGGAAGCGGTTCTGCTTTGTTCCCCACGATAACGTTGACGGTCACCTGCCCCTGACTTGGCACGACGAAGGGCTCGCCCTTGGGCAGCGACAGGATTTTCTGCATCTGCTCGGGCGGCACCGTGGCCGAATCGACCACGCGATTGGCGCGCTGGAAAGTTATCCCGAGCTGGCGGAGGACAACAGTGACTTGCTCCATTGTCTTGGCGGGTTCGAGCGCCTTCAATCGCGACGCATCAGCGGGCGTTGCAAAAGCAATCTGATCGACACTGTAAAGTTGGCGCCCGCCAAATAGCGACGGATTGCCTGCAATGAATTTGTCGATGTCAGCTGCAGTCGGCACAGGGATCGTGTCATTGGTGCGTTTCGCCAGCTTTTCGACGAGCATCGATTCCATGACACGCCGTTGTTCGACGATATAGGCGGGATCGCGATCCAACCCTTGATCCTTTGCAGCCTGCGCGAGCAAGCGACGATCAACGAGTCGCTGCAACAATTGTTGCTGGACAAGCTTTTTGTCGACACCGGGCGGCACCTGCGCATTGCCCAGCTCGGCATTGAGTTCGGGCAGCGAAATCTCTTCGCCGTTAACGATCGCAACCACCTGATCAGTTGGCTTTTTCGAACAACCCGCCAGCGCAACGCCGAACGCAACAGTCGCTACGAGTCCAATCCGGCGCATCGCGCCACCCCCATTTATCATCGTTTCATGCCTTTCGTGGTCGCTTGAATGCAAGGACGATACAGGATAACGCTATCGAATTGCAACGAAAGCACGGCATTGAGCACGATTTATGACTGGCTGACTGTCGCGATATTCGCGGGCCTAATCGTATTGTTCCTTCAGCGCTCGATGCAGGACGCGCCATCGGACAAACTTTGGCACTATCTCGTCGCCTCGGCGGGATGCGCGATCACCAACTATTTCGGTAATGAAGGCATGCATTTGATTGCCATTGCCGCCATCATCGCAACGGGGGCTTTTGTGGTTTATTTTATCCGGCCGTTCCCGATCTGAAAGCGCCGGTCATCATGACCGATAATCCCGAAGAAACCGATAAACGCGCGATAATCCGATGGGTTCTGTTGGCGTTGGGCGTCATTGCCATCATCTCGCTTGCGACGACGACGGCAATAGCACCCCCAAGCCCGCGCCGGGCCGTGACGATTCCGCTTGATCCTGATACTGTCGAGCCCGCGCCGCTGGCGTTCCAGCCCAATATTGCACCCGAAGCGGCCGAAACAATCAACGCGGAACGTCCCGATTATGTCGGCCCGATTGTCGCAGCCAAGCCCTTGATCGTCAGTCGCGCACCCGAACGATTTCCCGATTTGATTCGCGCCACCGACTGTCTGACGCAAGCGGTCTATTATGAAGCTGCATCCGAGTCACCCGCCGGGCAGCGTGCCGTGGCGCAAGTCGTGCTTAACCGCGTGCGGGATCCGCGCTATCCATCGTCGGTCTGCGGCGTCGTCTATCAGGGGTCCGAACGCCGCACCGGATGCCAGTTCACCTTTACTTGCGATGGTGCGCTCGCGCGCAAGCCCGACCCTTTCTTGTTTGCGCGTGCACGGATGGTGGCTGTAGCCGCCCTGTCCGGAATGGTCGAGCCGCTCGTCGGCCTCGCAACGCATTACCACACGAAACAAGTGGTGCCCTACTGGCGAACCGATCTCGTCAAACTGCGAACGATTGGTGCGCATATATTTTACGGCTGGCAGGGCAGCCCAAAGGGTTTGCGCGGGCTTCGGATTGGTTATGCCGGGATCGAGCCCATCATCGCCTCTGAAGCTACAGCGCCGGGATTGTCGCCCGACATTTTGCCGACCATCGGCCCGGCTGATCAAGCGCAGAATCCGTTCGCAGTGCAAAAGCCAGAATCAGGGTTGAGCGCGCCAAAGATAACAGTGCAAGACTTCGGCCAAATGCGCGCCGACGAAACTGTCGGTGAACTAACCGTCGGTCAGTCAGGGGGACTTGAAGCCGACAATCAATCAGGAACGCTGGCGCGCCCTTAAACCGTTTTCCACAGCAGTTGTCGTGCCTTTGGCGTCACCGATCCGGCAAGGTCTGACGCGAATTCGCGCAAAACGCCAAAGGCCTTATCGGCATCATTCTCGACGCAAGACATACGAACCAGAACGCCGTCAGGGATAGCCCCTTTCAAATTGGCGACCACAACTGCCCAGCGCTGCTCCGCCCAACTCGTCGGCAGGGCAGACCCGAGGCGCGTCCAGTAAAGGACATGCTCAACGCGTAGCGCGCTGGTCGCCGTAAATGCTCGTGCTGGTACTTTGTCACCATTGGTGAAGGCAATCGGCGCAATTGTCGTCTGGCTCAGTTGATAACCGCCGACGGGATAGCAAACTTCGGGCCGATGCAATTGCAACAACCCGTCCTGGACGCCGCTGTAGGCGACAAGGAACATCACGGTCTGCCCGTCGGGCCGGGTATACACGCGCGTGAGCACTTCGTCATAGAGCCGGTCCGCTGTCGCATCAGGTGGGGGCAAAACCAGACCGCTTGTAGTTTCGAACTTCCATGCCCCAAAGTTTTTCGGGACGAGCGCATCAAGCCCGCCTTTGCCCAGTTGCTTTGGACTTGGTTGCGGCTGGCGGGCATAAGCAACGCCTGCTGCACTCAACAGGGCAATTCCCGTAAGGACATTCCGCCGCGACAGTCCGCTCGCGCTGGGCGCGCCATCATCGATCATATATGCGCCTGTATTTTCTTGCGATCGATCATGCGCGACACCACTGAATCGATGCCGAAGATCGTCAATAACGCTGTGACAAACATCGTGAGTCCGGCAAAATTATGAAGAAATCCCTGCGCTGCGGATTCGCTCACATGATAGGTCAGCAGGATCAGGATCAGCACGCGGACGAAATTGGCAAACACCGCAACCGGCAGGATCGTCGCGAGCAGAAAAATGGAATAGCCGACGCGTGCACCGCGCTGGAGATAGACATAAAAGCTCGAAATCGCCGACAGCGACACGAGCGAGTTTAGCCCCGAACAGGCCTGCGCCACCAGCAACTGATATTGGCCAATCTGGATCGTTACGCCCGCGCCCCCAATCGGATAACCGAGCTTGTAAAGAAACAGCACCGAATATTGCGAGATGTAGGTTTTCAGCGGATTGGTAATCGCGGCAACCAGCGTGTCAGGCGGCGGCACGATAAAAGCCATATAGAGCAGCGGGAACCACAGCAGTTTCATTGCTCGCATGCCGACAAGTCCGTAAAATACGGACATGATGACGCCGTAAACGAGATAACCCTCGATCTCGATGATCTGAGTAATCTTCGCCATGATCGCGAGGATCAGCAGCGGAATAAAGAGAACCAGAAACCGCCCGAGCGGCACTGGTTCCACGACCTTTTCAACTTCGGGCCAAAGCCGCCAGATCAACCAAGCGCCCGTAACGAGAACAATCGGTCCATGACCGCCCGACTCAGTCGACCAGCTGACATCAATAATATAACCGAGCGTCGGCGCGGTCAGTGCGACCAAACCGGCAAGCAGAACCCACTGATCAATAGTGATTGATTTCAAACGCGAAACGACCGAGCGCGGCGCGGGCGCGCTCGGTGACGTCGGGGCCACATCTTCTACCATCATATCGGCCATGATGTGGCGCTAGCATTGCGGCGATTATCTGGCAACGTGCGTAGGTTAATGCGCCTCATTGGCCTGTCGCGCGGCCCCTTGCGCAAGTTGCATGAGCGCTTCATTGACAGGAGTGAGAGTATCCGGGGATATCGTGACCGCGACCGCAAAAGCAATGGCCGACATTGGGCGCGACCCCGAATTTGGCAAAGCGCACGCGCGCTTGATTGCGGATACGTCGACGCAATATGATCTTCCCAAATTTGTCGCGCCCGAAATCCCGTCGTGGATCAAACCGACGGGCGCGTTCTTTCAATGGTTGATGCCTGCTTTTCCCTATATTTTTTGGGGTGCGGTTGCGCTGGTGGTTGGCTTGATCGCATGGTTTATCGTCAATGAAGCGCGCGGGATGGTTTTTCGCTGGCCATGGCAAAAGAAGCCCGAAGCCGACGAAGAACCCGAATGGACGCCCGACCAGTCGGCGGCGCGCGCGCTGCTGACCGAAGCCGAGGCGCTGGCCTCTGCCGGAAGCTATGCCGAGGCAGCCCGGCTGCTCCTGCGCCGCAGCGTCGAAGACATATCCCGCAGGCGTCCCGAATTCCTGAAGCCATCGATTACGGCGCGCGACATCTCTGTCGCTGAAGCCATCCCCAGCGGCGCCCGTAAAGCTTTCGCCGCCATTGCCCGCGTTGTCGAAGTCAGCGCCTTTGGCAGCGCATCGGTGAGCGCCGAGGCTTGGACGCAATGCCGTGCAGCCTATGGTGAATTCGCGCTCGCGGGGTCTTGGCGTGGCTGAGCGCGCCGACGCCAATCCATTTAGTGCAACGACGATCATCTGGATGATCGTCGCAGGGCTATTGGCGTTCGCCGGATTCCTGTTTCTCACGGCCTATGCCCCGAAATGGGATCGCGGCAGCGACGGCGGAACGCATGTTTTGTCAAAATCGGGTGTCGGTTTTTCAGGGCTTTATGCACTCGAAAAAGATTGGAACGGTGATGATGTCGCACTCATCGAAAACAAAGACGAGTGGTACACAAAAGGGCTGTTGATCGTGCCCATTGAAGAAACGATGGCGCCCGAAGCACTCGAAGCGCTCGTCCGCGTCCGCCAGGCGTCGCAGATGGAAGGAGCAACAACACTCTACATCCTGCCGAAATGGGATACCCAGCCCGATCCGAAGCGGCGCGGCTGGGTCAGCCATATGGGCACGACCGCCGGTCCGCCAAGTAAGCTCATCAAAGTGCTTGGCGAAGTTGAAGTGCTCCCAGGCACCACAGACAAAGGCGAGCGGGTTACCGGCCTTGATGGCGTAGACCTGCCCGCGCCGCCCGATATCCGCTACATAAGCAAGGGCGTGACCCCGATCCTGAGCGACAGCAAGGATCGTACGATCCTCGGTATGATCGACAATGACGATACGCCCGCAGCTTTCATCCTCGCGGACCCTGATCTGCTCGCCAACCACGGCCTGAAAACCCGCGCGGGTGCGGCAGCCGCAATCGCCATTCTTCAAGCGCTCCGTCCCGACGGCGAGGGCGATATTGCCTTTATCGCACGGCTTGCGGGAGGGAGTGATAACCGCAACCTCCTCCAACTCATGTTCGAACCACCTTTCCTCGCCTTCACCATCACACTCATTGCGGCAGCGTTGCTCGTCGGCCTCCATGCACTGGGCCGCTTTGGCCCGCCCGCGATTGAAGGTCGCGCGATCCCTTTCGGCAAGCGTGCGCTGGCGGATAATGTCGCCACACTAATAACGCGCGCCGGGCGCGAGGACCGGTTGGGGGATCGTTATGTTACCGTTGTGCGTGATGCCGCAGGCGCAGCACTGGGTGCCGGGGCCTTGACCCCAGAAGCGCTTGAGACATGGCTGGGGACGCTCCCCGGCGGGTTTACCGATTTAGCCTTTGCCGCCCGCAACACGCCCGACGCGGCGTCGATGCGCGATGCGGCGGCGGCATTGTTCCAGTGGAAAAAGGATGTGACGAGTGACCATTGATGACGTTAAAAATCTCGGCAACGCGATCCGCGCCGAAGTGGGCAAAGCAATCACCGGGCAGACCGATACGGTCGATTTGTTGTTAGTCGCGCTGTTCGCCAACGGCCACGTCCTCCTCGAAGGACCGCCGGGGACAGCCAAGACCTTTCTCGCGCGCTGTTTCGCCGCCTCGCTGGGCCTCGACTATGGCCGCATTCAGTTTACGCCCGATCTGATGCCCGGTGACATTGTCGGCGCAAACCTGTTCAACTTTCAGACGTCGACTTTCACGCTGACCAAAGGTCCGATTTTCTGCGAACTCCTCCTCGCTGACGAAATCAACCGGACACCGCCGAAGACGCAGGCGGCACTGCTCGAGGCTATGCAGGAACGGTCGGTAACATTCGACGGGACGACACATTCACTATCTTCACGCTTCATGGTCGTGGCGACGCAGAACCCGATCGAGCAGCAAGGTGTCTATCCGCTACCCGAAGCACAGCTCGACCGCTTTCTTTTCAAGCACATATTGAGTTATCCTAGTATCGAAGACGAACTGGCCATTGTCACCAAGCACGGCGCCCAATTCGGCGCGCCCAAGATTGCCGAATGGGGGATCACGCGCGTTGCCGATGCCAAGACCCTCGACGCAGCGGTCGCAACAGTTGCATCGGTCCGGCTGGTCGATGACGTCGTACGCTATGTCGTAAACCTCGTTCGGGCAACGCGCGAAAGCGGCGACTTGGAAAGTGGGGCGAGCCCCCGTGCCGCCGCTATGCTGGCCAGCGCCGCCCGCGCGCATGCCGCGCTCGATGGCCGAGATTATGTCATCCCCGACGATGTAAAGGCACTTGCTGTCCCCGTCCTGCGTCACCGCGTCATCCTGTCGCCCGCTGCTCAGATCGACGGGCGGCGTGTCGAACAGGTCGTCGAAAACCTGGTCGCCGCAACCGAGGTGCCGCGTTGATCTATCCAAGCGGCCGGGCGGGCATTTTGGCAGCAGCGGCGGCAGTGCCGGCGTTTGCCATTGCCGTCGCCCTGCCCGCTTATTGGTATGCTGGCCTGTTTGCCGTGATCCTGATCCTCGCGCTGACGGCGGTTGATGCCGTTGCGGCGGCCCCCAAACGGGCAATGAAAGCGCAGCTTGCCTCTCCGCCGGGCGCCTATGTTGGCGAAGACGTGACGCTGGCGATTACCGTGCCGCCGCTATCGCAACGCGTCGAAGCGCGCGTCGGGCATGACGCGCGGTTGGTCGCCGTTAAAGAGCCGCGCCGCGTAACGCATGGTGTTCTTGCCCTGACGTTCAATGCCGCACGCCGCGGCACGGCGATCCTCGATACGCTGTGGGTGCGCTGGGCCGGGCCGTTCGGCTTGATCTGGCGACAGCAGCAATTGCCGCTTAATTACAGCATTGGCATCATTCCCGACATCCGCCCGGCCCGCGCCGAAGCGCTGCGCCTGTTCCGTCGCAATATGCCAATTGGCGAAACCGTTCAGCTCGATGTCGGCACCGGTGCGGAGTTTCAGGCGCTCGCCGAATTCCGCCAGGGCATGGACCGGCGCGCCATCGACTGGAAACGCAGTGCGCACCATTCGAAACTGCTCGCCAAGGAATACCGCATCGAGCGCAACAACGACATTGTCTTTGCCATCGACGGCGGACGGTTGATGAGCGAACCCGTCGGCGGCCTGCCCAAGGTCGACCGCGCGGTCTCTGCGGCCTTGAGTGCGGCATTCGTTGCGCTGAAACTTGGCGATAAAGTCAGCTTGTTCGGCTTCGATTCGCGACCCCGCGTCGCCAGCGGGTCGGTGTCCGGTGCCGGATCGTTCGGCGTGTTCCAGCGGCTCGCGGCGCAGATCGATTATTCGTCCGAAGAAACCAACTACACCTTCGCTTTGACAACACTCGGCGCAAAACTGGTTCGGCGTTCATTGCTGCTCGTCTTCACCGACGTCGCCGATCCGACCAGTGCCGACTTGATGCTGCGCCAGGTCCAGCATCTCGCACAAAAGCATCTCATCCTCTTCGTCCTGATGCGCGATGTCGAGCTCGAGGATCTGGCTGCCGCGCCGCCCGATAGTGCTGCCGATGTTAGCCGTGCGGTGGTTGCCGCCAGTCTTTTGCGCGAACGCAAGATCGTCATTGCGCGGTTGCAGCGGCTTGGTGTCCACGTTGTCGAAGCTCCTTATGAACGGATGGGAACTGATCTGGTCAATGCCTATCTCGATTTGAAAAAGCGGGATTTGTTGTGAGCCTTGCCTCCTTCCGAGCTGAACGCGAAGGCGACTGGGCACGGCTCGAATCGATCCTTGATCGCGTTGAGCGCAAATCGCCCAAGGCGCTCGACGACGACGAATTGTTCGCGCTCCCCGTCCTTTATCGCGCCACGCTGTCGTCCCTGTCGGTCGCGCGGGCGACGTCGCTAGATCGTGGGATGATCGACTATCTCGAAGGGCTGTCGCTCCGCGCCTACCTCTATATTTATGGCATTGAACGCGGCATCGGAACGCGGATTGCGCAATTCTTTCTCGTCGATTGGCCCGCCGCAATTCGCACACTTTGGGCTGAAACCTGGATTGCGTTTGCTTTGCTCGCAGCCGGAACAGCGGCGGGTTACGTCTTGGTGCAAAGCGACCCCAGCTGGTTCAACGCGCTGATGCCCGGCGGAATGGCCGAAGGGCGTGGTCCCGATGCTAGTGCAAAAGCGTTGAAAGCAATCCTCTATTCGACTGAGGGGAACAACTTTCTCGGGCCGTTCGCGGCGATGCTGTTCACACACAATGCCCAGATTTCGCTGCTCTGCTTTGCGCTTGGTTTTGCATTCGGCATCCCGACGATGATGCTGGTGATTTACAACGGCGCGATGATCGGTGCGCTGATGCAGGTCTATGTCGCCAAAGGATTGGGCGTCGAGCTTGCGGCGTGGCTGTCCATCCACGGCACAACCGAACTTTACGCCATTGTCTTGTCGGCGGCAGCGGGTCTGAAGATCGGCACGGCGATTGCCTTCCCCGGCACCAAGTCCCGCATGTCCGCCGCGCGCGATGCGGGGCAATTGGGCGCAACCGCAATGGTCGGCGTGGTCATCATGCTTGGGGTCGCGGGTTTGCTCGAAGGCTTCGCGCGACAACTGGTCAACACCGAGACGATGCGGTTCACCATCGGCGGCACGATGATGCTGATCTGGCTCACCTATTTCTATCTGCTGAGGCTCGCCCCGCGTGGCGTATAAATCGCGCGATCTTCGCCGCCGGTTGGTCACACCCGAAGGCGTCGATCTCGGCGTTGTCCTCGGTGAAATCGGCCAGCGCGTCTCGGCATTCATGCTTGATGCCCTCGTCCTGATCGGCGCGCTGGTTGTAATGTCGCTGATTGCAATATTCGGCGTGATCGGTGTCGGCCAAGCGGCGTTCCAGCCCATTGTTATCCTGTGGCTGCTCGGCTTTTTCGTGCTGCGCAATTTCTATTTCATCATCATGGAAATGCGCCCACGCGCAGCGACACTGGGCAAGCGCTGGACGGGCTTGCGTGTGGTCGCGCGCGATGGCGGACGGCTGACGGGCGATGCCGTCATTGCCCGCAACCTGATGCGCGAGATTGAGGTTTTTCTGCCCTTGAGCTTGCTTGCGGGCGGCGGCGCGGGCGGGACGGTCGATGGCTATACGACGCTGTTCGGCCTCGGCTGGACCGGTATTTTCCTGCTGTTTCCCTATTTCAATGCCGATCGGCTGCGCGTGGGCGATCTGCTCGCGGGCACGTGGGTGATCCAGACCCGACCCAAAAAACTTGTCCAAGATCTATCGGTCGCGCGAACCAGCGCCTTCTCCTTCACCCCCGCACAGTTGAGTGCCTACGGGGTCTATGAACTTGACACGCTCGACGGCGTCATCCGCCGCAGCGACGGTCCGGCACGCTCAATGGTAGCGCAAACGATCATCGACCGGATCGGCTGGTCCACCGACGTGACCGACATTGATGGCTTCTTGACCGCATATTACACGCAATTACGCGCCAGCCTTGAAAGCGGGCTCCTTCTTGGACGGCGACGCGAGAGCAAGCATGACGCAAACTTATCCACCGCAACCAGCAGCTTCAGCTTCAGCGGCGAACAGCTCGCGGTTTATGGCGAACTCGAATATCAAAAGCTCGGCGAAGTGTTGCGCATGAATGATGTCAACGCGCGCCAACGCGTGGCGCAAGCCATTATCAACAAAATCGACTGGCGCAGCGACGTCGCCGACATCGACGGCTTTCTGCAATCCTATTATGCCGCCCTGCGCGAGCGGTTTGAGCGCGGGATGCTGAACAAAGTGAAGATTTAATTTACCACAAGCGAAACAATCAGTCGTGATCTCCGTACCTACTTTGAAGTCGTTTGGGCTTCAAAGGGAAACTTCATGAAAAAATTCAGTCTCGCTGCCATGACTGCCGTCGGGATGGCCATTGCCTCGCCTGCCTCGGCTGCGCAATTTGGGTTCACATTCGTGACCAGCACCGCGCTCTTTGGTGGTCCGGTCATGGGGAATGGCGTTTTCACCACGTCGGATACGGCAATGCAAGTTGGCCTGCGAACAGCATTTGCGATCACGTCAATCACGGGCATGGTCAACGGCATCGCCATCGCCGCACCGGCCGGAAACTATGGCAATTACTTTACCACTGGTCCGTCATTCCTCGACGGCTCGGGCACGACGTTCAACAATGCCAGCGGCGGTCGCATCGACTTCTTCTTTCAGGACAATGCTCAGCAATACCGCGTCAACACGTTCAGCCCGGGATCGTCGTCATTCGTAACCGCATCGTCCAGTGCTGTTGCGGCTGTCCCTGAAGCCACAACATGGGCAATGATGCTCGCGGGGTTTGGCATTGTCGGCGGGAGCCTGCGCCTGCGCCGCCGCACCAACCGCGCGTTCGCTTAAGGCAGTTGCAACCTCACCCCCTCGCGCTTAGGACGCTGAGGCTTCACCAGCGTGGGGGTGTGAGGCGTGATCGGCATCATCATGGGCAGCCAGTCGGACTGGGAAACGATGCGGCATTGCGCGGCCATTCTCGACACCCTGGCGGTCGCTCACGAAACCAAAATCGTGTCGGCACACCGCACGCCAGACCGGCTTTATGACTATGCCAAGGGGGCGGCGAGGCGCGGGATCAAGGTGATTATCGCCGGCGCAGGCGGCGCGGCGCATCTGCCGGGAATGGCTGCGGCGATGACGTGCCTTCCAGTGCTCGGCGTGCCGGTTGAATCAAAAGCATTGAGCGGAATGGATAGTCTGCTCTCAATCGTTCAGATGCCCGGCGGCGTGCCGGTGGGAACACTGGCGATAGGCAAAGCGGGTGCGGTCAACGCGGGGCTCCTCGCAGCGTCGATCCTTGCGCTTTCCGATCCGGCGCTGGCGACCAGGCTCGCGGCATGGCGGGCAGCGCAGACCGAAGGCGTGGCGACCGATCCGGCATGAAGGCGATCGCTCCGGGTTCGACAATCGGGATTATTGGCGGCGGTCAACTGGGCCGGATGCTCGCGCTCGCTGCGGCCCCTTTGGGCTACCGGGTGCACATCCTTGACCCTGATCCAGAGTGCTGCGCGCGCGATGTGAGTGCCGCGTTTACGCAGGCGGATTATGGTGATCGCGCCGCACTGGCGACCTTTGCACGCGCCGTCGATGTCGTGACCTATGAGTTCGAAAATATCGACGCCGGACCGCTGGAGGACGTTGCGTCAAGGGTGAGCCTGTTCCCGCCGCTCGCTGCCCTCAGAATCGCGCAAGACCGGATTGCGGAAAAGGAATTTGCCGCCGCACATGGTGGGCGGACAGCACCGTGGGTGCGCGTCGATACACGCGCTGACCTCGACGCGGCCATTGCGAAAATTGGAACGCCGGCAATCCTGAAGACGACGCGCTTTGGCTATGACGGTAAGGGGCAGGCGCGACTGATGTCATCCGCCGATGTCGACGACGCTTGGGAAACCATCGGCGGCAACCCTGCGATCCTCGAAGGATTGGTCAGCTTCAACCACGAATTTTCGATCCTCGTCGCGCATGGTCAGGACGGCGCGAGCGTGACGTGGGACGCCCCTGAAAATATCCATGTCGACGGCATTCTCGCGACATCGACCGTGCCGCCGCACCGCGAAATCATTGCCCAAGTCACCGAAGCCAAAGCGCTCGCCGTCCGAATCACCGACGCTCTTGATTATGTCGGTGTCCTCGCCATCGAATTTTTTGCGAGCGCCGACGGCCCCGTCTTCAATGAAATGGCGCCGCGCGTGCACAACAGCGGGCACTGGACGACCGAAGGCGCCATCACCTCACAATTTGAAAACCACATCCGCGCGGTGTGCGGCTTGCCTTTGGGGATAACCGATCTGGTTTCGCCGTGCGTCGCGATGCAGAATCTGATCGGCGACGATGCCAACGACTGGCCTGACTTAGCGGCCGAACCCGGCACGCACCTCCACCTTTACGGCAAAGGCGCGCCCAGTCCGGGCCGCAAAATGGGGCATGTAACGAGGCTTTATTAAGCCCGCGTACCAGACAACGGCGATGTCCCGAACATCCCGGCCTTCACACCGCCCGTAATCGTGTCGCCATCGACTGTCGCGTCGCATTCAAGCACCATCGGCATCGGCACTTTCATGTCCATCGTCCAGGTCAGCTTGTTGCCGTCGATCTTGCCATTGTCGCAGGTCAGCGATCCCATCGCGCCGGCATTGGTGCCCGACCATGTGCCGTCGCCATTGTCATTGACGGTCATGACCGACTGCTGCTCACCCAGAGGTGATTTGACCACACAATTCCATGATCCTGCGACGTTCGACATATATTCTCTCCTGTTGTTCAATTGCTTGGCGGTGATGGCAGCATTTCGACGGTCAGACCGGTTTTTGCAAGCTGTGGTTTGACGCTTTTCGCGTCCCCCACGATCACCCATGTCAGTTTGGCCGGATCGAGCGTCGCACGCGCCGCCGCGTCGAGTTCCGCTGCGGTCATAACTTTATAGCGAGCGGGCAGCTTTTCGTAGTAATCATCCGCGCGACCGAGCCAGACAATCCGCTGCATCGCGCCGAGCACCGCATCGGACGTTTCGAACTGCCCCGGCAATTCGCGCGTCGCACCATTCGCGGTCAGCACCAGTTCGGCGTCTGTCGTGCCCTTTGGTCCCAGAAAATCCTTCATCTGACCAATCAACGCGACGACCGCATCACCTGTCCGGTCCGCCTGAACTGGTGCGTTGACGACAAACGACGTGCGGTTTTCATACGCGTTGACGCCTGAACCGACGCCATAGGACCAGCCCTTGGTCTCGCGCAGATCGGTGTTCATCCGTGACAGAAAACCACCGCCCATCACGTCGTTGGCCTGGCGCAACAGGACAAGGTCATCCTTACCGCTCTTGTCGAGCACTGTCCCGCCGAAGATCACCGACTGCCCCGATCCCGGCCGGTCGATGAGGTAGATTTTGTTCGCAGGGGTCGGAATCGCAGCCGTGAACGTCTTGACCGGTTTGGGCGTCGCGGGCGCAGCCCAAGTCCCGAAAGCTGCCTCAAGCTGCGGCTTCAAAGCGGCGAGCGTGGTATCGCCAATCACGAAAATCTGGGCATTATCAGGGCGGATCCAGCTGCGGTGGAAATCCACCAGCACGTTGCGTGAAACTTTCGCAACAGCTGTGGCTTCCCCTGCGCCCGACCCGGGATTGCCATAGGGATGTGCGCGGCCATAGATCAGCGTGGGCAAGACATAGCTTGCCACACCGTCGGGCGAGCTCAAACTTGCCTTGATCCGCGCCAGTTGCTGCCCACGCACGCGCTCGACCTCGTCAGGCGCAAACGCCGGATTGCGGATGATGTCCGCGACCAGTCCCAGCGATGCACCGAGATTGGGCGTTAACGCATAAAGGCTGACCGTCGTCCGGTCGATACTCGCCCCCGTTGAAATGCTGGCGCCCAGCCGCTCAGTTTCCTCGGCAATCTGCGTCGACGTTCGCGTGGTTGTGCCTTCATCCAACGCGGCGAGCATCAGCGACTGCGTGCCGAGCGCATCCTTGGGATCGCTTGAATATCCCGCATCAAAACTAACCGACATGCGCACGGCCGGGATCGACGTGCGCTGCGCGAAGAAAATCGGAATGCCGTTGGATAGCGTCGTCCGCTCGATGGTCGGAAAGTCGAGTGCTGACAGTGTGCCGACCGGCGGCGGCATGCGCACCGGCGGTTTATCATCGGGCGATTTCACCGCCACTGGCTTTGCCGGGGTAACAGTTGACGGCGCATCGCCCGTAATCGCCAGCATTTCGGGCGATGTGTCCCGCTCGCCCGGTTCGATGGTCAGGTTGAATACCGGACGCCCCATCCACTTCCGCGCCGCCGCAGTCACCCGTTCGGGCGTCAGCGCGGCCAGCTCGGTCAATTCACGCTTATATTTGGTTGGATCGTTCGAATAGACCAGCCCTTCGGCGAGCGCGACGGCCTTGCCGCCAAAGCCCCCAACGGATTCATAGCCGCTGATAGTGCCCGCTACCGCTTTGGTCGCCACGCGGCGGACTTCGTCGACGGTCGGCCCTGTCTTCAGAAAGTCAGCGATGAGCGCGTCGAGGCGCTTGCCGACCGCGACGGCATCCTGCCCCGGCTTCACGTCCGCCGTCACCGTCAAAAGCCCGAGCTTCTCGAACGATCCCACGCCAGCACTGACGTTAACCACCGTCTTGTCACCGCGCACCAGCGCATTGTCGAGGCGGCTCGACGAAAGCCCGCCGAGCACTGCCGCAGCGGCATAGAGCGCGGTTGTATCTACTCCATTGACCCCTTCGACGGCCCAGTAACGCTGGATGCGCGTATAAGGCACTTTGTCCTTAATCACTTTGGTCACTGGTGCGGGCAGAATCGCGATCGGCGCGTCAACGCGCGTCAAGGCGGGACCGCGTGGAATTTTGCCAAACCATTTGGTCACCATCCGTTTGGCGGTTTTAACGTCCACGTCACCAGCAAGGACCAGCACTGCATTGTCGGGTCCATATTTGGCGCGGAACCAGTTCTTCACATCCTCAAGACTCGCGCCGTTCAGGTCCGCCATCGATCCGATCGTGTTGTGACGATAAGGATGTCCTTCGGGAAACAGCGTCGTCCACACCACATAATCGACGGTACCGAACGGTTCATTGTCACTCTGGCGCTTTTCGTTCTGGACGACACCACGCTGGTTATCGAGCTTGGCTTGATCAATTCCACCGAGCAAATGACCCATCCGGTCGCTTTCAAGCCAAAGCACTTTATCAAGCGCGCCCGTTGGCACAGTTTCAAAATAATTGGTCCGGTCGAACCACGTCGTGCCATTATAATCGGTCGCACCAACCTGTTGTAGCGGTTCAAAGAAATCGCCCGGCGAGTTTTCCGAGCCAATGAACATCAGATGTTCAAACAGATGCGCAAAACCGGTCTTGCCCTTCGGCTCGTCCTTCGATCCGACATGATACCAAACCGATACCGCCACCACCGGTGCCTTTCGGTCGGTATGGACCAGCACGCGCAGTCCGTTAGGCAGCTTGAACGCCTGATAGGGAATGTTTACTTTGGCCACGAGATCGGCGACTGGTGCGGCGTCGCCCGCAAAAGCAGGGGTTACGAACAGCAACGGCAGCGCAAGCAAAAAAGCCCGGGGCATAAACGCATCCTTGTTTGAAATCAGAATGCGCTGTATTAGCAGGGGGATAGGCGCGCGCAACGGCCCTGTCGGTTTTTGGCAATCAGGGTTTCGGTTTATAAATCTGCTCGTCAGTCGGGAAAGCCCGGGACCGCACATCCGCAGCATAGGCCGCTGCCGCTTCGCTTACGAAATCGGCCATCGCGGCATAGCGCTTCACAAAGCGCGGCGTGCGTTCGAACAGGCCAAGCATGTCCTCGGTCACCAGCACTTGCCCATCGCACTTTGCCGACGCGCCAATGCCGATGGTCGGGCAGGACACTTGCTGTGTGATCTTTACCGCAATCGGTTCCACCACTCCTTCGATCACCATGCCAATTGCGCCTGCCGCATCGACGGCTTTGGCGTCCGCAATGATCTTTGCTTCTTCAGATTGGCTGCGACCGCGCGCGCCGTATCCGCCCAATTGGTTCACCGCTTGTGGTGTCAGCCCGACATGGCCCATCACCGGAATGCTGCGCGCTGACAGGAAGGCGATGGTTTCCGCCATTGCAACGCCGCCCTCGAGCTTAACCGCTGCGCACCCGGTTTCAGCCATCACCCGCGACGCGCTGGCAAACGCCTGTTGCGGCGATCCCTCATAACTTCCAAACGGCATATCGACGATGACGACGCTGTGGTAACTACCACGCACGACCGCGGCCCCGTGTGCGCACATCATGTCGAGCGTCACCGGCAACGTGGACGGCAACCCGTAAATCACCTGCCCCAGCGAATCTCCGACCAGCAATATGTCACAATGCGGATCAAGGATCTGTGCCATCCGCACTGTGTAGGCCGTCAGCATGACCAGCGGCTCGGCAGTAACGCCCCCAGACGCCAGAGCGCCCTTGCGCGCGCGGATCGCCGGCACGGTCAACCGTTTCATCGGCGCCGGCGTCGGGTTCGCGCGGCTGGTCGAGGTATCGATGGTGTAGGTTGTGGACATGATTACCAGAGCGTCTTCACGGGGTATTTCTGGATATCCTTGTCGCTTGTCACGAGCGTCAAATTGCCTTCGATGGCTTGCGCAACCAAGATGCGATCAAAAGGATCTTTATGAATCCAAGGAAGAGCACTGAGATGCCTGGGCACCGAAAAGCCAAGTTCGAGGCCAATGAATGTGCTGCGCGCCATTACCACTTCGAAGGATTCAGAAAGTGCGAAGTCTGATCGATGTTGCTTCAAGGCGATTTCCCAACGACTGACGACACTCAAATAGATTTCAGCATTCGGGTCAACAAGCGTTTCAAGTGCTTTCCTGCTCAGCCGCTTGTCCCGCGCCGCCAACCAGACGAAAACGCAAGTATCAACGAGGAAGGCCATCAGCCTCCGGTGGCAGCGTGCCACCATACCATAGAGCTAGGTCTTCGTCGCTCATCGGCGCAAACCAGTCATACGCCTCCGATTCCGGTGTCGATTTCACGCTGCCGATAAACGCGCGTCGCTTTGCCGCAAGCTCAAGCTTTGCTGAATCAGGATTTATGGCCACCATGCGAACCTCGGGCTGTCCCGCCCGCGCGATGATGACATCTTCCCCGCGCTTGGCAGCAGCGACCAGCTCCGAAAGCCGGTCTTTGGCTTCACCGATGTTGAACTGCAATCCCATACTTGGCCAACTTAGCTTGGCCAAGCAAAAAAATCAACCGACCTTCACACCTTTCCAGAACGCAATCCGCTCTTTGATTTCGTTCGCCGCCGGTTTCGGCTCGGGATAATACCAGGCTGCATCGCGGTTTTCCGCGCCCCCTGCGGTGACCGAATGATAATGCGCGGTGCCTTTCCACGGGCAGCCGCTGGTCGTCGCGCTGTCGGTCAGCACGCCCGCGGCAACGCTGGCGCGCGGGAAATAATGATTGCCCTCGACCACGACAGTATCGTCGCTCTCGGCAATCGTGACGCCGTTCCATACCGCTTTAACCATATGCTTATCCTTTGAACGCGGTGACTTCGATCTCGACTTTCATGTCGGGTCGGATAAGCCCTGCCACAACCACCATCGTCGCTGCGGGACGAATATCGCCGAACTTTTCACCCAGCACCGGCGAAATCAGGTCATGATAGGCCATGTCAGTGATGTAATATGTCGCGCGGACAACATCGCTTAACGCAAACCCTGCTTCGTTTAGCGCCACTTCGATAATCCGGAACGCATTGCGCGTTTGCGCCACCACGTCATCGGGCATCACGCGCGTGTCGGGGTCCGGCCCCGTTGTCCCCGCAACGAAGCACCAATCGCTCTGCACCACCGCGCGCGAATAGCCCGCCTGCCGTTCGAACGGCGATCCCGATGAAATAAGTTTGCGTGTCATGCCCCAAAACTTCCTCCGGTCAACGCCTTGCCCCGCTCGGCGCCGACTGGCAAGACAATCGAATGCAATATTGGCTGATGAAATCCGAACCGTCCAAATATAGCTGGGCCGACCTGATCCGTGATGGGCAGACAATCTGGGACGGCACACGAAACTATCAGGTCGGGATTTACCTGCGCGCGATGGCGCTGGGTGACCCGATTTTCTTCTATCACTCGAATGAAGGTCTCGAAGCGGTCGGCATCATGGAAGTCGTCGGCCTCGCCCACATCGACGCGACTGATCCCAAGGGCGTGTTCTACGCCGTCGACGTCGCGCCGGTGCGCGCACTCGCCAAGCCCGTATCGTTGAGCGCGATGAAAGCCGAACCGGCGCTCGCGGATATGCAGATGTTCAAGCAGTTCCGCCTGTCGGTCGTGCCGCTCGAAAAACGGCATTGGGACGTGATTCTGGGGATGAGCGACGGCTGATAATTGACCGAGGCCGACAAGATTACAGTCGTTAAAATCTATCTGCCGAGTTTCAAAACTACCCGTCGCCCCGTGCTTGACACGGGGCTTGGCTGCCTTGGCAAACGCTTCAGGAAGAAAAGCCAAACCCCGCAGCAAGTGCGGGGCGACCATGCGTGGGATGGCGGGGATCGACAAGATTTCGGACGCTAACCACACATAATTCTCTCCTTAAAAGCGGTCTTATGTTCAGGCTTGTTTCTTCATAGATTATCGGCCCAGCCTAAACGATTCGGTTAGAGACAGTCCGTTTGCCTTGTGCAATCTTCCTTCGACAGAATAAATCGAGGGCAAGCTATGGGCACCACATCACCAACGCGGACCAGCATTGCTGCATCACGACCCTCGCCGCCACCGCCGTCGCGAACCAGCACAGCAAGCCGTCCGATCAAAGTCGACTTCGGCGGCGGCAAGCCCACGGTCTACTCGCCGACGGCAAAGGGTGGCATTCCACTGTCGCAAGCTGTTCGAACCGATCCCAACACGCGTCTTGGCTACGATCTTCAGGCGCGCGCTAACGGCTATATCCCGTCACAGATTAAACCTGGCAGTGCTGCTGATCGGCGTGTCATTACCGACTTGGGCACCACGCTCAACCGTTGGCAGGCACAGCCAACGGGGTCGGGCAAAGGTGGAATTGCGACCGGTGTAAGTGCTTTTCGCGCCGAAGCAGCGCAAACCGTGGCGATGCGCAAGGCTGCCGTCGTGCCAGCGCTGCGGGATACACCTATCATCTCCGCGACGGGCATGGCGCAGACGCCGATTGCGACCGGCAGCAAAGTTCTCCGAACCAACCCAATACTCGAGGCGCAATGGCGCTCGACAGTAAGCCCGGTAACGAACAACGCCGGATTCAGTGGGCCGTTGCGGGCAGCGCTTAAGGCTAACGGGATTAATCAGGCAATACCGATAGCCGGAAAACCAGCAAGCGGCACGACAAGCAATTCGTCCGCCGCACGAACGCACAACGGTGACGCCGCACGCGATGCAATTGCTGATAATTTACGCGCAAGTCCTCGTTTTTCGAATGTGCGCACCGAAGTGAGCGTAAAAACGTCATTCGGCGAGCGCAAAGTCGATGTGGTTGCAATCGAAAAAGGCCCCCATCCCGAACTCAACAAGCGTATCGAGATTGAATCGAAGCTTGGCAAGGCATCGCTATCCACAGGTAAGAACGGTGCGACCACCCAAATCGCCAAGGATGCCGAGCGGCTTGCCGAGAATGCAAGGATCCGCGGCTGGGGCACAACACTCAAGACTGTGGGTAAAGTCGCCCGACCCGTCGGTATCGCACTTGATGCCATTCAGCTTGGGCAAGCCTATCAAAAGGACGGCAATCGCATTGGGGCCAATACTCAGCGTGCGGCAGGTGCCCTGGCCGGCGGTGCGGCGGGTGCCTGGGGCGGTGCACAGGCAGGCGCAGCCCTCGGATCATTGGCAGGACCTGTTGGCACAGTTGTTGGCGGCATCGTCGGCGGTATTGCCGGTGGCGTGGTTGGCAGCGGACTTGGAGAAAAGGCAGTTGGTTGGATTAAAAGCTTTTTCTAACCGCAAATAAATTTCATAATTCTGACGCGCGCCATATTCCGGCGGGTGACACAATACTTAAATGGTAATCGCATGTCGTATAGAAGCAAGATTGTGTTGAATTACAAAGGTGTAAAGGTATTCCATGCTTGGAAGGGGGCGCAGGCTTTGTCATTCTGGTATGCGCTTAAACCAAATGTCGACGCCGAAGTTGACGACAAGTTTACTTTCGACGTCCGGGAACTGCCCTCACGGTTTACCAGCGGCCTGATTTTAGAAGAAACGAAACGATCAAGTTCATACGAGGACATGAAGCAAAATTACAACAATCAGATCGAAGTTCATAAAGAAGCAATAAAGCGCGCAATCGATGAAAATTACAATTTTGAGAAACCACTGAGCGCGGGCGTGATCAAGAAAATCATGACGACATTATTTAATCGATAGACGTATTGATATGGTTCACGGACTTTCGAGTCATAACGTTAAAATAGTAGAACTGCCGGGTCAAAGATGCCCTGCCTTTAACTCGTGATGCCGCAGCACGGCGTCGTGTCGACCTTGAACCGCATGCTATTACGGCGGCTAATTGTTGTTCCTGCATAAAACCCGCCTGTCAGCTCCCCCCAACAAACCCGCCGCAGAAATCCCCTGTCCTACAGCCCCGCTCCTGTGCTTAGCTTGCCCCATGAACAGTCGAGCTGCCACCGCCAACGCCCGAAGCACGGCTCAACATAGCCGCATGAGCGAAACAATCTCGGGTGACCGCCGTAGTGTCAACTTTGTCAACTTCTCACGACACTTCATCGTGAGAACTTCGAGAACTTCGACGAAATTTTCGGCAGTTTTGCGCGAATTCGTGGTCTTACCGCCCTCGCCCGGGTCCACCACGACCACCGCCGCCCGAGCCGCCACCTCTGGGCCCGCGCTTGGTCTCGACGATCGGCGGCTTGCCCGGACCTCTTGGCCCGCGCGGACGCGGCGGTGCATCAGGACGCGGGCCGCTGTGGATTGGCCGCTGCGGCGCGCCTTTGGCCACATTATAGCCTTCTTTCAGCAGCCGGTTGAACGTTGCGCGGGTGCTGGCGTTCAACGCTGCCTGCACTTCCTTAGGCAAGTCGGCGAGTGTCGTATTGGGATGCACCGCGCCCAGATCGCGCGCGAGCACATTGGTGAGGCCACCCGCCGCTGCTTTCCAGGCCACAATGGCGTCGAGCACCGCCGCGACCAGCGCGTCCTGCATGATTTCTGTCGCAGACTTTTCCATGGGTGCCCAAAGCCATGCTTACGCCCAAACGTCAACCGAAGGTTGTTGCCCAATCGTCGGGCTTGAATCCCACAAGCAATCGCCCCGCTCGTTCGACCACGGGCCTCTTGATCATCGACGGGTTGGCGATCATCAGGGCAATAGCCTTGGCGCGGTCAATGTCCGCCTTGTCCGCATCATCCAGTTTCCGAAACGTCGTCCCCGCGCGGTTGAGCAGAGGTTCCCAACCAACCTCATCTGTCCAGCGGTTCAATTTCGCCGCATCGACCCCCGCCTTTTTATAATCATGGAACGCGTAAGTCACGCCTGCCGCATCGAGCCAGTCTCGCGCTTTCTTCACCGTGTCACAATTGGGAATCCCGAAAACGGTAACCGTCATCGCAACCAGCCGTGCCGCGCAGCCTTGCCCGCGAACCAGACCGAAACGGCCCCCACGACTGCAATGAAAATCGGAAAACCTGCTGCTTCGGCAAATCCCATCGTTTGAATGACCGGCGTTGCTGTCAGGATCCACCCAAACTGCACGATAACCGCGATAAATGAGACAATATAGGCCGACCGCGCAAATTTGAGACGCAACAAAAGGCAGATCGCGCCTGCCAACGCGCTCCATACCGCAATGGCGTACAGGGCGGTGAGCCAAGCCGGGAATCCTACCATCATATCGCGTTGGGCAGCCGGCAAAGCGGCAAGGTCAGCGGCGGACATCGTAACCTGTGCCAGATAGGTGTAGCATCCAATGAGCGCCCAAAGCGTCAGCACGCCTACAGCGGCATAATACCATGTCGGTGGTTTGGTCATCTGATCTCTCCCCTGATCAATGTCCGCAACGTGCACCTTATGATGATACGATGCAAATCACTCCCACTCGATGGTGCCCGGCGGCTTCGACGTATAGTCATAAACCACGCGGTTGATCCCCTGCACTTCATTGACGATCCGTGTCGCCACCCGCGACAGGAACGACGCATCGAACGGATAGATATCGGCCGTCATTCCATCGGTGCTCGTCACGGCCCGCAGTGCACAGACATTCTCATAGGTCCGCCCGTCACCCATCACGCCGACAGTGCGTACGGGGAGCAGCACAGCAAACGCCTGCCAGATCGCATCGTACAAACCGGCGTTACGGATTTCCTCGAGATAGATCGCGTCCGCCTTGCGCAGCACGTCGCATCGTTCCTTGGTCACTTCGCCAGGAATACGGATGGCAAGGCCAGGCCCCGGAAACGGATGCCGCCCGACGAAAATCTCGGGCAGGCCCAGCTCACGCCCCAGCACGCGGACTTCGTCCTTGAACAATTCACGCAGCGGCTCGACGAGGCCCATCTTCATTCGTTCAGGCAAACCGCCGACATTATGGTGGCTCTTGATCGTAACGCTCGGCCCGCCGGTGAATGAAACGCTTTCGATGACGTCAGGATACAGCGTCCCCTGCGCGAGGAAATCCGCGCCGCCGACCTTCTTTGCCTCGTCATCGAACACTTCGATGAAGGTCTTGCCGATGAACTTGCGCTTGTCCTCCGGGTCAGTCAGTCCTTTGAGGCCGTTCATGAACAAAGTCTCGGCGTTCACATGCACCAGCGGAATACCGAAATGCTCGCGGAACAGGCCAACGACCTGCTCACTTTCGCCCAGCCGCATCAGGCCGTGATCGACATAGACACACGTTAGCTGGTCACCGATGGCTTCGTGGATCAGCACCGCCGCGACCGCGCTATCGACGCCGCCGGATAACCCACAGATCACGCGCTTTTCGCCAACCTGCGCACGGATGTCGGCAATCTTCGCCTGTCGATAGCCCGCCATCGTCCAGTCACCGGGGCAGCCGCAAACATGGCGCACGAAATTGGCAATCAGCTTGCCGCCGTCGGGTGTATGCACGACCTCGGGGTGGAACATCGTTGCGTAAAATCGCCGCGCATCATCGGCGACAACGGCAAAGGGCGCGCGCTCAGAGGTAGCGACGACACGGAAACCCGGCGGCAAGGCTTCGACTTTGTCGCCGTGGCTCATCCAGACTTGGTGCCTTTCGCCGGGTGCCCACAGCCCATCGAACAGCACGCAACTATCATCGACTTTGAGGAAAGCCCGCCCAAACTCGCGGCTTTCGACACTGCCCACGCGCCCGCCTAACTGCGCGCACATCGTTTGCTGTCCGTAACAGATGCCGAGGATCGGTAGGCCCGCATCGAAAAACCGCTGCGGCGCGCGCGGGCTGTCCACATGCGTGACCGACGCGGGTCCGCCGCCAAAGATGATTCCGGCAGGCTTCAACCGATCAAACACAGCTTCAGCCGCGTTAAAGGGCGCGATCTCGCAATAGACCCCGGCCTCGCGAACGCGCCGCGCGATAAGCTGGGTGACCTGACTTCCGAAGTCGACGATTAAAATAGTTGAGGCTGGCATGGCTCCGCCTAACGAAGCCATGCCATGATGTCATCCCGTCAATTGCCTTGATAGGCATAGCCACTGTCGATGCGGAGGTCCTCCACCTGGCCATAACGGATCGAGCACGTGAAGCGCTGTGTGCCCCGGTCTTCGTGGTCGTTGGTTTCGACAGTGCCGCGCACTTCGTATCCGTCGCGCGTGCGCTGAACATCGTCGATGTTGCGCACCCGCGCGCTGTTGCCATAGCGCTGTTCAACGCGGCTGGCGCAGGCGTCGGCGGCCTGATCTTCTGAATTGATGTTGCCGTTATTGGTCCGGTTGCGGTTGCTCGACTTTGAGGCCGCGCCGACAATCGCCGCAAGAACACCGATGATCGCAACGCCGGCAATAACATCGCCCGCGCTGATCCCGCGATCATGATGACGACGATAGCGATCACCATAGGGATTGCCATAACCACCGCCCGGATATCTCTGCGCCATCGCTGGCGTTACCGCCGTCGCGAGCATCACGGTCGCCAATCCCGCCGTCATGACTGAACGAACCATTTTCATATCCCCAAATCCTTCGCTTCGAACCCGCTAATTCATGGCTCGCACAACGCGATTAAGCGCCCTGTCTTGTCGCCAGTCTGAATTGGTCCGTCAGCGAAATGAAAGCAAGTTTGCCTGTCCCGATTTGATACGAAAATTATAGGCAAGATAAGGATTCACCTTGCAGTGCAACAACGATTCGTTAATACTGCGTTAAGTGCGATCCAACAGGAGTTTGATATGAAATTGAAATTTGCATCACTTGCAATTGCGGCCATGATGGCAACAACGGGCACGGCAAACGCCGCGATCACAATTTACACCAGCCTCGCCGCGTTCACCGCAGCCACGACCGCACCAGGCACGGATACATACACGGGCTTCAGCATCACTGGCGTTACGAGTTCGCCAATCGTGCGCACAGCGGGTGCTTACGGCTACACCGGCACAACACCGGGCGATTTCTTCGGCGCTGGCACCGTTGCCAATCCGTGGCTGTCGACCAACCAAGCCGTTGATACGATGACTTTTAACACCTTCACTGGTGGATCGAACGGCGTCGGTGGCAACTTCTTCGGCAGCGATATCGCTGGTGCATTCCAGGCCGGTAACATCATCGTTGTTGCAACTGATTCGAGCGGTTCGGTTACCCAAACGATCACAGGCGCAACCGTAAACAGCTTTCTCGGCTTTGTCTCGACGACAGCTGTGACCAGCCTGACCGTTACGTCGGTTCAGGGCGCGACCCCGCTTTGGGGTACGGTTGACAACCTCGTCTTTGCCAAGCGTGCAGTTGTTCAGGGCGCTGTCCCTGAATCAAGCACATGGTTGATGATGGTTGCGGGCTTTGGTCTGGTCGGTGGCGCGATGCGTCGCCGCAGCACGGGTCGGATCGCGCAAGCCGTCTGACGATCATAATATGGAAAAACGGGGAGGTGCGGCAACGCGCCTCCCTTTTTTTGCTTACCGAACAACCATCCCGGTCCAGCGTGCGATAAAGGCCCATTCGTCAGCTGCGCTTTCGATGATTTTGTCGGTCGGTTTGCCCGCGCCATGACCCGCGCGCGTTTCGATGCGGATGATGTGCGGTTTGGGGCCCGCCTTCGCAGCTTGCAATGCGGCCGTGTATTTGAAGCTGTGGCCGGGCACGACGCGGTCATCCGTGTCCGCTGTTGTCACGAGCACCGCGGGATAGTTCACACCAACCTTGATATTATGATAAGGCGAATAGGCCCGAAGCAGTCGCCAATCCGCCGCGACTGCAGGGTTGCCATAATCATCGACCCAATACCGCCCCGCTGTAAACTGGTCGAAACGCAGCATATCCATAACGCCGACTGCGGGGAGCGCCGCCGCGAACAGATCAGGCCGCTGGTTGATGACAGCGCCGACCAGCAGCCCACCATTCGAGCCGCCCTGAATCGCCAGCTTGGCTTTGGACGTCACCCCTTGCGCGATTAGATATTCGCCTGCCGCAATGAAATCATCAAACACATTCTGTTTGCGCGCCAAACGTCCGGCATCATGCCAATCCTTGCCATATTCACCGCCCCCACGCAGGTTCGCCACCACCAGCACCCCGCCCTGCTCAAGCCATGCGATGCGCGTTGCCGAAAAACTGGGCGTCAATGAGACGTTGAACCCGCCATAACCATAAAGCAGCGTCGGCGCGGGGCCTTTCGGCAAGTTCTTGCGCTTGACGATGAACATCGGGATCGGTGTCCCATCCTTCGACGGATAGAATAGCTGATCCGTCTGATAAACCGCCGGATCGAAAGCGACCTTTGGCGTAAAGAACGCCTCGCTGCGGTTGGTTTCAGTGTTAAATCGATAAATCGTGGGCGGGGTGGCAAAGCTTGAAAAGCTGTAGAAGGTCTCATTCTCGCCATAACGCCCGCCAAAGCCCGCCGCCGTGCCGATGCCGGGCAAGTCGATCTTGCCGACGGGTTTCCCGTCGAGCGTGAAGCGCTCGGCCTGCGACTTGGCGTCACCGAGATAGGCAACGATCAGATGCGCGCCGACCATGGATGCTGCGACCAGCGTGTCTTTTGCCTGCGCAACAATCTCGACGGGTTTCGTCTTGCCGCGCCCCACATCAATCCGGACGAGGCGACCGGTTGGTGCATCCTTGTCGGTGCGGAACCACAGCCGGTCCCCGATTGCCCCAACCAGCGCCCAGTCGTTGTCGATGTTGGCAATCAGCGAGCGCGGCTTTGCACCCGACTTGTCGAGCGCAACCAGCGTCACCGCATTGCGCGGATCAGTCCCCGACGACGAACTGATCACCAGCCAGCGTCCATCATCGGTGACTTCGGCACTATGGTTCAGCTTGGGCGTCGCGGGCGTCGCATAGATTTGAACATCGGCCGATTGCGCTGTCCCAACCGCATGAAACCACACGCTCTGGTTGAGATTAAGCGACTGGAACGCCGCCCCTTCCTTGGGTTCGGGAAAGCGCGAATAGAAAAGGCCGCTGCCATCGCGCTTCCACGACAGGCGCGAGAATTTGACCCAGCGGACCGCATCGTCGAGCGTCTTGCCCGTCGCGACATCGAGCAGCTTTACGGTGCGCCAGTCGGTCCCACCGTCCTGCACGGCATAGGCGAGAAAGCGCCCGTCATCCGATGGCAACCATTCCGCCAGCGCTGTCGCACCGTCCTTTGCCCACAAGTTCGGATCAAGCAGCAGCCGCTCTGCGTCGCCGTCGCGTACCCACAGAGTCGACTGGTTCTGAAGGCCAGTGTTCCGGGAATAAAAGTAGCGCGAGCCAGCCTTTTGCGGGACGCCCATCCGCTCAAACGCAAAAAGTTCGCGCAGCCGTTTCTCGAACACGTCGCGACCCGCCAACTTGGCGAGATACGCGCCGCTCACCGCATTTTGCGCGGTGACCCAGTCACGAACTTTCGCATCGCCACGCACATCGGCTTCGAGCCAGCGATAGGGATCGGCGACTGACTCGCCGAAAGGTATGTCGACAACGTCAACGGTCGCAGTCTTCGGATAATCCAACGGTGCCTCCGCTTGAAGTGCGGCAGGCAGCAGACATGCCGCCATGAAAAGCCCCGGCGTAAACCGGAGCCGTTTCATCAGGCCGCTTCGTCCATATCGTCGTCGCCCATGACCGGACCTGAGTCCTTGCCTTTGGCGTCGACATCGCGGTCGATGAATTCGATGATCGCCATCGGGGCAGCATCCGACATGCGGATACCGGCTTTGACCACGCGGCAATAGCCACCGGCACGGTCGGCATAGCGCGGGGCCAGCGTGTCGAACAACTTGATCAGCTGCGTGTCATCAAGCAACCGCGCGTGCGCGAGACGACGGTTCGACAAACCACCCTTCTTCGCCAGTGTGATCAGCTTTTCGGTGTAGGGGCGCAGTTCCTTCGCCTTGGCGAGCGTCGTCGTGATTTGCTCATGCTTGATCAGCGCTGCGGCCATGTTGCGGAACAGCGCAGTCCGGTGTGAGGACGTCCGTTGCAGCTTCCGTCCGGCATTACGATGACGCATAATCTTGTCCTTCGTTCGTCCCGCCGCCGTATCAGGCACGGCGGGCCGGGCGGTGAAAAAGGGGCACCGCCCAAACCCTGTGTAAGTATTCCAACTAAACCCGTTCGCCCTGAGCCTGTCGAAGGGCTGTCCTTACTTCTGCAATTTCGCACAAGAAGGACAAGGCTTCGACAAGCTCAGCCCGAACGGTTTGGGGGTTACCCCATCAACTCCGCTTCAAGCTTCTTGGCCATATCTTCGATGTTCTCGGGCGGCCATCCGGGGATGTCCATGCCAAGGCGAAGGCCCATGCTCGACAGCACTTCCTTGATCTCGTTCAAGGACTTGCGGCCAAAGTTTGGGGTGCGAAGCATTTCGGCTTCGCTCTTGCCGACCAGATCACCGATGTAGATGATGTTGTCGTTTTTAAGGCAGTTCGCACTGCGCACCGACAGTTCCAGCTCGTCAACCTTCTTGAGGAGATAGCGGTTGAGCTGGTTGGCATCGCTTTCGACTTCGTGCGCGTGGCTCGACGGGGCGGCCATGCCGACCATCGGCGACGAGGCAACCATGCTGTCGTCGAACGAAACGAACAAGCTCAGCTGATCCTGAAGAATTCGTGCCGCGTAGGCAATCGCGTCTTCGGGCGTCACGGTGCCGTCTGTTTCGATGCTCAGCGAAAGCTTGTCGTAATCAAGCTCCTGCCCGACGCGGGTGTTCTCGACCTTGTAAGCGACCTGACGCACTGGTGAATACAGCGCATCGACCGGCACGAGGCCAATCGGCGCATCGGCCGGACGGTTGGCGGCGCTGGCAACATAGCCTTTACCGACATCGGCGGTCAGTTCCATGTTGAATGTCGCGCCTTCGTCGAGGTGGCAGATGACCAGTTCGGGGTTCATCACTTCGATGTCGCCCGAAACCGCGATCATGCCTGCGGTGACTTCGGCAGGGCCGGTCGCTGACAGCTGGAGCCGCTTGGGACCTTCGCCCTGCATGCGCAGCGCGATTTGCTTCACGTTCAGGACGATGTCGGTGACGTCTTCGCGGACACCGGCCAGCGACGAGAATTCGTGCAGCACATTTTCAATCTTTATCGAGGTGACCGCAGCCCCCTGAAGCGACGAGAGCAGCACGCGGCGCAGCGCATTGCCGAGCGTCAGGCCAAAGCCCCGCTCGAGCGGCTCGGCAATGAACGTCGCTTTACGCTTATTGTCACTACCGGCCTTCTTTTCGAGAGCGGTAGGCTTTTTAAGTTCCTGCCAGTTTTTGGAATTGACTGCCACGATGTTCCCCTTGGGGTTGGGCGATCCGCTCGTCAGCGAATCTGCCGGGTAATCCGAATTGTCTGCGTCACGAAGCATGAATGGCTCCATTCAGACGCGGCGCCGTTTCGAAGGACGGACGCCATTGTGCGGGATCGACGTCACGTCGCGGATCGACGTGATGTTGAAACCAACAGCCTGCAAAGCCCGAAGCGCCGATTCACGACCCGAACCGGGGCCCTTCACTTCGACTTCGAGTGTGCGCACACCATGTTCCGCGGCTTTCTTGCCGGCGTCTTCGGCGCAGACCTGTGCGGCATAAGGCGTCGATTTACGCGACCCCTTAAAACCCATCATGCCTGCCGACGACCAACTGATCGTGTTGCCCTGAGCATCCGTGATCGTGATCATGGTGTTGTTGAAACTGGCGTTCACATGCGCGACGCCGTTGGTGATATTTTTGCGTTCACGCTTTTTAATGCGCTGGGGTTCGCGTGCCATTATTCTGCTGTCCTACTTGAGAGCGAAGCTAAAAGCCTCAGCTTACTTCTTTTTACCGGCGATCGGCTTGGCCTTGCCCTTGCGGGTGCGCGCATTGGTGTGCGTGCGCTGGCCGCGAACGGGAAGCCCTTTACGATGGCGCAGACCACGATAGCAGGCGAGATCCATCAGACGCTTGATGTTCATCGCGGTGTTGCGGCGAAGGTCGCCTTCCACCGTGTGATCGGCGTCGATCGTCTCGCGGATCTGCAGCACTTCCTGATCGCTCAGGTCCTGCACGCGGCGCTGTGCATCGATGCCCAGCTTGGTCGTGATTTCCTTGGCCTTGGTATTCCCGATGCCGTGGATATAGGTCAGCGCAACGTGAACGCGCTTGTTGGTGGGGATATTCACCCCCGCAATACGTGCCATTAAACTTTTCTCCAGCTCCACAGGGTATCCGGCAAGAAACCCCATCTCTTCGCGTCCCTGCCCCAAAGGGCAGCATTAAGT
>JANOVZ010000126.1:0-20215 GCA_031417655.1 Sphingomonas sp. | reverse complement strand
TGTTGCAGCCGCGCTTTGCCGATTTTGGACCGGTGCGAACGGCCGAGCGATCCGGTCGCAAGGCGTGCAGCGTCCCAGCCCGGAGGCTTGGCGCAAGGTCCAGAACTAAAGTGGGGACGCGCAGGTTTTGCGTCAGGACGTGGTAACTCAGTCATGTATTCTCTCCTCACAGAGAGCAGCGCGGCGTTGGGACCGCGTGGCCCGTCGCCGCCTTTAGCGGGGGATTGGCGTGGGTCAAGTTTGAACTTCTTCTTCGTGCCTTCGCGCCTTCGTGTGAATGTGCAAACTCACACGAAGGCGCAAAGGGGATTCATTTTGAGGCGTGAATGACGTAGATGTTAGCAATGCATTTTCGTTTTGCGTTCCTCATTCCGCTTATCCTTCTTAGCGCTTGCGTTGACGGACCGACGATGCGGCGGCCGTCGGTGAAGCCGGTGCGCGGGGCTGATCCGGCGGCGTTGAAGATATGTGTGGCCAAGCTCGACCGCGTGGTCGCGCGCTATGCGTTGTTGCCCGACCAGACTTTCCCGGGCGGCTGTTCGGCGTTGGGCGCAGTGCAGCTGCGCGACATCGGGGTGCCGGTGACGGGGATTACAGCGATGACCTGTCCGCTGGCCTTTGCGTTCACGCAGTGGGTGCAAAGCGATTTGCAGGTGCCCGCAATGGGTGAATTCGGGAGTGCGATTGTGAAAGTCGAAACGATGGGGACATACTCCTGTCGCCCGATTGCAGGGACCGGGCGGTTGTCCGAACATGGCAGCGCCAACGCGGTTGACGTGGCGGCGTTCGTGCTTGCCGACGGGCGACGGGTGAGTGTTTTGAACGGGTGGAACGGTGATGAACGCGAATCTCGTTTCCTGAAATCGGTGCGCGCCTCGGCCTGTCGCCGGTTCAATACGGTGCTTAGCCCCGATTATAATGGCGATCACCGCGACCATTTCCATTTCGATATGGGCCGCGGGCCGTTTTGTCGGTAAATTCAAACCCGGCTATCCTGAGCTTGTCGAAGGACTGTCCTTACTTTGCAACATCGCCAAAAGAAGGGCAGGGCTTCGACAAGCTCAGCCCGAACGGATAACTCTATATAATGACCGAAACTCACATCCCCGCGCGCGTATTCGAGCGCGCGCGCACCGAAGCCGAAGCCGCCAAACAAGGTGTGCACACCCCGCAGACGATGGACCCTGCCTATAAGCTGGCGTTTCAGGATATGGATTTCCTGCTGCGCGAGGATTTGCGGCCCGTCCGGTTCCAGCTTGAATTGCTAAAACCTGAGTTGTTGCTCGATGAGGCCGATATCGGGTCGATGATGGTGTTTTACGGGTCGGCGCGGATTCCCGAACCGGGCGTAAAGTCGGATCATGAGGACGCGGATGTGGCGGCGCGCCTTGAGGCAAAGTCGAAATATTATGACGAAGCGCGCAAACTTGCCGCGCTCGCCAGCGCAAGCCCGCGCGACGAGGATGGCAAACGACATTTCGTGGTGTGTTCGGGTGGGGGCCCGTCGATCATGGAAGCGGCGAACCGTGGCGCTGCAGACGTCGGTGCGGAGTCAGTGGGACTGAACATCGTGTTGCCGCATGAGCAGGCACCCAATGCGTATGTCACGCCGGGGCTTTCGTTCCAGTTCCATTATTTTGCGCTGCGCAAAATGCATTTCCTGCTCCGCGCTCGGGCAGTTGCGGTTTTTCCGGGTGGGTTCGGGACGTTCGACGAGACGTTCGAGCTGCTGACGCTGATCCAGACCGGCAAGATCAAGCCGATGCCGATCCTGATGTTCGGCAAGGAATTCTGGAACCGCGTTGTCGATTTCGACGCGCTGGTTGCCGAAGGCGTGGTGTCGGCAGGCGACCTGAACCTGATGCAGTTTGTCGATACCGCCGAGGAAGCGTGGGGGATTGTTCAGGGTTTTTATGCGGCCTGATCAGGTCGCTGGTTTGGCTGCCGCTTCAGCCGGTGCTGCTGCGGGCGCAGCGGGCAGCGGCAAATTCGACCCTTGCGTGTTCAACCACGCAATGATGTTTGCACGATCTTCGCCTTTTGACAGCCCCGCGAAGTTCATCTTCGTGCCCTTCACATAGGCCGACGGCTTGGTCAGCCAGGCGTTCATCGCGTCGAAATCCCAAACTCCCGGCATCGCTTTCATGCCGTCCGAATAATTGGCAAAGGTTGGCGAATGCGCGTGCTTGGCACCGATTATACCCCACAGATTGGGACCGATGCCGTTCGCGCCGCCCTGTGCCGCATTGTGGCATGACGCGCACTTCTTGAAAACTTCGGCACCCTTGGCGGGATCTGCCGTTGCGAGAAGCGTTGCGATGGGAACGACCACAGCGGCAGTTTCGCCGCCCGTTTCCTCGACGCCCTCAACGACGTAACCCATTTTCTCGGGCCGTTCTTGGTCAAACACTTCGCCGGCAACAATCGACGAACCAAGCGCGACGATGCCTGCGCCGAGAACCATCATTGCGATTACGTTGCTGCGGCTGTCCATGATCGTCAAAGTGCCTTCGGGTGGTGATTTCACGCGCGCATCTAGGAAAAGGTGGGGCTTTGCGCAAGCGGTGACGCTTGCCGATTGCGCATTGCAGCACTAGCGCGCCCGATATGGACCGATATCCCGCCCCCGCCCGTCCGATTGTGACTGCGATGCTGGCCGCCTGCGCTGCTGAACCGGGGCGCGCTGTGTCGTTTCAGGGGGCGCCGGGCGCGAATTCGCATATCGCGGTGGGCGAAGCGTTTCCCGATGGGCTGGCGATGCCATGCTTTTCGTTTGAAGATGCGATTGATGCCGTGAAGGACGGCGCAGCGGATTGCGCGATGATCCCGATCGAGAATTCATTGCACGGGCGCGTCGCCGATATCCATTTTCTGCTGCCCGAATCGGGGTTGGTGATCACCGGCGAGCATTTCCTGCCGATCCATTATGCGTTGATGGGGTTGGGCACGACGAAGGGCGTGCGCGAGGCAGTGAGTCATCCCCAAGCGCTGGGGCAATGCCGCAAATGGTTGCGCGCGCACGGGATACGGCCGATTGCCTATGATGATACGGCCGGTGCCGCAGCGCTCGTGGTCGAAGGCGGCGATGCGTCGGTTGCAGCGATTGCGCCGCCATTGGCTGCGTCGGTTTACGGGCTGAACATTCTCGAAACGGGGCTTGAGGACTCCGACGATAATATGACGCGCTTTGTTGTGCTGGCGCGGGCGGGGCATCCGCCGGTTGGTGATGGGCCGGTCATGACGACACTGGTGTTTGAAGTGAAGAATATACCGGCGGCATTGTACAAAGCGATGGGTGGCTTTGCGACGAATGGCGTTAACATCACCAAGCTCGAAAGCTATCAGCGGGGTGCGAGCTTTTCGGCGACCGAATTCTTTGCCGATATTGAGGGGCACCCCAACGATTCCGCCGTGGCGCGGGCGCTTGACGAGCTACGCTTTCATTCGAAATGGGTGCGGTTGCTGGGGACATATCCGCAGCAAAGGGTGCGGGGGTAAGGACAGAAGGGTCCACCCCCAACCCCTCCGCGAAGGCGCGAAGGGGAGTTGCAGTGCACTATTGCTCCCCTCCAGCCCTTGCTGGTGGGGTTGGGGGTGGACCCTTATCTATCCTTCAGCCACCCACGCCCTCAATAATGAATGCGCAATCGCGAACGGTGGCGGTGCTTTGAACCGAGCGTCCGCATCGCCCGCGAGCGCCGCAATCGCGTCGTCGCGCGTCACCCACATCGCAGCTTCGAGCTCGTTGGTGTCAAGCGTGATCCGGTCATGCTCGGCCTCGGCAATGCAGGCGATCATCAGTTGTGATCCGCCGAACGGCCACGGCTGGCTGGCGACGTAGCGCACCTCGCCGGTGGGGATGCCTGATTCTTCGAAGAGTTCCCGGCGGACGGCTTCCTCGATGGATTCACCGGGCTCAAGAAATCCGGCGAGGGCGGAATAATTGCCGGGGGGAAAGCGGGACTGGCGACCGAGCAGAGCTTTTCCCTCAAACTCGGCGAGCATGATGACGACGGGATCAGTGCGCGGGAAATGTTCGGTGGCACAAGCCGAGCATTTTCGTCCCCATCCGGATCGGAACAGCACTGTTGCGCCACCACAGCGACCACAAAAGCCGTGGGCATTGTGCCAGCTAATCAGGCTGAGCGCCGTGCCATAGATCGCGGCGTCTTCGCCCGAAAGCATCGAAAGCACGCGGAACATTGCCGGGGATCGCATGATCGCGGGGCCATCCTGCAGGACCACGGCAACAAAATGCGGCGTGTCGTCGCGCAGGCCAAGCAGGATCAGGTCGGCGTCCGCGGCTGCGTCGGCCATGCTGTGCCAGACGAGTGCACCGTCGGGCGACAACAGCGGATCAAGTCCATCCAGCCCAAGCAGACGCCCGCGCCAGTCGCTGACGAGCGCGTCATAGGCAGCCACGTCATTACGGATATGGTCAACGCGGTCGAGCGGCGAACCGGTAAAGTGCGTCACAAGCTGGCGTAAACTGCTTTGCCGAAATCGGTTGTGAATGGCATCGATTGGTCGGGCATGAACTGTGCATAGCCCGAAGCGCGGATGCCACGCGTGGGATCGATCCAAGCGATCGTTGCCGCCGCGCCGCCCCAGCCATAGGTGCCGATGCCCGATCCGCGCGCATCGGCGGCAATGGTGACGCGGCCCCCGGCACCAAAGCCCTGTCCCTCGACGAACGTCCCTTTGGTATCAGCGCCGACTGGTAACAGGTTCGACATGCCAAGCTTTGCCGTTTCCTTTTTCATGATCCGCGTCCGGCCAATCGCGCCATGCCCCGCCAGCATCAGGAGGAACCGATCATAATCGCGCGCGCTGCTGACAAGGCCTGCGCCGCCGAACGGAAAAGCAGGCTTGTCGAGATAGATGCTGTCTTTACCCGCATCGATTGGGAATTTGCCCAGCGGTGACACGCCGTAGTTGGTGGTAAGGCGCGCTGCTTCGGCGGCGGGCACCTGAAAATAAGTGCTGGTCATGCCCAGCGGATCGAAGATTCGCGTTTTCAGGAACGCATCGAACGACATGCCGCTGGCGACTTCGATGACACGGCCGAGCAGATCAAGGGCGACCGAATAGCTCCATTTGGTACCGGGTTCAGCGATCAGCGGGAGCGTGGCGAGGCGGTCAGCAAATTCGGCGAGGCTCGGTGCATTTTTGACATCGGGCAACCCTGGAAGCGGCTTGCGTGAAATCTGGCCTGGGACAATGCCGTTTTTGAAATAGGCGTCGAGCAATGGCCCTTTGGTGATGATCGAATAGCCGAGGCCCGCCGTATGCGTGAGCAGATTACGCACGGTAATCGGTGTTGCCGACGGGCGCGCGTCGAGGCTTTTCATCGGGTCGGTGAGCACCATCGGATTTTTGAAACCGGGGATGAAATCGGCGATATTCTGGTCGAGGTCGATTTTGCCGTCCTCGATCAGCATCATTGCGCCCATGCCCGTGATCGGCTTGGTCATCGAATAAATGCGGAACAGGCTGTCTGCGTCCATCGCGCGGGTTTCGCTCCGGGCAGTGTTGCCCGACACGATGAAGCTCGCATCGTCAGTGCCGCGCGCGACCACGCCGACAGCACCGGGGAGGCGATCATTCGCGACATAAGCGTCGAACAGCGCCTGAATCTTGCCCCAGCCGAGATTGTCGAACCGCGCGCGCTTTGCATAGGCGGGGAGGGCGGTGAAGGCGAGCAGGCCCGCGCCGGTCCCAAATAACTGTCGCCGGTCAAGCTGCACGTCAATCATAGTTCAACTCCCTGATGGCCAGCTTTGCGGCCTTTGCAAACACGGTGGGTAAGCCGGCATCATCAATCCGATCCACAGGCCACCATTCCCCGCCCGGTTGCAATGCGCAACTGCTTTTATGCACGTTGAGGGTGAGGTTGAAATGCGTGAAGCCGTGCGTGACAGTGCCAAGCAGTTCCCCCGCGAAGGCGGGGGTCCAGTTGTCAGGGGCTGCATTTGCCGACTGGACCCCCGCCTTCGCCGGGGAACCGAGTGAGGAAGGCAGCGCGCGCATGCCGCCGAGGAGCCCTGATGCAGGGCGACGGACGAGCCAGACTTGGTTGTCCTGTTCGATCCATAGTGCAACGCCGGTGCGGTCGGGTTTGTCGGGCTTTGGTGTTTTGCGGGGATGGGTTTCAGGTGTGGTTGCGCGGCACGTCGGTTGCAGCGGGCAGATCGGGCATTTCGGTGCGCGCGGCGTGCAGATGCTGCTGCCAAGATCCATCATGGCTTGGGCGAAGTCTCCGGCACGGGCGGCGGGTGTGATGCTGTCCGTCAGGCGATAAAGTTCGGATTTCGCAGCGGGAAGTAGCGATTCAACCGCGAACAGTCGCGACACGACACGTTCGACATTTCCGTCGACAACAACGGCGCGCTGACCAAAAGCGATGCTGGCGATAGCGGCCGCTGTATATTGACCGATGCCGGGGAGCTTGCGCAACGACGCTTCGGTTCTGGGGAACACGCCGTTAATGGCGCGGGCACAGGCAAGCAGATTGCGCGCGCGGGCATAATAACCAAGGCCTGCCCATGCAGACATGACATCTTCGTCGGGCGCTGCGCCCAGCGATTCGACGGTCGGCCAGCGCTTTGTAAAGGCTTCGAAATAGGGCTTTACCGTCGCGACTGTTGTTTGTTGCAACATGATTTCGGACAGCCAGACGCGATAGGGATCGGTTGGCGGTTCGCCGGGCGGCGCGCGCCAAGGCAAGATGCGCGCATTGGCATCATACCATTTCAACAAAGGAGTATCGACGCGCACGCCACGCTTGTGGCAGAGAGTTTGCGATGTCGAAACTGACCAAATCCGAATCGCCTCCAGAAAAACCACGCGGCGGGCGTGCGCGCAGCGTATCGGAGATTGTCCCTGACGTGGGCCGCGTTGCATTTCGGCGGTTCGGTTTCGTTCAATCATCGGTTGTCAGCCGCTGGGCAGAGATTGTCGGCGCGCGTTATGCGCTGATTTCCGCACCTGAATCGATCCGCTTTCCGCCGGGCAAACGCGCCAATGGCGTGCTAACTCTGGCCGTGGCGGGCGCGCACGCGCCGATGATGCAGCATGTCGGGCCGACAATCATCGAACGGGTCAACCGCTTCTTTGGCTATGCCGCCATTGCCAAGGTGACGATCCGGCAGGGCGAAATTATTCCGCCCAAAACGCGTCCCGTACCGCTTGCGCAAGTCGCGATTCCCGTTGAGTTGGGCGAATCATTGCGCACGGTGGCAGACCCTGAGTTAAAAGCAGTACTCGAATCATTGGCGCGCGGCGTTGCGGCGGCGACAAGTCTGCCGATTATGGGGAAAATTTCGTGAAGGCACTTTTGCTGACGTGTGTGGTGGCGCTGACAATCGGCGCGGCGCCCGTTGACTGGGCCAAGATGGTGACGCGCGCGCCGAACGGTGCCTATGTGTTGGGCAATCCGAAGGCGAAGGTTCGGCTGGTCGAATATCTCAGCTACTCCTGCAGCCATTGTGCGCATTTTTCGGGAAAGGCGTCGGCACCTTTGAAGACGAAATATGTGTCGAAGGGCACGGTCTCGGTCGAGTTCCGCAATGCAGTGCGCGACCGTTTTGATTTTGCGGCGGCCTTGCTGGCGCGGTGCGGCGGTGGGTCGCGGTTCCACGCGCAGAGCGAGGCGTTGTTTGCAGCGCAGGGTGCATTGCTGACCAAAGCACAGGCATTTGAAGCCAGCAATACGCTCCCTGAAAATGCGGCGATCAACGATGCGCTGACGGGGATGGCGCAGGGATCGGGGATGACCGATTTTATGGCATCGCGCAGCGTTTCGGCGGCGGCGGCCAACGCTTGCCTGACCAACAAAGCTGAACAGGATATTTTGTTGGGCATGTCGAAGGAAGCTTGGGAAGTCCGCAAGCTGAAAGGCACACCGACCTTCCTCATCAATGGCCGCGATACAGGGCCGTCCGATTGGACCAATATCGAACCAAAGCTGAAAGCGGCGCTGGCTGCACGATAGGATCAGGAACTGACTATGAAGAAATTCGCATACGCTCTGCCGTTAATGCTGTTGGCAGCCTGTGGCCAGCAAGCAGGCGACACGCCCAAGGCCGCAGGTCCCGTCGTCAATGTCGCACCCCCGGCGGGGACCGAGTGGGTGACGACCGTGGTCGAAACACCCGACGGCGGGATGCAGATGGGCAATCCGAATGCGCCGATCAAAGTCGTCGAATATGGGTCGATGAGCTGTTCACATTGTGCCGAATTTTCGGAAAAGGGGATGGAAACGCTGAAGGCGAATTATATCGCGACCGGCAAGGTATCGTACGAACTGCGCAACTATGTTCGTGATCCGATGGACCTGACGGCGACCTTGCTGGCGCGCTGCGGTGGGCCGGGACCCTTTTTTCCGCTCGCTGAACAGATGTTTGCTGATCAGGCGAACTGGTTCGTGAAAGTTCAGGCGATGACTCCCGCCGACCAGCAGGCGATGGCCGCGCTTCCACCCGCCCAGCAATTCTCGAAATTCGCGACGTTGCTTGGCCTCGACGGGTTCGTCCGGCAGCGCGGGATCAGTGCAGAAAAGGCCAGCGCCTGCCTGGCTAACCAAGCAGAATCGGACAAGCTCGTCAAAATGCGTGACCGGGCAAATACTGAATTCAATCTGCAAGGAACACCGACGTTCCTGATCAATGGTCAGACGGTGCCCGACACCGGCACTTGGGAAGCGCTTGAGGCGAAGCTGAAAGCTGCGGGTGCGTAAACAGCCGTGAAGATTTCGCGGGTCAAGCTGGCGGGATTCAAGAGTTTCGTCGACCCGTGCGAGTTGCGGATCATGCCCGGCCTGACCGGCGTGGTCGGCCCCAATGGTTGCGGCAAATCGAATTTGCTCGAGGCGATCCGCTGGGTGATGGGCGAAGGGTCGCCGAAGTCGTTGCGTGGCGCGGCGATGGATGATGTGATCTTTGCGGGCACCGCGAGCCGCCCGCAGCGGCAATTTGCCGAAGTCTCGATCCTCGCTGAACGGGAGGACGATGAGGTCGAAGTCGTCCGCCGGATCGAGCGCGGGGCGGGGTCTGCCTATCGTATTAATGGCCGTGATGCCCGCGCGCGCGATGCGCAGCTGATCTTTGCCGATGCCGCGACGGGCGCGCATTCGCCCGCGCTGGTAAGTCAGGGGCGGATTGGTTCGATCATTGCCGCCAAGCCTGCTGAACGGCGGCAGATGCTGGAGGAAGCAGCAGGGATTTCGGGCCTGCACGTCCGGCGGCGCGAGGCCGAAATCCGCTTGAAAGCAACCGAAGCCAATCTGGCGCGAGTTGAGGAAGTGGTGGCCGAACAGGAAGCGCGGATCGCCATATTGCGGCGGCAGGCGCGGTCGGCAGAGCGTTACCGCAAATTGTCCGATGATATCCGCTTGGCAGAAGGCCGGTTGATCTATGCGCGCTGGCGCGATGCAGCCGCCGCCGCCGAGGTTGCGCGGGCCGAAGCGAAGGCAGCAGACGAGGCCGTGTTCGCAGCATCAGAGGCGCAGCGCGTGGCCGGCGCGTTGAACAATGAAGCTGTCGGCGTGCTTGCCCATGCCCGGGCAACAGCACAGCGCGCGCGCGATGAAGCCGCAGATGCGCGGCACCGGCTGGCCACAGTGGAAGCCGAGCGGACGCAGATTGAGGCGCGCATAGCCGACATAACGGCGCAGACCGGGCAACTGAACGCCGATCATGCCCGCGAAGGCGATCTGGCGCGCGATGCGGGTGAAGCGCTGACGCGCCTTGCTGCCGAAATTGAGGATCTGGATGCGCGCATCAAATCGGCTTTGGCCGAGCGACCTGTTTTGGCAGAGAGCGTTGGGAAAGCCGAAGAGCACAGTCGTACTGCTGAAGTCGCGCTCGCCCAAGCCTTAGCCGACGTGGCGCGCGAAGCGGCGGAGCGCCGGGTTGCCGAGGCCGCATTGGCAGCAGCGGCAATGCGCTTTGACCGGGCACAGGCAGCGCGCGAACGCGCCAAAGCCGATCTGGCGGCGCTGGGTAATGTTGCGCTTGTCGAGGCGGCGCGCGATGCGGCAATCAAGGCGCGGACATTTGCTGAGCGGGACGCAGCCGCAGCTTTGGCCTTGATCGAGGCAGCTGATCTGGCGCGAACCGCAGCGGCGCAATCACGAGCAACGGCTGAATCTGATGCAGCAAGCGCATCGGCATCGCTGGCGGCACTTGAATCCGAAGCGGCAGCCTTGGCGCGCGATATGGGCACCACCAGCGGGGCATTGTCACATGTTCGCGCGGCACCGGGCTATGAAACCGCGCTGGCGGCGGTGCTGGCAGATGATCTGAATGCCGAAATCGGCGATGCGGGGCCGCGCCGCTGGACAGGAGCGGTGATTGGGGCGAGCGATCCCATGCTGCCTGCTGGAGAACCGCTGAGCGCCCATGTGACGGCGCCCAAGGAACTGGCGCGGCGGTTGTCACAAATTGCTGTTGTCGAAACGGATAATGGTGCGGTGTTGGCGGTCGGTCAGCGGCTCGTGACGCGCGATGGCAAAGTGCGCCGCTGGGACGGGTTTGCCTCGGACGGCGCGGGCGCAGCAGCAGCAGAAGGGCTGAAGCGTCGCAACCGGCTCGCTGCCATCGAAGCAAAGATGCCGGACGTCCGAGCTGCTACAGACGCCGCGATACAGGCGAAAAATACGACGGGGGCGGCACTCACTCAAGCTGGACAGCATGTCGACGCTGCCCGCCGTGCGCGTGACACGGCGGATGCCAGTTTGCGTGCGGCGTTCCGCGCGGAGGATCAGGCGGGCGTTGCGCTGGAACGGGCGACGGCGCAGGCGACGGAATTCCAGGAACGATTGGGTCGCGCCGATAGTGAGTTTGCGATTGCTGACGCCGAACAATTGGCAGCGGCGACGGCACTGGCCGTACTCCCCGCAGCGCATGACGACGGCATTACGCGGGGGCTGGACACAGCGGCGCATGGAGCGCGCGAGACGGTGGCGCGGCTTCGCGCTGATCTAGTGGCGCGTGATGGGCAAGTTGCGGCGGACAAGGCGCGGCTTGTGGCGGCATTGGCCGAAAGCAACGACTGGCGCGCGCGTAGTGGCAAAGCGGGTAAGCGGGTCGAGGAAATGGCCAAGCGAGCGGTGGCACTCGACGCGGAGGCGGCAAGTCTGACGAATGCGCCTGCGCAAGTGAATGCTCGCGCAGCGATGATCGGGATCGAAGCGGCGCGGCTCGCGGATGTGGCGCAATCGGCAGTCGAAGCCGAACGGGCTGCCGAAGCGGCGCTGAGGATGCGTGAGGACGCAGCGGCCGCGGCTGGCGAATTGCTGAGTACGACGCGTGAAGTCCGCGCAGGGGCGCAAGCACGCACCGAAAATCAGGACTTGCGCCGTGTTGAAATGGGCCGGGTTGCGGGCGAGCGGTTTGAATGCCCGGCAGCAGTGCTGCCCGAAAAACTGGGGTTTGACGCGGCGAGTGTCGACGCAGCGACCGACGAGTCAGCGCGGCTTGAACGCGCGACGATGGAGCGCGAGCGGCTGGGGCCGGTGAATCTGGTCGCCGAAACCGAACTTGCCGAGATCGAAGCGGGGCGCGAGAGCAACGCCGCCGACATTGCCGAACTGACCGAAGCGGTGCACCGGCTGCGCGGGTCGATCGGGAGCTTGAACCGCGAAGGGCGAGCCCGATTGCGCGCAGCTTTCGAAGCAGTGGACGGGCATTTTCGGACGTTGTTCGGGACGTTGTTCAACGGTGGCGAAGCGCATCTGGCGTTGATCGACAGCGATGATCCGTTGGAAGCGGGCCTCGAGATCATGGCGCAGCCACCGGGGAAGAAATTGTCGTCGCTCACGCTGTTGTCAGGGGGTGAGCAGGCGCTGACCGCAGTGGCGCTGATCTTCGCGCTGTTCCTCACCAACCCCGCGCCACTGTGCGTGCTCGATGAAGTCGATGCGCCGCTCGATGACGCCAATGTCGAACGGTTTTGTGATCTGCTCGATGCGATGACTCGCGACACTGACACCCGCTATCTGATCGTCACGCACAATGCGGTGACGATGGCGCGGATGCACCGGCTTTACGGGGTGACGATGATTGAACAGGGGATCAGTCGGCTGGTATCGGTCGATCTGGGCGGGGCCGAGGCATTGCTGGCGGCGGCGTAATCAGAAGGCGCGTTCGACGTCAGTCAGGTCGAAATCATTGCCTTTCCATAGCAACGGCACATTAAGTGCTTTTGCCACGGCATAGCTCATGCAATCGCCAAAATTCAACCGGGCCGGGTGACGCCCTTTTCCATAGTCGAGGAAGGCTTGTTGGGCCTTGCGCGCCATGTTTTCATCGAAAATGCAGTGCCGACAAGCGGAAAGTTCCAGAAGTTGATCAACATTTCCGACCGGATCGGGAACGCTCCGTCCTGCGAGGACCATGACGGTTTCGATCAGCACATGTCCCGATATTTGGGGTTCATTTCGCGCCATGATCCTCAGGAAAGTGTCAGCTTCCGGCTCTTCCAGCAAGATCGCAACGAGAACCGAAGTGTCGACCGCTACTCTCAAGTCGGCAAACCGTTTTCGTCGTAGCCAAGTATTTCATCGTCTGTTTTCGACCAGTCGAGTTTGCTGCGGTCGATCCGAGATGTCAGCGCCTTGATCGCAGCGATGCGCCGTTCAATCTCCTCGGGGGAGAATCGCGCCGTACGCTCGAGCTCGTTGTTGACGGCCAGCTTGATGGCTCCCGTCATCGTGGTGTTGAGGCGCCGAGCCAGCGTTCGCACCTGACGATCAATCTGCGGATCTTTGATACTCAATGCCATAACGGCTTTCTAGCAAATCGCGAAAATTCTAGCAACGCTTATTGCCGCCGCACTTTGTGCCAGACAAACCATCCTGCCGCGGCAACCACTGCGACGACGATGACGATGTCCAAGCTGTGCATTACGGTTTTCACGCGCGGGTCGGTGTTCCAGGCGTTGCCGAGTTTCATGCCGATCCACGCCAGACCATAGCACCACGGCCATGAGCCAACAAAAGTGAAAATGTGAAAGCGCAGCAGTGGCATCCGCACGACGCCTGCTGGAAAGGCGATGAAGGTGCGGATGACCGGCAACAACCGTCCGATCAGCACCGCCCAGTCGCCATATTTCGCGAAAAACCGGTCGGCTTTGTCGATGTCATGCGCGTCGATCAGCAAATAGCGGCCATATTTTTCGACAATCGGTCGCCCCCCATATTGACCCATCGCATAGCCGACGATGGAGCCGAGATTGCAGCCGATGGCCCCGGCGGTTGCGACGCCCCACAGCGTGAAATGGCCTTGGGCGACAAGATAGCCCGCGAACGGCATGATGATTTCGGACGGCAGCGGGATGCACGCGGACTCGATTGCCATGAGCAGCGCGACGCCGGGATAACCGAGCGCGACGATGACCGCGGTGGTGAAGCCTGCAAGCCAAGTGACGATATGTTCGATTGTTGCGCTCATGATCAGGCCGCGTAGAAGAAGGGCAGGGCTTCGACAAGCTCAGCCCGAACGGAGTTTGTATGGCCCCCATCCATATCGCTTTCCTGCTGTTTCCCGATGTGACGCAGCTTGACCTGACGGGCCCCGCGCAAGTGCTGTCGCGGCTGGGCAATGCAAAGATCCACTTGGTCGCAAAGACGCGTGATCCCGTGCCGACCGATGCGGGGTTCGATCTGTTGCCGACGGCGACATTCGATGAGGTGCGGACCGCAGACATTTTGTGCGTGCCCGGCGGGTTCGGGACGATTGCGGTCATGGAGGATGCGGTCGCGCTCGACTGGGTGCGGGGGGTTGCGTCAGATGCGCAATGGGTGACGAGCGTGTGCACGGGATCGCTGGTGCTGGCGGCGGCGGGGTTACTCACGGGTTACAAAGCGACGTCGCACTGGGCATCGCGGCATCAGCTCGCTTGGTTTGGCGCAGAACCAGTTGCCGAGCGCATCGTGTTTGACCGCAACCGCGTGACCGGTGGCGGGGTGACGGCCGGGATCGATTTCGCTCTGGCACTGACTGCGGCCATCCGGGGAGAGGATCATGCGAAGTTTGTGCAACTTTCGCTCGAATATGATCCGCAACCGCCGTTTGACAGCGGGACGCCCGACAAGGTCGATGCGGAGACGCTGGACCGATACAAAGCGATGGTTGCGGCGCGCTTTCCGGATCGGGACGCAGTGGTGCGGGCAATTGCCGAGCGCTTGCCTTCGGGCTGAATTGAGCTAGCTTGGCATCATGCTCAAGCCCCTAATCGCGCTCGCCGCGTTCGCCATTGCCGCCCCTGTTGCTGCGTCCCCCTCAACCGATCTGAAAGCCGTTGTCGACTCACATTGGGCTTGGGTGATGGCGAACAGTCCCGAATATGCCTCGACATTGGGCGAGTCGGGTGGCGACGGGCGGGTGTCGGATATCAGCCTGGCCGCGAAGGATAAGTCTGCGAAAGAGGCAGGTGAATTCCGTGCCAAGCTTGCGGCAATTCCCAACAGTGCGTTGAGCGATGGCGAGCGGACTGACAAAGCCATCCTTGCGCGGATGCTGGGCGAGGAAGTGGTCGGCAACAAGTTCGGGCAGCGGATGATGTTGTTTTCGACCTATGCCGGGTGGCACCAGAATTTCGTGGGGCTAGCGGATAATTCACCGTTCAACACGAAAGCGGATTATGAAAGCTATCTGAAGCGGCTTGCGGCCTATCCGGCGATCAATGCCGAAGCGTTGAAAATCACACGCGCAGCGGTGGCGGGCGGATACACGCAACCCTGTGTTGTGTTGGGCGGGTTTGAGGGATCGATTACGGGCGTGATCGCCCGCGTTCCAAAGGACTCGCGGTTTTTCAAACCGTTTCTGGGTGCAGCGCCACAGGGCATGACGCCCGCCGAATGGGCAGCAATGGGTGCACGGGCTGCCGATTTGATCACCAACACGTTGGAGCCCGAATACCGCAAGTTCGCCGACTATTACATCCGCGAATACAAGCCGAAATGCCGCACGACAGTGGGGGCATCGGACATGCCGCAGGGCCGCGACTATTATGCGCAGCAAATCCGGGTGCATACGACGACCGACCTGAGCGCGGATGCAATTCATAATATCGGCCTAAATGAAGTGGCTCGTATCCGGGCCGAGATGGACGATCTCGCGAAATCAGCAGGCTATGCCGACCGCCCGGCGTTCATTGCCGAGCTGCGCCGCAATCCGAAATATTATGCGAAAACGCCCGCCGAGCTGATGGCGGCAGCGTCGCGGCAGGCGAAGATCATCGACGGGTTGATGCCCAAATATTTCGGAAAACTGCCACGGCTGCCATACGGGGTTCGCGAAATTCCGGCAGAGATCGCCGAAGGGACGACAACCGCTTATTATAATGCGGGATCCCCGCCGAGCGGGATTGCGGGGTTTTATTATGTGAACACGTCGAAGCTCGACCAGCGGCCGTTGTGGGAATTACCCGCGCTGACCGCGCATGAAGCGGTGCCCGGGCATCACAACCAGATTGCATTGCAGCAGGAAATGGATTTGCCCAAATTCCGCAAATATCTCACGGGGTTTACGGCGTTTGTCGAAGGCTGGGCGCTTTATACCGAACATCTCGGCATTGAGATGGGCCTGTATGACACGCCAGAAAAGAACATGGGTCGGCTGAGTTACGAAATGTGGCGCGCGTGCCGGTTGGTCGTGGACACCGGCCTGCATTCAAAAGGGTGGACCAAGGCGCAGGCGATTGCTTTCATGCGCGGCAATAGCGCGCTGACCGACGCGAATATCGAAGCCGAAGTAAACCGCTACATTTCATGGCCGGGACAGGCGCTGGGCTATAAAATCGGCGAATTGAAAATCCGCGAATTGCGCGGGCGGGCGGAAAAGGCGCTGGGACCGAAGTTTGATTTGCGCGGGTTTCATGATGCGGTGCTGTCACAAGGCGCGGTGCCGCTTGATGTGCTGGAGCGTAGCGTCGATGGGTGGATTGCGGGGCGGAAGTAGAAAAGAACCACCCCCAACCCCTCCACGAAGGCGTGGAGGGGAGTTTCCAGTGCATTCCAACTCCCCTTCAGCCCTTGCTGGAGGGGCTGGGGGTGGCCCCTTTTTACTTTTTCATCTCGCCCGTGCCGCCGCCACAGCTTCCACAAGCGCGGCATAGCCGACCGCCCCGGACAATATCTTGTCGCCGATGACCCAACTGGGCGTGCCCGTCATGCCGAGCGGGCGCGCGAGGTTCAGGTTTGAATCAATTTCGGCCTGGGCAGCGGGATCGGCGGCAAAAGCGAGGTCAACACCAAGCCCCTTTGCAATGCGCTCCACGACTCGCGGTTCGGGCTGTCCGGCGGCGTAGACCGCGCGGTGGAACGCGGCATATTTGCCTGCCTTCGCGGCGGCGAGGCTGATGCGCGCGGCATTGTCGCTGTTGGGGCCGAGCACCGGAAACTCGCGGTAAACAAAGCGGACGCGCTTGTCGGCAGCAAGCAGCTTGTCGATGTCGGCCATCGAGGCGCGGCAATAGCTACAATTGTAATCGAAGAACTGGACGACTGTGACGTCGGCATCGGCGGCGCCTTCCCAAGCGCCCGCAAACGGCGTTTCGATGGCCTTGCGGTTACTGTTGACGACCTTGGCGGTCTCGCGAGCGCGGAGGTTGTCCATCGCTTCGGGCAGGATTTCGGGATTGGCGAGAATATATTCGCGGACGATTTTTTCGATGGCCGCGCGGTCGTTCGTCGCGATGGGCGCGCCGCTGGCCATCACAGCCACCGTTGCGACAGCGCCAGCGGCGGCCGCGAATATTCCGATCATGATGCGTGTCGTCCCCTGGTTCATTCGTCGGGTTTTGGTTTATATTTGCGGCGCAGCTTGGGATCATCGTCGATGGCGGTGCGCGACACCATTGCGATGTCCTGCGCCCGGATCCAGTCGTTGCTGCCCTTGGGCAGGCCGCGCATGGCGTTTTGCGCGTTGGCCAGCGCGGGCACCGGCGCACCTTCGAGATTATAGCGCTCTGCCGTCGATAGGAACGCGCGCGGCTGATCGCCTTCGTGAGCATAAATTGTGCCGAGTTGATACCAAGCGAAGGGATTTTGATTATCGCGCTGGATTGCGGTGCGCAGGACCGATTTGGCTTCGGCGAAATTCGTTGGGTCTTCGGTCGCGATCAGGGCATGGCCGAACAGCGCTGCGATCAGCGGGTTGTAGCGGGTGCCCTGAACGGCATTGCGCAGGACAGGCAGCGCTTCTTTCGGCTTGCCTGATTCGAGCAGGATTTGCCCTTTGAGTTCCTGCAAATAGGGATCGTTCGGCGCGGCCGCGAGGAGCGCATCGGCTTCCGCAACGGCTTTGTCGGGGTAGGCGGATTTGTGCCACGCATAGGCGCGGGCATAGTGCGCGGGGACCGAATTATTCGTGATGGGGTAGCGATAAAGCGTGTCTTTGGGATCGTTGATAAAGCCGAACAGCTTGGCTTTGACGCGTTGAAAACGCGCTTCGAGCGCGGGATCGGTTGCTTTGGTCCAGGCAGGACTTTGCGACATGCTGTCGCGCAGCACTTGGATGCGCTCGCCGGTTAAGGGATGCGTGCGATCATAGCCATTGTCCTGCGCAATCGCGAGGCGGAATTCTTGGCCGCGCAGCTTTTGAAAAAAGCTGACCATGCCTTTGCCGCTGATCCCGGCGGTTTCGAGGTAGCGGCGGCCCGACTGGTCGGCGCCCGATTCCTGCGTGCGGCTGAAGGCGAGATATTTGCCGAGCGCGGCCTGCTGCCCAGCAGCGAGGATGCCCGCACCGGCTTCGCCCGCACCGGCGGCAATGGCGGCGGCCCCCAGGATGAGTGAAAGGATCGTGATGCCGGTCGCGGCCTTCGCGCCTTCGGAGCCGCGCAGCACGTCGCCACTCGCAATATGGCCGAGTTCGTGCGCGATGACGCCCTGCACTTCATTGGCATTGTCGGCGGCTTGGATCAGGCCCGAGTGGACATAAACGACTTGCCCACCGGCGACGAACGCGTTGATCTCGGGATCGCCGATCAAGACGATGTCGACATTTTTGGGGTCGAGTCCCGCTGCCTTGATCAGCGGTGCGGCCATATCATTGAACAGCGCTTCGGTTTCGGCATCGCGCAGGATCGATTGGGCGGCAGCGGGCTGTACCGTGAGGGCGAATGCCGAAAGCGTGGTGATTGCAGTCTTTATGAAGCGCTTCATGCGCAAAGCTGTTGCCGGTTGGGGCTGAACGGCGGGTGAAGCGGGCATGAATTTCACGATAACGAGAATGGCGCCAAGGGGCCACCCCCAGCCCCTCCAGCAAGGGCTGGAGGGGAGCTAGGATGCACTACTTTCTCCCCTCCACGCCTTCGTGGAGGGAGTTCGGCGATGGAGCTGCCCCCGGCAGGTCCTGAGTTCGCCGAACTGGGGTGGTTCTTCTTTTACTCCGTCGCGCCGAATGTCCGCTGCCACCAGCCACCACGGCGGGGTTCGTCAGAGGCCGGGGCCGCCGGAGATTCAGGCTCCGGGGCTGAGGCATCTTCGGTCGCAACTTTTGCCTTGGCGCGGCTGGCGCGTTTGGGCTTGGCAGCGGGTTCTTCAGTAACCGCGACCACGGGCGGTGCTTCCGCCGCTGGTTTGGCCTTGGCACGGCTGGCGCGCTTGGGCTTTTCGGTCGCAACGGCTTCGACGACGGGCTCGGGTGCGGCCTCGACAGCTTCGCGGGCGGCAGGGCGCTTGCGGGTCCGCTTTGGCTTTTCCTCTGCCACAGGTTCGGGCGCGGGTGCTTCCTCGACAGTGACGGCTTCCGTTGCTTCGGCACCACTTTCAACAGCCCCATCCCGTCCGCGCCGACGACGGCCACCGCGACGACCTCTACGGCTACGGCGGGCTTCGCCTTCCTCGGCGGTTTCGGTGCGCGGCTCGCGCGGCTCGCGGGGTTCGCGGGGCTCTCTGGGTTCACGCGGTTCGCGCGGTTCGGTCTCGGCGTCGCCTTCAGCGCGCGGTTCGCCTTCGACGCCCTCGCCTTCCTCGCGACGACCACGGCGACCGCGGCGGCGACGGCGGCGGGGCCCACCTTCACCGTCTTCGCGGGTTTCTTGGGGACGCTCGCTGCGCGTTTCGCGGACTTCTTCTTCCTCGTCGGCTTCGTCCTCGATGATGTCATCATCATCGTCTTCATAGACGGGTGGTGCTTCGAATTTGGGTATGGAGGCAGGCGGCGGGCCGCTGGCTTCGACCGTCATACGTGCGCCTTCGACTTCGCCGTCGCTGGCGATTTCGATGCGGACGCCGAAGCGTTCCTCGATCTCGGCAAGTTCGTGGCGCTTGCGGTTGAGGACGTAGAACGCGGCTTCGGAGCTGCAGCGCAGTGTCAGCACCGAACCACGACCACGACCGGCTTCGTCCTCGAGCATCCGCAGCGCCAGAAGGCCCGCCGACGATGCCGTGCGGACAAGGCCCGTCCCTTCGCAATGCGGGCACTGGCGGGTCGAGGCTTCAAGAACCCCGGTGCGCAACCGCTGACGGCTCATTTCCATCAGGCCAAACGACGAGATGCGGCCAACCTGAATCCGCGCGCGGTCATCGGCCAGCGCAACCTTCATCGCCTTTTCAACTTTGCGGATATTTCCGTTGTTTTCCATGTCGATGAAGTCGATGACGACCAAACCGGCCATGTCGCGCAAGCGCAGTTGCCGAGCGATTTCGTGCGCGGCTTCGAGGTTGGTGCCGACGGCGGTGGCCTCGATGCCATGCTCGCGCGTCGAGCGCCCCGAGTTGATGTCGATCGACACCAGCGCTTCGGTCGGGTTGATGACCAGATAACCGCCCGATTTCAGCTGGACGACCGGCTGATACATGGCTTGCAACTGTTCTTCGACGTGGTTGCGCTGAAACAGTGGCACCGGATCGGCATAGGGCTGCACGCGGCGCGCATGGCTTGGCATCAGGAGTTTCATGAACTCCTTGGCGTGGCGATAGCCTTCGTCGCCCTCGACAATGACTTCGTCGATGTCCTTGTTATACAAGTCGCGGATGGCACGTTTGATCAGGTCGCTATCCTGATAGACGATTGCGGGGGCAGCGGCCGCGAGCGTTTTCTCGCGGATTTCGTCCCACAGGCGGGCGAGATAATCGAAGTCGCGGCGGATTTCGACTTTGGTGCGCTGAAGGCCCGCCGTGCGGACGATGCAGCCCATTGTCTTGGGCAGGTTCAACTCGGCCATGATGACCTTCAACCGTTTGCGGTCCGCACCGTTCGAAATC
>JANOVZ010000125.1:0-3884 GCA_031417655.1 Sphingomonas sp. | reverse complement strand
AAATTCGGGGATCAGTTCCGAAGCATTGCGCATGGGCAAGATCGGGCAAGCCGATTTCCGCAATCTGGCGCGGGCGGCAGCGGACCTTGAGACATTGCCGCTGTATATCGACGATACGCCGGGGTTGACCATCGCGGCGCTGAGGACGCGGGCGCGGCGGTTGAAGCGTCGACACGGGATCGGCTTAATCATCGTTGACTATCTCCAGCTTTTGCAGGGATCGGGACGGTCGAACGAAAGCAACCGCGTTCAAGAAATATCGGAAATTTCGCGCGGGTTGAAGACGCTGGCGAAGGAGTTGAATGTGCCTGTCTTGGCGCTGTCGCAGTTGAGCCGTGCGGTCGAACAGCGCGAGGACAAGCGCCCACAGCTGGCTGATTTGCGCGAGTCGGGCTCGATCGAGCAGGACGCCGACATCGTGCTGTTCGTCTATCGCGAGGAATATTATGTCCAGTCGCGCGAGCCCAAGCGCCCGGCAGACAATGACGATGCCAAGACGCATGAGGATCATGCGAAATGGGCGGCGGAGATGGAAAAGGTCTTTGGGACATGCGAGCTTATCGTGGCCAAGCAGCGGCATGGATCGACCGGCAAGGTCAATCTGAAGTTCGAAGCGAAGATCACGCGGTTCAGTGATTTGGCCGAAGAGGGATACTACGCCGAACGGCGCTAATCAGAATATCGGATCATTCGCCGGATCGGTGTGGATACCACATTCATCCTTATCCCATCCACGCCAGCGACCGGCACGGGGATCTTCGCCGGGCTGGACTTTGGACGTGCAGGGTGCGCAACCAATGGATAAATATCCCTGTTTTTCAAGAGGGTGGCGTGTAAGTTTGTGTTCAGAGAAATATGCGTCAAGCCGTGCCTTGTCCCAATCGGCGAGCGGATTGATTTTGAGACGACCTTCGTCTTCCTCGAAGCGCGGGAGGGCGGTGCGGGTTTTGCCCTGAAAGCCCTTGCGGCCCGAAATCCAGGCGTCAAATCCGCCGAGCGCGCGGCGCAGCGGCTCGACTTTGCGCAGATCGCAGCAGCCATCGGGATCGTAGGACCAGCGCAAACTCGTGGCGTCCTTTTGGGCGAGGAGATAGGGATCGGGGCGATAGACGCGGAGATCAGTGAAGCCGAGCTGTTCGGCAAGTTCATCACGGTAAGCAAGCGTTTCGCCGAAGATCTTCTGTGTGTTGATAAAAATGAGTGGCACTGATTTGTCGATTTGCGCGACCATATGAAGCAAGACGGCACTTTCGGCTCCGAACGACGAGACCAGCGCGAGGTCGTCGAAGGGAGGTTCGGCGAACAGACCGCGCAGCATCTCCTGTGTTCCGACACCCGCCCAGCGCGCGCATATGGTCGCTGCGCTTTCGAGGGTGAACTTTGGTGCAGAGTCGATCAGGTCAAGTTTGCGCGCGAGTTGAGTCATGCCAGCTTCACCCGCAAACCGTTTGGGCTGAGCTTGTCGAAGCCTTGCCCTTCTTCTGGACCGCCGGTTCCGCAGAAGGACAGCCCTTCGACAGGCTCAGGGTGAACGGATTTTGTTGCAACTGTGCACGAAATTTCACCCATGTCGCAGTTTCCACACCGGCGTCTGGCTGTCAGCTGCGCGCTGGTAGACTTGCGGGTAGCGGGCGAGCACCGCGTCGGCGACGGCAGGGTCGATGGGCTTTGATGGTGCGAAACTATCAAAGCCGCAGCGGCGCATGAACAAAAGTTGATCGACGAGAATATCGCCTTCGGCACGGAGTTCGCCGGTGTAGCCTGCTTCGCGCAGGATCCGGGCCGTCGAATAGCCGCGACCGTCGCGGAAGCTGGGGAAAGCGACTTCGATCAATGCAATGCGGTCGAGATGAGGGATCAGTTCGCGCGCGTCGTCGCCGGTTTCGACGCGCACTGCGTTTGCATTGATTTGGCCTGCGACGAATGCGTCGAGGGTAACGGCGGGTTCGTCATGCGCTTCGTCGGTTCGGAACCTCAGGAAATTATCCATAGATCGCTTCCTTAAACGGTTCAAAGCCGACACGGCGATAGGTGTCGAGGAACCGCTCAGTGCCTTCACGCACGTTGAGATATTTGTCGGTGACGCGTTCGACCGCGTCGACGATACCGTCTTCGTCGAAGCCGGGGCCAGTGATTTTGGCGAGACTGACGTCCTCGGCGCCCGAGCCACCCAGCGAAAGTTGGTAATTCTCGACGCCTTTGCGGTCGACGCCGAGGATGCCGATGTGCCCGGCATGATGATGGCCGCACGCGTTGATGCAGCCGCTGATCTTCACTTTCAGTTCGCCGATGTTGCGCTGGCGATCGATATCTTCGAAGCGTTTGGCGATTTTCTGCGCAATCGGAATCGAGCGGGCGTTGGCGAGGCTGCAATAATCGAGACCGGGGCAAGCAATAATGTCGCTGACCAGATCAAGATTTGCCGTGGCGAGGTCAGCAGCGACCAAAGCCTGCCACAACACGAAAAGGTGACGCTTGGCGACGTGAGGGAGGGTGATGTTCTGGCTGTGCGTGACGCGGAGTTCGTCGAAACTGTAACGCTTGGCAAGGTCGGCCATGACGTCAATCTGGTCCGCCGTGGCGTCACCGGGGATGCCGCCGACGGGCTTTAAGCTGATGTTGGCAATCGTGTAACCGGGGACTTTGTGGGCAACGGTGTTTTGCGCAACCCATGCGGCGAACGCTGGATCGGAAAGATCGAGATCATCGTTCAATGTCTCGAATGCGGGGGATGCGAAAAAAGCACTAATACGGTCAAACTCGGCTTTCGGCGGGTCAAGGCCGAGCGTTTTGACGTGGAGGAATTCCTCCTCAACCTGGCGGCGGTATTCATCGGCGCCAATTTCGTGGACGAGGATTTTGATCCGCGCCTTGTAGATATTGTCGCGGCGGCCATAGCGGTTGTAGACGCGCAAGCAGGCCTCGAAATAGCTGAGCAGATCGTCGGCGGTCACGAAATCGCGGATTTCGGGCGCAATCATCGGGGTGCGGCCCATGCCGCCGCCGACGAAGACACGACCGCCCAGCACGCCATCACGCTCGACCATTTCGATGCCGATGTCGTGGAGGCGCATGGCCGCGCGGTCCTCGGCGCTGGCGATGACCGCAATCTTGAACTTGCGCGGGAGATAGCTGAATTCGGGGTGAAAGCTCGACCATTGACGGAGCAGTTCGGCCCAGACGCGGGGATCGGTGACTTCGTCAGCGGCGGCACCGGCATATTGATCAGAGCTGATATTGCGGATGCAATTGCCGCTGGTCTGGATCGCGTGCATCTCGACAGTGGCAAGATCTGCAAGGAGATCGGGGCATTCCTCGAGCTTGATCCAGTTATACTGGATGTTCTGGCGCGTGGTGAAATGGCCATAGCCGCGGTCATATTTGCGGGCGATAGCCCCAAGCATCCGCATCTGGCGGCTGTCCATTGTGCCATAGGGGATGGCGACACGGAGCATGTAGGCGTGGAGTTGCAGATAAAGGCCGTTCATCAGGCGCAGCGGTTTGAACTGGTCCTCGGTGATGTCCCCGGCGATGCGGCGGGCCACCTGATCACGGAAATCTTCAACCCGGGCGTCGACGATGGCTTGGTCGTAGGTGTCGTATTTGTACATTCAGATTACCCATTCGCCGGCGGTGGGGTCGGCAGGTTTGAGAGTCAGGTCGGGCCGCACGGTGGGGCCGAGCGCCCGGACGCGGTCTTTGATGTGTGCGGGGCGGGGGCCTTCGGGGGTGGCGAGCGCTTCGATGATATAGGGCGCGTTGACGCGGCGGGCACCTTCTTCGGCGTGGAGAATGCTTTCGCCATGTTCGCCGACGTCGGTCGCGTCCTCGACGTCACGTGACCAAGTGTCGCCGGTCCACCAAGTGACATCGCCGGTTTTGAG
>JANOVZ010000124.1:0-4234 GCA_031417655.1 Sphingomonas sp. | reverse complement strand
GCTCGGGCGGTTGATCCGCGCAGTTGATGTCTTCGGCTTTCACTTGGCGACGCTCGACTTGCGCCAGAACAGCGATGTCCATGCGCGGGTCGTCGCTGAGTTGCTCAAGGTGGCAGGCGTCGAAGCGGATTATGAAGCGCTTGATGAAGCGGCGCGGGTCGCGCTCTTGCGCAAGGAACTCGCCAGCCCGCGCCCACTGTCGGGGCCGAACCTGACCTATGGCGAAGAGACCATGTCCGAAATGGCCATCTTTGCCGCTGCTGCCGCTGCCAAGGCGCGATACGGAAATGCCGCCATTGCCCGCGCGATCATTTCGAAAGCAGACAGCGTTTCCGATTTGCTCGAGGTTTACATCCTGCTGAAGGAGGCCGGTCTCTACAGCCCCGGCCGCGCCGACATCATGGTCGTGCCGCTGTTCGAAACCATCGGCGATCTCGAAGCCGCGCCGCAGATCATGGCCGAATTTTTTGCGCTCCCCGAAATGACGGCACTAGCGGTCGCGGCGGGGCATCAGGAAGTGATGGTCGGCTATTCGGATTCGAACAAGGATGGCGGTTATCTGACCTCGACCTGGAGTCTATATCAGGCGAGCCTCGCGCTCCTCTCGGTGTTCGAAAAGGCAAGCACGGCAATGCAGTTGTTCCACGGACGCGGTGGCGCGGTTGGGCGTGGAGGCGGTTCATCGTTCGCTGCGATCCGCGCGCAGCCGCCGGGTACGGTCAAAGGCCGAATCCGCGTGACAGAACAGGGCGAAATCATTGCAGCCAAATACGGGTCGCGCGAAAGCGCCGCGATCAATCTCGAAGCGATGGCGGCCGCCACCATTCTTGCCAGCATGGCACCCGAAGGCGTCAGCGCCGCCGATGCGAAGCGCTTTGCCGACGCGATGGACGAGATTTCGGGTGCGGCGTTCAAGGCGTATCGCGGGCTGGTCTATGAGACGTCGGGGTTCCGCACTTTCTTTCGCCAGATGACACCGATCGCCGAAATCGCGACGCTCAAAATCGGTTCGCGCCCTGCCAGCCGCACCAACACGGACGCTATAGAGGATTTACGCGCGATCCCCTGGGTATTCAGCTGGGCGCAGGCACGGGTGATGCTCCCCGGCTGGTATGGCGTCGGCGCGGCGTTTAAGGGGTTCGTCGACAAAGGATTGCTGAAAGCGATGGCGGAAGGCTGGCCGTTTCTCCAATCGGTGCTGGCCAATATGGAAATGGTGCTGGCAAAATCCGACATCGGGATTGCCGCCCGTTACGCCGAACTGGTGGAGGATCGCGCGATGGGCGATGCGATTTTCGGGCGGATACGCGACAGTTGGCAGCGCTCGCATGACCAGTTGCTACTCGTGACGGGACAATCGGCTTTGCTTGAGGCCAACCCTGCGCTCGACGCTTCGATCCGATTGCGCACGCCGTATATCGAGCCGCTCAACCTGCTCCAGATCGAACTACTCAAGCGTCACCGCAGTGGCGAAGACGATCCGCGCATCGCCGAAGGTATACAATTGTCGATCAACGCGATTGCGACGGCGCTCAGGAACAGCGGGTGAAAGTACTGGGCGACTTGGGCTATCGCACGGCGCTTTATTTACCTATGAGGGGCTGAAGTTAATTGAAAAATTACTCTGGCTCGGACACTATTATTTAATGTATAAAGAGCGCTCAAAAAGTATGCAGCGCGGAGCAATGAAGCGCGCAAAATCGAGCGGCATAATTCTGAAAGCCTTGTCGAAAAGCGGCAAGCTAATTGGTTTGGGGCAACTTTTCCGAGAAATCTCAAGACGTCGAAGTAGCAAATTACAGGGGCCGAATAACAAAACTAAGAACCCCAGCAATTTTTCACCATTCGATCCAATGTTGGGAAAAGGGCGTCCATTCTCGGTCGGCGTCATACGTCGGCACGGTTTAATATTTGAGACGCAAAGTTGGAACGTAAAGAGATGTGCGGCCTACCTGAATGTGAAAACGAAAGAACGACCTATCGGCCTTAGCCTTTGGACCGACGAGCTTTGTGCAGAGATGTTCAAGCGAGGACGGCAGGATGTTTTTTAGACCTCTCGATCAGCTCATAATGATAATCAAAGTCAGCCCGCTTCCTAGCTTGGTCGGGGCCTGCCCTTCAACCCGCGTAGCGTCGGCGCGGGCGCGGTCGAGGATGGCGGCGGGGACTTCGGCGCTGTGGTAGATCGTGGTTGCGGAAGCGAGTTGACGGGCTTGGCGCAGCGTCAGGTCGTCGGGGTAGGTTGATGTCAGGACAAGGGTTTCGGTGCGGTCCGGCGTTTCGGTTGCGTCCGACGCCAGCCACGCCGCAATGTCACGGTTATCAGCAAAGGGATCGAGAGGCCCGCCTTCGCTGAGTGCCGCGTCAATGGCTTGCCGCCGGTCTATGCCATCAGGGAATTTCGTGCGAAGTGTGCTCCGCGCGGCAAACAGAGCGGTGGCAAGGCTCGCGAGTGATTGCGGGACCATCGCCTCCAGCCTTTGCCGCAATGCCTTGGCCAAACCGGCCGACGCGCCGCCCGTACCGATGGCAATCAGCACCGGATCACGATCAATGATGGCGGGCAAGGTAAAATCGCATAGGGCCACGCGGTCGACGGCGTTGACCAATATGCCGCGTGCTTTGAGACGGGCAACGGCGGCTTCGGCCTCTCCATCATCCTCGACAGCAACGATAGCGAGCGCGGCCTGCGCATTTTCGCCAACAACGACGGCACCAGCGCGATCCAGCAAGCGCCGCTTCGCATCTGCCGCGTCGCCATCGCCGATCAAAATGACATTGCGACCCGTCAGCCGGACAAAGAGCGGCAGGCTGTGCATGTGGCTTAAGGCCCGACGGGTGCGTGGAGGCTGGTCGCTGTCCGATTGCCGCGCAGGCCCCAGTTGCCGTCGAACGAGAAAGTGATGAATTCGGCGCGCCCGCCAATGTTTTCATAAGGGATGGGCCCGCCGAGACCGCGATTTTCGAGCGGGACGCGGCTGTCGGCGGATCGGTCGCGGTTATCGCCCATCAGAAAGACATGGTTCGCGGGGATTGTGATCGGCGCAAAGTCGTCGACACGCCAGTCATAACCCAGATCAATCGTGTCATAGCTGCGTCCGTTCGGCAGCGTTTCGCGGTAAACGGGCAACTGGCACCAGCTGTTGCCCATGCTGTCGCGGGTCAGCGCGCCGGGATAGTCGGTGTCGTTGCAGGGCTGGTTGCTGTCGACCGGGATGCGCAGCGTGCCCTTGTCGACGCGTTTGACGGGTTTGCCGTTGAGGATGATGACCCCACCGCGCACTTCGATGCGGTCGCCACCGATGGCGATCACGCGCTTGATATAATCCTCCGATTTCCCCGGCGGGGTGGCGATCACGATGTCGCCGCGTTCGGGCATGCTGCCGAAGAGGCGGCCTTTGCTCGGCGTGAACTGCACGCTCCAGCTGGGCACGGGCTCGCGCAGGATCAGGCTTTTGAAAATCGCTGACGGGTTGGGAACTGTGGGGGATACGAACGACCAGCCATAAGCAAATTTGCTGACCACCAGCCGGTCGCCGACGCGCAGGCCCGGGACCATTGATTCGCTGGGAATGTAGAATGGTTTGGCGATGAAGCTGTGAAATCCGAGTACGGCCATGATGAGCCAGAAAATGCTGTGCGCCTCGTGCAGCCAGTTGGTCTTGGGCTTGGCCACTTTGGCGGGGGTGTCGAGGATCGCGGTTTCAGCGGTCACGCATTTGCTTTCGGAAGGGCTTCAAGAATGACGAACGCCTGCGCCCATGGATGATCGTCGGTGAGCGTCAGGTGAATGCGCACCTCATAGCCATCGGGCGTGATCGCGTCGAGCCGCGCCTTTGCCCCGCCGGTCAGCGTAAGCGTGGGCGCGCCACTGGGTGCGTTCACAACGCCGATGTCCTTCATGAACACGCCGCGCTTGAAGCCCGTGCCGACGGCTTTGGAGAACGCCTCCTTGGCGGCAAAGCGCTTGGCATAAGTGCCAGCGCGGGTGAACGGGCGGCGGGTCGCCTTGGCGCGCTCGGTTTCGGTGAACACGCGGGCTTCGAAGCGTTCGCCGAAGCGGTCGAGCGACTTCTGAATACGCTCGATGTTGCACAGGTCAGACCCGAGACCGATGATCACCCGCCCATCTACCCTCTGGCCGCGTCCATCCGCGCGCGCATTTCGCGGATGCTGGCGTCGAGGCCGATGAAGATCGCCTCACCGACCAAAAAATGGCCGATGTTGAGTTCGG
>JANOVZ010000123.1:0-4224 GCA_031417655.1 Sphingomonas sp. | reverse complement strand
GCCGCTGGGTGTTGCATCGTTGGCAGCAAGCGCACTGCGCGGGTTCAGGTCGATCCCGACGAGCGTTGCATCAACCGCATTCTTTGTTGCCCACCGGGCAATCGTTCGCAGCATGTCGCCATCGCCAAAGCCGACATCGAGAATCTTGAGCCGGCGCATTTTGATCGATTGCAAAAAATTGATTGTCGGCCGCCGCGCCATGGTTAGCGTGTTGACCTTTGCCAGATCATGCACGACGGCGGCATAAGTGTCCGCATCGAGGTCGTTGGCGTCCATCAATTCTTGGGCAATCGCGCGCGTGGCGAGCATCAGCCGGTCCACCCGAAGCGCAATCCTTCGGCAGCGAGACCCGGGCCAAAGGCAAGGGCAACGCCGCTTTCAGGCTTTTCGGCCATCAGCCTGGCGAGGACGAACATCAGTGTCGCGGATGACATGTTGCCATAGTCGGCAAGCACACCGCGTGATGCAGCCAATGTTTCGGGTGCAAGGTCGAGGGCCGATTCGACGGCATCGAGGATTGACCGGCCCCCGGCATGAACGGCCCAAGCATCGACTGATTTAGGCTCCACGCCCCCGGTCAGCGCGGCCCGTGTTTCGGGAACAGCAAGTGCGGCGGCGATCCGCCCCGGTACTTCGCCTGACAAGTGCATGGCAAAGCCGGTGTCACCGATGTTCCAGCGAATCAGCGCGTCCGAGTCGGCTAGCGTTGCCGCAAATGGCGCATCAAGACCAAGTCCTGCCCCTTGACCGGTTACCAATGCCGCTGCAGCACCGTCGCCGAATTGCAGCATCGCAAGTAACGGCTCAATGGTCAGGTCATCCTGCAAATGGAGTGTCGACAGTTCGACAGTGACGACCAGCACGCGTGCCTCTGGCTCCGACCGGATAATATGCCGTGCGGTTTTGAGTGCGGTGACGGCAGCGTAACACCCCATGAAGCCGATGACCGTGCGCTCGACCGAACCATCAAGTCCCAGCCGCGCGGCCATGATCTGATCGATCCCCGGCGCGACAAAGCCAGTGCAGCTTGCGACGACCAGATGCGTGATTCCCGAAATGTCGGGCAGTTTGGCAATGGCTTCGAGCGCCAGCGCGGGCGCTGCGTCAGCATAAAGCGCCATCCGCGCTGCCGTTCCCGGCATATCGCCTGCGTAAAAACCGCCGCTCTCAATCGGCGACCCACCGTCTGCGCCCACCGGCAAAACTGACCAGCGATGCGTAATTCCCGAACGCCCCGCCATGCGCGCAAACACGGCGGCATCGCGCCGATCCGTCAACCGCGCGCGGGCCCAGTCGATAAAGGCATGATGGATGTCGTGGTCAGGCGTGGCAGTGCCAATGGCGACGATACGGGGACGGTGTGGCACGCGCGACTTTCGCATTTTCATTCAACACCGGAAATGCGGCATCGGGTCCGCCCTCATGCCGTAGTTAACGATTCATTGAAAGCCGCGCCACTATTGCAACCAGAATGAAGCTTAGTTTGCCCTTGGTGTTCTTGCTGGCCAGTCCTGCGGTGCATGCGCAATGTCGCTTGTGCGCGCCGGTTCCGGGCGAAGCGCCGAAAGCGCCAACGGTGCCATTGCGAATCGATGTCGAAGCGGCACTGGACCTTGGCCGGGCGGCGCAAATCCATATCGGCGGGGGTGGCAAGATAAGTCTCGATCCACAAACGGGTATGCGAAAAGTTTCCGGCGCACTGGCGGACCTCGGCGGCTTTTCGTTCAAGGGAACAGTGCGGCTCAGCGGCGAACCCTTTGCCCCCGTCTTGGTCAGCTTGCCGCATCAAATTCCGCTGACGGCGCCCGATGGCAGCCGCGCCGAGGTCGTCGATATCCGCACTGATCTCTCGCCGGTGGCAACGCTCGATGCGCAAGGCAAGCTCAATGTCGCGTTTGGCGGTGTCTTGATCGTCACCGCCGGGCAAAGCGGCGACTTTCGTGGGCGTATCGCTGTCGTCGCCGATTACCGCTAAATCCTTTGCCTCCGTTAACCAGTCCGCGAAGGAATATGTGAACACCCGGTGCGCCAAAGAGGGTGCAGCAGAGCAGGGGGGACCTTTCACTCTGCCTGTTTTGTTTCTTTGGGGACCATCTTATTATGACCAACCGTTTCATGAAGGCCGCGCTTGCCGGTACTGTTGCTGTCGCCGCTTTCGCGTCGACTGGTGCACAGGCTGCTACGGCAACTGCCACTGCCAAGGCGCAGATTCTGCAGCAGATCACTGTCACCAAGACCAGCGATCTCGACTATGCCGTCATCGTCACCGGCGCTGCAGCGTCGACGGTAATCGTCACGCCCGCTGGTGCACGCACGTGCGGCGTTGGCCTCGTCTGCACCGGCACGGCAACTGCCGCGTCGTTCGGCGTTGTCGGCACGATCGGCCAAATTGCCACCGTTTCGGTGCCTGCTACGGTTTCGCTCACGTCGGGCGCCAACACCATGTCGTCGACGCTCGTTTCTTCTACGGCGCTGATGACGCTGGCGGCCGCGAACACGTTCACGGTTGGCGGCACGCTTTCGGTCGGCGCGAGCCAAGCTGACGGCGCTTATGCCGGCAACTTCACGGTGACCGTCAACTATCAATAAGCCGTCCGCTTAACACGAAGGCTTTGCGTGAGGCCCGCTGGTGATCCGTCACCGGCGGGCCTTTCGTTTTGGGGCAAAGGTTAGCGGAAAATAAACCTTGTTAAGGCATAGTTACGACGACTATTATTCAGGGACCAACCCATGTTCAGATTTGCGCCGCATATTCTTGCGCTTTCGCTTGCATCCATTGCTTATCCAGCGCTTGCCGGGGGCGACCTTCTCGTGGCACCGACGCGCGTTGTGCTTGACGGGCCACGCGGGACCGAAGTGTTTCTGAATAATGTTGGCGCGCAGACGGCGACTTATCGCATCTCAATGGAATTGAAGCGGATGCTTCCCTCAGGTCAGCTTGAGGACATCGCGCCCGATGCCGCGAACGACAGAGAAAAATCGACATTGTCGATGATCAGCTATGCGCCGCGTCGCGTCACGCTTGCGCCCAATCAACCGCAAGCGATCCGCATTGGCGTTCGCGCGCCGGCTGATCTGCCTGATGGTGAGTATCGTGCGCACATTTTATTTCGGGCAATTCCCGATGCGGCGGCGGTCGTGCCCACGACATCGGGGCCGACACAAGGCGTATCCATTGCGCTGACGCCGATTTACGGCGTCACAATCCCGATCATCGTCCGCAAAGGGAGTTTGAAAGTCACGGCTGCGATTTCGGGCATTCAAAAAGTGCGGATCGATCCGACAAACAATGAAATCTTGACCGCAAAGTCGAAATCCGGCGAGGAGGGGTCAGTCGATGCCATCTCGTTTACGCTTGCGCGCAGCGGCAATCGCTCGACCTATGGCCGCATCCGCGTGACCAAAGCGGGCGTGGCGAAGCCCTTGTTCGAAGCCCGCGGCATTGCGGTTTATACCGAAGTCGCCAGCCGTGTCGTGACGCTGCCGATCCCGCCTGAAGTTGCGGCGCAACTTTCCGGCCCCACCAAAGTCGAATATCTCGAAGAGAGTGATACCGGCGGCGGCACCATCGCCGAAGCACAGGTTGTGATCCGCTAGGGGTCGCAGGACCGGACGCAAAAGATGCGCCGCATTTTTACTCTTGCAAGCCAAGCCTTCGCGGCGCTGGCCATGATCGTATCGGCATCGCCGGTGCGCGCCGATGCGTGGACCGCGAATGCCGACGATGCGCTGCTGTTCGACGTTCGCCTTAACCAATACCGGCTGGGTGACGGCGTGCGCGGTTACCAGACTACGACGGGCGTCTGCGTCGATTTTGCCGACGTCATCATGGCACTCGATGTATCGGTCCGCCTCGACAAACAGTCGCGCCGCGCAACTGGCTGGGCCTATGACGAACGCCACACGCTGACAATCGACCGTGGTTCTAATGAAGAACAAATCATGAACTTAAAGCGAAAAGTCGCGCCAGACGACATTCGAGACACGCCCGAGGGCTGGTGCGTATCGACAACCGCGCTTTCGCGCTGGCTGGGTGTGACGCTCGATCCCGATACAGGTAATGCGATCCTAAACGTGAAGTCCGACAAGAAGTTGCCCCCGCAACTTGCCGCCGAACGCCGCGCGCGGGTTCAATCGAGCACGCCGGTGTTCGATCTTGCCAGCCTGCCCAAATCAAGCGCGCCCTATCGTGGCGTCAAGATGCCCTCGGTAGACGTCGTCGCC
>JANOVZ010000122.1:0-20711 GCA_031417655.1 Sphingomonas sp. | reverse complement strand
CCGGTCGCGGTCAGCGTGAAGCGCTTCTTCACACCGCTCTTGGTCTTCAGTTTGGGCATTTTCGTCCTTTCGAATGACGTCCCTGAAGTCGCCTTGGCAGCCCTTTCAGCCAGGCGATTCGTAGCGGGTCGTGCTTTGAAGGTGGCGCCACTAGCGAAGGCGGCGGCAATTTGCAATGGCCTGCCCGATGATCGACCGTCTCAAAGTCTGGGCCGCAGCCCTAAAGCGCGATGTCGCTGCACTGGTCATCGCGGTGCGCGATCCGCGAACCCCTTTGATCGCCCGGATTGTTGCGACGCTTGTGGTTGCCTACGCACTGTCGCCGATTGATCTGATTCCCGATTTCATTCCGGTGCTCGGTTATCTTGACGATCTTGTCCTCGTGCCACTTGGTCTTGCACTGGTGCTGCGCTTGATTCCGCCTGCGTTGATGCTCGAGTATCGAGAGAGCGCCGCGCTGCAGCCGGTGTCGAGGATGGGGTGGGCTGGTTTGGTGATCGTCCTGATGCTGTGGATTGGCCTTGCGCTATGGCTCTGGAGTCAATGGTAGTTCAGGGCGTGGCGAACAGCGCTTCGAGAACATCTTCGAGTCGCGCCGGATCACCCAACGCAATGACATCGCCCGCGCTATCGGCGTTGAGCGGCTCGCCCGACCAGTCGCACATCGTGCCGCCTGCCCCTTCAACAATTGGGATTAATGCGGCGAAATCATGAAGCTTCAGGCCCGCCTCGACGACGAGATCGACATGGCCTGATGCGACCAATCCATAATTGTAGCAGTCGCCGCCGTAGATAATCCGGCGCCGCGCGACTTTGCTGGCGAGCGCAAGAAATGACACCGCTTGGTCATCGCCGAACAGGTGTGGCGATGTTGTGGCCAACAAGGCCTGATCGAGCGTGGCGCAGCGGCGGGTCGTTGCAGGCAAGCCGTTAAACATCGTCGGTTTGCCCGTCACACCGAGCCAGCGCTCTTTAGCAACCGGCTGGTCGATCGCGCCCAGCACCGGCCATCCCTCTTCGACAAGTGCGATCAGCGTGCCGAAAATTGGCCGCCCTGCGAGGAAACTTGTCGTCCCATCGATCGGGTCGAGCACCCACACCCGCCCCGTCGTCCCCGGCTTCTCGCCATATTCCTCGCCGATGATGCCATCGCGCGGACATTCCGCTTCAATGATCCTCCGCATTGCGGCTTCGGCGGCGCGGTCGGCGTCAGTGACGGGCGAAGCGTCAGCCTTATCATTGAGCATAAAGGCGCTGCGAAAGAACGGCTGGATCGCAGCGCCAGCGGCATCGGCTAGGGCGTTGGCTAGCTGAACGTCGGCGGGTGTCATGCAACTCCAGCGTCGATGATCGCATGCGCGCGGACGGGAAATGTGCCCATCCCTTTGATCCGTGGTGGTGCGGCATGGAATTGAAAGCCTTGGTCGGGCAATGCCGACAGACCCGTCATATGCTCGACAATGGGAATGCCCGCACCAAGCAGCACCGTATGAACCGGCCGCGATTTCCCGGATGTGTCATCGATATTGTGCGAATCGATACCGACCAGGGCCACGCCAGCATCGCGCAAAAACGCTGCTGCGTCGCTGGTCAGGAAGGGATGCCCCTCGAAATACGCATCAGTCCGCCAATGACGGTCCCAGCCTGTGTGAATCAGGACGGCCATACCGCGCATGTTCAAGCCCGCAAACAGCGCCACATCGATTGCGCTGTTGGTCGCCGCGTGAACGACGCACCCTGGCAATGCTGTTACCCGGTCGAGCGACATCGCGGCAAGATCGTCACCATCGGCGTAAAGGTGAAATGGCGTGTCGAGATAGGTGCCGGTGTTCGACACCATTTCGATCCGCCCGATTTGAAATTCTGCGCCGCCGTCATAATTGCCACGTGACGCGGACCGCGACAAAAAGTCACAAATGATGGGCGCAGGCAATCCCTTATAAGTGATCATGCCGTCTTCGATGACATGGTTCAATTCAATGAGGCGAGATTTGTTGGTCATTTAATCAAACAGCGACGATACACTGCTCTCATCGGCAATCCGCTTTATTGCTTCGCCAAGCAGCGGCGCAATCGTCAGTGGGCGGATTTTCTTGGCCTCGCCAACGGCGTCGGGCAACTGGATCGAGTCAGTAATGACGAGTTCAGTGAGTTCGGACCCTTCGACCCGTGCGACCGCGCCGCCGGACAAAACACCGTGCGTGACATAGGCGACGACGCCCGCCGCACCGGCTTCCTTGAGCGCTGCGGCCGCATTGCACAATGTGCCCGCTGAATCGACGATGTCATCGATCAGCACGCAAAAGCGCCCCTCGACATCGCCGATGATGTTCATGACTTCGCTTTCACCGGCTTTTTCGCGGCGTTTGTCGACGATGGCGAGTGGGGCATTGTTCAGCCGCTTGGCCAGTGCGCGCGCCCGCACAACGCCGCCGACGTCGGGCGACACGACCGTGATGTTATCTGAGGGGAAACGCGCCTGAATATCGGCGGACATCACCGGCGCACCGAACAGGTTGTCGGTCGGAATGTCGAAAAACCCCTGAATCTGTCCCGCATGCAGATCGATCGACAACACGCGGTGTGCCCCCGCGACGGTAATCATATTCGCCACCAGCTTTGCCGAAATCGGGGTGCGTGGGCCGGGTTTGCGATCCTGCCGCGCATAGCCGAAATAGGGGATGACGGCCGTGATCCGCTTGGCCGATGCACGCTTCAACGCGTCGATACAGATCAATAACTCCATCAGATTGTCGTTGGCCGGAAAACCAGTGGACTGCAGGACGAACACATCCTCGCCGCGCACATTTTCATGGATTTCGACGAAGACTTCCTCGTCGGCAAAGCGGCGCACGCTTGCCTTGGTCAGCGGGATTTCGAGATAGTCGGCCACAGATTGCGCCAAAGGCAGGTTTGAATTGCCCGTCAATAATTTCATCGCGGGTGTTGCTCCTCCATGCCTTGCGCGTCGCCCGTTCCCTAAAGCCGGTTGTCTTGATAGGGAAGGGCAATGACGGACCATCTCAAGATCGCCTTTGCCCAAATGCCGCAACGTGTGGGCGACCTGCGTGGCAATTCCGATGCGATTCTCAGCAAACGCGCCGAAGCGGGCGAAGTCGATCTGATCATCTTTCCCGAAATGCAGCTCATTGGTTATCCAGCCGAGGACATGATCGAAAAACCCGCGTTGTCGGCGCAGGCGTCGGTCGAACTGCACCGGCTGGCCCGTGCGACGGCCGACGGCGGCCCTGCGATGATCGTCGGCACCCTGATCCGCGAAGGGGATGCGCTTTATAACTCGGTGGTCCTGCTTGAAAGCGGCAGCGTCGCAGCAGTGCGGCACAAGCATGAATTGCCGAACTACGGTACTTTTGACGAGAAACGACATTTTGATGCAGGGCCGCTCCCCGATCCCGTTGAGTTCAAGGGTGTAAAGATCGGCCTGCCCATCTGCGAAGACAATTGGTTCCCGGCGGTTTGCGCGAACCTAAAGGTAAAGGGGGCCGAGTTGTTGTTAGCGACAAATGGCAGCCCTTATGAAATCGATAAGGATGATTATCGCGCGTCGAAAGTCGCGGGCGCGCGGGTGATCGAAACCGGCCTGCCCTTTGCTTATTTGAATCGGACTGGCGGGCAGGACGAGCTTGTCTTCGACGGCGCATCGTTCATCCTGAACGGCGATGGGTCGATGGCGCACCAACTGCCCGATTGGGAAGATGCGTTACGCATTACGGATTGGAAGCGCCGCGAAAGCGGATGGCATTGCGAACCTGGTGAGATTTGCAGGCTAGAGGCGCATCCATCGGACACTTGGCACGCGATGATGATTGGCCTGCGCGATTATGTGAATGTGAACCGCTTTTCCGGTGTTATTTTGGGGCTTTCCGGTGGGATCGACAGCGCGATCTGTGCGGCCATTGCGGCCGATGCACTCGGCCCCGATCGCGTCTGGTGCGTGATGCTGCCCAGCCGCTTCACTTCACAGGCTAGTCTCGATGATGCAGCGGCGTGCGCAAAGATCATCGGGTGCAAGCTCGACACTATCCCAATCGCGCCTGCGGTTGAGGCATTTGACGTCATGCTGTCGGGCTCGTTTACTGATAAAGACTATGATTTGACTGAGGAAAATATTCAGTCGCGCATCCGAGGCGTCACGCTGATGGCGCTCAGCAACAAATTCGGGCCGATGCTGGTTACAACCGGCAACAAGTCCGAAATGGCGGTCGGCTATGCGACGATTTATGGCGACATGGCGGGCGGCTATAACCCGATTAAGGACGCCTATAAGATGACGATCTTTGGGCTGGCGAAGTGGCGCAACGCAAACGTCCCGCGCCTGTCGCTGAACCGCGTGATGCCGGTGATGCCCGATGCCATCATCACCAAACCACCCAGTGCCGAACTCCGCCCCGACCAGAAGGATTCGGACAGCCTGCCCGATTATCCCGTGCTCGACCCAATCCTGCTCGGCTTGGTCGAGGAGGAACTCTCGGTTGATGACGTGGCGGCGCGCGGGTTCGACCGTGATGTTGTCGCGCGCATTGAGCGCTTGCTCTACACTGCGGAGTATAAGCGGCGCCAAGCACCCCCCGGCGTCAAACTCGGCAAGAAATATTTCGGCCGCGACCGCCGCTATCCGATCACCAACGCGTTTCGGACGGGGTAGACAGAGCTCCAAATTCTGGCTAGTTTATTAGCCAGATTGAGGTTTAAAATGCGGAACGTTGCCCTAAGCGAAGCCAAGGATCGGCTGTCCGAGTTCGTCACCGCCGCACAGGCGGGCGACGAAATCGTCATCATGCGTCACGGCAAAGCGGCGGCAAAACTTGTCGCGGTGACCGACCAAGACCTGATCGAAGCGCGCGCCCGCGCGGCATGGGATCGGCTGAAAGCAATGCGCGACGTCATGCGGGCCGAAGGACGGACGGCGACGATGGCGGAAATGATTGCCTGGAAAAACGAAGGTCGTCCCTAAGCGTGCATGTTGTCGACGCATGCATGATGGGACCGCTGATCATTCCGGACGAAGCGGGCGAGCTTTATGATGGTCTGTTGCCCATATTGTCCTCCGGCAAAACAATTGTTCCGGGACATTGGCGTCTGGAAGTTGTTAATCTGGGGCGGATGGCTGTTCGCAAACGACGCCTGAGTTCAGATCAGTTGGCCCAAGTCATGGAGGTGATGGCTGGCTTTCATCTCAACATTGACGCCGAAACCAATGGTCAGGCGTGGACGCGAACGCTCGACCTGTCCTCGCAACATGACCTTACGGTCTATGATGCGGCTTACCTAGAGCTTGCCATGCGGCTCGATCTGAGACTTGTGACGCGCGACGGGCGGCTGGCAAAAGCGGCTCGATCCGAGAGTGTTCCGCTGGAATTCGCATGACCATCATCACCACCCGTTTCGCGCCCTCCCCCACGGGCCGCCTTCACGTCGGCAATATCCGCACCGCGCTGCACAACTATTTGTGGGCGAAGAAGCATGGGGGCCGCTTCCTGCTGCGCATTGATGATACCGATGCCGAACGGTCGACTGAGGCGTTTGCCGACGCGATCCGGACCGATCTCGACTGGCTCGGTCTGCCGCGCGACGGCGAGGAACGGCAATCGGCACGCTTTGCGCTTTATGAGGCGCAGTTCGAGCGGCTGAAGGCGGCGGGGCGCGTCTATCCCGCCTATGAAACGCCGCAGGAGCTTGATCTTAAACGTAAAGTCCAGCTTGGACGCGGGCTGCCTCCCGTCTATGACCGTGCCGCCCTGCGCGATCCTGCCCCCGACGGCGTTGCACCGCATTGGCGCTTCAAGCTCGATCATGACGCCATGATCACATGGGACGATATGGTTCGGGGTTCCCAGCGTTTCGATCCCAAAACCATGTCCGACCCTATTGTCCGTCGTGCGGATGGCTCGTGGCTCTATCTGCTGCCCAGCGTCATCGACGACATCGACATGGACATTACCGATGTCGTGCGCGGCGAGGATCATGTCTCGAACACCGCGACGCAGCTTCAGATGTTTTCGGCATTGGGTGCGGAACCACCCCGGTTCACGCATGAGGCTCTTTTGACGGGAAGCGAAGGGAAGCTTTCTAAACGTCTTGGCGCGCTGGGCTGTGATGAATTGCGCGATGCGGGGATCGAGCCGATTGCGTTGCTCGCTCTTCTCGCCCGGCTGGGGACGAGCGATCCGGTTGAGCCCGTCAACGATCTCAAGCCGCTGATCGACGGCATCGACTTCCACCGCTTCGGCCGCGCGCCTGCACGCTTCGACATGGCGGAGCTCGAGGGGCTGAATGCCAAGATCATCCATCATTTGCCTTATGATGCGGTCGCGGCTCGCCTGCCCGCAGGGATGGACACCCCTGCGTGGGAAGCCGTGCGACCCAATTTAAAAACCATTACCGACGCCACCGACTGGTGGCATGTAATCGAAGGCCCGGTTGACGCCGCGCGCGACCCGGAAGACTCAGCGTTTTTGGCCGAAGCCGCCGCGATTGCCGCGCATTTGGACTGGTCCACCGACCCGTGGCGCGCCCTGACAAACGCCCTCAAGACGTCAACGGGACGGAGCGGCAAAGCCCTCTTCATGCCCCTTCGCCGCGCTTTGACGGGGCGCGACCACGGCCCGGACATGGCCGCCCTTTTGCCGTTAATAGGACGGGAACGGGCAGTTGAGCGCCTAGCGGGCATTTAGGCCACGGGCGTTCAGATCATACGGTGTTGCCGCAGGGCCGACGTCATTTCTTGCCTATAAATTTGATGTTTAGTCATGCGGATTTTGCAACGCAGCTCTCGCCCCAAGCCCGTCATCGCGCATTGGTCATCAACGCTTTCATCTGCTGAACACTTGCCGCCAGCCCGCCAAAGATGGCCTCGCCGATCAGGAAATGCCCGATGTTGAGTTCGGCCAGTTGCGGAATCGCAGCGATGGGCCCGACATTTTCGAAGGTCAGGCCATGTCCGCAATGAACTTCGATGCCGTTCTTTGCAGCAAGCGCGGCAGCTTCGGACAGGCGGTGCAGCTCCTCCGTCTGGGCCGCGCCTGATAGATGCGCGTAGCGTCCGGCGTGCAGCTCGATGACGGGCGCGCGCAGACGGAGCGCGGCGTCAATCTGGCGAACATCGGGTTCGATGAATAAGCTGACCCGCATTCCCGCTGCTTGGAGTTCGCCGACGATGGACATCAAGCGGTTATCCATCCCCGCCGCGTCGAGCCCGCCTTCGGTCGTCCGCTCCTCGCGACGTTCGGGGACGATACACACAGCGTGCGGGCGGTGCTTTAGGGCAATCGCGAGCATCTCGTCCGTCGCTGCCATTTCAAGATTTAGCGGCAGCGCGCTTTCGGACATCAAGCGCACCAGATCGTCGTCGCGAATATGCCGCCGGTCTTCGCGCAAATGCGCGGTAATGCCGTCGGCACCGGCTTCAGCAGCAACCAGTGCGGCGTGCACCGGGTCAGGATGGTCGCCACCGCGTGCGTTGCGGATGGTCGCGACATGATCGATGTTGACCCCAAGGCGGAGGACTGAACTCATTGGCAAGCGGCCTCGCTGAGTAGATTGTAGCTGAAACCCTTACCCTGCCAAATTTCACCGAAGTCGAAACCAGCGCGGTTTGTGAAAGCAATGACGACAACATCCTTGTCCGGCAAAATAAAATTGCGCACTTCGACGCCGCCAATCGCGCCACGCCGCTCGACGATGCGAACGGGGAGCGCGCATCCTTTTAGCTCGGCGCCGAAGGACCATTGGCCCAGCGCAATGAAGCCAAGATTAGGTTGCCCATCCCACATTTCGGCGCGCTGTGCTTCGGGAAGGAGTTTGCCGGTCATCAGCGCGCGGTCAAAAGCCAACAAGTCGGTAGCAGTGCCGTAAAGTCCTGCCGCGGCGCCGAATGTTTCGATCCGGTAACGTGGCTCAGCCTTGCCGTTGACGCGGCCTCTGACCGTTGCTTTGCCGGTGGGAAATGCCGCCAGCGATTTCAAGCCAAGCGGTTTGGCAATGCGCTCTGAAACAAGCATCTGCCACGGCGTTTTCGTTACAGCTTCGAGCAGTGCACCGGCCACAATATAATCGCAGTTATTATACGACCAGGTCCCGCCCACTTCTCCTTTTGCTTCGCCCGCACAATATCCGGTTGAAGGGTTTTGCAGCGCCTTGTCGGCTTTGGCGTAATAGATCGGAACGCCGTCGTTGCCCGGCTTGCTATTGTCAGGATTGGGCAGGCCCGATTGATGGCGAAGCAGCTGGCGGACCGTGACTTTGCCAGCGTTCGGGCTTTTGAAGGTCGGCAAATAGGCGCTGATGGGCTTATCGAGGTCGATGGTGCCTTTGCCAACTTCCTGCATCACCAGTGTCGCCACAACCTGCTTTGTGACCGACGCCCAGCGCCATAGTAAAGGATCACCGGCTCGCATCAGGCGGATTTGAAGCGGCGCCGTCTCCCCGTGACTGACAATGATTTCACCGCTGAAATCGGCTGTGGCGGCGATTGTGCTTACCGAATCGGGCGTGGCTGCCCTTGCTGCTGGGACGATCAACGTTGCGATGATCGCTGCCACGGTTCTCATAATTATGTGCGACTTCCCGGTTTGATTGCGGGGATCGCCGCAAGTTCGGGCGGCAGGGCATCTGCTGTATAGCTTGGTATCGACAGACGGATCAAAGGAATGAATGGCAAGCCGAGATCCGCTGTGCCGTCGGAGCGATCAACGAGCGCTGCGGCTGCCACGACTACTCCGCCCGCTGCTATGATCGCCTTAATTGCCTCTCGGGATGACAGTCCGGTCGTCACAACATCCTCGACCATCAGCACGCGCTGGCCCGCTTTCAGGCGAAAGCCGCGCCGCAGTTCGAACACGCCATCAGGCCTTTCGAGGAACAGCGCCTCGACCCCCAATGCGCGGCCCATTTCGTGACCGATGATGATGCCGCCCATCGCGGGCGACACGACAATATCGGTTTCCGTGTTGATCTTCGCCGCCAGCGCTTCCGCCAAGCGACTGGCGCGCTTCGGGTTCATCAGCACGCGGGCACATTGCAGATAGCGTGAACTGCGCAGTCCCGATGACAAAATGAAATGCCCTTCAAGCAAAGCGTCTGCCGCACGGAATTCGGCCAGAACTTCGTCGTCAGTCATCAATTGCGTCGCTCCAAATTTGCACTCTGATACGGTTGCATCCGATGCAACACAATATGAACCACGTTGCACTGCATCAAACACTTGAGAGCGCGGAAAAGCGGGCGTATAGGCGCCTACATCGCACCGGGCGTATCGCCGCCCGTCGCTGCCGAAAATAACGAGGGCGCATAGCTGTGAAGACGATTTTGAAGGCCGGTTTGTTCGCTGTTGGTCTCCTCCTTGCGCCTGTAACATTTGCCCAGTCGGTGGCACCCGCCGTTACGGAAACCGGGGCGCCCGCCGCCACCCAAGTTGTCACCGTTGCAGCGCCCGCCGCGACCGCACCACAAGCCGGTATCGGACAACCGGTCGCCGGAAGACTCGGCGTTCAACAGCAAGTGACCAAAATTGGTCGCGATGCAATGTGGATGCACAATGCGTTGCTAATGCCGATCATCGTCGCGATTTCGTTGTTTGTCCTTGCGCTGCTGTTCTGGGCGTCGTTCCGCTATCGCCGCAAAGCCAATCCCGTCGCATCGAAAACATCGCATAATACGATGATCGAAGTGGCGTGGACGTTGATCCCCGTTTTGATCCTGGTCGTGATTTCAGTGCCGTCGATCAGTCTGCTTGCAGCCCAATATAAACCGCCCGGCAAGGACGCGATTACCATCAAGGCCATCGGTAACCAATGGTACTGGTCCTATGAGTATCAGGATAATGGCGGGTTCGAACTGACTGCCAACATGTTGCCCGACGCCGAAGCCAAACGCCGCGGCGAGCCTCGGCTGCTTGCGACCGACAATCGTCTCGTGATCCCGGTTAACACTCAGATCCGCCTGCTGGTCACCTCGAACGACGTGATCCACGCGTGGATGGTTCCGGCATTCTGGACACAGATGGACGGCGTTCCCGGTCGCATCAACGAGACAACATTCACCGTTGAAAAAACCGGCGTTTACTACGGGCAGTGCAACCAGATTTGCGGCGCGCGTCACGGCTATATGCCGATTACCGTCGAAGTGGTTTCGAAGGAAGCCTATAACACGTGGGTGCTGTCAAAAGGCGGCACTGTTGGCGGCCCTAAAGCGCCCATCATTCCCGCTGCGAATAAGAGCTAAAGACGATGACTGATATTGCCCTCAATCCCGCAAGCGCATTTCAGGCTGATGCGCATGACCATCATCATGATGCCGACCACAAGCCCGCATTTTTCGCGCGCTGGTTCATGTCGACCAATCATAAAGACATCGGCACGCTCTATCTGATCTTCGCGATTTTCGCCGGCATTATCGGCGGCGCGATTTCGGGCCTAATGCGTTTGGAACTGGCCGAACCGGGCATCCAGTATCTGCAGGGCTGGGTCGGATCGGGCGCGAGCCTCGACGAAGCGTACCATCTTTGGAACGTGCTGATCACGGCGCACGGCCTGATCATGGTGTTCTTCATGGTCATGCCCGCGATGATCGGCGGGTTCGGCAACTGGTTCGTGCCGATCATGATCGGCGCGCCCGACATGGCGTTCCCGCGCATGAACAATATCTCGTTCTGGCTGCTGGTGCCGTCGTTCATCCTGCTGCTCGGGTCGAGCTTCGTTTCGGGGGGCACGGGCGCGGGTGCTGGCGTGGGCTGGACGGTCTATGCCCCGCTCTCGACGACGGGGTCACCAGGGCCTGCGGTCGACATGGCGATTCTTTCACTTCACTTGGCCGGCGCGTCATCAATTCTGGGCGCGGTGAATTTCATCACGACGATTTTCAACATGCGCGCGCCGGGTATGACGCTGCACAAGATGCCACTGTTCGTCTGGTCGATCCTTGTCACTGCGTTCCTGCTGCTGCTGTCGCTCCCCGTGCTTGCGGCGGCGATCACGATGCTGCTGACTGACCGTAATTTCGGCACGACATTCTTCGATCCGGCGGGTGGCGGCGATCCGCTGCTGTATCAGCATCTTTTCTGGTTCTTTGGGCACCCTGAAGTTTACATCATGATCCTGCCGGGCTTTGGCATGGTTAGCCAGATCATCTCGACTTTCTCGAAAAAGCCAGTCTTTGGCTATCTCGGCATGGCTTATGCGATGGTCGCGATCGGTGTCGTCGGCTTCATTGTGTGGGCGCACCATATGTTTACCAGCGGCATGGGCGTGAACGTGAAGATGTATTTCACCGCCGCAACGATGGTCATCGCAGTGCCGACCGGCATCAAGATTTTCAGCTGGATTGCGACGATGTGGGGCGGTTCGATCAGCTTCAAGACGCCGATGATGTGGGCGCTGGGCTTCATTTTCATGTTTACCGTCGGCGGCGTGACCGGTGTCGTGCTCGCGAACGCAGGCATCGATACCTACATGCACAACAGCTATTATGTGGTCGCGCATTTCCATTATGTGCTGTCGCTGGGTGCAGTGTTCTCGCTGTTCGCGGGCTTTTATTACTGGCTCCCGAAAATGAGCGGTAAAATGTATAACGAAGCGCTAGGCCAGATCCATTTCTGGACCTTCTTTGCGGGCGTCAACATCCTGTTCTTCCCGATGCATTTCCTCGGGCTTCAGGGCATGCAGCGCCGCATTCCAGATTATACCGACGCGCTTCATGAGTGGAATTACGTCGCTTCGGTTGGTTATGTGCTGATGGCGGCGTCGATGGCGATTTTCTTCGTCAACCTTTTCTGGACATTGTTCGGCGGCAAGAAGGCCGCAGACAGCCCGTGGGGTGAAGGCGCGACGACGCTCGAATGGACATTGTCGAGCCCGCCGCCCTATCACCAGTTTGAGACGCTGCCGAAGATTGATTAGGCTTGAACAAGTAACCCAAACCCGTTCGGGCTGAGCTTGTCGAAGCCCTGCACTTCTTCCTGTATTGCGGTCGAAGTCAGGACAACCCTTCGACAGGCTCAGGGCAAACGGTTTTTGGATCGAAGGTTCCGATGACCACAACAACGATTGCCTTGCCGCTTCCCGCCGATTGGCGCGACCTTTTCGCGCTCACGAAGCCGCGCGTCATGCGCTCGGTCGTGTTTACGGCGCTGTGCGGGATGCTTTCAGCTCCGGTCGCGCTGCCGCCCGCGCTCGGTTTTGCCGCAATCCTCGCGATTGCAATGGCCGCAGGATCGGCAGGCGCGCTCAACCAATGGTATGAAGCCGATATTGATGCGCTGATGAAGCGCACTGCGAACCGGCCGCTTCCCGCCGGGCGGATCGATGCGCAGACCGCGCTGCATTTCGGGGTCGGGCTCGGTGTGTTTTCGGTTGCGCTGATGTATCTTGCGGCCAATGCCTTTGCCGCTGGATTGCTCGTTGTGTCGATCCTGTTTTATGTGCTGGTTTATACAGTCGGTCTCAAACGTCGGACGCCGCAGAACATTGTCATTGGTGGGGCCGCAGGCGCGTTTCCGCCGCTGATCGGCTGGGTTGCGGCGACCGGCGATGTCTCGCTGCTTCCGGTTCTGATGTTCGCCATCATTTTCCTGTGGACGCCGCCGCACAGCTGGGCGCTCGCGCTGCTCATTCGCGATGATTATGCCAAAGGTGGTGTACCGATGCTGCCGGTGGTTGCGGGCGGGCGAACGACGCGGGTGCAGATGCTGGGCTACGCCGTGCTGATGTCCGGTGCTGCCGTTGCCCCCTGGGCACTTGGCCTTGCGGGAATGGTCTACGGCGTGATTGCGGCGGTCAGTTCGGCGATCTTCGTCGCGCTCACGGCGTGGTGTCTGATCGTCGATGCGCCAACGCCCGCAACAATGAAGCCCGAGCGGATGCTATTTATCTATTCGATTGGTTATGTGCTGCTGATTTTTGCCGCGCTCGCCATAGATGGGAACCTTGCATGATACCCGACGACGAATTTACCCGCCGCCGTAAATCGCGCTCGGTTGTGACGGCTGTATTGCTCGTGGGGATGGTTGTGCTGTTCTATTTTATTACGATGGCGCGGATCAGCGGATGACGGCGCTGACGCTCGACCGTAACCGGCGGACGGCTCTGTTCGCGGTCATGGCGGCGTTTGCGATGCTTGGCCTCGGTTACGCCAGCGTCCCGCTCTACCGCTTGTTCTGCAATGTCACCGGCTATGGCGGTACGACGATGCGCGCCAGCGAAGCCGCAGTGCCCGGCGGCATCGCGGGCAAGACGATGGAAGTGCGATTTGACGCCAATCACGCGTCGTCGCTCCCTTGGACGTTCAAGGCAGAAGCGACATCGCAAACAGTGACCATCGGCGCGCGCAATATCGCGTTTTTCACCGCGACCAACCTGTCGGACAAGCCCGTGACCGGCACCGCGACCTATAATGTCACGCCCACCCAATCGGGCGCCCATTTCGCCAAAATCCAGTGCTTCTGTTTTAACAAACAGACGCTCGCGCCCGGCCAGACCATGCGGATGCCGGTCATCTTTTTCATCCAGCCTGCGATCCTCGACGATCCGCTGGCCAAGGACGTGAAGGCCATCACGCTCTCCTACACCTTCTATCCCGTAGACGAGGCCGCAAAGCCGAGTTAATCGCTTTTGAACGAAAAGATCCCCGAGGAACGACCCCATGTCCGGTGCCAAGAACCACGAATATCACATCCTGCCGCCCGATCCGTGGCCGATCATCGGTGCGTTTTCGGCGCTGGGTATGGCGGCGGGCGCGATCATGTGGATGCACAAGGCACCCTTCGGCGGCTATGTGTTCCTCGCGGGGCTGGCGGCGGTTCTGTATACCATGTTCAGCTGGTGGTCGAACGTGATCCGCGAAGCCAATGCGGGCGATCACACGCCGGTGGTCTCGCTGCACCTGCGGTACGGGATGATTCTGTTCATTGCTTCCGAAGTCATGTTTTTCGTTGGCTGGTTCTGGGCATGGTTCGATTTCTCGCTGTTCCCCGCCGCGCTGTCTGTCTCCGAAGGGGCAGTGGCCGTGGGCGAAGTCGCAGCGCAATGGCCACCCAAGGGTATCGAAGTCATCGATCCGTTCCATTTTCCGTTGCTCAACACACTGATCCTGCTCTGTTCGGGGACAACGGTGACATGGGCGCATCATGAATTGATCCACGGCAACCGCGATGGCCTGAAAAAAGGCCTGTGGGCGACGGTCATCCTCGGCATCCTGTTCACCAGCATTCAGGCCTATGAATATGTCCATGCGCCATTCGGATTTGCCGGCACCAACTATGGCGCAGCCTTTTTCATGGCGACGGGTTTCCACGGATTTCACGTGCTCATCGGCACGATCTTTCTGGCGGTCTGCCTCAAGCGCGCTTATAATGGTGACTTCACGCCGCGCCAGCATTTCGGCTTTGAAGCCGCCGCGTGGTATTGGCATTTCGTCGATGTTGTGTGGCTGTTCCTCTTTGTTGCCATTTATGTCTGGGGCGGCTGGGGCGCACCGGTCCATGGTGGATAAAAAACCCTCTCACTGGCCTAATTGGGACCAGCCTGCTACCAAAGGCGACGTAATCAGTGCGCTCGTGACCGTCCGGTCTTGCATCATTGATGTGTTAATCGTGCTTTCAGCAACTCGTCGCGGTGACGAAGAGCGTGCTTCTAAAGCGATTGGTAGCCTGTATGAAAACGATGAAGCCCTGAGTGAGTTGATCGAACGGATTGGCGGAAAATCTGATGGCTGAACCAATGCAAGATCAATTAGCTATCGTGCGTAATCTTCAACACCAAAAGAACGATTTGGAGGCAGAGAATCGGGCCTTGAAGTCAGGTGGTCCCGGGGGCACATCAGGTGGTATGGATATGATGGATGCCAAGGTTGCTGCAGCAGAAGCTCGGGTTGATACAAAATTCGCCGAGTTAAAGGGTATACTAAATCAATTTGCGACTAAAAACACGGTCTGGGGTGCTGTCGGAACTGCAGTTGCAATTGGCCTAGCGGTGGCGGCCTTTGGCGGTGACCGATTTGACGGCGGCATGGGCGTTAGCGGCATTGTCCAGCCGATTGTAAGCGCGCAAACAAAGCGCGATGAAGCTCAGGACAAAAAGCTCGATGAAATACTCAGTCGGCTGCCTACTAAGGACGTTGTAGCTAGCAAAAAGTGATTTTTTTGCCAGTTAAAGGGAAAGGGCGCATGTCATGAAACGCCCCCCCGTCCTCCCGACGTTTCTTGTCTTGATCGCTGTTGCCGCGATGATCGCGCTGGGCATCTGGCAGCTTGACCGGCGCGGTGAGAAGGAAGCCTTGATCGCGCAGCTTTCGGCGAACCGCGACTTACCGCCGATGACCTATCCCGCACAGGCGCCGGTCGCCAACGAAGCCATGTTCCGCAAAGCCCGCGTCACCTGTCTGCGCGTCACTGGCTGGCGCGTCACGGGCGGTGCAACGCCGACCGGACAGGGCGGATACCGCCACATCGCCGAATGTGTGACGGGGGCCGAAGGGCCGGGCGCGCTGATCGACATGGGTGTTGCCGCCAACCCCGCGTTCAAACCCGACTGGCGCGGCGGCACGGTCGATGGCCTGATCACGACTGAACCCAATCAAGCGAGCATCATCGGCAAGGCATTTGGTGCGGCCCCGCCGCTGCGCCCGATGCTGGTTGCCGATGTCCCCGCGAAAGGCCTCGCCGCGAGCGCCCCGCCGAGCACAGCGGGCATATCGAACAATCATTTGGCATATGCTGTGCAGTGGTTCCTGTTCGCCGGGGTGGCGCTGGTGATCTACGGCATCGCCTTGTGGCGGCGTGGGAAAGCCGAAGCGCCTACCCCGCTCGTTCCTGATTAAGGCGGAATAACCGCGCCAATATTTCGTCTTCGGTCAACGCCCCGGCGCGCCAGTCATCGCCCCAGCCATAGGCTTCGGCCACCGCTTCATCCAAAGCCTTGTGCGCATTGTCGAGCCATGCGGGCCGCGCGTTATACAAGTTCGTCAGCGTGCGTTTTTTGAGTTCCTTGGCCGCATCCTCGTCCCGCGGCAGTATGCGGTCGGGATAGCCGGCAACGACTTCGGGTTCGCGCACGATCAGGTCCGCCGGGTTCAGCCAGTTTTCGCGGAGTTCATTTAGCCGTGCTGCGGCGGTGGCGATGGCGATAGCGCGGGGGTCATTGGCATAGTCGGCGGCGGGAATGTTGGGGGTTAGGCCTTCGGGGAAGGGGAAGGTTTCGAACGTGGTGGACGGGGTATATCGCGGGCGATCCTCAAGCGAGGTGCCCATGCGCAGCGACCAGCACTCGTGGAATTTCGAATGGAGAATGCCGAAGCTCGTGTCGTCGTCTCGGGCGATGGAGTAGATTGATCCCGACGCCAGAGTTCCGTTCGACAACCATACGAATACACGATGTTTAGACACTTCGGGTGTGGCGATAAATCGTTCCATGCCTACTAGCCCGACACGCATCTCAGGCCTTGATCGCTGATGTAACCAAGGCGTTGCCAACGTGGCTGCCTCATTTGCGCGAAGCGGAGGCGACGGCGGATTCTTGTTTTGACGATCTAAGTTTTCTGCTTGCCATTGGCTTTCGAAAACTTTGTAAGGCTGTTCAAACAGAGCTGCATCGTCGGCAGTTTGCAATCCACCAAAATCAAGACACCAACGTTCGTCAACCCGGCGAGTTAGATCAAGGCCGGTGGTCCATCTCCGAACGACTGAGGAGTTAGGCAACCCGTTAGGATTTCCGACCGCTGCGATTAAACCCCGAGCAACATGTGTATCAATTGCAAACGGCCCGCCAAATTTCACGCCTTGAAAGGCTATGTCTAAATTTGTCGCCAAACCCTTGCTTTGCGTCAGGTCGACGGCACCATCATGAGCAGTCAGGTCGGCAAATATGTCATCGACCGGTCTCCCATTAAGTTTCGAACTAGCCACCGTTGCGTCTTTGAAACAAATTAGTGACACCCGGACGGCTGCACCATCAACCGTCCATTGTTCGTCGCTCCAAGCGTCAAAAATTCGAGAATTGTCGGCAATCGGTTTCAATACCTCACGGTTCGTTCCGCCCCGAATAGAGTTGGTAGCCACCAGCCCTGCACTTTGTAGCTTGCCCGCCGCCAACATGTCCCACGCTTTGGCAAACCAATAACAAACCAGATCAACACCGCCGGGAACTCGTGACCATGCCTTGCGCAGGGCGACGGTATAGTCCTCGCCCAATTCGCTAATCATCTTCTTGTTACCCAGAAACGGCGGATTACCAACCACCGCATCCGCCGCTGGCCATTCCGCCCGCGTGCCATCCTCGTTCAAAACCGCATCCCGGCATTCAATCGTATCGAGCGTCCGCAAAATCGGGTTCTTTGCCGCATCGAAGCCGTTGCGGCGCATCCATTGGATTTCGCCGATCCACACGCTCACCCGCGCCAGTTCGGCGGCATAGGGGTTTAGCTCAATCCCCAGCACGCATTCCGGCCCGACCCGCGGAAAGCCGCGCGGTAGGCCGAGCGCTTCGGCATCAAGATTGGCGCGGTGCTCCAGATCCTTCAGCGACCGCAGCGCAACATACAGGAAATTGCCCGAGCCACAGGCGGGGTCGAGCACCCGGAAACTGACGAGCCGCTCGACGAAGCTCGCATGAATTTTCGCCGCCTCATCGCCCAGCCTTTCCGCTTTGCGCCGTTCCGCCGGGCTCAGCAGTTTTTCTTTCGTCCGTTTCGGCGCGCTGTCGATCAGCGCCGTCATGCTGGCCAGCGCCTCGGCCCATTCGGCTTCCAGTGGATCGATGATCACTGGCTTGACGATCATCATGATCTTTTCACGGTCAGTATAGTGCGCGCCGAGCTGGCTGCGCTTGGCCGGGTCCAGCCCGCGTTCGAACAGCGTGCCGAGGATCGACGGATCGATCTGTGACCAGTCGCGCTGCGCCGCCCTTGCCAGTTCCTCGACGTCATCTTCGGTCAGCGGCAGCGCCTCGCTGCCGTCGAACAGGCCGCCGTTAAACCACTCCACGCGCGTGAAGCCAACCTTGCCGCCCTTTTCCGCCATCGCCCGAAACAGGGTTCCGGCATGATCGGGGAAATTGTCCCATTCAAACCGGCACAGCTGAATCATCTTGGTGAACATATTGTCGGGGAGCAGGCCCGAATCTTCGGCAAACATGCAAAAGACGAGCTGGTTGACAAAATGCGCGACATGGCCGGCGTCATGCCCCCGGTCGCGCAGGCGCTGGGCGAGCCCGGCGAACTCACGCGCGGTTTCCTCGGTCAGCGCAGTGCGGGTTTGCGACGGCTTGAAGCTGTCTGGATCGGTAAAGGCACGTTTCAGCCGCTCACGCGTGTCGCCGTCGCGCAAATCTTCAAGGTCGAACGCATGCATCTCCTGCACGGTGTTGGTGAAATTGGTCCGGACGACGATCCGGTCCATGTCACTAACAATCAGCAGCGGCGGATTTTCCAGCGCGGCCTGATATTGCAGCAATTGCGCCAATGCCTTGTCGAGATTGGCGTGGCGGCCTTTATATTCCCAGGCAAAGCAGCCCTTTCGCCACACGTCGGCCCAACCGTTGCCGCCGCTGGTTTTGGAGGCCCCTTTTTCAAAAGCGAACCATTCGCCCTTGGAATCCGCCGTCGTCGGATCGACAACCCCCAACAGCGCGCACAAGTCATTGAAATGGCTTTGCGAAGCGGATCGCTCTTTGAGTTCATTGCTACGCCATTTGGCGATGAAAGCAGCGGGCGTCATGCTGCCTTACTGCCCGCCGCTTGGGTATGTGTAAACCCGCATTTATGCGCGACCACCATATTGATGTGATTTCACAATTGACATTCACATCGTAATGTGAAAATGAGTCTGTATGAGTATTCTTCTGATCGAAAAACTGCGCGCGCATGTGGCAAACGGCGGCGTCTCGCGCTCTGGCCTTGCCCGTGCGGCGGGGCTGCATGCCAATACATTGCGTGATTTGGACGCGCCCGACTGGAACCCGACGGCAGAGACGTTGCGCAAGCTGGAGGCGTATCTCGTGGCCAATGATGATCGCCCCGCGCTCGTTCCCATCGAAGAGATTATCGAGGAAGCGCGCAATGGCCGCATGTATATCCTCGTCGATGATGAGGATCGCGAGAATGAAGGCGACCTGATCATCCCCGCGCAGATGGCGACGCCTGACGCGATCAATTTCATGGCGACGCACGGGCGTGGGTTGATCTGTTTGGCGATGACCAAGTCGCGCGTTGACCAGCTTGGCCTCGAACTGATGAGCCGCGCGAACGGCACGCGCCACGAAACCGCGTTTACGACATCAATCGAAGCGCGCGAAGGCGTGACCACGGGTATTTCGGCGGCAGACCGTGCGCGGACGATTTCGGTCGCGATTGATGCGAGCAAGGACGCGGGCGATATTGTGACGCCGGGGCATGTGTTCCCCCTGATCGCGCGCGATGGCGGCGTCCTCGTCCGCACCGGGCATACCGAAGCGGCGGTCGACGTGTCGCGGCTCGCGGGGCTCAATCCTTCCGGCGTGATCTGCGAGATCATGAAGGACGACGGCACGATGGCGCGGATGGACGACCTCGTCGTCTTTGCGCGGCTCCACGGTTTGAAAATGGGCACGATCCGCGACCTGATCGCCTACCGGATGCGCAACGATCACTTGGTCGAACGCGTGTCGGAAAGCCAGTTCACGTCCGATTATGGCGGTGCCTGGAAAGCGATGACGTATCGCAACAAGGTCGATGGATCGACCAATGTTGTCCTGCAAATGGGGCGGATTTTGCCGGACACGCCGACATTGGTGCGGATGCACAGCATTTCGATTTTTGCCGATCTGCTCGGGCAACTGGGGCCGCGCAAGCGCACGCTGCAACGCGCAATGGTGGAAATCGGCAAAGCGGGCGCAGGGCTGATCGTGCTGCTGATGCCAAGCGATCCCGAAAGCCTGACGCGCGAAATCGGCGGCACGCCACGCACCGAAATGGACTTGCGCAGCTATGGCATCGGCGCGCAGATTCTTGCCGATCTTGGGGTGCATGATATGATTTTGTTGACCAATGCACATCGCAATGTGATTGCAGTCGAGGGATATGGGCTAAACATTGTTGGCGAACAGCCGATTCCGGAGGCATCGTAATGGCTAAGTTTCTTATCGTCGAAGCGCGATTCTACGATCATCTCAACGACCTGTTGCTCGAAGGGGCGCGGGAGGCGATCGAGGCGGCAGGGCATTTGCACGAGACAATTACCGTGCCCGGCGCGCTTGAGATACCCGGCGCGATTTCGCTGGCGGCGGAGAGCGGGCGCTATGACGGCTATGTCGCGCTGGGGGTCGTGATCCGTGGCGAGACCTATCATTTTGAAATTGTCGCGGGCGAAAGTGCGCGCGGGATCATGGCATTGACGATGGACGGGCTGGCCATCGGCAACGGCATATTGACCGTCGAGAACGAAGCGCAGGCACTGACCCGCGCCAAGCCCACCGAGAAAGACAAGGGCGGCGAAGCGGCGAAGGCGGCGCTGGCCATGATGGCGTTGAAGGCGCGTTTTGGATGAGCGCCTATCCGGTGATCGAAACCGAAAACCTGATTCTGCGGGTGCCGGAGGCTTCGGACCTCGACGGCTGGACGATCATGAATTCGGACGTCGAGACGATGCGCTTCATTGGCGGTGTCGCATCGCGCGCGGAGACATGGCGGCGGGATTGAAGCCTTATCTGGCGGCTGGTGCGGTACGG
>JANOVZ010000121.1:0-13317 GCA_031417655.1 Sphingomonas sp. | reverse complement strand
GCTCGGGTCTTCGCTGATCGACGCAATCGGCTGCATCTTGGCGAGCATCTTGGCGCGCGATTGCGCCTGTTTCGCCGTCGAAGCGCGGGCCGAATTGCGGGCGACATAATCCTGCAACTTCGCACGCTGGGCATCCTGCGCTGCTTGTGCCGACGCGAGTTGCGCCAGCCGTTCGGCCCGCTGCCGCTCGAACGCGTCGTAGCCGCCCGGATACAGCGTCGTCTTCCCGCCCTCTAAGTGAAGAATATGGTCGACGACATTGTTGAGCAGATCGCGTTCGTGGCTGATCAACACCATCGTCGCGCGATAGCTTTTCAGGAAGGATTCGAGCCACATCGTCGCTTCGAGATCGAGGTGGTTCGACGGTTCGTCGAGCAGCAACAGGTCGGGCTCACTGAACAACAACGCGGCGAGCGCCACCCGCATTTTCCACCCGCCCGAGTAACTGTCGAGCGGGCGATGCTGCATATCCTCGTCAAAACCCAGGCCAACCAAAATCCGCGAAGCCCGCGCGGGCGCCGCATGCGCATCAATCGCAATCAGCCGCTCGTGGATTTCGCCAATCCGATGGTGATCGTCAGTATGTTCTTCCTCGTCCATCAACGCCGCGCGTTCGACATCCGCCTTCAACACTTCCTCGAACGGCGTTGTCTGCCCCGAAGGCGCTTCCTGCGCTATGTAACCGATCTTGGCGTTCTTCGGCATATCGACAGTGCCGCCGTCAGCTTCCATCAGCTGCGCCACGACTTTCATCAGCGTCGTCTTGCCCGCGCCATTGCGGCCAATGAGGCCGACACGGCTCCGCGGCGGCAACGCAGCGGTCGCGCGGTCAAGAATCGTCCGCCCGCCAAGGCGCACCGTGATGCCATTCAGATTGAGCATCGCAGCACGTTAGCGGAAATGTTGCGCTGCGGCAATCAGCCTTCTCCCCTCCAGCCCTTGCTGGAGGGGCCGGGGGTGGCCCCTTTATCGTCGCTCGGTCGAAACTCGCAGAAAGGCGAGCCACCCCCAACCCCTCCACGAAGGCGTGGAGGGGAGCAAAGTGTGCTACCCATTCACTGCCGAAAACGCCTGTATCCCCGTAATCGCCCGCCCCAAGATCAGCGCATGAATGTCGTGCGTCCCTTCATACGTGTTCACCGTCTCAAGGTTAATCATGTGACGGATGACATGATATTCGTCGGCAATCCCGTTGCCGCCGTGCATATCGCGCGCCACCCGCGCGATGTTCAGCGCCTTGCCGCAATTGTTGCGCTTGATCAGGCTGATCTGTTCAGGCGACCACGTCCCCGCGTCGATATTGCGACCCACGGCAAGCGCGGCTTGAAGCCCCAGCGCAATTTCTGTTTCCATATCCGCAAGCTTCAATTGGATAATCTGGTTCGCCGCAAGCGGCCGCCCGAACTGGTGCCGGTCAAGCGTATATTGCCGCGCCCGCGCAAAGCAGTCTTCGGCTGCGCCCATTGTGCCCCATGCGATCCCGTAACGCGCCTTGTTCAGACAACCGAACGGCCCGCCCAGCCCCTTACCACCGGGCAGCAAATTTGCCTCGGGGATAAACACATCGTCGCACACAATCTCGCCGGTAATCGACGCGCGCAGCGAGAGCTTGCCGTGAATCTCGGGCGTGCTGAACCCGTCCATCCCACGCTCGACAATGAACCCACGGATTTGGCCATCGAGCTTGCCCCAGACGATCGCAAGATCGGCAATCGGCGAATTGGTGATCCACATTTTGCTGCCCGACAGCCGATATCCGCCATCCGCCGCAATCGCGCGCGTCTTCATGCCTGCCGGATCGGACCCCGCATCGGGCTCGGTCAGGCCAAAGCAGCCGAGCACGTCACCGGTCGCCATTTTCGGAAGGAAGCGCTCGCGCTGTTCCTCGGTCCCGTAAGAATAAATCGCTTCCATCGCCAAACCGGACTGCACCGACGACGCCGAGCGATAGCCTGAATCGACCCGCTCGATCGCGCGCGTCATCAGCCCGTAGGCGACGTAGCTAATCCCCGCACAGCCATAGCCCTTGATCGTCGCGCCAAGAAAGCCGAGCGCGCCAAGCTCATACATAATCTCGCGGTCGAACACGCCCTCGCGGTTCGCCATCAGGATGCGCGGCTGAAGCTTGTCCTGCGCATAGCCTTCCGCCGCATCGCGGATCATCCGCTCCTCATCGGTCAGTTGCGCGTCGAGAAGGAACGGGTCGTCCCAGCGATAGGGGGTGAACTGCTGGGCAGCGCGGGGGGGTGTGAAATCGGCCATAGGCCGCTTGTATCGTACCCGCCGCGCGCGGTCTATGTTTGAAATAATATTACAACGCGGGCATGGTCGTGGCAGGAGACGCCATGCCAATCGATTCGCCTGTTCGCAGCAACCTGCCGCCGCTGTCGCTCCACATTCCCGAACCGCAATACCGGCCCGGTGACACCGCTGATTTCTCCAATATCGAAGTGCTTGCAGCCGGCGTAACCCCGCGTCCCGACAGTGCCGCTGATGCCAGCACGATGCGCGACATGGTCTATGGTCTCGTCCGTGTTCTCGACGATGATGGCAAAGCCGTCGGCGCGTGGAACCCCCGCCTCGATGCTGACACGCTCCGCAAACTCCTCCGCGCGATGGCGCTGACCCGGGCGTTCGACGAGCGCATGTTCCGCGCCCAGCGGCAGGGCAAGACCAGTTTCTACATGAAGTCGACCGGCGAAGAAGCCGTGGCAGTCGCCGCGACCTTCGCGCTGCAACGCGACGACATGTGTTTCCCGAGTTACCGCCAGCAGGGCATCCTGATCGCGCGCGGCTGGAGCCTCGTCGACATGATGAATCAGATTTATTCGAACAAGGCGGACCGGCTGAAAGGGCGGCAACTGCCCATCATGTATTCGACGCGCGAGGGGGCATTTTTCTCGATCAGCGGCAACCTTGCGACGCAATATCCGCAAGCCGTCGGCTGGGCGATGGCAAGCGCGGCAAAGGGCGACACCCGCATCGCGGCGACCTGGTGCGGCGAAGGGTCGACGGCCGAAGGCGATTTCCATTCGGCCTGTATGTTCGCAACGGTTTACCGCGCGCCGGTGATCCTCAACGTCGTCAACAATCAATGGGCGATTTCGTCATTCGCGGGCTTTGCAGGCGGCGACGAAACCACCTTCGCCGCGCGTGCCGTTGGCTATGGCATGGCGGGCTTGCGCATCGACGGCAATGATCCGCTCGCCGTCTATGCCGCCACTGCCTGGGCCGCCGAACGCGCGCGGACCAACAAGGGACCGACGCTGATCGAGCATTTCACCTTCCGCGCGGAGGGCCATTCGACGTCGGACGATCCCGGCCAGTATCGCAGCGCAAACGAAGGCGCGGCGTGGCCGCTCGGCGATCCGATTGCGCGTCTGAAAATGCACCTCATCGGTCTGGGCGAATGGGACGAAGACCGCCACGCCGCGCAGGATGTCGAGCTTGCCGAACTGGTCAAGGCGTCGACCAAGGAAGCCGAGAAAAACGGCGTCCTCGGCCACGGCCTCCACCAGCCGTTCGACACGATGTTCGAGGACATCTTCGAAGACATGCCCTGGCACTTGGTCGAACAGCGCGACCAGATGCGCACCGAACGCGCGGACGCGGGGATATGAGGGCACGCTTCCGAAAAAGTGTCAGACACTTTTTGCCGAACCAAAGCGTTGAGCCGACGAATACCTCCTTACGCAAAAAGTGTCTGACACTTTTTCGGACCAAGCGATAATGCCCCGCATGAACATGATCGAAGCGATCAACAGCGCCATGGACGTGGCGATGGCGGCCGACCCCAACGTCATCGTGCTCGGCGAAGACGTCGGCTTTTTCGGCGGCGTGTTCCGCGCGACGGCGGGCTTGCAGGCGAAACACGGCAAGACGCGCGTGTTCGATACGCCGATCACCGAATGCGGGATCATCGGCGTCGCGGTCGGCATGGCGGCTTACGGGATGCGCCCCGTCCCCGAAATTCAGTTCGCCGATTATATCTATCCTGCGCTCGACCAGCTCGTCTCTGAAGCCGCGCGGCTCCGCTATCGCTCGGCGGGTGAATTTCCGATGCCGATTACGGTGCGCTCGCCATTCGGTGGCGGGATTTTCGGCGGGCAAACACACAGCCAGTCGCCCGAGGGCATTTTCACCCACGTGTCGGGCCTGAAAACCGTTATCCCCTCGACACCCTATGACGCAAAGGGGCTTCTGCTTTCGGCCATCGCGGACAATGATCCGACCATCTTCTTCGAACCCAAGCGCATTTATAACGGCCCGTTCGACGGCCATTATGACCGCCCCGTCCAGCCTTGGGCCAAGTTCGACGCCAGCGAAGTCCCCGAAGGTCACTACACCATCCCGCTCGGTAAAGCCGCGGTCGTCCGCGAAGGATTGGCAGTCACCATCCTCGCTTACGGAACGATGGTCCATGTCGCCCGCGCGACCGTCGAGGAAATGGGGATCGACGCCGAAGTCATCGACCTGCGCACACTCGTCCCGCTCGACATCGAAACCATCGAGGCAAGCGTGAAGAAAACCGGCCGCTGCCTGATCGTCCACGAAGCGACGCGCACCGGCGGCTTCGGCGCGGAATTGTCAGCGCTGGTGCAGGAACGCTGCTTCTATCACCTCGAAGCGCCGGTCGAGCGCGTCACCGGCTTTGACACGCCTTATCCGCACAGCCTCGAATGGGCCTATTTCCCAGGGCCGATTCGCATCGGCACCGCGCTCAAAAAAATCATGAAGGACTAGACCGATGGCGAAGTTCACATTCCGCCTGCCCGACATCGGCGAAGGCATTGCCGAAGCCGAAATCGTCGCGTGGCACGTAAAAGTCGGCGACCGGATCGAGGAAGACGCCGGGATCGCCGACATGATGACCGACAAAGCGACCGTCGAGATGGAGTCTCCGGTGTCGGGGATCGTCGTTGAACTCGCGGGTGCGGTCGGCGATATGGTGCCGATTGGGTCGGCCTTGGCGGTGATCGAGGTTGAGGGGGAGGCGGAAGAGCACAGTGCTCCTGCGACGGCAGGAGCCTTGGAGGCACTCGCCGAAGCTGAGGAAAAAGTGAACGACCCTGAACCAGCACAGCACACCCCTCCAGAGCTCCTGCCTCCGCAGGAGCACAAGTTAAGCGCACAAGTCCTCGCCTCCCCCGCCGTGCGCGCCCGCGCCACCGACCTCGGCATCGACCTTTCCCACATCAAGCCCTCCGAAGACGGTCGCCTCCGCCATGCCGATCTCGACGCTTACCTCCGCTATTCCGCAGGCCAAGGCTACGCTTCCGCCGCCACACCCCGCCCCGACGAAGCCATAAAAGTGATCGGCATGCGCCGCCGCATCGCTGAAAATATGGCCGCATCTAAACGCGCGATCCCGCATTTTACCTATGTCGACGAAATCGATGTCACCGAACTTGAAGACATGCGCGGCGACTTGAACGCAAACCGCGGCGACCGTCCGAAACTCACCCTCCTCCCACTGGTGATTGTCGCGATCTGCAAGGCAATCCCCGCCTTCCCGATGATCAACGCGCGCTACGACGATGAGGGCGGTGTGGTGACGCGCTACGGCGCGGTCCATCTCGGCATGGCGGCACAGACCGATGCGGGCCTGATGGTCCCCGTCATCCGCGACGCGCAAAGCCTGAACGTCTGGCAACTCGCGACCGAAATCGCTCGCCTCGCGGATGCCGCTCGCACCGGAAAGGCCAAATCCGAAGAACTGTCGGGCAGCACATTGACGATCACTTCGCTCGGTCCCTTGGGCGGCATCGCCACCACGCCCGTCATCAACCGCCCCGAAGTTGCGATTATCGGCCCGAACAAAATCGTCGAACGCCCGATATTCCGCGGTGACGACATCGTCCGCGCCAAGCTGATGAACCTGTCAATCAGCTGCGATCACCGCGTCGTCGATGGCCATGACGCCGCAAGCTTCGTGCAGGAACTCAAACGCTACCTTGAAACGCCGGTTTTGTTGTTTGCGGATTGAATTCGTTCGGTGCCGTGTGCTCCGGGCTTGACCCGGAGCCCTGCGATTTGAGTGCATACCAAGCCACGCAAGGCTCCGGATCAAGTCCGGAGCACACCATCGCACAAATCGACGCTCACCGCCCCCGCATGACCAGCACTGGCCACTCGCCGGGCCCCTGCGAGACCAGCCGCATCCCCTGTCGTTTATAGGCCCGCACGACCGCTGCGGCTTGGGTGTCGAGCAACCCGGCAAGGATCAGCGTTCCCTTATGCGCCACGCTCGCAGCGATCATCGCGGCCATCTCGATCAGCGGCTGGGCTAGGATATTGGCAATCACCAAATCAAAAGGCGCGCGCGCCATAAGTTCGCGGTGGGCAAGGCCATCGGCGACCACGCGTTGCAACCCCCGCACGCCGTTTAGCGCTGCATTTTCGCGCACAACATCAATCGAAATCGGATCAATATCCGAAGCGCAAGCCCGCGCGACTGGCCACAGATGCATCGCTGCAAACGCCAGCAAGCCCGTCCCTGTGCCCACGTCTATGATGTTGCGAAACACCTTCCCCTGCCGTTTCAGCGCATCAAGTGCGACGAGGCACCCGTACGTCGTCGCATGCTGCCCGGTCCCGAACGCCAGCCCCGCCGGGATCACGAAATCGACTGTCCCTGCAACCGGCGGATAATCGGGCGTCCGCACGTAAAAGCGGCCCGCGCGCAGCGGCTCTAGCCCCGATTGGCTCATCGTCACCCAGTCTTCGGGCGGAACAAGTAAGGCGCGCGGTTCCTTTTCGCGTGCGCTCGGCACCAGCCGCGCGACCATCCGCAACACATCACGCGACGGCTTACCTTCGAAAAAGGCATCGAGCTGCCACCGGTCAGGCTGATCAGGATCAGGTTCACAAACGGCCAGAACCGCGTCGTCGATATCGGCATCTTGAACAGCTTCCGCCTCAGCGCGCGTGCAAGGCAGTGTGAGTTTCCAGCTGTCGGTCATTGCGCGGTTTCCTTCGCCAGCCGGTCGTCGAGCCGTTTGCGCATGGCAACCGCAAGTCGTCGGCAAGCGTCCGGATCGACCAGCGGCTCCTTGCCACTTAACCGCTCGAACAAATTGCTGACCCCGGGATGCGGCGTGATCAAAACATCGCATTTGAGCGCCGCAACACGGTCAAATGTCGCCCGGAACGGCGCAACGCGCTCAGGGTGATCCGCAAATCGATAGCGGTCAGCGGACACCGGAGTCATGCTGTCAACATAGGCAAAGGCAACACAGCTTTTCTGCTCGCAGCTTTGCCAAGTCCAGCTGGTCCCGCCGCTCGTGTGGCCGGGGGTCATCTGCGGCGTCAGCGACATGACTCTTGTCGGTTCCCCCGTGATAATCATGCCTGGCTCGGCAACATAAGTAAGAATGCCATCGACGGGCACGGGCCGCATATCGGGATGGAGACCATATTGCGGATCATCCGCGTCGGTCTTCCCGCTTTCGACCACCGGCCGCGCCGTGGCGCTGACGAGCAATTTTGCGCCCGTCGCAGCCTTCAACGCCGCAAAACCACCCATGTGGTCGAGATGCTCATGGCTTCCGACGATGAATTTTATGTCGCGCGGATTGAAACCCAGCGTGCGGATATTCGCGAGGATCGACGGCACTGCCGCATCGGTCGCGCCATCGATGAGCACATGGCCTTTCGCCGACGTGACCAGCAAAACCGAAATCCCGCAAGTCCCGACATAATAAGTGTTGCCGTGGATGCGCGCGGGCGGCGCAGCGTCGCTCCAGCCGTCACGGCCTGTGCAGGATTTTGCGAGCGCCTCGCCTTGGGCACGCGCACTGCTCGATAGGGCTGCGCCTTGCTTAATCGGTGCACAGCTTGCCAAAATCACCGTCATTGCGAGCGCAGCGAAGCAATCCAGTTTGCACGCGCGTCGCGGTGGATGGCTTCGCTGCGCTCGCAATGACGGGTCAAGCCATCTACCGAACATAACTCGCCCCGTTCACATCAAGCACCGCGCCTGTCATTGAGGGCGGAGCCGTCAACGCCGCGAAGACCGCAATCTCCGCAACCTCCGCTGGATCGGCGACTTTGCCCAAGGGAATATCGGCCAGCAGTTTGTCCCCGCCACGACTGCTCAGATAATCCTCCGCCATCCCGGTCATCGTAAACCCGGGGCAGATCGCAAAGGCGTAGATCCCTTGTGCCGCATATGCCCGCGCAATCGTTTTGGTCATGGCGACCATGCCGGCTTTCGATGCTGCATAATGCCAGTGATCGGGTGAGTCCCCGCGATGCGCCGCGCGGCTGGCGATGTTGACGATCCGCCCGCCGCCGTTCGTTTGGAAATGCTGCACGGCAAAGCGGCACAATTCGGCGCTGGCGGTCAGATTGATCTGCATCGTGCGGTTCCACGACGCTGTCCATTCGGCATCGTTAAGGTCAATCGGCGCCGCTTCAAAAACGCCCGCATTGTTGATCAGGACGTCGATACGACCATCGAACATCTCGATTGCCTGATCCCAAAGGCGTCGGGGCGTGGCGGGATCGGCGAGATCGAAACGATTGCTGCCGATTGCCCAGACCTTCACGTCTTCGCGATCAAGCCGTTCGGCAATTGCCTTGCCAATGCCGCGCGTGCCGCCGGTGAGTAGGATGTTGATCATGCGGCACGCCTAACGCGCCGCGCGGCGCTAAGCCACCATCTTCACATAATCGCCTGCCGCATCCTGCAACGAAGCCAGCTTTGCGTTCACGCAATCGAACCCGTTTTCAAGGCTGTCGATTTCGGTCGCAACGTCTTCGGTATCGGCGCGGATCGCGGCGATGGTCGTCGACATGGTGTCGGCGGCCAGCGCGGTTTCGTCGACCGCCGCCGTAATCATCGTCACCGTCTGCGCCTGAATTTCCATCGCCTCGCGGATGCGATGGGCACTGGCTTGGACTTCGGCAACGGTATCGCGGATCGAGCCGTTGCTTTCGACGGCTGATTTGGTCGCGGCCTGGATCGCCGCGATCTTGGCCGCAATATCATCGGTTGCGCGCGCCGTCTGGTTGGCCAGCGATTTAACTTCCTGCGCCACAACCGCAAAGCCTCGCCCGGCATCGCCCGCGCGCGCCGCTTCGATCGTGGCATTCAGTGCCAGCAAATTCGTCTGCCCCGCCACGTCGCGGATCAGGCCAAGGATCGATTCAATCGACTTGGCCGTGTCCGACAATGCCTGCGAAACCATCACGGCATCACCCGCTTGCTGCGACGCGCGCGTGGCCACGTCGGCGGCCAGATCCACTTCGGTGCGTGCATCCTCGATGGCGCGGATAAGTCCGGCAGCGGTATGAGCGGCGTCGCGCATCGCGGTGGCGGATTGTTCAGCAGCAGCAGCCACTTCGGAAGCCTTGCCCAGCATCCCGCGCGTTGCCAGTGAAGCATTGCCGGCCTGATGTTGCAATTGTGTGCCAAGGTCAGAAGCGCTGGTCATTTCGGTCCCGATACGTTCACGGAACAGATCGGCTTGATCAGCGCGTTCCTTCGCGACTTCCAATGCCTTCAAGCCATTGATCGTCGCTGACATGATTTCGGCTTCGAGCATGGCGAGGCGAAACACGGCGCGGCCGGCATGTTTCATCCCCTCGCGGTCGTCACCATAAAAATCGCGGACGACCCGGATGGTCATCTGGTGGCTCGCTTCAAATGATGACAGGATCAGGGCAATCGGATCACCTGCGGTATAAGACAGCCGCGCATGATCGCGGGCAAGATCGGCCCACGCCTGATCGGTCGGTGCGGAATATTTGGCAATGGCATAGCCAATGCCGCCTTTCATGACGTTATCAAGGTCACGCGCATCAAGATCTTTGGCGACCCCGCCGCACGCATTATAATGCGTCCAGAAAGCTTGCGTAATTTCGGCTTCGCGGCCCGCTATTGCCGACAGCACGGCGGTGCAATCCGACGTGAGTTCACCGTCGAGATCGAAATAACGAATGCGGTCAGCAACGAGAATGCGCAGCGTGTCGCTTTGCTGGCCTGTTTCGAAGGCGCGGACGGCGTTGCTGGGGACGGTGCTCATCGACGTATCGTTCCTGTCGCATGGAAATAGAATTAGCGCGTGATACCGCCCAACTGGTAAATAGAGTGTTAGCCATTCGCCTGCGCCTTCTGTGTTGCATCGCGGCACAGCAGGGCTAAGGACAGCGCAACCATCCGGGGAATATCAATGACGCCCACGCGCACGCGGCCCACCTCGCCGCATCTGACTGTTTACAAATGGGGGCCGCACATGCTGGTCTCGATCCTTCAGCGGATCATGGCGGTCGGCCTTGCGACGGTGGGGATCATCGGCTTCGTCTGGTGGCTGGTTGCACTGGCGTCGGGCAAGGAAGCGTATGCGACGTTTCTCGACTGGGCGACATGGCCACCTGCGTTCGTCGTGCCCATCGGCCTCACGTTTGCGATATTCCTGCACGGCGGCAACGGCATCCGCCATTTCGTCCTCGATACAGGCGCGGGCTATGCACTGAAGGGCAACCGGATCGGCGCGATGGTCGTCATTGCGGGGGCGGTCATCCTCACGTCACTGATGTGGCTCTATATTTTCGCAAGGGGCTTGTGATGCGCGGCGGTAGTGAACTCGGTCGCGTCCGCGGCCTCGGCTCGGCCAAGGAAGGCGCGCATCACTGGTGGCACCAGCGCGTTACCGCGTTCGGCAATCTGTTCCTGATCCTCTGGCTGATCGGCTCGCTGCTGCTCCTGCCCGACCTCGGTTTTGAAACCGTGCGCAGCTGGCTTCAGTCCCCCATCGTCGCGGTCCCGATGGCGCTGATCGTCGTCAACACCTTCTGGCACATGAAAATGGGGCTTCAGGTGGTGATCGAGGATTACATCCACGGGGCCAGCCGCATTGTATCGATGGCAATCCTTCATATCTGGACATTCGGGGCCGGTGGCCTCGCGCTATTTTCTATCCTGAAAGTGGCACTCACAGGGGCTCCCGCGTGACTGAAGCGTATAAGATTATCGACCATAGTTATGATGCCGTTGTTGTTGGCGCAGGCGGCTCCGGCTTGCGCGCTGTCATGGGTGCCGCCGAAGCAGGCCTGAAAACCGCGTGCATCACCAAAGTCTTCCCGACGCGCAGCCACACCGTCGCCGCACAGGGCGGGATCGCGGCAAGCCTCGGCAACATGGGGCCCGATCACTGGACGTGGCACATGTATGACACGGTGAAGGGCAGCGATTGGCTCGGCGATCAGGACGCCATCGAATATCTCGTCCGCGAAGCACCCCAAGCGGTCTACGAACTCGAACATGCCGGTGTCCCGTTCAGCCGCACCGACGAAGGCAAAATCTATCAGCGCCCGTTCGGCGGCATGATGCAGAACATGGGCGCCGGTCCACCCGCACAACGCACCTGCGCCGCTGCCGACCGCACTGGCCATGCGATGCTCCACGCGCTCTATCAGCAGTCCCTGAAATACGACGCCGATTTCTATATCGAATATTTCGCGCTTGATCTCATCATGGAAGACGGCGCCTGCCGGGGCGTCATTGCCATGTGCATGGAGGATGGCAGCATCCACCGCTTCCGCAGCCACGCCGTCGTCCTCGCCACTGGCGGCTACGGCAAATGCTGGTTCTCTGCCACATCGGCGCACACCTGCACCGGCGACGGCGGCGGCATGGTCCTGCGCGCCGGCCTGCCGATGCAGGACATGGAATTCGTCCAGTTCCACCCGACCGGCATTTACGGCGCCGGCGTCCTCATCACCGAAGGCGCGCGCGGCGAAGGCGGTTATCTGACCAATTCCGAAGGCGAGCGCTTCATGGAACGCTATGCACCCTCAGCGAAGGACTTGGCGAGCCGCGACGTCGTGTCCCGGTCAATGGCCGCCGAAATCCGCGAAGGGCGCGGCGTCGGGCCGCACAAGGATCATATCTACCTCCACCTCGATCACATCGATCCCGCCGTCCTCGCCGAACGGCTGCCCGGCATCACCGAAACGGGGAAAATTTTCGCCGGCGTCGACCTCACCCGCCAGCCACTCCCCGTCACCCCGACGGTGCATTACAACATGGGCGGCATCCCCTGTAACTATCACGGCGAAGTCGTGACGCTGAAGGACGGCAATCCCGACAGCATCGTCCCCGGCCTGTTCGCGATTGGCGAAGCGGCCTGCGTCAGCGTCCACGGTGCGAACCGCTTGGGCTCGAACAGTCTCATTGACCTCGTCGTCTTCGGTCGCGCGACCGGCAAGCGCCTCGCCGAAATCATCACGCCCGGCACCGCGCACAAGCCGCTGCCCAAGGGTAGCGAAGAGATGGCGCTCGGCCGCGTCGACAAGTTCCGCCATGCGAGCGGAGCGTCAAAGACCGCCGAAATCCGCCTCGACATGCAGCGCACGATGCAAAAGCACGCTGCTGTCTTCCGCGACAATGAACTGCTCGACGAAGGCAAGACGCTCATCGACAAAGTCGCCGCGCGCATTGCCGACGTGCAGGTGTCGGACCGCTCGATGATCTGGAACACCGACCTGATCGAGACTTTGGAACTCGACAACATGCTCCCCCAAGCCGTTGTCACCATGCACAGCGCCAGCAACCGCCACGAATCCCGCGGCGCGCACATGCACGAGAGCTTCCCCGACCGGAACGACGCGCAGTGGATGAAGCACACGCTGGCGTGGCGCGAAGGGGCGGGGGTGAAAATCGATTACCGCCCGGTGCATGATTATACGCTGACCGATGAGATCGAGTATATCAAGCCGAAGGCGCGGGTTTATTGAGGGTGGAGGTTTATCGCATTTGCTCAAAAGGCGTCGCAATTTTGGCGGTCGTTTCTTCGACGGCTTTTGCGGGGCCTGTCAGCAAATTTACGTTAGCCAAGCTCGGTTTTGTAGCACGCAGCAGTCGGTCCATTTTTGACATTGAGCGGTGTCTAATTGACTGGGGAAAATACAGTTTGCCAATGATCTATCGGCAACCTGATCGGCCCGATGATGTCACGCTGCTGTACAGTTCAGGTTCGGGAGTCGCGGTTGGCCGCATTGACCTAAAACGTGTCGATGGGGCGACCATCGTTCGAGCTTGGTTCGAGAGCAAAGATATCGCGCATTGTATCGAACCTGTTCTTTAGTTTGGCAATTTCTGGCCTGCTTCAGGTTTGAACTGTCGTCACCCTGAACTTGTTTCAGGGTCCATTGTCCAGCCAAGACCGTCGCTCGCGTGTCGGGATGGATGCTGAAACAAGTTCAGCATGACGGCGGTGTTTGTGACAATGGTTCCCGCAACCCCCGTCACCCCGGACTTGATCCGGGGTCCCGCTCCCTTCGCCACGCCCCAAGGGAAAGCCAAACCCCGGC
>JANOVZ010000120.1:0-27546 GCA_031417655.1 Sphingomonas sp. | reverse complement strand
CGACTACACTGAATACCTCGTCATCCAGCCGGGTGATGTCGAGGCGGATATCGTTCACGCAATAGGGCTGTCGCCGCTTGTCGAGCCGATTGACGGGATTCGATACGGTGAGCCGGGTTTCGAGCCGCATTGGGATTGGCTCGCGCACCATGAGGGGTGGTTCGAGATGATTTTTACATTCGGCGGAACGCACGCGGTCATTTTGTTGGTGCAGGATACCGACGACAATCCAAATGAACTAATCCTCATGTGTCGCCAGTATTCTGTCGCCCCTTGAATTATGTCGCTGGTGCGCCTAGCTCTTGAAGTGCAGCGGCTACAGCCGTTTGTCCTTATGGCACCCGCCAACGACATCACCCTTTTTGACATTGCTTTGCGTCTTCACGCGTCGAACCGACAGTTCGTGTGTGCAGCTGTCGGTCGCTTTAACTCGCAACCGAATTGGATAGCTTTGTGGGAATTCAGAATTTAAGTTTAAAAAAGTCAACGAAGGCAGCTGTTCCGTGCGCGGTCAATGACGATGCAAACAGCGCCGTCGTTTCGGAAACCGGGCGCAATGTCCCTGCTGGTCCGGTAGTAATCGATCCAAAGTCATTTCCCGATAAATCACCACGCGGGGACGGTGTGCCCAGCACGATCGACAATGTCCGGCACATGCTGGCGGAAAATGCCGTCGTGGTCCGATATAACGTAATCAAGAAAAAGACGGAGATCGAAGTTCCGTGGGTCACGGGCACGACCGAGAATGCCGACGGCGTCGCGATGACTCATATTCAGAGTATGGCGAGCCGGTACACCATGCCGACTGGCTTGGTCCCTGCCATCACTGAAGCGATCGCCGAGGTAAACAACTTCAATCCGGTTCAAGATTGGATCTACGCCAAGCCATGGGACGGGGCCGACCGGCTTGCCGATATCTGCAACACCATTACTCCGAATGACGGTTATCCGCTGGAACTGCGGGACACACTCATAACTAAGTGGCTGCTCAGTGCCGCCGCCGCCGCCCTTTTACCGCGAGGATTTAGGAGTCGTGGCGTTCTGACACTCCAGGGCGCTCAAAGTTTGGGCAAAACAAGCTGGGGACTAAGCCTCGTCAACGACGACGCTTTGCGGGCAAAACTTCTCAAGGTTGATCACCACCTGGACGCTGGCAACAAGGACAGCCAACTCGGCGCGATCGATCACTGGATCGTTGAAATCGGAGAGTTAGAATCGTCCTTCAAGCGCGATGTCTCTCGGCTGAAGGGGTTTCTCACAAGCGGTTCGGACAAAATCCGGCGTCCCTATGGTCGTGTCACAGTGGAGTACCAGCGTCGCACCGTGTTTTACGCGACAGTCAACGCCAGCGATTTCCTTATCGATACCACCGGCAATGCGCGCTGGTGGACAATTGCGTGCAAGCACATCGACTATCAGCACGACATCGATATGCAGCAACTGTTCGCCCAATTGGCAACCGCAATCCGGAACGACAAAATCTGGTGGCTGACCATCGACGAAGAGCGATTGCTTGAGCAACAAAACAGCAATCACCGCAGCGTGAGCGTCGTTCGCGATCTCGTCGAAGCGATCATCGACGCAACCGTCGTGGGTCGACACAACTGTCACGCCTTCACTGCGAGCGAGGTACTCATGATGGCGGGCATCGACAGGCCTACGAACAGTCAGGCCAAGGAATGTGCCGCCATCCTGCGTCAACGATACGGTGAATCAATTCGCATAAACGGCCGTGCCAAATGGCGCGTCCCTCTCGGCAGAAACGTTACTTTAGTTAACACTATTGACCAAGATGATGGCGCTCCCAAAAAATCTAAGTTCGATTGAAACCAGAAACTGGGGGTAGCAGTGGCGGCAGATTGGTAAAATCTGCTGGTTGCCGACAACGATGCGAACAGCGCCGCCGTCGCGATGGTGTTCAGCGTGCTACCCCTCCCCCACTGGCCCCGGATCGTCGTCGCCAGCGCGTCAATGACATTAGAATCAATGCGCAATCGCAGTTTTCGTCACCGACTTTGGCCCCTCGGTCTGCCCGTATAGCCAATTTCCCTAACGCCATAGCACCTAACCGCACTCCAGCGGACCCGACACCCAGCCGACACTGCCCGCGCTTCTGTGCGCCCAAGCGATCGGCCATTAAAAAGGATTCAGAATGCCAATAGTATCTCTAACCCCACAGTTCGCATTAATGGCTAGCTGTCCGGCGGATCGCAAAAGAATCGACTATTTCGACAATGGTGGTGTATGCAACGGCTTATTGCTTGAAGTCCGCGTAAGCCAAAAGCGAACGTGGTACCTCAGATTCGCTGATGCGCACGGCAAGCAGCGGCAGCACAAAATTGGTCGGTATGAAGATATCGGTTGGGAGGACGTCCGCAAGACCGCCCGCCGACTGCGTTCAGAAATTACCCTTGGGGGTAATCCCGCCGAGGCAAAGGCGGCTGTAAAGGCTATCCCGACTTACGGCGAACTTGCTCAGCGGCATCTCAATCACGCCAAAACCTACCAGCGTAGCTACGACACAACGGAGCTTTACATGCGTCTCCACATCCTGCCTCGATGGGGCAAGTTGCGGGTGTCCGAAATTTCGAAACCGGCGGTCGCGCAATGGCTCGCCGAAAAAAGCAAGGAAGGTCTGGCACTCGCAAGCGTGGAAAAAATCCGGGTAATCTTTGGCAGGTCGTTCGAGCTCGCCATTCAGTGGGAAACACCGGGTGTAACTCGCAATCCCACGCGCGGGATCAAGCGGCCACCGATCAATAACGCTCGAACGCGCTATCTGACTTCGGCGGAAGCACTGCGGTTGCAGCGCGCCGTGGCTGTTTCACGCAACCCGCAGCTCAAGTACATCGTTGGGCTCCTGCTCCTAACCGGCGCGCGGGTGTCGGAACTGTTACAGGCAGAATGGCGTCACATTGATCTCGACCGACAAACATGGCTCATTCCGACTTCGAAAACGGGCAAGCCACGGCACGTCCCCCTGTCGCAGGCCGCGATTGCGATAATGGAGCAAGTGCCGCTGTTTAAGGATTGCGTCTACCTGTTGCCGAATCCCCGGACACTGAAGCCGTTCACTGACATCAAACACCCGTGGGACACGGCGCGACGGGCGGCCGTTTTAAGTGACCTGCGTCTTCATGACCTGCGCCATTCTGCAGCTAGCTTTATGATCAACGCGGGCATCGACTTGTTCGCGGTCGGTCGTGTTCTAGGTCACGCCGATCATAAGAGCACGATGCGCTACAGCCACCTGGCTAATTCGACGCTGCTCGCCGCCGTCGAAGCGGGCGCAAAGCGTCAAGCGGTCGATTGGGCCGGATCATAACTACAACCCCCGCTCGCTCTCTGACTTCGGTCGGTGTGCGGGCGGGGCGTGATCCGCAATCTCTTTTTTTTCAACGCGGGACGCGCTTGTCGATCCCAACCATTTCAAAGGAACCATGTTGTGAACTCACTACCCACAAATCCTGCGCGGCGAGTTTCCGCCGCATCGCTCACGGTCCCCAAGCGGCCAACGAATACCGAACCCCTCCCGGCCGCCTCCGCAGCAATCCACTTGAAAGAGGAAGCCCCGAGACTGATCGAAAGGCTTAGGCGCTTTATCGAAGAACTCGGTCCAAAAGCGAACAAGCACGATCTCGTCACCGCGATGATTTACATGTGCATCGGCAAAGGGTTGAACACCGACAAGCAGATTATCGGAACGATCTATCGGCTGGGCTTCAACAACAGGCACGTCGCCATGATGCTTAAGGAAGGCACGGGCCGAACTTCCGTTAGCGGGCACTGGCGTCGCAACGCCGACAAAACTTATACCTTGCTGACCTGATACCGATAAGGTTCCCCCTAGTTCATGAGACGGTCAAAGCCGTTACGTGGGCTGGGGGCACATTGGATGTGCATCTGCCGATGTTCAGGGCAGGCCGATTGCGGTCATTCGTTCTTAGCGGTTCCTTTCTTCACGCAACGTCGCGAATTCGGTCAGACCGGGATGGACCCGGAATCGCTCGGCGCGGGCGTCAAATGTGGCAGTACGGTTTTTATATCGCCAATTCCACTCGGTTCCGCCTCCGCTCTTGGGGCGAACGTAAGTCACTACCGAATAGTCAAATAGCCTTTTAAGGGCCTCCGCCGGATCAACTATCTTGTTTTTTTTGCTCCGTACTCGACTATAGGCTTCCTCAAACTGGGTTTTGGTAAAGGTGACAAAGCCAATATCACGAAAAGCCGCAATGGAATCCTCCCACTCGGACCAATGGGCCTTAATCTCATCGTCGAGTTCTTCCTTGAAGTATGTTGAATACTCCGGCCTAGCGGATGCGATTTCTTCGTTAGACAGCAGCTCAGAGTTATGCTTATTTTCCAGAATGATGTTGATAAAGCTGATTACGTCCCTCGGTCGATCAAGAGTCCTTGCAACGATATGATCCCATTTCTGCTGGGTCCCCCTCATGCGGTTTCCGTCCACAAGATCGTTCCACGACAAGGTTTTTCCGGTTAGCTTCGCTACCCGGACATCGACCATTTGTTGCAGTGACGCTGAATTCCAGTTTAGGAAGAGTGCGGGGCCCCTCGAAATCTTGTTTCTGTCTGAAAAGCTGAATGAGTCCCAAAGATCGTGCCGTAAGTATATGATTGGTCGCACTAATTGGTCTGTGCTGTGATTGTGGGTACGAAAACTTTGTGCGGCTAGCACAAGGCCAACGATCATTAGCTCACGTTCCCTCTCAAACTTTTCGATCCCGTAATCGAGCTCATCGAAGTGCAGCTCGATATGTGAAGTGCCGCGATATTTCAGCACTTCGGAAACCAGTCTAACGACCTCCGTCGCTACCGCATCGATTTGCTGACCAAAATCAGGTTGGACCGACTTGAATTCGATTGATCCAAACGAATTTCCCGCGATAGTTGGATTTACCGTTGCTTTGTCAACTTTGAGCTTTTGCACCGCAAACACGCGATCGAGATCTACAGATGATGCGCCATAATTCTGCTCGAAAAAGGTTTGTAGCTTTCGATCCGCGTCTATTTTTGTGCTCTTCACATTAGCGGCAATTAGCGCCGACGCGGCTTGAGCAGCGATCAGATATCTCCAGGTAGCAACATACTTTTCGATTTCGGTGCTTTGTGGGTTTCCTAGCGCGGCATGAAGGGCCCACGGGTAACCTCGAAGGTTCAAAGCCACCGAGTAAGGATTACGTTCGTCCTTAGTGAAGTGACGTACAAGTGCTGTCTTTCCCGATCCTTTTCGACCGAGGATTAGGAATGCCTCGTTCGATGCAATTTTGGACACGGCGTCCGTCGTCAAGAAATAATCGAGCACCGGGTCCGCTTCAGCCGCATTTTTGCCGATTGAAGTAATGTTTGGAAATGCAACAACGGTCATGTCGGCCCCTCATCGATTACCCCATTTTAGGTCAACAATCGCGAACCGCAATCCCGCTCAATTGTCAGGGCAGCCTACGGGCGGCGGCGGCGTAGCCGAGAGGACAAGCAAATTGACGCTTTCCTACACAGGAACATTCGTAGAACATAGCTTGATTAGGAGCCGCGCTATGTCCATTTTTGATCCTCAGATGCTTCTTGCTCTTGCATCGCTTATTGGGAGCATTTCGGCGCTGATTTGGGCGCTGCGTCGCGCGAAATGACTGTCAACCCGGCCTCGTTGATGATCCCTAGGTTGATCAGGTCTATACGGCAGGGCAACCAATTCCGTGTGATTCTCTGTGCCTGCGACGAACACGAAATCGACCGGCCGACGAGTCGGCCAGAAGTAGGTCTGACGGAGGACGGAATTCAATAACTTAAGAGGCTAAAGCACTTTCACAAGCGCGGGCCAAATTTAGCATTCTGCTTCGGTTTGGGTAGGGCTTGGGCTGTCCAAGCCCAGGTGCAATTTTCGGTCGCTTTTTGTCGGAAAACCAAGGATTGTCCGGGGCACCGCACATTCCTTCGTAATGCGGGGGTCAGGTGTTCGAGTCACCTAGGCGGCACCATTCCCGAGCAATGGAGGGCATCATGGGCCCAACATTGTTGGGACCCTTGAGTGCGGCTTCTTCGAACGGTCGATTTCGAACGGTGATCGTCATTGTATCGGTCGTCACGACGGCTTTGTCGAATGCCGCCCCGTCGTTGACCAACGGAGCGGCGAGTAAACACGTCGGGGCAGGAGCGCACCCTTAGAACCGAAACGTCGCGCCCATCGAGACCTTGTTCTGCTTGAAATTGCGATCATAATTGGTGCGGTTGAACTCGGCGCGTAAGCCGATGTTTGGCGTCACTGCATACTCAAGGCCGCCACCAAAGGTGAAGCCCTTCTCCGTGATTTTGGTCGTGCCATTGCCGGTCGCCTGCCCGCTGATGACTTGCTTGGTCTCGAGCCAGCGATAGCCACCACGACCATAGACCATGAGGTTGCCGACAGGGATAAAACCGATCCGTGCGGTCGCGTCATAAGTGATGCCGGGATCAACGCGGTAACGCCCGCCCGCCAGCAACGAAACTTGATCCGACGTCCGGCCGCCTTTGCCAAGCCCGATTTCGCCACCAATGACCACGACATTGCCGATTGCCATGTCATAGCCCGCAAAGCCGCGCACACCAAAGCCATTGCGATTTGCGTCCAGCGTCCCACTTGCCTGGCGAATCTGGTTGGCGTCGCGAGTCACTTCGACTCCCACTTTCGCGCCGGACAACGGGTTGCGATCCCCGTCCTCGGCCTGCGCAATGGCAGGGGCCAGCAATGCGAGTGCGGCAATCCCTGTGATGATATTTTTCATAATGTAACTCCTTGAACGTCTTGGTTCGGGCGTTTTTGCCCGTCCACATCTGCGGAGTTAGGTCGTGGCGATGGAGTGATTGTAGGCGCCGTGTCGAGGCCGAGTGGAGCCGACGTTATGTTCGATTGCTGACCGGCAAGTGCATTTCGAACATGGTGCCGCCGCCAGCATGATTGGACAGTGTCGCACGTCCGCGATGCGCCTCGACAATGGCGCGGACGACCGCAAGACCAAGGCCACTACCGCCGGTGTTGCGGCTGCGTGATACTTCGCCGCGCCAAAAGCGGTCAAAGGCGCGGTCGCCGGTGCCGTCGGGCAGGCCCGGGCCATAGTCGACAATTTCGAGAACCGCCTCTTGGCCGTTTGTCCGCGTCGTGATCCGCAGCAATCCACTATCGGCGGCATAGCGACAGGCATTCGCGAGCACCGCGCCGATGACTTGGCGAATACGGACGCCATCAGCGCGCAACGGCGCGTTCGAGATATCGAGCACGGGCTCAAGCCCCGCTGCTTCGAGATCGGGCTGTGTCGCTGCGAGCACGCGCCGGACTTCGAGCGAAAGGTCAGTGTCGGCAAGATCAAGCGCGAGCCGGTGCGAGTTGGCGAGGCTGAGCGTCTGAAGGTCATCGACCAGTCGCCCCAGCCCCTCAACCTGAAACAACAGACCATCAATTTCTTCAGGCGCGAGCGCGAACACACCGTCGGATATGCCGTGCAACCGTCCGCGCAAGATCGTGAGTGGCGTGCGGAGTTCGTGCGCGATGGACGCCGTGCTTTCGGCGAGCTCACGTTCGGCGCGTTGCAGTGAGGATGACATGGTGTTGAAATCGGTGGTCAGCTGTGCTTCTTCGCGTGAGGCATATTTGATCGGCGCAGCGCGGGCGCTCAAATCGCCATCGGCAATGTGTCGCGCGGCATTGGCCACAGTGATCAATCCTTTTCCCATACGTCCCAAAATGACATAGCCGAGAGCAAAGGTTACTGCTGCGGCCATCACGACGAGCGTAAAGAGAATGGTGTTCGCTTTGTTTTCGATGCGACTATCGAGTGGCTTCATTTCTTTCGTCAGCTGGGCAATATCGACTGGTGTTGCGATGCCCCCCTTTTCGAGCAGCTTGAAGGTGGCGCGCGCCTTAGGTGACATCGTCGAAAACTCGTCCTCGACGACTTGCCGAACCCAGACATCCGAAACGACAATGATAACCATCGCGTTGGCCAACATCGCGATCGCAAAAATCATCGAAATCTGGCGGGTCAACGGCCAACGGGGAAGGTTACGCCACCAGCGCCGGAAACCGGCAAGCCGCCGCCGCCCGATCATGCCGTAACGAGCCGATAGCCAATGCCGCGCACGACCACACAATGTCCCGGCGCGCCCGCCGCATCCAGCTTGCGGCGGAGATTGCTGATGTGGCTATCGACCGTCCGTTCAAGGGCATCGCCTTCGGGCAGGCAGGCATCGACCAGCTCACTCCGCGAAAACACCCGCCGCGGCGCGCGGGCCATATGGTCGAGCAAGCGATATTCGGTGAGTGTCAGATCAAGTACCACCGTCGCAGTCTCGCCGATCACGCTGACGATGTAGCACACCGTGTCGATCTCAATTGGGCCCATGCGCAGGACAACTGGATCGGCCATTGCCCCATTGGTTCGGCGGAGCACCGCCTTCACGCGCGCGACAACTTCCATCGGATTGAAAGGTTTGACTACATAATCGTCGGCGCCAACATGGAGCGCCGACAGCTTGTCCAGATCTTCCGCGCGCGCGGTCGCCATGATGACGGGCGTATTGCCACGACGACGGACTTCGGCAAGCACCGCCATCCCATCCCGCTTGGGCATGTGCACGTCGAGCAGGATGAGGTCGGGCTTCAGCATCTGGTGGTGCATCAACGCGACGTCGCCATCGCTCGCCGTGACGGTCCGAAACCCGTCACGTTCGAGATAGGACGTCAGGATATTCGAGATCTCCGGTTCATCTTCGGCCACCAGGATCAATGCGTTGTTCATTGGATGCTGCCTCTATCATATTGTTATCGAGGCTCTGCGCGGCGATTGTGGAGATTATGTGGACGAAGCGTCAAGGTTTTCAGCAGCGCGCCGCTTTATGTCGGCTCGTTAGCGTCTGAATATATTACGGGGCGCTATAGGTTGCAATTCATTGACGATCGCGTGTTAGAGCGCCGCAATGAGTTTGCTCACATCAACATTTGGAACAACCCGCGGGCTTGTCCGGCTGGGGCTTTCCTATGGCGAAGTGGCGCTGGGGGCAGCGGGGATTTCGCGCGCTGATCCAGCGGACGTGCGAAGGCTCGTATTTGTGTGCCACGGCAACATTTGTCGCAGTGCTTTTGCCGATATTGCCGCGCGGCAAGCGGGGTTGCGGGTCGCGTCGTTCGGGCTTTCGACGGATGCCGGGAAAGAGGCGCACCCGTTGGCAGTGAGTGCGGCCAAGGCGCTTGGTTTTGATCTGACCGCACACCGAACGACGCGCGGCGCCGATTTTGTGCCACAGCTTGGCGACTACCTCTTGGCGATGGAAACGCGGCAATTGCGGCGGCTGGCGAACGACGCTCGGTTCGCGGGGCTGCCGCGCAGTTTGCTCGGACTCTATGCGTCACCCGCCTACCCGCATCTCCATGATCCCTATGAACTTGACCCGGCGTATATGCGAGCGTGTCTGAAACGGATCGAAAGTGCGGTCGCTAATCTTGCAGCGTCGTTTCCCGGCGTACGAGTTTCCTGAGCACGCTTTTCATATCAGCCCAAAACGGGCCACGGTCGCGCATGTCCCAGACGAAGTAGCGCATGCCGGGATCGAGAAAATCGCCGACATAACTGATCAGGTCGCGCCACGGCGTTGCTTTGAACTGGCGGTCGACAACCGCGCGTGTGCCAAAGAACACACGGATCAGGCGGCGGGTTTCGGGGATCGTGTAGCGGGCGTGGCGTTCACGGACCTCAGGCTGTCCGGTCGTGATGCCCATCGCTTGCGCAAAGGTTTCCCAAGCGAATTCGGCCCCCGCATGGCGGGCGAGCGGAAGGCTGCCCCAGAAACGACCGTTGATTTCCATTAGCCAATATTTGTCGGCCGACGCGTCATAACGATATTCGACCATCGCTGCACCTTCCCAGCCGATGCTTACGAGCAAAGCTTCGGATTTGGCACGTTGCTCAATGTGCTGGTCGAGCGGCACGGTTGCGCAGACCGTCGAAACGCCCCCCTCAGGTGGCCATTCATGGATACGACGGTGCTGAAAAATCAGCGTCGCTTTGCCGTCCTTCATGTGAAACATTTGGCCCAGACCAATTCCGGGGCAATAGCTTTGGGCGAGCGGCCAGGCGTTGAAAGTCGCATAGCGTGACAGTGCTTTCAGGAGCGCAATGGCATCGCCAACATGCTCGGCTTTTACAAAAGCGATTCTGTTTTCAGCAAGGCGGGGCAAGATCGTCGGCGGGTCTGCCCATTTTAGAACGAGCGGGTAGGTGAGCGATGATGCCTTGTCGGTGAAATCATCGCTCGATTGTGGCTGCCAGCTTTCGGGCACGTCGATGGCGAGCGCCGCTGCCCTTTCGAGCGTTTCGGTTTTGTCGAGGACAAGGCCGAGCGGCGTGCGACGGGGTGTCAGGATTTTGCAGCCGTCGACCACTGGCGGCAAATCGGCAAGCGCAATCAAATCATCTTCGGATATTGCGAGTAGCGCACTCGCACCAATCTCGCGGATCAGCGCGGGCAGCCAGTCGGCGAGTGGACCTGATGGTCGTACTGAAAAGCTGGTCGTCCATTTTGACGCACGTCCGATAGCGTTTTGGCTTCGCCCGACTGCGTGGACGGGAACGCCGTGGCTGCCGAGCTCGCGGATAACGGTGAGGCCAATTGGCGTGTCGACGCCAAGAACGATAGCTTTTTTCAACGTTCGTAAGCCAGCGTTGCGAACGCCTGTTCTGCGAAACGTTGTGCCGTGCGAAGGTAATTTGGTGGCGCGCGTTCCGGCTTTGTGATGACGGGCGACAGATCAACGGTGGTAAAGCCGCTGCTCGACAAGTCTGGGTGGTCTGCGACACTCCGGCAAAGCGTTTCAAAGCGTGCCATCACGCTGCGGTTGGGCCGCTTGCGGTCGCGGCTCATCATTTCGAAACTGTGGGTTACGATCGTGAACGCAGGCCGCTTGGTTTTTGCAGCATAATTCAACGCGTCGCTCATCTCGCGCGACGACAACGCGCAAATTTGAGCATGGCGGAGGTGGCCGGGGCGGTCACAAATTGCCGAAATGGGCATTTCCATAACGCCGAACCGCTCAATCGTATCAATCTGGTCAGCGCCAAGCCCGATATGACAAGGATCGCCGATGAAGGTCGGATTGAAACTCGAATCCCATTTGATTCCAAGCGATGCCAGCGCGCGTAACATATCGTCATTTGCCCCGTAATTCCCAGCGCGGAACGCTAACGGTGGTGGCGCGCCGGCGTCGATTAGCAGATTTCGGGCGCGTTTGATCAAGGTCACCTGATCATGGAAATCGAAGTCACAAATGCTCCGCCCGCGTCGGTCGCCAACAGGTTGCTCTTTTGACCATTCCAGCCATTCGGGATGCAAATGTAACTGTGCTTCGTGCCCTCGCGCGACAATCGGCTCAACGATGCGGGCGATCACGTCAATGCCATAAACGAGGGCAGGCATCGGATCGACAAAGAATACGCCCGTCAGCCCGCAAGCATCCAGCCGATTCATCTGCCACCCGATCCCATAACCATCGCAAGTAATTGAACGCGCAAAGTTATCGTCGGCATCAGCCCCTTGCTGGTACAAGGCTGCCGATAATTCGGTATCAATTGTGATAAAAACCTGTGTCACAACGCTGCCTGTATCGCGCAGACATTACGAAATCGCCCCCCAATTTCAGTTGAGCGGAATCGCGGCACGCGTGGTCGCGCGAGTGACAACCGCCACGGATACATTTGGTTCCTTCACCATTTCGAAGGGATTCGATGCCACACGTTAATGGCGTCGGGGGTCACCTCATAAACAGAGCGGCAGGAGCTGTGCGAAAATCGCGCGCCTTATGTCCGGGAGCAACGCGATGGATTTGAAAGTTCTGCACGATATTGCTGTGGAGGGCGTATCACCTCCTGAAGTCGACCCACAATTTGACAAAGTATCGTCAGCCCTTCCTCCACCTCCCATCGCGATTGTTCCTTTGCTTGCGCTCGCGGCATGTGGCGACGGCGGGACCACGGCAGGCGTGGTTGCCGTAACACCGCCCGCCCCGCCCCCTGCACCACCACCACCAGCACCACCGCCGCCCCCACCGCCCCCACCGCCCCCACCGCCGCCGCCCCCACCGCCGACCACGTCGCAGTCGGGTCGCTTCCTCGCGCAGGGAACGATGGGCACGACCAATGCCGATATTCAGGCAGTCATCGCGCAGGGCTATGATGGCTGGCTTGGCGCACAATTCGCCAAACCACGCGCCTCGACATTCTGGGACTGGCTGATGGCCAAAGGCTATTCGGATCCGGTCAACATCTTCCGCGACGATGGCTACGACCCCATGATCTGGGGCAGCATGATTGCTGGCGAAGATCAGTTGCGCCAGCGCGTCGGCGTTGCGCTGATGTCAATCCTGGTGGTCGGGATCGACGCGATCCCGAACAACTGGAAACAGTTCGGCATGGCGTCCTACATGGACATATTATGGGACAATGCATTCGGCAATTACCGGACAATTCTCGATAAAATATCCAACAATGCCGTGATGGCGTACTATCTGACCTTCATCAACAACCGCAAGGCGAACGCTAGCGGTGCTGTACCCGATGAAAATTATGCCCGCGAGCTGATGCAGCTCTTCACGATTGGCCTGTACCAGCTCAATCTCGATGGCACGCAGAAGCTGTCTAACGGCAAACCCATTGAAACTTACACGCTCGAGGACGTGGGTGGTCTGGCGCGGGTTTTCACCGGTTGGAAGGATGACAAAACCGGGCTGGTTGCCGGTTACGAGAACTTGAAAGCGCCGATGGTCCAGAATGCTTCGGATCATGAACTCGGCGTCAAGACATTCCTTGGCACGACAATCCCCGCAGGCACGGATGGCGTCGCCAGCCTAAAGCTCGCGCTTGATGCGATTTTTGCGCATGCCAATGTCGCTCCTTTTGTCTCGAAGCAGCTAATCCAGCATCTGGTGACATCGAATCCGTCGCCAGCTTATGTTCAGCGCGTCGCCACAATTTTTGAGAATAACGGATCAGGTGTGCGTGGCGATTTGCGTGCCGTCGTTCGTGCGATTTTGCTCGATACCGAGGCCCGCGATGATGCAGCAGCCGCGTCAAGCACAAGCTTTGGTAAACTCCGCGAGCCGCTCCTTCGCTTCACGGGCTGGGCACGCGCTTTTGGCGCGACGTCGCCGACGGAAAAATGGCCCATCGGCGACACGAGTACGACTGTTAACAAGCTCGGGCAAAGCGTGGGACGTAGCCCCAGCGTGTTTAATTTCTTCCGTCCCGGCTATTCGCCGCCAAACAGCGCCATCACGACGCAGAACATGGTCGCACCCGAATTTCAGATTACCAACGAAATATCGGTGATTGGCTATATCAACTTCATGATCGTCACGATGCGCGATGGCTGGGGTGATTTCAAAGCCAATTATGCTGATTATCTGGCTGTTGCGGCGAATTCGCAGGCGCTTCTCGATCTGATCAACCTTCGCGTCGCGGCCAATCAGGTAAGCGCCGCAACCATCGCTCAGATCAAAACAGCAGTCGATAGCATTGCCTCTGCCACGCCAACCGATCTTCAGAACCGCGTCAACACCGCGACGACGTTGATCATGGTTTCCCCTGAATATCTGATTTTGAAATAGGATCATGTCGATGTCGTCAGATCAATCGCGCCGCGCTTTTCTAAAGCGCTCAGCCGCCCTCGGCATTGCCGGCTCGGCAACACCCTTTGTCACTAATCTCGCCATGATCGGCGAAGCCGCTGCGTCGGTCGCCACCGACTATAAAGCGCTCGTCTGCGTTTTCCTTTACGGTGGCTATGACTTTGCCAACACGCTGGTGCCTTATGATCAGGCAACCTATAATCTGTACCAGACATTGCGACCGAACATTGCGTTGGCGCGTGATGTTTTGACGCCCACTGTCCTTACGCCGACCACTGCACTTCCCGGAGCTGTGCAATATGCGCTGGCGCCGACAATGGCGTCGCTCTTGCCGATCTTCAATGCCGGCAAGATGGCTGCCGTTCTCAACATGGGCACGCTCATCCAACCAACGACGAAGGCGCAATACCAAGCCAAGAGCGTGCCACTGCCGCCAAAGCTATTCTCCCATAATGATCAGCAATCCTTCTTTCAGTCATCATCACCCGAAGGCGCGGACTCGGGCTGGGGCGGGCGCATTGGTGACTTGTTTCAATCAGGCAACGGCAATTCGACTCTGACGTGCATTAATGCGACGGGCAATGCGGTCTTCATGAGCGGCAAGACCGCGATCCAATATACAGTGGGGTCAAGCGGGCCACTTGCTCCCTACAGCAATTCGTCGACATTATTTTCGTCGGCGACGGCAAATAGCGTGCTTCGCTCGATGGTCTCGGCACCACGCACGCATTTGCTTGAAAACGAGCACACCCGCGTGACCAAGCGGTCGCTTGATGCTTATACCCAAGTCACGACAGCGCTTGCCGGTGCGCCGACTTTTGTAACGCCTTATAACAGCGCTAATTCGCTCGCGAACCAGCTCAAGCTTGTTGCCCGGATGATTTCGGTGAGCCAGCAACTGGGCGCAAAACGCCAAGTGTTTTTCGTGTCACAAGGCGGTTATGATTTGCACGACAACTTGGCGACGAAACAGCCCTTGTTGCTTGGTGTGCTCGCAGAAGCGTTGAAGTCATTTTACGATACGACGGTTGAACTTGGGATTTCGGACAAGGTGACGACGTTCACCGGTTCCGATTTCGGCCGAACGATCGTAAATAATGACGACGGATCGGACCATGGCTGGGGAAGCACTCATTTCGTGATGGGTGGTGCTGTGAAGGGTAAGCAATTTTACGGAAAATCGCCGGTTTATGCGAACAATGGTCCCGATGATGTCGGTCAAGGGCGTCTGTTGCCGACAACGTCGGTCGATCAATATGCGGCAACGCTGGCGAGCTGGTTCGGAGTCGCTGATTCGCAGATGTCGACGGTTTTGCCGTCTATCGGGAACTACACGACGCGAAATATCGGCTTTGTCTAGGACTGTCTAAATTTCCTGACTTGCGACCTGTCACCTTGCTGTGACACAGAGTCGATAATGCGCGTCGCTTTTCCGTTTTCCGCCATCGTCGGCCAGGACGAGATGAAGCGTGCACTGCTGATCGCTGCTGTTGATGCACGGATCGGCGGGGTCATGGTGTTCGGCGACCGGGGCACGGGCAAGTCCACCGCAGTGCGTGCGCTGGCGGCGTTGCTGCCGCCGATTGTTGGTGATGACGGCAAGAAAATGGCCGTGCCGTTTGTTGATCTGCCGCTTGGCGCGACCGAGGACCGTGTGGTCGGGGCGCTCGATCTCGAACGGGCACTGGGCGCGGGCGAAAAAGCGTTCGAGCCGGGCTTGCTGGCGAAAGCGGATCGCGGTTTTCTATATATCGACGAAATCAATCTGCTCGAGGATCATATTGTCGATTTGCTCCTTGATGTGGCGGCATCGGGCGAGAATGTTGTCGAGCGCGAAGGTTTGAGCGTTCGGCATCCGGCACGCTTCGTGCTGGTTGGCAGCGGCAATCCGGAAGAAGGAGAATTGCGCCCGCAATTGTTGGACCGCTTCGGGCTATCGGTCGAAGTGCGGACGCCGCAGGATCTGGACGCGCGGGTCGAAGTTCTGCGGCGGTGTGATGCTTTCGAGCGCGACGGAGCGGCATTTGCCGAAAGCTGGTCGAAAGCGGAAAAGAAGACGATCAGGCAAATTGCCAAAGCGAAGGCATTGCTGCCCGATGTCGACATGCCCGATGCCATACTGCGGCGTGCATCCGAATTGTGCATCGCGGTTGGCGCGGATGGTTTGCGCGGCGAACTGACGTTGATGCGCGCATCACGGGCGCAGGCGGCGCTGGATGGCAAAGATCAGGTCACCGAAAAGCACTTGATATCGGTCGCGCCGCTGGCGCTGCGACACCGACTGCGACGCAACGTCCTCGATGAAACGGGTTCGACCGCGCGGATTGAGCGCGCAATGGATGAACTTTTCGGGTGATCGACGATGCGCTGATCGCGGCGCAGCTCTGCGCGATTGACCCCGGTTTGGGCGGGATGGTGTTGCGCGGTGGCGACGGGCCGGTGCGCGATGCTGTGCTGGTGGCGATGGCTGCGGGGCACGTGATCCGCAAGATTCCTGTCCATATCGATGACGAACGGTTGCTGGGCGGTCTTGACCTCGCCGCGACGCTGGCGGCGGACCGGCCGGTGGCGCGCAAGGGATTGCTGGCGGAGGCCGACGGCGGGCTGGTTGTCGTACCCATGGCCGAGCGGCTCGATGAGGGGATCGCAAGCCGCATTGCTGCCGTGATGGACACCGGTGTTGTGATTGCCGAGCGCGACGGGATGCGGCGGCAGGATGACGCGCGCTTTCTGCTGGCGCTGCTCGACAATGGGGTGGAGGAGGAACGCGCGCCCGACGTGCTGGCCGAGCGGCTAGCATTTTGGTTTGATTTTAGAGGGGCGCAAGCGCCGCATGAACCGTTTGGGCTGAGCTTGTCGAAGCCTTGTCCTTCTTCTGGATTGAATCAAGAAAGTACAGCTCTTCGACAAGCTCAGAGCGAACGGACTTTTGTCGATGACGACGCCCTACACGCCATCGCCTCCGCTGCGACATCGCTTGGTGTAACATCGGCACGCGGCGCATTGCTCACCCTCCGAGCCGCGAAAGCCGCCGCCCGCTTCGACGAGCGCGACATCGTCACCGAAGACGACCTCATCCTTGCCATCCGCCTCGTCCTCGTGCCCCGCGCGACGCAGTTTCCAGCACCAGTCGACGAACCCGATGCGATGCCCGAGGACACCGACCCCGGCGAGCAAAGCAGCGGCGATGCGACGCAGCCGTTGGAGGACATCATTCTCGACGCTGTCCGTGCCATGCTGCCGCCGAACATGATTGCCGCCATCACCGAAAACGGACGTCGTGCCGTGATGAACAACGGCAAGGGGAGCGGCGCAAAGCTCAAGGCGCAGATGCGCGGGCGACCTGTGGGCGTGCGCGCCGGAGTCCCGCGCGGGGGCAACCGGTTGAGTTTGATCGAGACCTTGCGGGCAGCGGCGCCGTGGCAGAAATTGCGCCGTGCGGCGGGCGATACGCGCGTGCGCATCCGTCGTGATGATTTGCGGATCAAGCGTTTCCAGTCGCGCGCCGAGACAACAACGATCTTCGTTGTGGATGCGTCGGGATCATCCGCGGCGGCGCGGCTCGCCGAAGCGAAAGGCGCGGTCGAACTGTTGCTTGCCGAGGCCTATGTGAAGCGCGCGCAGGTTGCGCTGATTGCGTTTCGGGGAACGGGTGCGGAGCTGATCCTGCCGCCGACACGGTCCTTGACCCGCGCGCGGCGGGCGCTTGCTGAATTGCCGGGGGGTGGGGGCACACCACTTGCGGCAGGGTTGGCGATGGCAGGCGAAGTGGCGGCGGCGGTGCGGTCGAAGGACCGGACGCCGTTTGTCGTCGTGCTGACCGACGGGCGCGGCAATATTGCACTTGATGGCACGGCGGATGCTGGTGCCGCGAAACGTGATGCCGAAGGGGCCGCGCGGGCGATGAAGGCGCCGGCTGTGCTGATCGATATAACGGCGAGGCCGCGCGAGGAAGGGCGGGCGATTGCGGCGCTGATGGGGGCTAAGTTCGTCGCCTTGCCGCGCGGGGATGCGCTTTCGGTGCGTGATGCCGTGAAAGCCTCATGAGCGACCGGCCCGACTGGGAGCGTGAGGGGCATGACTGGCCCAACCGTGCGCACAGCCATTTTGTCAACGCAGGCGGCGTACGGTGGCATGTTCAAATCGCAGGCTCTGGGCCGGTGCTGCTCTTGCTCCATGGCACAGGCGCGGCGACGCACAGCTGGCGGGGGATGCTGCCGTTGTTGGCCGAACATTTCACGGTCGTTGCCCCCGACATGCCAGGGCATGGCTTTTCCGCGCGCGGGCCGCAGACATTGCCTGCGATGGCCAAAGCGGTGGCGGCGCTGGTGAGCGAACTTGATTTAAAACCGACAATCGTGGTTGGTCATTCGGCGGGTGTGGCAGTGGGATTGCGGATGGTTCTCGACGGTTTGGTCGAAGCAAAGGCAGTCGTTGGTCTCAGCCCCGCACTGCTGCCATTCCCCGGCTTAGCCGCAAAGCTGTTTCCAACAATGGCCAAGCTGTTGTTCCTGAACCCGTTTGCGCCACATATCTTTGCGCGCATAGCAGGGCCGACGCGCGAAGTGGCGCGCTTCATGTTGAAAAGCACAGGGTCGCAGCTGGATGGCGATGGGGTGGACTATTATGGGCGGCTGTTCCGCAAGCCGGGGCATATCGCCGGGACCATCGGCATGATGGCGTCATGGGATCTGGAGCCATTGAAGCGCGATTTGCCGGGTCTGAAGGTGCCGTTGCTGCTCATCCACGGCGATAGCGATACTGCGATACCGATGGCTAAGGCGCAGGAGTCAGCAGCACTGGTGCCGGGCGCGCGGCTTGAGGTACTTGAGGGTCTGGGGCATCTGGCGCATGAGGAAGAACCCGAACGGGTCGCCGCGATGATTAAGGATTTTGTGCAGTGATCGAAAAATATGGCGGCATTATCGAGGGTGCGGTCACCTTCGTCGTCGTCATCGGATTTTGCGCCTATCAATATTGGGCGACGAATCGCGCCATCGCTGAAGACAAAGCGTCAGCGCGCGATAGCGCTTTAGCGAAGAATTCTGGGCATGCGGAAGGGCAGCATCAGCTGGACAATCGGCGAGACGAAACGGTCCATTGAGAGGCTTTCGTGCACGGCATCGACGCGCTCGCCATAAATTTCGGTCGACAATGCCGAGCGAGAATAGAAGGGCGCATTTTCCCACGTTTTGACGACTTTCGCATCGGTCCCCCGCGTGCGGCGCGGCATCCCGAACGTGGTGCCGGGCAAGCGCGCGGACGGCGGCAGTTCCGCGTCATGCCACACGCCCTGCCGGTCATAACGCAAAGCCATCGCAAAATCGGTGCCGTCGCGGCGTTCGCCTTCATACATGACGGCAACGCCATCCTTCAGATGCGCGCGCGACCATTGCCATTCGCTGAAGCCAGCCTCGAGGGGCTCGCAGCCGAAGTTCGAATCGAAATAGCCGCTGCCCGACCAGTTGATGCTGGGCGCGTCCATGCTCACTTCGACGCGTGCGCGCGGTGCGATGGGGTGCCACAGGTGCTGGCCATCCTCGTGGAGACCAAACGCGGTTTCGGAAATTTGTTCGGGGTAGAGGCGAACCTTGCCCTTGACCGGAAAGGGAATGGGGCACGCGGTTTCGTGGATGTCGATGACCAGCGCATCACCGTCCCAGTGCATTGAGCTCGGTCCGACTTGTAAAGTGTCTGCACTGCGGTGGAGCTTCGATGATCCCCGCTCGGTCATCGTCCAGCGATTGCCACGCGGGCCATACAGGGCGACGTTCATACTGCAATGATTAGCGGGATCGCCACGCCCACTCGCTTTGTAATAGGGCGAAAATACGCTCCCGACAAAGCCGATGATCGTTAGGCCGAACCGACCGTCGGTGCTGATCGCGTCGATGTACCACCAGGCATAGCCTTGGGGCGGGACGTGCGCGTCGAAGCGCGGTCCGACATGATCGATGCGGCGGCCAATTGTCCCGACAGCGCGACCATCGGCACGCCCGCGCCCGGGTGCGTACTGCCCCCCGCCAAGTAAAGCCCAGGGATCGACGTCCGCGCGCCGGGCCGACGGAAGGACGCCGCCCACCCGTGCGAGGCCCGTCCATAAAGGGCTCCACCCGTCGCCGGAAATCGGGTCGCGAAATCGGTCGGCGTTGTCGCTTGCAGATCGCCCGAGAGTGTCAGCCCCGATTGCGCCAACGTGGCCAGCATCGCGGTCTTGCATGTGTCGATCTCCTGATCGGAATAAAAGTGAGTGTCGCCATTGGCAGGCGCGTTGATGATGATTTGCAGGCGTTCGGAGGTGTCGAGGCTGCTTTGGTCGAGGCGGTCCTGCGCGCAAATATAGGCTGTCGGGTGGGTCGCGAGCTTGCCATTGGCAATGGCATCGAATTCCGCGCGGTAGTCGTTCGAGAAAAAGACATTGTGGTGCGTCAGCGGGAAGCCGTCCGCCTTCACATTGCCGAGGAACGTCATCGCCGAGAGCGAGCGAGCGGCGTGGGGATAAGGGGTGCCGGTTCTGACGCCGAACTTGCCAGCGGCAAGGGCGGCGCTGTCGGCGTTGAGAACAATGGCGTCGGCGGTCAGGCGTTCGCCATTTTCGAGTTGAACGCCCGACGTGCGGCCCTTGTCAGTCAGGATTTCATCGACGCGGGCGTTGTAATGGAACGTCGCACCGTTCTTGATGGCGACCGCCTCAAGCGCACGGGCAAGCGCGGAGAGCCCACCTTCGACGAACCAGACCCCTTCGGCCTCGACATGCGCGATGAGCATGAGCGTGGACGGCGCGAGAAACGGGGACGACCCGCAATAAGTGGCGTAGCGCCCGAACAACTGGCGCAGACGCGGATCGGGGAAATAGTCGCCAAGGACTTTCCAGAGCGATTCGAACGGTCGCATGACGAACAGGTCGCGCGGGCGTTGAGTGGCAATGCGCCATGCCAGACCGGGCGCGCTGGTCTTGCTACTCTGCATAAAGGGTTTGTCGATGCAGTCGTGGACACGGCTAGCCTCGGTGCAGAAGCGGGCATAGCCACGGGCCGCTTCGGCACCGGCAAATGCACCGATGGCCTCTTCGCTGGCTTGCGGGTCAGCAAACAGATCGAGCCGGGCATCGCTCCACGCATGGCGCGCCAGAATGGAGGCCGGGGTCAGACGGATATGATCGTCGAGCGACGCGCCGCACGCATCGAAAATTGCATCGAAAATGGGGCGTTTGGTGAACACGGTAGGGCCTGCGTCGATGCCCACGCCACCCACAACATCCTGCCGCACTTTGCCGCCCGGATGGCCCGCCGCTTCAACGACAGTCACGTCAAAGCCCTGCGCCGCCAGAAGGGCCGCGCTGGTCAGCCCGCCGATCCCGGCGCCGACAACAATGGCCCGCTGGCCCGACATCCAAATCCACCTCCCGCTTGCCGAATGAATTTATGTCCAGCAAACTGGACAGATGCAACCGACGAATATTCCAGACACCCCGACTTGGCAGCAGCGTCGGATCAATTGGCGCAACCGCATTTTCGCCAGCCCGCGCTTTCGCCGCTTCGCGCTGGGCAATCCGCTGATGCGCGGGATTGGGCGGGCGAAGGCGGAAAGTCTGTTCAATCTGGTCAATGGCTTTGTCTATTCGCAAGTGTTGCTGGCGTGTGTGCGGACGGGATTGGTTGCGCGACTCGCTTCGGGGCCGCTCTCTGTGACGGATGCGGCGGCATTGACCGATCTACCCGTTGAGGCAGCAGATCGGTTGTTGAAGGCCGCCACGGCCATTGATATAGCCGAACGATTGCGTGACGGGCGCTATATGCTGGGCGCACAGGGCGCGTCATTGCACGGCAGCCCCGGCGTTGCCGAAATGATCGAGCATCATGCGCTGCTTTATGCCGATCTTGCCGATCCGGTCGCCTTGCTGCGGCGCGGCGGGGGCGGGGGGCAGTTGGCGGCTTACTGGGCTTATGACGAAGGGCGTGATGCTGCAGCGGACGTTGTCGCGCTCTATTCCGCGCTCATGGCGACATCGCAGGCAATGGTCGCCGAGCAAGTTATCGCGGCATATCGGTTTGGCGGCCACCGGCGCTTGCTTGATGTTGGCGGCGGGGCAGGCGTTTTCGTGCGGGCAGTCGGGGCGGCGTATCCGCGACTCGAAACGGCAGTTTTCGATCTGCCTGCGGTGGCGGCGCGAGCCCCTGTGGGACTGACGGCGCACGGCGGCAATTTCTTTGAAGATGTGCTGCCCGCTGGCTTTGATTTGATCTCGCTGGTGCGAATCATGCACGACCATGATGACGCGCCAGTCATGAAATTGCTGCGCAACATAGCCGCAGCATTACCGGCGAACGGCAAGCTCCTCGTGGCCGAGCCGATGGCGGGAACCAAGAGCGCGCGTGCCATGGGCGATGGCTATTTCGGGCTTTATCTCTGGGCGATGGGTCAGGGACGACCGCGCACTATCGAGGAAAACTGCGCCATGCTGCGTGCCGCAGGGTTGGGCGATATTCGCATCCTGCCGACCGATTTGCCTTTGGCGGCGCGTGTCATTTTGGCTGGACATACAAAAGCGTAAAGTTTTGTTGACAACAATTAGTGTCCAGCTAGAGTGACACTCTGGCCATCGGGGGATCCACCTCTGAGGCGACAGAGGAGGGTCGTATGGACGCGGTTGCGGTCATACTCGAAGCACCGGAGCAGTTGATGCTCCGTTCGCTCGCCCTCAACGCAACAATGCCCACCGACATCGTCGTCGACATCGCCTGGAGCGGGATCAGCACGGGCACCGAACGGCTGTTATGGTCGGGAAAAATGCCGGAATTTCCGGGGATGGGCTATCCGCTGGTCCCCGGTTACGAATCAGTCGGCCGCGTGGTTGACGCCGGAGCCGACGCGCGCGGACGGATCGGCGAATGGGTCTTTGTTCCCGGTGCTAATTGCTACAGGGACGCACGCGGATTGTTCGGCGGGTCGGCCTCGCGAGTCGTTTTGCCGGGGGCTCGGGCCATTCCCGTTGCGGAGTCGCTGGGCGCGAACGGTGTGCTCGTGGCGCTCGCAGCGACGGCTTATCATGCGATTGCCGGGCATGTGCTGCCGGATCTGATTGTCGGGCACGGCGTTCTCGGGCGCTTGCTCGCGCGGATTGCAACAGCGACGGGCGCAGCGCCCACGGTCTGGGAAACCAGTGCTGCGCGCGCCGACGGCGCTGACGGCTATTCGGTTATCCACCCTGATTCGGATAGCCGTCGCGATTATAAAGCCATTTACGACGCCAGCGGCGACGGTGCGCTGCTCGACAGCTTGATCGGGCGGCTGACGCGCGGTGGCGAAGTTGTGCTGGCGGGCTTTTACGAGAAGCTGAGCTTCAATTTTCCGCCCGCGTTCATGCGCGAAGCCCGCCTTAGAATTGCAGCAGAATTCCTGCCGAGCGATCTGGAAGCCGTCACCGGTATGGTCAAATCGGGCGCGCTAAGCCTCGACGGCCTTGTCACACATACGCGGGCCGCAGCGAAAGCAGCGGACGCTTACCCCCAAGCGTTCAGTGACTCGGCCTGCCTGAAAATGGTTCTTGATTGGAACGCCCTATGAGTATGCTTGATCTGGGCGCATTGCGCGAAGAAGCGGCGCAAGAGCCTGATCCCGTCCACACTGGCCCTGTGACCAAAGAAACCCAGATTATCGCGATTTACGGCAAGGGCGGCAGCGGCAAGTCGTTCGCGCTTGCCAACCTTAGTTACATGATGGCGCAGCAGGGCAAACGGGTTTTGCTGATCGGTTGCGATCCAAAGTCTGACACGACCAGCCTGCTGTTTGGCGGCAAATCGACGCCGACGATCATCGAAACGAGCGCCGCCAAGAAGCTGGCGGGCGAGGAAATCGGTATCGAGGACGTCTGCTTCCAGCGCGACGGCGTGTTCGCGATGGAACTCGGCGGTCCCGAAGTCGGTCGCGGCTGTGGCGGGCGCGGGATCATCCACGGCTTTGAAACGCTGGAGAAACTGGGCTTTCATGAGTGGGGCTTCGATTACGTTTTGCTCGATTTCCTCGGCGACGTGGTCTGCGGCGGCTTCGGCCTGCCGATTGCGCGCGACATGTGCCAGAAAGTCATCGTTGTCGCGTCGAACGATTTGCAGTCGCTCTATGTCGCGAACAACGTCTGCAAAGCCGTCGAATATTTCCGCAAGATGGGCGGCAATGTCGGCGTCGCGGGCATGATCCTCAACAAGGATGATGGCACCGGCGAAGCGAATGCCTTTGCCGAAGCGGTCGGCATTCCGGTGCTGACCGCGATCCCGGCGAACGAAGACATCCGCAAGAAATCGGCGAATTACCAGATTATCGGCAAGCCCGGCGGTCAGTGGGCATCGCTGTTCGAAGAGCTCGCCGAAAATGTCGCAACAGCGCCGCCGCTGCGTCCGACACCGCTTGATCAAGACGGACTGCTCGGGCTGTTCAGCGCCGACATCACCGGTGCGGACTATACGCTGCGCCCTGCGACACAGGGCGATATGCGCGGCAAGGCATTCGTGCCCAAGGCCAGCCTCGAAGTGGTTTACGATGCAGTCTGAGGGCGCCTGCTCCAGCGGTTCGACGCTTCGGGATGCCGCGATTGCTGCGGGCAAATCCGACGTGCTCGATCGCTATGATGCCGACTATCCAAAAGGTCCACATGACCAGCCGCAATCGATGTGCCCTGCCTTTGGGTCGCTCCGGGTGGGTCTGCGCATGCGGCGCACGGCGACGATCCTTTCGGGGTCTGCCTGCTGTGTTTACGGGCTGACGTTTACCTCGCATTTCTACGGCGCGCGTCGTTCGGTTGGTTATGTGCCGTTCAGCTCGGAAACGCTGGTTACCGGCAAGCTGTTCGAGGACATTCGCGATGCGGTATACCAGATTGCCGATCCCGCGCTTTACGACAGCGTGATCGTCACCAACCTGTGCGTACCCACCGCATCGGGCGTGCCGCTGCAACTGCTGCCCAAGGAAATCAACGGCGTGCGGATCATCGGCATCGACGTGCCGGGCTTTGGCATCCCGACTCATGCCGAAGCCAAGGACGTGCTGGCAGGGGCAATGCTCGCTTATGCGCGCGCCGAAGCGGAATCGGGTCCGGTTGCCGCACCCAAAGAACGCTCGGCACTGCCCACGGTGACATTGCTCGGCGAGATGTTCCCGGTTGATCCCGTGGGCATCGGCCAGATGCTTGCGCCGCTGGGTCTTGCCGCTGGCCCCGTTGTCCCGACACGCGAATGGCGCGAGCTGTATGCAGCGCTCGATTGCGCAGCGGTGGCGGCAATCCATCCGTTCTACACAGCGAGCATCCGCGAATTCGAAGCGGCAGGGCGCACCGTGATCGGTTCCGCGCCGGTGGGTGTCGATGGCACGGCAGCGTGGCTCGACTCTGTCGGCAAGGCATGCGCGATTGCGCAGGACAAAGTCGACGAGGCGAAGAACAAATTCCTGCCCGCGATCCGCGATGCACTGGCCGCCAAGCCGATCAAGGGCCGGATCACGGTTTCGGGCTATGAAGGGTCCGAGCTGCTCGTCGCTCGGTTGCTGATCGAATCGGGTGCAGATGTGCCCTATGTCGGCACTGCCTGCCCACGCACGGTGTGGAGCGATCCCGACCGCGAATGGCTGATCGCGCGCGGGGTGAAGGTGCAGTATCGCGCGAGCCTTGAAAACGATTTAGCCGCGGTCGATGGCTATCAGCCCGATCTCGCCATTGGCACGACGCCGGTTGTGCAGCATGCCAAGGCAAAAGCTATTCCGGCGCTGTATTTTACAAATCTGATTTCGGCGCGGCCGTTGATGGGTGTTGCAGGCGCGGGGTCGCTCGCCACCGTCGTCAATGCAGCGCTCGGTAACCAAGCGCGCTTCGACAAGATGAAAGCATTTTTCGCCGGCGTCGGCGAAGGCCATAGCGCGGGCGTCTGGGAAAAAACGCCGGTCGACCGCCCTGAGTATAAAGCAAAGTTTGCAGCGAAGCGCATTGCGGCGGCGAAGGCCGAAGAAGCGGTGGGCGTATGACGCACAAACCGTTCGCCCTGAGCTTGTCGAAGGGTTGTCCTTCTTCCTGTGAAATGGTGCCAAAGAAGGGCAGGGCTTCGACAAGCTCAGCCCGAATGGATTTGGGGTTGGGCGTATGACGCTGATCCTCGATCATGACCGCGCGGGCGGATATTGGGGCGCGGTTTACGCGTTTACGGCGATCAAGGGATTGCAGGTCATCATTGACGGTCCCGTGGGCTGCGAGAATCTGCCGGTGACGAGCGTGCTGCATTACACAGATGCACTGCCGCCGCATGAATTGCCGATTGTTGTGACTGGCCTCGGCGAACAGGAACTCGGCCGCGACGGCACCGAAGGGGCGATGAAGCGCGCTTGGGCAACACTCGATCCTGATTTGCCTGCGGTCGTTGTGACGGGCAGCATTTCGGAAATGATCGGCGGCGGCGTGACGCCCGAGGGGACGAACATCGTCCGCTTCCTGCCGCGCACGATCGACGAGGATCAGTGGCAATCGGCCGACCGTGCGCTGACGTGGTTGTGGACGCAGTTCGGGCCGAAGAAAGTTCCCGGTCCGCGTATCCTGCCCGAGGGTGCAGCTCCACGCGTCAACATCATCGGGCCGATGTATGGCACGTTCAACATGCCGTCCGATCTCGCCGAGATCCGGCGGTTAATCGAAGGCATTGGTGCCGAAGTTGCGATGGCATTTCCGCTGGGTTCGCATCTGGCGGATGTGCGGAAACTCGCGGATGCGAGCGTCAATGTTTGCATGTATCGTGAATTTGGACGCGGCCTCTGCGAAACGCTCGAACGCCCTTATCTGCAAGCACCGATTGGCCTCGAATCGACAACGCTTTTCCTGCGCAAACTGGGCGAGTTGACCGGCCTCGATCCCGAACCGTTCATCGAACAGGAAAAGCATACCACGATCAAACCGCTGTGGGATCTATGGCGTTCGGTCACACAGGATTTCTTCGGCACCGCGAGTTTTGCGGTTGTCGCGACGGAAACCTACGAACGCGGCATCCGCAACTTCCTCGAAGAAGACATGGGGCTCCCCTGCACCTTCAGCTTCCGGCGTACAGCGGGGGTGAAGCCCGACAACCAGGCGGTGATCGATGCGATCAAGGCGACCCCGCCGCTGATCCTGTTCGGCAGCTATAACGAACGCATGTACATGGCCGAGCTCGGCACACGCGCGATGTATATTCCCGCGTCGTTCCCGGGCGCAGTCATCCGCCGCCATACCGGCACGCCGTTCATGGGCTATGCGGGTGCGACCTACTTGATGCAGGAAGTCTGCAACGCGCTGTTTGACGCGCTGTTCAACATTCTCCCGCTTGCCAGCCAGATGGACAAGGTCGAGGCAACGCCCGTGCGGCCGCACGCCGAAATCCACGGGAACGACGATGCCACGGACGCGCTCGACGCGATTGTCGAGCGCGAGCCGGTGCTGGTCCGTATTTCCGCTGCCAAGCGCATCCGTGACGCTGCTGAACGTGCGGCGCGCCGTGCCGGTGAACCCTCGGTCAGCGCCGAACGCCTGAACAGCGCCCTTTCAGAAAGCGGGGCTGTTTCATGACCGCGCCCGCACCACAAACTTTCTCCCCTCCACGCCTTCGTGGAGGGGTCGGGGGTAATTCTTTTTCTTCATCAAGAAAAAGTGTCACCCCCAGCCTCTCCAGCAAGGACTGGAGGGGAGCCGAATGCGCTCCTTTTGGGAGCCACACCAATCCTTCGGGCACGTCGCCCGCTGGATGCCGCCCGGGGCGCGTTTTGTCGCTCCTTTTTCCTATGGGCACATTGGAGATGAACTATGAGTGACGGAAACCGAGACGAGCTCGGAACATATTTGACCGCTGCGGAGGCCAAAGAGTTCCACAAGCTTT
>JANOVZ010000119.1:0-3773 GCA_031417655.1 Sphingomonas sp. | reverse complement strand
GTGGCGCTGATCGTCAACGGCTTCGCCAAGGAAGTGCTGCAGCAACTGCCGATGGAATTCGCAGTCGAGGCGCAGAAACTGCTGGGGATCAGCCTTGAGGGGAGTGTGGGGTGATGCGCCTTTTCGTCGTTCTCCTCGGGCCTTTCGTTTTATCTGCCTGCTCGAACAATTCATCAGAGAGCTCAGCATTTGATTTAGCTTGTCGCGGCACAATTTCGAGCGCGACGAATGTTCAGCCAAAGAGCAAAACGATTGCGATGCGAATTGATACGGAGAGCCTGCGATATTGCACCGACGACTGCACACGCGTCTTTGACATCAAGCGCGTAACGCCAGCGCGTATCACTCTAATCGACGAACAAGCGCCGGTCAGTGAGCAGTTCTTTGTTGATCGGTCGGATGGCAAGGCGTTCTACTTTTTTGAACAGAGCCGTTGGGAGGGCTTATGCGACCGCAAGGTCTTCAGCGGTTTGCCCAAGGCAAAAATATAATGCTCCAAATCAATAACCTCCACGCCAGCGTCGGCGACAAGCCGATCCTCAAGGGGCTGACGCTCGCACTGAACGCGGGCGAGATCCATGCGATCATGGGGCCGAACGGCGCGGGGAAATCGACGCTGGGCTATGTGCTGGCCGGGCGGCCGGGGTATGAGGTTACGGGGGGCAGTGTGGTGTTCACGCCCGCTCGTCACCCCCGCGAAGGCGGGGGCCCAACTCCAGAGACTCGAGATGGGGAGTTGGATTCCCGCCTTCGCGGGAATGACGATATTGGGGTGGATTTGCTGTCCCTCGCCCCCCACGAACGCGCCGCCGCAGGGCTCTTCCTCGGCTTCCAATATCCGGTCGAAATTCCCGGCGTGTCGAACGTCCAGTTCCTTCGAGAAGCCCTCAACGCCCAGCGCAAGCATCGCGGCGAGCCTCCGCTCTCCGGCGCGGAATTCCTGAAAATCGCGCGCGCGCAGGCCGCCGCGCTCGGCATGGACATGGACATGCTCAAGCGCCCGGTGAACGTCGGCTTTTCGGGCGGCGAGAAGAAGCGCAACGAGATGGTGCAGATGGGCATCATCGACCCGTGCCTCGCGATCCTCGACGAGACCGACAGTGGCCTCGACATCGACGCGCTGCGTGTGGTCGGCGACGGCATCAACCGCATCATGCGCAAACCCGACAAGGCGGTGCTGCTGATCACCCATTACCAGCGCTTGCTCGACTATGTCCGCCCCGACTTCGTCCATGTGCTCGCCGACGGCAAGATCACCCGCACAGGCGGCCCCGAACTGGCGCATGAGCTTGAGCGTGAAGGCTATAAGGATTTGGCCGCTTGAGCTTCACTGTTCGCCCCGTTGCGCCCGACGATGCATCCGCGTTGGTTGATTTGCTCAACGCGGTGATCGCGCGTGGAGGGACAACCGCGCTGCAAACGCTCTTCACCCCTGAAGCGTTGGCAGAGGCGTATCTGACCGGCCCAAATGTCCACCTGTGCTTCGTCGCGGTCGATATCGGAACAGGGCGCGTTGAGGGGTTCCAAACACTCGGCCGCTATCCAGGCCTGCCCGAAGACGTCGGCGACATCGGCACTTTCGCCCGCGTTGACAAGGCGCAGCGCGGCGTTGGCTCGGCGTTGTTTGCCGCAATGGCAAATGCGGCGCGTGCAAAGGGCTTGACGGCAATCAACGCGACGATCCGCGCTGACAATGAAGGCGGTCTCGCCTTTTATGCCAAGCAAGGCTTCGCCGATCATGAGGTGACCGCCGCCGTGCCGCTGGTCGATGGCACCCCGGTTGACCGCGTTCACAAGCGCTATCCGCTGGCAGAGGCGATGGCCGCATGACAACCGCGACTGCCCTCCCCACCCGCCGTGACGAGGCCTGGCGCTACAGCGACCATGATGCCGTTGCGCGTTTGTGGCCCGTTGGACCAGCAATCGTTATCGATGTGCCCGCAGGACAGACCGCCGCACGCCACCTGATCGCTGACAGCGGGATACATGATTACACCATCACAATAAGCGCGGGCGCGCGAATGGATTTTCATGTGCTCAATGCGGGCGCGGGCTATGGCCGCATCGCGATCGACGTCACGCTGTATGATGGCGCACATTTCGAATTCGGCGCGGTGCAAGTCGGCGGCGGCGCGGCAACTCTCGATATCGTCACAACCGTCCGCCACATCGAACCCAATGCAACGAGCAAGCAAGTCGTCCGGAGCATCCTCGGCGGCACGGCGACCGGCAGCTACCTTGGCAAAGTTGCGGTCAGCCGTGATGCGCAGAAAACCGACAGTGTGCAGTCGGTCAAAGCCATGCTGCTCGCCCGCACGGCGACCGCAAACGCGAAGCCCGAACTCGAAATATACGCCGACGATGTGAAATGCGCGCACGGCGCGACGGTTGGGGAGCTCGACAGAAACGCGATGTTCTATCTCGCCGCGCGCGGGCTTCCGCCCGCCGAAGCGCAGACGTTGTTGCTGCGGGCGTTCGTGGCCGAAGTGTTCGAAGGGGTGGCCGCGCAGGCCGAACTTGAAGCGGCGGCGCTGGCGGCATTGGGGCGGTTGGCGTGACTTCCTTCACCAACCCCTCCCGTCGCCCCGTGCTTGACACGGGGCTAGGCTTTTCTGCCGCCGCCGAACAGGAAGGCAGCCAAGCCCCGCATCAAGTGCGGGGCGACGATGTCGCTCTTTTCAAATTTCGAAATGACTTCCCCGGAATCGGCGCTTGGCATTACCTCGACACTGCTGCCACCGCGCAAAAGCCGCAAGCGGTGATCGACGCGACCGTCAACGCAATGGGCCGCGACTATGCGACGGTGCATCGGGGCGTCTATGCGCGGTCGGCGGACATGACGCTGGCCTTTGAAGCCGCGCGGCGCCGAGTCGCGTCGTTCATCGGCGCGGCGTCCGAAGACGAAATCGTCTTCACGCGCGGCGCGACCGAGGGGATCAATCTTGTTGCCCGCACGCATCCGACAGGTCGCGTTCTGCTCAGCCAGCTCGAACACCATAGCAACATCGTCCCCTGGCAACTGGCGGGATACGAAATCGACGTCTGCCCGTTGACGGCCGATGGCAAGATCGACCTCGACGCCGCCGAAGCGATGCTAACGCCTGCACATACGATGGTGGCGTTTGCCCATGTCTCGAATGTGCTCGGCAGTGTGCTTGATGCCAAGCGCGCTGCGAAACTGGCGCACGCCGTTGGTGCGAAACTGTTGCTCGATGGCTGCCAGGCGGTCCCGCGTCTGCCCGTTGATGTCGCCAACTTCGATTGCGATTTCTACGTTTTTTCGGGTCACAAACTCTACGGCCCGACCGGGATTGGGGTTCTGTGGGGCCGTGCCGGGCATCTCGATGCGATGCCGCCGTGGCAAGGCGGCGGCGCGATGATCGACCGGGTGACGTTCGAAAAAACGACCTACGCCCCGGCTCCACAGCGTTTCGAAGCGGGGACGCCTGCAATCATTGAAGTGCTCGGTCTCCATGCGGCGATTGATTATGTGGACGCCATCGGGATCAATGCGATCCACGCCCATGAAACCGCGCTGGTCGCTGAGTGCCGCGAGGCCTTGCGTTCGTTCAATTCGGTTACACTCTATGGCCCCGAAGATTCAGCAGGCATCGTCAGTTTCAACATGCAGCGGGTGCATCCGCACGACGTCGGCACTATCTTGGATGAAGAAGGTGTCGCGATCCGAGCGGGGCATCATTGCTGCCAACCCCTGATGGGCTATCTTGGTGTTGACGCCACGGCACGTGCAAGTTTTGGACTTTATAACGGCC
>JANOVZ010000118.1:0-173017 GCA_031417655.1 Sphingomonas sp. | reverse complement strand
CGCTGCATCGACAAAGCCTATCAGCAGCAATTCCTCACCGTCATGCTGTATCGAACGGACATCGATAAGAAATGGCAGCGTATGCCCGTCATGTTTGGCGCGCCCCCCTTCGGCCGTGATATGCGGCTTTTTGCGGCTGACGTGATTGATCGCCGCGCGCAGATTTGTGCGTAGTCCCGGCGTCGCCATCGCCAGCAAATCGTGCGTTGGATAGCCCGGCGCGACACGCAGGTAACGTTCGGTCGGACCCATTGAATAAAGGCATTCAAACTTGCGGTTGATCAGCACGACCGCAGGGGCATAGTTTTCAAGCACGAGCCTTCTGCACAGATCGGCCAGCGCAGGTTGGCGGATGGGCAATTGGGATTGATCGGCACGCGGCGGGACACGCATGCCGTCACCATCACTCGTCGAAAACAGGAAAGCGCCCGGGCGACTTTTGCCGATGTGGCGATAGATCCGTTCGGACTTCGCCACCGTTTCAAACTGCGCTTTCGTCTGACCGACTGTTTCCGAACTGCCGAGCAGCAATATGCCGCCCTGCCGCAACGCGAAGTGGAACAACGATATAACTTTGGCCTGGGCATCGGGACCAAGATAAATCAGCAGATTACGGCACGACACCATGTCGAGTTTTGAAAACGGCGGGTCGGAGAGCAAATCCTGAATGGTGAAAACGACATTGGCGCGCAGGTCTGGCACCACTGTGTATCCATCATCCTGCTTCACGAAAAAGCGCGCGAGCCGTTCGGGCGATACGTCAGTGGCAATGGTGTCGGGGTAATGCCCTTCACGCGCGGTCGCGACAGCATCGGGATCGACATCGGAGGCAAAGACGCACAGCTTAATTGTCCGCTTCGCCGCTGCAATCGATTCGGCAAAAATCATTGCCAGCGAATATGTCTCCTCGCCCGTGCTGCATCCCGCGATCCAGATGCGCAGCGGCCTGTCTTCGGTGTGTAGGCGCACAATATCGGGCACGATGGTTTTCGCGAGCAAATCAAAAACTTTGGGATCACGGAAAAAGCTGGTGACGTTGATTAGGAGATCGGTTGCAAGCAGCTTCAGCTCGGAGGGATCCTTTTCAAGAACCGTCAGATAATGCGCCATGTCCGTGACCGGAATCGACGCCAGCGCCATGCGTCGCTCGATCCGGCGTTGCAGCGTTCCCATTTTGTAAAGCGTAAAGTCATGGGCGGTATTTTTGCGTAACAGCTCGATGATTTTTGGCAGCGCATCGTTTGAGGTGGCCGAACGATCCTGTGTCGGTTTAGCCTTTGCGCCCTTGATATGAGCCGCCAACGCCGCTGGCATCATGGCGACCGTCAGGACAGCATCGACGACACCACTTGCCACTACACTGTTGGGCATGCCGTCGAATTGGGCTTCAGCAGCGTCTTGCACGATGACGAAGCCACCGGCGTCATGCACGGCTTTGGCACCCAGTGTTCCGTCGGTTCCCGTCCCCGACAGGATGACAGCGCTGGCACGGGCGCCGCCGTCCTTTGCCATCGAATTGAACAGGAAATCGACGGGCATCCGCGCGCCGTGCGGTGCTGTTGGCTTTGACAGGACGAGCGCCCCTTTGCTCACCGCGAGATAACACCCAGCCGGAATGACATAGATATGGTCGGGCGCGACGATCATGCCATCAATCGCCTGCAAAACCGCCATCGTTGTATGTTCGGACAGCAGGTCACCCATCAGGCTTTTGTGCGTCGGATCGAGATGCTGGACGAGGATATAGGCCAGGCCGCCATTGGTGGGCAGTGCCGACACTAGCTTGGTCAGCGCATCCAGCCCACCCGCCGACGCGCCGATACCAACAATCGGGAAACTGGCGGCAACTCTAAACTTTGTCCCCGGCATAACGCGTCGCTTCCCCAAAAAGGCTGCCGAGCACTGACAGGAATGACAAGGTTAACATGTCGCCATACAAGTTGACACTGACTAAGTAGATTCCGACCCTGCGATTGCAGAACCATAGTTCGCTATCGTTGTTCCTTGGAGAACGGCTTTGAATAAAATGCTCCGCGTACTGATCGTTGAAGATGAGGCCGTGATTGGGATGTTGCTCAAGGAAACGATTGAAGGCTTGGGTCATGCCGTCTGCGCGATTGTGGGCACTGAAGCACTGGCAGTCACTGAGGCCGAGCGATGCCAACCCGACTTGATGATCGTCGATGCGGGCCTGCGCGTCGGCAACGGCCTGGCAGCAATCGACACCATCGCAAAATCGCGCCACATTCCACATATTTTTGTGACGGGTAACGGACAAAAAGTTCGGGCACTTCGCCCGGGCGCAATCGTTTTGGAAAAACCATTCTTTACGCCCGATCTGGTCGACGCAATTGATCGAGCGCTGGCAATCGACGCAGGGCGGCTCGGGGCGGTGCAGTAGCTATCATGATATTTGTGACCGGAGCATCAGGCAATGTCGGGCGCGAAGTCGTTAGAGGGTTGCAGTCACGCGGCACCGCCTTCCGTATCGGCGACAGGTCACCCGCGGCGATCACGACGAGTGGTGCTGAAACAGTCGCATTCGATTTCCTTGATGCAACCACCTATCGGTCTGCGGTCACGGGTTGTAACGCCGTTTTCCTCCTGCGCCCGCCCGCGATTTCGAACACGCGCAAGACATTGAACAAATTCATCGATGTCACGCGCGCGCATGGTGTCCGACAGATCGTGTTCATTTCGGTCGCTGGCGCCGCCACCAACCCGATTGTCCCGCATCACGCCGTCGAAGTGCATCTTCGCGGCGGGCCGCCGGGATGGACTATTTTGCGCCCCGGTTTCTTCATGCAAAATTTGGGCAGTGCGTATCGCGCCGACATTCGGGATGACGACCGTATTTATGTGCCCGCTGGTAAGGGGGGCGTGGCGTTCGTCGATACGCGTGATCTGGCGTCGGTGGCCGTCGAGGCGCTTGTTGATCCGGAGGCACATGCAGGTCAGGCATATACACTGACTGGATCCGAAACGCTGTCGTTCAGCGACGTTGCGGCGCTGCTCAGCGCGGAACTTGGGCGCACCATCAATTATCACCCGGCGAGCATTTTCGGTTATGTCGCGCATGTGTTGAAGAGCGGGCTGCCACTTGCCCAAGCTCTGGTGCAAACAGTCCTGCACGTCGGTTTGCGCTTGGGGCAAGCAGAGGAAATCGATCCGACGCTGCTGCAATTGCTAGGTCACCCTCCAATGACAATGGCTGCTTATGTCCGCCGCAACCGGGACATGTGGCGAGCCCGTTCCAATACCTAAATTCCGATGCTTAGATGGCAAGATGGCGTGGCATCGCTGGCTGAGCACAATCTTCGATGGGATTGCCGCGTAAAATACTCTGCTTGGATGACATGGATACGACCGACGTTCAGTGCTGTCCTGAAAGGCTGAACGCCGGTCGTAAAAGGTCAGGCGACAATCAGGTCGTTTTCGACCTCCGTCGCGCCGGGTGCTGCCCAAGCTGTCCATCCGGCTGTCTGGCGATCCGTCCACGAACTGACGGTGCCGGTCAGTTTGACGCGACCGTCTTGCGCACTGACATGCACATTTTCGGGCTGGAAGAAGATCGACCGGTGCAGCGCAAGCTGGATGTCGTCTTGCAGATGCGCGGTATCGACGCGGGGCTTGATTGTTATTTGATTTGAAACGCCAGTCACGCCCATTAAATTGCGGACTTCGCGTTCGGCGGCTTTTTTCTGGAAATGCCATTCGACCTGGCCTGACAGTGTGACCAAGCCTTTTTGAACCTTAATTTTAACGGCATCGCGTGGCGTGCCTATATCCCAAGCAAGACGGTTGACGGCCGCCGTCGCAATGTCGGCGTCATGGCGCTTGATCTCGAACGGAAGCCGGACTTCGATTTCCTCGGCAATGGCTTTCACACCCTTTACGCGTCCGGTTGCCATTTCGGCTGCGTGCTTCTGACCATAGCTTTGGACATGTCCGGTCAACGTGACCGTGCCGTTGTCGGCGGTAACCCCAATGTGGGCAGCCGTGATGCTGGGTTCCCAATTCAGTTCGGCGAGGACGGCTTTCTGTAGCTGATCGTCATGTGACATGTTAATCTCCGGGTTCGAGGGGGAACGACATCAATGCTCACATCGGCTCGCAACCCGGAAGCCTCGGAAACTACCTAGCGGGCATCATTGCCATGACCGGCATCCAGCTTTCAATCTTGCCGCGCCAATAAATGAAATCTTTCCCATCAATCACCCAAGCGACCTCTGCCTGCACCGGGATAAGGCGGCCACTGACCTCCTGATAGTCCCAAAACCGGCCGTGCCACGGATAGGATTTGCCGGTTTGGCCATAGCTCCGGGACGCAGCACTGCCCGTTTTGATCAGTCCCGCCTCGTCTAGCCCGAAGACAATTTCTGCGCGTGACGCGCCCGTGCCCATGGCGACAGTGATGCTTTGCTCATCGTTCACAGACCATTCGAGAGCATGATCAAACAGCATTGCATCTGGGTTCAACGGCAGTTCGGCGAGATAGCGAAGGGCTTCGCCCTGATTAAGCGCAGCAGTTCCATCGATCCGGGCCATAGGAAATACATCGAAGAAACGGGCCTCGAGAAACCCACGATCCTCGACAAAGGAATCGACGACCGATATCGCACCGAGGAGACCGATTTTGGCGCGCCAGACGAACCCCGAATTGGACGTCCCAAATCTTTGCCGGGCGGTGAAAGACTGGGGCGTTCCGCCGGGTTTAAACCACATCGTCCCGCTTTGGCGGAGATCAACATAGCGCGTTGGGTGTTCATCGCTGACACCCGAAATCTTGGCGAGCGCCCTCACTTCGGGCGGAAGGTCAGTGCGCGCTCGGGGAACGCCTTGAGCGTTGGCCAGCCGCTCATCGAGTGCATCGAGCCGTGCGGAGAACCGCTTCCTTGCGGTAAATGCTGCCGTCAGACCGACCGCGCCGACCGCGCCGGCCAATGGTATCGAAGTGCTGCGAATGGCGTTCATGGCTTATCCTCCGTGATGATGGTCAAACGGGTGCCGGTGCCCGAGCTTTTGATTGAATCACGCGTAACCAAAAGCGTGGTTCCGGGTTCGATGATGCCGAGAATGTTTCGGCGCAACGCTTCGGGGAAATGGCCGCGCGCATGTTCGGCTGGCGTCATTTCGGCAGCAGACTGTGTCGCTTGCCCCGGCAACGGCAGTCTCAGCCAGTGGGCGCCAGCACTATCGACACTATTCAACGTAAACGCCTCGGTGGTCGTAACGGGGCCATCGATGGCAATCGCACTCGACGCGATCTCGACGCCGTTTCGCAAAACGACAATGCGCTGGTCACGACCACTCACGATGATCGTGACCGGTCCCTTTGGCGCTTTCTGGGGTTGCCAGCGATAGGTCTGGGAAACGTCACGATTATCGGACGGCACGCTTTCTAGAAGCCCCGGCGACGGCACGATTTCAGGCGCAAGCGGGTTGTCGGTGATGACGACTGTCAGGCCGAGCTTAGTGATGCCGAACAACAATTTGGCAAATGCGGGCGGGAGACGGATACATCCGTGTGACGCCGGGTATCCGGGTAACTTGCCGGCGTGCATGGCAATGCCATCCCAAGTCAGGCGCTGCATGAACGGCATCGGTGCGTTGCTGTATTTGTTCGATCTGTGCTTAACGGCCTTTTGCAGGATGACAAACACCCCGGTCGGGGTTTCGTGACCCGGCGCTCCGGTCGAAACAGTCGAAACGCCAATGGGCGCGCCATTACGATAGGCATAAGCGCGTTGTGTCGCCAGGCTGACGATAACCGTGACCGGCCCTTGCGGCGCGATATCAGGAGCCCAGAGATAGCCACCAGGCTTCAACTCTTCGATGGCACCATCGACTTGTATCGGCGGCGCTTGTGCAAAAACTGGATTAGCAGCCAGGATGGCCAGCAAAACGAAAACCTTGGCGATAATAGCCATCAGTGCTGGTTCAAATGCTTCTGCACCAGAACAAGCGTTGGATCGCCGGAATAAGGGCCGACAGTGAAGCCCATTTCCCGTTCCATATCGATGGCAGCGTGGTTGTCGCGGGATTCGACTGACTGGATAGTCGTCAGCCCTTTTGCCTCAGCATAAGCAGTAACGTGCGTGAGCAAATCCCAGCTGACGCCTTTGGATTTATAATCGGGTCGGATCGCAATCGCGACTTCGCCAATTTTCATTTCGGCATCGCAAGCGAGCATGGCCGTCGCGATAATTTCCACTTCCCCATCGACAAATGCGAGGAAATTTTCAGTCAAGCGATGATCGATATCTGTCATCGCGACCAAGCGATCATGTCCGACGGTTTTTAGCCCCGTCAGAAACCGGAACCGAAGATCGTCCGGCGTGACGTGCGTGAAGAATTCGGTGAGCGCGGCCTCATCGGCAGGCTGCGCGGGCCTCACATTAAAGCGAAATCCGGTCCGCGTCGTCAGATCACGACTCCAGTCGTCGGGGTGCATGTGATAGCTCCAAAATAAAGGCAATTATGGCGGAGCGTGGCAGCTTGAAGCGCAAGCGCTAGGGTCGGAAACTACCTACCTTGAAGAAATGTGATGGTTACCGCGCCAGTATGGACGTGCAGCGCGCCAGCGCGAGCCCGTATGATTAGGCCTCGTCTGTAAGGCCGCCTACATGATTGGCATGGGGCTAAACATTTCACGTCGCAATTTCATTGGTTCGTCCGCTGCGGCATGTTTGGCGTCCGTGACCGGCCCCGCCTTTGCATTCTCGGCCAACCTTGAAGTGTCACCCGAACTGCTAAGCCGTGCAATGAAGGCCTTTGCCAAACATCGTCACCAACTGATCCACAGCGACAGGATCGGGATCGTTGATTTCGCGCGCCCCTCATCAACACCGCGTTTGTTTATCGTCGATGTCGCGACGCATGCTACTCAGTCATATCTCGTGGCACACGGGCGCGGCTCGGATCCCGCGCATACGGGGTGGGCGTCGCAATTTTCCAACCAGTCAGGCTCACTCGCATCGTCGGTCGGCGCTTATGTTACCGGTGCGGAATATGCCGGACAGCATGGCCGCTCGATGCGGCTCACCGGCATGGATGCCGAAAATTGTAATGCAGAAAGCCGGGCGATCGTCGTTCATGCCGCATGGTATGTGACACCTGATATTGCGACGCGAACGGGAATGCTCGGACGCAGCCAGGGCTGCTTTGCTGTGTCGAATGCCAGTCTGGGACCAGTGCTCGACCAACTCGGCATGGGTCGACTGCTTTACGCGGCGCATTCCTAAAGGTGTTTGGCCGTGCATAAAGGCGTCGAAAACGATCCCGCTCTTTGGCTTGATTGCCTCCCGAAACTGTCAGCGGACGCGCACAAATATCACCGCGGTCATGCGCTGGTAATTGGCGGTTATCCGATGACGGGTGCGGCGCGGCTGGCAGCGCGTGCCGCGACTCGCATGGGTGCTGGATTAACGACAATTGCTGTTCCCGAAGTCGCGTTTCCAATTTATGCGACTGCGCTGACCAGCATCATGGTTCAGGCGCTGGTGGAAGAAAATGGTCTTGAACAACTGCTTCGTAAACGGCGCTTTTCCGCGCTTCTGATCGGACCGGGGGCTGGCGTTACCGACAAGACACGGACTCAAACGCTCGTAACGCTGGCCACGGGGCTGCCGACAGTTCTTGATGCCGATGCCCTGACCTGTTTTGCCGATGACCCTTCTGCGCTTTTTTCTGCAACGGGCAGTCAAACTGTGCTGACACCGCACGAAGGCGAGTTTGCGCGTTTGTTCGATGGCCAAGGCCTCAGAATTGAACGCGCATCATCCGCTGCGCGCACAAGCAGCGCCGTGATCGTGTTGAAAGGGCGAGAGACCGTAATTGCTGCGCCTGATGGTCGTCACATCGTCAATCGCAACGCGCCGCCAACATTGGCGACTGCCGGGTCGGGTGATGTTTTGGGCGGCATCATTCTCGGGTTGATGGCGCAGGGGATGCAACCATTCATGGCGGCCGCAGCTGGCGTCTGGATGCACGGTGCCGCTGCGAAGGCTTTTGGGCCCGGCCTGATTGCCGATGATTTGCCCGATCTTCTGCCCGCTGTGCTCCGTCAGCTCGACCATTGGAGTTAGCCTAAGCCGAAATAATAACCGACCGCGCGGGACGACGCATCGACATCGGCATGGGCGGCGCGTAGCCAAAGCGGACGACAAGATCGGGACGCCTATCGCCGACCCCTAGCCAACGTGCGAATTCGTAGCGGACTGCGGGCACTTCGACCGGCTGGTTGACCATGGCATGACGGACACCGAGCGCTGTCGCTTGAAGCGCAAACCGTTGAAAGCTGCGACCAACGCGGATCCAATGATCCTTGTCCGCCTTGTCACCGATGAACACAGCGACCCCTGCGGATGACCGCATCTGCGCCGTGTATTTCTTGTCTTCAGCATCTTTCGTGAACATCATGTTGAACATCAGCTTGCCAACCCATGTCGGTCCCGAGGGATTGCCAGAGCATTTGCCAAACAGCCCGTCGCCTGCCGAAAGCGCTTGCTCAGGATTGAAGCGGATCCAGTCGCGAAGCTCGCGAACGAAACGCGGGTCGTCCATCTGGGCAGCATTGCCACGCACCAGAAAATCGAGAACAGCCTCGCGCTTCGGCGTGTCTGTGATCAACATTAGCGACACGCCTTCGGTCTGCGCCGCCGTTTCCAAAAGTGCCAGATGTTCTGTCGATACAGCCCTGCCGTCGTAAATCGAACGTGTTGATTGGCGCATCGGAATGGCTTGATAAAGCGGAGTGCTTTGCGGTGGCCCATCGACAAGATCAATGTCCACGCGTCCGTCACCATCTTCGCTAAGTATTATCGCACCGGGTTTCCCGTGCGCGCTGCTGGCGATGAGAAAATTTTCAGCAGCACAGCCCAGACTGACAAACAAATGATGATCGTCTGGATCAACCACGGGCGTGCGGCGCGCAAGGTCAGGAAATATCCGCGCCCCGTTCGGCAACTCGGCAAAACGCCACGGCTGGGTATTGTGGCCATTCGGCGCGAGCGTCGCGTATCGCACCAGCGCTTCGAAATCGGGGTTTGTGGGCATCGGCGATCGAATCCGAAATGCCGCTGCATCATAGCCGGTCAAATCATTCCCCGCACACGCCGAAAGCGGCAAAACTGCGGCCGCTGTTGAGATCGCCAGAAAATTGCGCCGGTCATGCATCACCAATGCAACTGCCGGAGATTTCAGATTCAAAGTAGCGACGGAAACTACCTAGGGCTTTGCTTAAACCACACGGTCGTTTTCATTTGTTAACATCGCCGCCACGGCAAGCAGCATCGCAAAACCTGTTGCAACCCAAAGACCGCTCAATCCTAAATGCGCAAAAGTCGCGGCACCCGCCACAGCACCGGTGACAAGACCCAACCAAAGGAAAAGATAGGGTGCCCACGCGAACCTCGCACCACCAGACGCGGCATCGGCCAAACGCTGGCCGAATTTGACCAATGTCCCGGTCATATAAGTCAACCCGATATGCACTTCGCCATCGCGTTCGAACACCGCATTCTCCGCCCCCATCGCAATCACCATAGCGATGACGGCTGCGGTGGCAGCGCCCGTCTCATTTAAAGCAGCGGCGATGAAAAGGGCAGCGCTGACAAGAATTAACACGGCTATCCGGCGATAGCTGCTCGCACGTCGTCCCACGAGCGAACCGATGATAACGCCGATCACGAATAATCCGATTAGCCCGGATGCAACGGTGGCACTATGCGCGCCCTCAACAAGCCCTACGCCAAGCCGCGTCGAATTCCCGCTCATGAATGATACGAAAAATCCGCCAAGGTGGATGAAGCCTAACGCGTCGACATAACCCGCCAGCGCTGACAGGCCAACGGCAAGCGCTTGGACGCGCTTATCGTATCGCGTCATGCCTCGTGGTGGCGGAGAAGTTCTGCGATATCGGCGACTGGTCGTCCGGCATAATCCTTGTCGATCTCCGCGACCAAGCGCTTGCGAAAGGCGGCACTGTAATGTTGACGCATAACGCCCAAAACACGCGGCGCTGCAACGACGATAAAGTCGAGGTTCGATTGCTTCGCCAGACCATTCAGCTTTTCGGTGGCGGCAGTTGCAAACGCATCTTCCTCTGCTTGATGGAAGTCAGTGGACGGATGCGCATTGCGCGACTTGCCCGTCGGACTAAAACTCCGTCCGGGTTTTTCGGTGCCAAGCTCAGCCGTATTGGCGGTATGTTTCGCGCCCTTTTCAACCAGTTTCAGGTCAGCCGCAAAGTCTTTGCCGCAGTTGCGAAAAAGAGACATTTTTCCGCCGTCGATGACCAATATCATAGCACCATGCGAAACAAGCATCAGCGGGTTCCCCTCTTTTGTGGCATTATCGGCATCGCGCACCATTGCGTCCGATCGACCGGCCAATCACCGCCCCACCGCCCGCCCCAAGCACTGTGCCGAGCGTTTTGGAGTCACCGGGCGCGATGACGTTGCCTAAGATACCACCTGCGATAGCCCCAAGGATCAGGCCAGTCGTGCCGTCATTCCGCCGACAATAGTAACGCCCGTCATTGCCACGATAGATGCGGTCGTTGCGGTTCATCCCGCGTTCGCGATATTGCGGATCGTCGCGATAATAACGTTCGGCGTCGTAGCGACCATAAGCAGGATCTGGTCGGTTGTGATCATATTGACGATACGCATATTCCGGTCGCTGGTCGAGCGTATCCGTGCAGCCTGTTAGCATCGCAGCGGCTCCAACCGCGACAAAAGTCATAGCGCGAAGTTTGCGCGCGAAACTTCTGGTATCGATGGGCACAGCTAACAAGCAATGATTGTTTTCAGACATGATGCGCTCCATTTTTTTTGCCGTCATTGGGCTCGCTCGATCCGCAGTTTTGATCGCCACTAATGTTCTGCATCTGGCATCAATCTGTGCGCTAGGGTCGGAATCTACGCAGTGGACCCGGCGGACGCTCCGCCAGTGTTAAGATTCAGGCGCTGCGGAAGCGTGGAGATGCGTAGTTTCCGAACCTAAATTGCCAGAACGAGAACCGCTACCGTCACAACGACCAAAGGTAAGGCGGTCGAACGCATGACAAGGCTCGTATCCTATGATGATCCAGATGATCCTTGCGACGATTATGGTCGTCGTGACGGTCCTGATCCACGGGGCGGGAATAACTGGCCTCGCCCGAGGTCTGCAAATCGACACAAGTGCGGCGGAAGAGCACCATCATTTTTCAGTAAAGAGAGCATTCGTGATTTTGATCATCGTGTTGGCGCTGTTCACGCTGCACGGGATTGAGATATGGCTTTACGCTGCACTCTATCTCGTGATCGGTGCTGTTCAGACGCTTGAAGCTGCTGTGTATTATTCGACAATTACCTACGCCAGTATTGGTTTCGGGGATTCTGAAATGGCGCGGCCGTGGCGGCTGGTTGGTGCCATCGAAGGGATTAACGGTGTCATATTGCTCGGCTGGTCAACTGCGTTTTTTGTGACTGTCGTGGCTCGGTTACGTAAATGACTGAAGCTATCAAACCTCGGGCATCTGGTCTGTCGTCTGCTGATGCGTCCGCACGTTTGGCTGCGGATGGACCAAATGAATTGCCGCGTGCCGGTGGCCGCTCGATTTTGCACATTGCGCTGGAAGTGTTGCGCGAGCCGATGCTGGCGCTGTTGCTCGTCGGCGGCGTTGCTTATCTTATGCTTGGCGATTTGGGTGAGGCTCTGATCCTTCTAGGGTTTGCGACCTTTTCGGTCGGTGTGACCGTCATCCAGCAATCGCGTACCGAAAATGTTCTCGAAGCGCTCCGCGACCTTTCGGCGCCGCGCGCGGTCGTTCTGCGCGACGGTGTTCGCGTATCGATTGCAGGGCGCGAAGTCGTTTGCGGCGACCAGCTTATCCTCGAGCCCGGCGACCGCGTTGCCGCAGATGCCGTCCTGATAGACGTGGGCGACCTGCAAACCGACGAATCGCTGCTGACCGGGGAATCGATGCCCGTAAGCAAGACGGTCGGCACCGGTGACGTGCCTAACGCGCCGCACCGGCCAGGCGGCGACGGACAGCCTTACATCTATTCGGGATCGCTGGTCGTGCGCGGCAGCGGGACGGCGCTCGTGACGGCAACCGGGCCACGCAGCGAGATTGGCAAGATCGGTCAGTCGCTGGCCATGCTCGACACCGAAGTTCCGCGCCTGCAACACGAGACCACACGCATCGTGATGTGGTGTGCGATTGGCGGGGGAGCAGTTGCGCTGCTCGTCGTCGTGCTGTTCGGTCTGACGCGGGGCAGCTGGATTGAGGCGCTTCTTGCCGGGATTGCGATCGGCATGGCGATGTTGCCGGAGGAATTCCCAGTCGTCCTAACGGTGTTTCTCGCAATGGGGGCATGGCGGATCGGCAAAGTCGGTGTGCTCACCCGGCGCGCGGCGGCCATCGAGACGCTCGGTTCCGCGACGGTTCTTTGCACTGACAAGACAGGAACACTGACCGAAAACCGAATGTCGGTTGCCGCGCTGTGGTTAGCTTCAGGTGAGACGTTATCAGTTGAGGCTGTGAAGCCCCTGACGGAGTCGTTCAACGCGCTCATTGAGATCGCCGCACTTGCCAGCGCGGTCGACCCTTCCGACCCGATGGAAATCGCGATCGCCGATGCGCGTAACGTAGAGCGCGCGAGCGATCACAATGGCAAAAACCTTCTCTTCGCCTATGCGCTGCGCCCCGAATTGCTGGCCATGTCGAACGTCTGGGAAGGCAATGACGGCCTGATGATTGCGGCAAAGGGCGCGCCCGAAGCCGTCGCCGACTTGTGCCACTTGAACCATGATGCGCGAACCGCCGTGCTGACAGCGGTCGAAGCCATGGCCGCGCACGGTATTCGCGTGCTGGCGGTCGCAACCGCCGTGCCCCCTGATCGCAATTGGGCACCGTCGCAGACCGGCTATCGTTACTCGCTGACCGGGCTCGTCGGGCTGGCCGACCCGCTGCGCGCCAGCGTCGCTGCGGCCGTCGCCGAAAGCCGCAGCGCCGGGATTCGCGTCGTCATGATCACGGGCGACCATGCTGCCACCGCGCGCACGATCGCGTTGCAAGCGGGCATTGCCGACGGCGACGTGCTGACCGGCGACGACCTGACCACCCTCTCCGACGCAGAGCTGACCGCGCGGCTAAAGACCGTTACTGTCTTTGCGCGGATCATGCCCGAGCAGAAATTGCGGATTGTCGAGGCGTTCAAGGCTGCGGGCGAGATCGTCGCGATGACCGGCGACGGGGTCAACGACGCCCCGTCGCTGAAAGCCGCCCACATTGGCATCGCCATGGGCAAGCGCGGTACCGACGTCGCCAGAGAGGCATCGGCAATCGTCCTGATCGAGGACGACTTCGGCGCGATTGTCCAATCGGTGCGGCTCGGGCGGCGCATCTACGACAACATTCGCAAGGCTATGGCGTTCATCTTCGCGGTCCATGTGCCGATTGCCGGGCTGGCGCTGTTGCCGCTGTTCTTCGGGCTGCCAATCCTGTTCGGGCCGATACATATTGCGTTGCTCGAAATGGTGATTGATCCGGTTTGTGCCTTGGTGTTCGAGGCCGAGCGCGACGAGGACAACATCATGCAGCGCCCACCGCGTGACCCTACCGAGCCGCTGTTCTCGTTCGCGATGGTTGGCTGGAGCCTGTTCCAGGGAACCATCGCCTTCGCCATGCTCGCAGCTGTCTTCTTCGTCGAAAGCGCGGCAGGCATGCCCGAGGGCGAGCTGCGCGCGCTGGTGTTCTTCGCGCTCGTCGCAGAAATCGTCGGGTTGATTCTCGTTAATCGGTCTTTCAGCGCTTCACTTGTCGAAGCATTGACGAGGCACAACACGGCGCTGCGCTATGTAATCGCTGCTGTGATTGGGAACACCGGCCTGATCCTGTTCTGGCCGTGCCCGCAAGAGTTGCTGAAATTCAGTTCGATTGCTTGGACCGACATGGCACTTGCAGCGGGGTTAGGCGTCGTCCTCCTGCTCATCCTCGAGGCCTGTAAGCCAGTCGTGCGCCGATCTTTGGCGCGCCGGAAAGCAGCTGCGCAGCGTTCGCACGCGGTTGCGGCATGACTGCATCAGCCAAGCCCACCCAAAGGTCGGATGTCGCCGCTGGCTCGTCGCTCAACACATGGGCGGACCTGTTGATAACCGTGCCGACAGTTGCGACCCGGCGACCCTACGCCGTGGTGACAATCCTACTGGTGCTGCTCGCGTTGGTGGCGGCGCTTGTGCCCGATCAAACGATTACAAGGGATACACGGCAATGATGACGCTCTATGCGCTTCAAGGCGCGATCCCGCTCGTCTTAGTTGCCTTGCTGGCACTTTTGCCGCCCGGAAGTACCATTGGTTTGTGGGTGCAGTCGCTTACGAGCATCGCGGTTCTGGTGGCGCTCTGCCTTGTCGGCATCTGGAGCGTCCCGCCGTGGTGGATGCGTTATGTTTTTGCGGTGCTGTTGCCGGGCGCGATCGTCTTCGCCTTCGCGCGTGATCGCATCGTGACACACTGGCCAAGCGGGGTCTTGGGTTGGTTGTGGCTGTTCGGGTTTGCTGGACTCGGGCTTTACGCAGTGAACGAGGCCCGCGTTGCCTATACCGCAGCTTTGCTGCCTGCCGGGCGCGTGGTCGATCTGGCCGCGCCGCTTGGTCCAGGCACGTATCTCGTCGCGAATGGTGGGCGCGCGCCTTCAATAAACGCTCATGCCGCATTGCTCGATCAGTCGGTTCCTGCTCACCAACAGTATTGGGGAACAGCGCATGGCGTCGATCTTGTGGCACTCGACCGCTGGGGATTGCGCGCCGATGGCGTGATGCCCGCCGATCCGCAGCACTACGTTATTTTCGGAAGGCCGGTGATCGCGCCTTGCACCGGGCGAGTAATCGTCGCCATCGATGGACTGCCCGATATGCAGGTGCCGCAGGTTGATCGCGCTCACCTTGCCGGGAATCACGTCATCTTGCGCTGTGCCGACGCCGACATTTTGTTTGGCCATTTTCGCAAAGGTTCGGTGCTAGTCCGCGTAGGCCAACAGCTAACGATTGGAGATTTAATCGCCCAGGTCGGCAATTCGGGCAATACCAGCGAACCCCACCTCCACATTAACGCTCAGACGCCTGGTTCCGCAACATCGCCGTTTGCCGGTGCCCCCATCCCGATCCGAATCGAGCGTCGGTATCTGGTAAGGAACGACCGTTTGGCCGTTCCGGCGGCCGGTCAACGCCAGCCATGACAATCTGGCGCAAGATAAGCCGACATCATATCGTGACGGGCACCGCAGTCAGCTTCGCTGTCGCAATCGTCATAATCGGATGGCGATTTGAAGCCGACATAGCACAGGCGCGTGACCGCATCCGCCGTGATAGCATCGTTATCAAAACCCGCTGCGGGCCGATTGAGTATCAAGAGGCGGGCTCGGGCATCCCGTTGCTTGCTGTGCACGGCAGCGGCGGTGGCCATGATCAGGGCATGGCCTTTGCTCGCCCGCTGACCAAGCAGGGCATTCGCGTGATCGCTATGTCACGCTTCGGCTATCTGCGCACGCCGATGCCCGCCGATGCGTCGCCTGCTGCGCAAGCCGACGCCCACATGTGTTTGCTTGATGCGCTGGGCATTCGGCAAGCGGCAGTGTTGGGCGGATCGGCAGGGGCACCATCAGCGATCCAGATGGCCATTCGCCATCCGGATCGGACCAGCGCGCTCATTCTGCTGGTGCCGCTGACTTACAAGCCGCCGAGCCAAGCTGCGTCTGCGCCCACAATGCCGTCCTGGGTAGAGGACACAATGATGTCGGTCATCGGTTCGGATTTTCTGTTCTGGTCGGCGCTGCGCGTGGTGCGCAATCAGATGATCGGAACAGTCCTCGCCACCCCGCCCGAATTGGTGCCGCTTGCCAACGCGAGCGAGCAAGCGCGGGTAAACGCCATGCTCGACGGCATCCTTCCGGTGTCCGCTCGTGCTCAGGGATTGCGCAGCGACACCGCGATAGGCAAGCATTTGGCTCCAGTGAATTTGAAAGCGATCCATGCGCCGACGCTGGTCATCAGCGCGCGACGACCGGTATGGAACATTTGCCAGCGCGCGGTACACCGCCAGTCAGGTTGCCGGTGCGCGCTTCATCGGCTTTGCTGATGGCGGGCACATATGGGTCGGGCACGATGCCGAAGTGATGGCTGCGATCACGCAGTTGCTCAAACCAACGGTTGCGCAACCGGCTCAAGGTTTCCGCAAATGACTAGTCAGGCCTTGCGCTACTTCCTCATCGTGTTTGTGCTTTCGGTGCCTTTCTATCTGCTCGGAACGACAGGCGCTCGGCTGACTGGCTTGCCGCTCCTTCCAACGAGTGCGCTCATGGCTTTTGTCCCGATGGTGGCCGCGTCGATGCTTATCTTCCATAAGCGACGTGCGGGCGGAACTCTAATGTGGGGTCGAAACATACTGCGCTTGAACTGGCGCGGTAATGTTCGTTGGTATGTAACCGCGCTTCTTTTCATCCCGGTCGTGTGCCTCGTGGAATTTGCCGTGCTGCGGCTGTCGAACAGCTCAGTGCCTGTGCCAAAGGTTGCGTTCGGCGACGTGTTGTTCCTGTTTGCAGTCTTCTTTGCCGCCGCCGTCGGCGAAGAGGTCGGCTGGCAGGGCTATGCTTATCCCGCTCTGCGGAAGCGCGAGGGAGTCTTGGTATCGGCACTGGTACTGGGTTCCGTTTGGGCGCTCTGGCACGTCGCGCCGTTCGTGCAATTGGGACGCAGCACCGGTTGGATCGTATGGCACAGCCTGAGTGCAGTCGCGCTTCGCATCATCATCGTCTGGCTGTTCGAGAACACCGGCAGAAGCATTCTCGTGGCGGTGCTGTTCCACACCATGATCAACGTCTCGTGGGCGCTCTTTCCCGTTTCCGGGTCTTTCTACGACCCGCTGGTGACGCTGGCCATTCTGGTCATCCCGAGCCTTTTGATAGCGACACTTTGGCTTCGGAGGGGTGGGCCAGTGAAAGCGGCGCCACATCGCCGAAACCAACATCGATGAGGCGGGCCACGGCGATTGCCGCGATTATCGGCTCCCTGCTTGGGCTGATCACGCTTTGGTTCTGGTTCACCGGTCTGCCGATGCGCGGAGTATCGCCGCCAAAGCAGGGCTTCGTCGGTGCCGTCAGCGACGCCGCAACTGACCCGGAAAGACGGGAATTCTTCGCAGACAGCGGGGCGCGCGTCGAACCATTCCAAATCCTGTATCCCGCTTCCGTGCGGGGACGCCCCGTTCGCTACGTTCCTGATGCCGAACCAATCCTTGCGGCGATGGCACGCAATCAAAGGTGGCTCGTCGGACGAGCGCTCGCCCGCATCGGAACGATTGCAGCACCATGGACCGAAGGCGCGCGTCCGCGCACTGGGGCGCGCTATCCGGTGGTGATCTACTTGCCCGGCGTGACCGGCTATATGCAGATGAGCAGCTTTCAGACCGCAGCGCTCGCGGCAGATGGGTTTGTTGTCGTTACGCTTGACCAGCCCGGCAATGTCGCGGCGGCGCGGTTGCCCGATGGCCGCGTAATCCGGGGCATGTCTCGGGACGAAGCCCTGCAGATGGTCGCGCCGTCATATCGGTCTGGGTCGCTCCCGCCGAAGCTCGCGGCCCGCCTCGCGCCCGAACGAAGCATCGTGCCCTATCTCGCTGCCGATGTTCCGCTAGTTATTAATCGATTAAGCGCAATCAATGCTGACCCACACCATCCGCTTTATGGCCTGCTCGACCTGCAGGCGATCGGGCTCATGGGCGTCTCGCTTGGCGCGATCGTCGCGGCGCAGGCTTGCCAGAACGACCGCATCAAGGCTTGTCTAATGATGGACGCCCCGGCACCGACTGCTGTCGTCGATGCGAGACTGCGCAAGCCCGCCTTGTGGATCACCCGCCCCGCGAGTGATCAGCGCGCCGAACGCGCCGCCTCGGGTGGCTGGCCGGAAAGCGAGATCGCTGCACAAGCGGAAAGCATTGCGCGTGCGGTGTCCAATAGCCGCCAAGCGCGCGTGATCGTGCTTAAGGGTCTATACCACATCGATTTTACCGACTTACCAGAGATTCAGCCGCTATTCGGGCGCGCTGGTCTGGCAGGTCCAGTCAGCACCGCGCAGGCACACCGAGACATTTTGAGACCGACTATGGCTTTTTTCCGAAAGATGAAGGCCATCCGAAGCCATGCTGGGCAAAGGAATTGACGTGAAACGAGCACTTGGCGATGGCCGCACTCGACTTGCCAAGTTGCTGACCCACGACATTTAAATATTCGGACGTTTTGATCGACCTCAAACGCATGCCGGGCGTTGCAGCGTGCTGGCTACGACAGCGCGCGCTTCTGGCGCGGCGCAAGCTGACAGTATCGCCAACCCAACACGCATTCACGTCTACCTCTCAGGGACACGGGCAATCACCTTAATTTCGAAATCGAAGCCTGCGAGCCAAGTTGCCCCGATTGCCGTCCAGTTCGGATGCGGCGGATTAACGAAAATCTTCGCGCGCACGGCCATGACAGTTTCGAATTGCTGCTCGGGATCAAGGTGGAACGTGGTCACATCGACGATGTCTTCGAAAGTGCAATCGGCTGCAGCCAAGACGGCTTTCAAGTTATCGAAAGCAAGTTGGACCTGCCGCTTAAAGTCAGGCTCTGGGCTGCCGTCGGCGCGGCTGCCCACCTGTCCTGAGACGAACAATAAATCGCCGGAGCGGATAGCGGCCGAGTAGCGATGCACTTCGTAAAGCGCGTGTCGATTGACCGGAAAAATTGCCTCGCGGATTGGCATTTTTTGGTTCTTTCAGATCTGTTGGTGGTAATGACGCGCCAACGATACCCCTCAAACATTGCGCCAACATGGACTGCGTGGGGCTGCCGGCTTTTGAGCTCATTGTCGGGCGGACGCTTCTGGTCGGTCAGGCCGAACCGGTAAGCGCCAGCTGCGCTCCCCGAAGCGCGTTCCGCCGATCGTCCGAGTTTGGTGGCAGGCGGCCCCAACTGAATGCTGATCGTCCGGAGGCACCATCGGTCCAGATGCGTTCGGCAATCACGAAAAGTTCCTGCACTGTCGGATTGCGTCCGCTGGCCATGCAATCAATAACTTGATCAGGCATAAGTGGGCTGATTGAGGTCGTCATACAAAACTCGCTTTCCCAGTGTCTGTAGTCGTCACGCGCAGCAGCGGCGCATCATCTGCGACGGAGCGGGGCTGTGAACGGCGGAGTCGGTCGACCGTTGCCGCTCATAAGGGTAGGTACGGCTGTTTTTGTGGTTTAAGCTATCGGGCATTGGGCCATGCCACGATGCTCGCGTCGAACTTCATGATCTGCGCGTCTGTATAACCCGAAGCCAGCAGGCTCGCTGTTGGCACATGACGATCTTTGCCCATGAGAACGCGGCGGAACTCGGCATAGACGCGAAGCGCATCGAGTTTTGAATTAATTCGTGCCGCGTGCTCATCTTTCGCAAACAGCTTCAATACTCCCGAGCGTCGAGACTGCTCCAGCACAAATTCACCGGCGAGAATCCCGGCGAGAATTGCGTCTTCTTCCGCATCCTGTATTTCGGATGCCATCGCCGTCGCACCGGCTGTAAAGGGGATGCGCTCGGACTGTTCCCACGTCACGGCTGCAATCGGATAATGTTCGTTCACGATTTTGGTCTCCTGCCTCGAAAGCCGAAATTGGCTTAGTCAGTGAATGGCGAGGCAAGATTGCACGAACATGGGGCGCGCAGGACGGAGGTTTAACTGGCCGGAAATTCCACACGCACTATCGTGCCGCCTTCTGGCGCACCGAGGATCGATACATGTCCGCCGTGCCGCTCAACGACCTGTCGGACCAGATTGAGGCCAAGCCCTGTCCCGGTCGAGCGGGGGCGCAGACGATGGAACGGCTCGAACACGCGCTCGCGCTCTTCGGGCGGGATACCCGGACCGTCGTCCTCGACCTCAAATATCGATCCGATTACGCGGATGGATACATGACGGCCGCCATGTTCAATTGCATTTTGCACGAGGTTCGTGACTACCCGTTTAATCGCGCCCACATCCCCCCGGATTGGAATGACAGTATCGACCATGACCTCGATCGTGCGATCCGACGCGATCAAAAGGGGTGCCAGGTCGGCGGCAACGTGCCGCACCAAGGCCGACAGATCGATATTTTCGTCGTTCCGGACGGCATCAAGGCGCTGGAGATCGAGGAGTTGTTCGGCAAGATTCGCGAGCCGGTCAACATCAGCCGTAAGTCGGCGCGTGCCTGCGTCTTCTGCGGACTCAATCTTGATGCGCAAAACAGCGATCGGCGTCCGTAGCTCATGCGCAGCGGAAGCTATGAACCGTCGCTGACGCTCATATTCCTCATCGAGCCGCCGCAGCACTTCGTTTACCGCGCGGACGAGCGGCAATATCTCGCTTGCTACCCGATCCTCGGTGAGCCGCCAGCCGCGCCGTTCGATATCGATTTGCTCGGCTTCTTTCGCGATCCGGTTCACGCCGGCCAACGATCGTCCGACAATCCACGGCGTGATAATCAGCGCAATCAGCGCCAACAGCAGAAATATTGGAATTACGATCACATTCGAAGCCATCAGGACAACGAAGCTCATTTCACTAAGCTGGCCATGCCCCAAGATCGTCAGTGCGCCAGCGGGAGCCACTTCTCTCCGCACGACCGCCGACAGCCGATACGGCGGCGATCGTTCGCGGATGATGGCGTAGGACAGCTGGTGAAGCGTTCCGATCACCCGCGCGAACTCTGGTGGAACACCCCCAAAGGTGACGCTTCGTCCGCTATCATCTTCGACAACGAACCAAAAATTCGGTGTCGCGTCGCGAAGCGCGGCCAGTTCAGGCGTTACCCGAACCGTTAGCCGTCCATCGCTTTGACGAACGATTGCCTGGGCAATGACTGGCGTAATGCGTTCGTCTGTATAGCTACCGCCACTGTCGGCACGAACCACCAGCGCCGTAAGAATGGCAATCGATATGAACAGCGTCAAAAATTGGAAAAGCAGCGGTTGGAGAATCAGCGGCCATTTCAGCGACGGATGCGTGCGGCTCATGAAGCCGCGCGCAGCAGATAGCCGACGCCGCGGATCGGATGCAGTTCGACATCGGCACCCGCCTCAGTCAGTTTTCGACGCAGACGCGATATGTGCGAGTCGAGCGTGTTCGACTGAACCTCATCATCGAACCCAAATACTGCCTGTTCGAGCGTCTCACGCAGGACCGTGCGGCCCCGCCGTTTCACGAGCGTCGCCAGCACACGCATCTCACGACGGGGAAGATCGAACGCGAGTCCCGCAACCGTCGCTGCCTCGTTCGTCATGTCGAAGACCAGGCCCCCGACCCGAACTTCCTCCACCTCGAGTTCGGTCGGGCGGCGCTTGACCGCGCGGATGCGTGCGAACATCTCGTCGAGCGCGAAGGGTTTGATCAGGTAATCGTCTGCACCGCAGTCGAGTCCGGCAACGCGGTCGAGGACATCGCCGCGCGCGCTCAATACGATGACTGGAAGGCCCGGCTGATCGGACCGTAGCGCCGGGATCAGCGAGAGCCCGTCGCCGTCGGGCAAAGTCCGATCGAGCAAGACGAGATCATAGCAATTTCCCAGCACCGCCTCGCGCGCTGTCCCGAGCCGATCGACGTGATCGACAACAAACTGCTCACGTTCGAGCGCGCCGCGCAGAGTGTGCGCGAACTCGATCTCGTCTTCGATCAGGAGAATTTTCAATAGCGTGGAGGCTGATTGGGGGACTGCCAGCCCCTTGCTTCGGATGTCCACGTCCGCCCTGAGCGCTGGTCGTAGACGCACAGTATCGTCGTGAATCGGGGTCGTTGACGCGGCTGCGGGGACATTCCAGTCACGAGCGTAACGACCTTGCCCAAGGTGTCGTCGAAACCGACAACTTCGCCGCTACGGGCGCGCCGCAAGCCACTCGCTATCTCGCAGGTCTTGGCGACCTTGGCGTTGAAGCCTGCCCATTCGCCTGGTGAGGAAGCGCTGGCTGCCGACGGCGCCAGCATTGCACCGATCAATATATGCTTGAAAATCATGGACGGACTCCGTGTTTGAAGGTGAAGGAAGGGTGTCACGCCGTCGCCGATGGATGACGCATCGAGGTCGTGGCAGCGGCCAAGATGAGAGGCATTGAGAGGACGGCAAGCAGCACCACCGCGAAGAACGTGAATGGCCCGATGCCTGTATTGGCCACCATGATCGGGAGCTGGGTAAAGGTCAGTGTGAGGCCAGTGATCCAGGCGTGTCGCCGAAAAACAAAGCCAAGCGCGACCGCCAAAACCATCGAGCCGGGATAGGCGGCCGACCAGTAATGCTGCCCGTCCCACGGCTCGTTCGTTCCTGAGATCGCGCTAAAACTTGCCCAGTAAACCAAGCCGACAGCGGCCGCGATAAGGACTTGTTGCCACCTACGGCGTAATTGTGTTTCACCATGCTGCAGTTCGCTAGCAGCGGTCATCGTTTTGTCTCTGACACCTGAACAATGTTGTCGTTCGATTGGCGGTCGATGAAGTGGATGTAGGGATCGACACCGGCGTAGAGCGGCTTGCGCGACGTTATAATCCGGATCTGCCGCGTGCCTGATCGGACCGGCAGACGCTGCATCGACACGACGCTTGTGCGGCTAAACCCGCTATCGCCTGGTCGGGCAGTGAATACCCCGACATCGACCCGTTCAGCGAAATTGGCCTGCCGCTCGTTACCCTGACCGTCGGCATAGGTCTTCGCGGCGTCCACGGTCATAGTCGTCTCGAACTGGCCGTTCGCGAGCTGCCGAACCGTCGCCTGCGACGCTTTCAGGTCGTACAGCGTGATGCGGTAGAACTGATCGACGATCAGCTGACGCTCGGCCGGTGTGCGGGCCAGCGACAGGAACCCGTCCACCAGATCGCTCGACCGCGCATAGGGTGCGGCCTTGAAGCGATAGCGGTCGATCAAGCCGCGCAGCATGGCGTTTACGCGCGCCTCGCCCAGTCGATCCTGAAGCAAATACATCACGATCGACGACTTGTTGTAGTGGATATATCCCTGGTTGCGGGTGCGGGCGAGCGGGTTTTCCTCGGCCGGTTCGGCGCGTCGTCCCTGAAGATATTGATCGAGTTCGTATTTCAGGAAGGTGCGGACTTGATCCTCGCCGTAGCGCTGTTTCATCACCATCAACGCCGAATACTGCGCCAGCCCCTCGGTGATGACTTCGGCACCCTGCATGTCGGCGGGCATCACCTGATGAAACCAATATTGGTGCGCCAGCTCGTGCGCGGTGAGGTAGGACACGAAATCGAGCTGCTTTGGACCGCTGAGGTTCATCACGAACCCGACCCGTTCCGAATAGCCGATTGTGCCCGCCGCCGAGTTCGCGCCCCCGCCATAGCCCGGCCGCTCGATGATCCGGGCGTAAGGGTATTGGTAAGGACCAAAGTTCGTCCGGTAGTAATCGAGCGAGGCGCGCATTGCACCGAGCATCCGGTCGACGTTCGTCGAATGCGCGGGATGATAGTAGACTTGGAGCTTCACGCCGTCGGCATCGGCAGTCTTGACGTTATAGCGCGCTGACTGGATCGTGATGAAGTTATACGACGGCACTGGTGACACGAACCGCGCGGTGCGGCGTCCGCCCGCGATGGTGTCAGAAACGCGCGCGCCCGTCGCGACTAGCATCTGGTCGGCGTCGGTGGTGACGGTGATATCAGTATTCACCCGTTCCAGCCCTGCGAAGTTGCGCGCTTGTGCCGCCGTATCCTCCAGTTTCGGCATCGGAAGTCCGGGCACCAGGCCGTGCTTCTGGCGCAAGCTGGTGCCTTGCAAGAACCCTGTCCGATCCATGCCGAGAATCGGCAGTATCTGGTAATTGATGACGTAAGTGCCGTTGGCCGCTGGCTGTGCGTCGATCTCATAGGCGGCTGAATCTCTTGGCAGGGCAGCGAGGCCGTGCTTTTCCACTGCCGTCCGGAAGGAGACTGCACCGCTCGCGCCCGGCTGCAACGGACGATCGAAGCGGAAGATGCGATAATGGTTCGTGCAGTCGTCATGCACCAGCCGCGCGCCGTCCATCGACACTGCGCGCAGCGGCAGGTTCATGCCCGGCATTGTGCGGATATGCAGCGTCGGGATCGCCGTCGCGGTCGCATTGACGAAGCGATACGTGCCGGTCGCCTGCATCACACCACGTGAAGGGTAAAGATCAACTTTGAGCGTGACATCGGTCACCGTCGGCTGCGGCAAGTCGGCAAAGCGCGCATATCGGTGTTCGTATTGGGCAAGACTGCGCTCGGGGTCGCCGAGTTGCGTATATTGGTTGAGGACGTCCATGTTATAAAACAGGAAACTGCCGAGGCCGCCGGTCACCACCAGTGCGCTGGCCAGGACCGCTAGTGCTCTGCCGCGCAGTCGTAACGGCAGTGAACGCAGCTGGCTCGCGATGGTCACCGCAGACCCACGCCGCCATAGCAGATGGCCCAAGACGATCAGGATCATCGCGAAGGCCGTCCAGTACAGGCGCAGCCACCAGCCGGTTACGCCGCCATAGTTCGAACCATTCATGTCCGACAGCGGCATCGCGACTTCGGCGTAATTGATCAGCGGGTGATCGAGGCCGAGGCTGCCGAACACAATGCCAGCGACCAGATAGACCAGCATTACCGCCCAACCGACGAACTTGTTCGGGCTGAGCGTCTGGACCACGACGGCGAGCACGGCGAGGTGCAGGACATAGATCGCACTCGGCAAGACAAACCATATCAGCCAGCGACCGGGCTCGACGCCGGTGACCCCGCCGATGAGTTGGAAGACGATCGCTTCGATCAGTACAACCCCAACGGTGATCACGAGCAGCGCGCCGGTGATTGCGGCCAGCTTCGAGATCAGGAACACCCAGTTCGGCAGCGGGGTAGAGTCAATGATGTCGCTGAAGCGTCGCTCGCGTTCGCGCCAAACGACTTCGCCCGCGAAATAGATCGCCATCAGCAGGGTGATCAGAACGGATGCCGAACGAACCGCATCGATGATGACGAAGGTTTGGGGTAAGCTCGGCACGCCGTAGAAACGCCCGGCAAGACTGAGCGTGATGAACAGGTTGATCGCGCCAACGACCGCCAGCACCCAGAACGCCGGGCTGTTGAAGATCAGTTTGGTTTCGAGCCGGGTGGTGACCAACAACTGGTGCCACACCGCACGCGCGGGTGCTGTCGTCGGCAGCTGATCAACGACGACCGGCTCGACTGCTGCCAGCTTTTTATCCTGTATCACCTGACGTCTGACGCTTCGCATCGATATGCCGCGATCGGCAAACCGGAAGTGCCAGATGGCGACAGCAACGATTGCCGCAGAAATTGCTACCCACAGCAGGCGATGCCCGAGGAGCAACCCAGTCAGCGCCAGCGCCTGCGTGTTCGACTCAATCGGCGTTAAATAACGGATGCTCAAGCCAAACGCGACGGTGCCGAACGGCTCGAACAGCGCGGCAAGCGAAAGATTTGGCCATGTCGCGAGCATCGCGGTCAGCGCAAAATAGGCGAACATGAACAGGATGACCGATAAGTAGCTGTAGGTCATCGAGCGTGTCCAAGCGGCGACGGCGAAGAAGATCGCCGATGTCATCAGCAGATTGGGAAGCGCGATGACGAAATAACCGTACAGATAGTCGGCCAGGCGATTGGGGCCGAGGTTTTCAGCATCGACCCACGGCATGAACGTGCCGATCCAGATCGCCAGCGGAACCGCGAGGAATGCGATCGCTGCGCCAACGAACGCACCGCTGAAGCGGCCGAGCATGTAGGGTAGCTTGCCAACCTTGGTCGAGCGGACGATGCCGCTAAAGTTGCTCTCGTCGTCGCGGACCACGACACCGCCGACGAAGGCAGTCGTCACGAACATGAAGAACAGCGACATGATGAGCTGAGTCTGCGCGATGGCGGTCGGCGCGTTGGTGTGAATGTTGCCGCCGCTGCCGAGGCGGATCGACTCGACGGTTGTCGCGGCGAACGTCAACAGGAAAAACAGCGCGGCCGCGCCCCAGAAAACCGGGTTGCGAAACTGGTAGCGCAGCTCGAACAAGGCGATGGTTTTGAACACGGAGCTTACGCCGCAAGCTGAGCGACAGGACGGCGGCTGCGCGCGACAGTCGTGAGATAGACGTCTTCGAGACCGTCCTCGACCGATGAGAAGCCGTTGGCGGGATCGGTCTCGGACAGCACATGGACGATCGTGCGCCCGGCGAACAGACGTGTGGAAATGACTTCATAACCCGCCTTGACCTCGTCGAGGCTATCGCGCTCGATCGTCTTGGACCACATGCGACCTCGACTTCGGGCGATAAGATCGGCTGGCGCGCCTTCGAGCTGAATACGCCCGGCAGCGAGCACCGCCATGCGCGGGCAGAGGTCGGCAATGTCGTCGACGATATGCGTCGACAGCAAGATGACGACATGCTCGCCGATCTCCACAAGCAAATTGTGGAACCGGTTGCGTTCTTCGGGATCGAGACCGGCAGTCGGCTCGTCAACGATGATAAGCTGAGGATTTCCGATCAGCGCCTGGGCAATGCCGAAACGCTGGCGCATGCCACCCGAAAAGCCTGCCACTGCCTTGGTGCGAACATTCCATAAATTGGTCTGCACAAGCAGCGTCTCGACCGTCGCACGCCGATCCGCCGCCGAGGCAATGCCTTTGAGTGAGGCCATATAATCGAGCAGGTCATAGGCGGAGACGCGCGGATAAACGCCGAACTCCTGCGGCAGATAGCCGAGCACGGCGCGCAGCCGTTCCGGCTGTGCCAACACATCGATATCGCCGAACCGGATACTGCCAGCGGTCGGCGTTTGCAGCGTTGCGATTGCCCGCATCAGCGACGATTTGCCGGCACCATTCGGGCCGAGCAGTCCGAACATGCCCTTGTCGATAGAGATCGTGACGCCGTCGAGCGCACGGGTTCCGTTGGGGTAGACGTGTTCGACGCCATTCAATTGCAACATGACCTGTCTCCGATAGATACGCGGGATCGACGGGCGCGCGGCCGCGTGACCCATTCGAGGTTTCACCGATGTGGCGGGTCCGGGGACATCATCCGAACAGGTAGTAAAGGTAACCGGTGGTTGCCCCGCAAAGTTCCGACGGTTTCACTTATTGGTATCGACAGCTCTGCATCGCCGTGAAGCCGTTTTTAGCGGCAATATTGTTCGCGATCGCGTCGTTCTCTCTTCCGCTGGAGCGTCTCGCGCGCTTCGCGACCGAGTTCTTGATGCATGCGCTGCTCCGCGAGGAAGTTCAGCATTTTTTCGTCACCGCGCTGCTGCTGCTGGAGCATGCAATTGGTGTAGGCTGGCGACCCATAAGGTGCGCCCATGCTGGCACACGTTCTCTGATCATCCCTCTCGCCTGCTGTCGCACTCGAACTGAAGGTAAGGCCCATGACCATCGCACCGATGATCGTGGCCGCACGGACGACCGTCCGCCGCATTGTGAGATTTGTCATTTTCATTGTCCTTCTAATCTGTCGGCTCAAGGCATTGCTTGGTGCGGGTGCGAGCTGGCGCTTCGATCCGATTGATGAAGCTGCTGCGCGGGTCATCAATTCCTTGAGCCAACGATTGCAAGTTACGACCGCAACATTGCCGCAACATGGCGTCGTAAAGTTCTTTTCTCAAAACCCGAGCGACAGGCCGACCGGCATTTTGGACGACTTTAATCCGTTGCCATAGTTGGTTTGATTGTATTCGGCGCGCGCAGTGACGCCAGTGGTGATCGCTGCCTCGACACCAGCACCCAATAACAAGCCCTTCCTTGTTCCGCTGCTTTCGATGTCGAGCCGCTTCACATCGCGGAAGTCGGTTTTCTCATCAACGCGAAGCCAGTTGTAGCCACTACGACCATAGAGCATGATATTGGAGGTTGGCAGCACACCGACGCGCCCTGATACGTCGTAGTTCCATCCCGGCTTCAGGGTGTAGTCGGCAACATCGCCCCTCATGGCCAGCGAGCGCCCGCCACGACCCAAGCCGCCCTCGGCACCGATCACGAACGAATCCCCGAGGCGCAAGTCGGCCGCGATAGCCGATCCCGGCCTTGTCCTCGTCCAGCTTGGTGTCGAAGTTCGGAACTTTATAATCGCCGTCAAGCGTGCGCCGATCGACTGACACACCGACTTGAACGCCATCGAAGGCGCGCTTTTCGCTATCCTGTGCGAACGCGGTGCCGGGCAGGATCGCAAACAATCCGATCAGCATGTGAACTGGCTTCATCACTAAATTCCTTCTCATTTGTGGACTTCCCCTCGTGGGGAGCGAGCCAAATGAGAGGCGGAGCTTGCGCGAACATGGCCTGCGGTGGGCTTTGTCCAGCGCGCTCAATGTTGGCGCAATGTTGAGCCGTCATTTTGCTCGCGTGGCCAATTGTGGCGGCCACGAAAGGAGATCAAGATCATGATCGAACATCATATCGCAGAAGTTGAGGTGGAACACATGGGCAGACTTCAAGGGAAAACCGCCGTCATCACCGGCGGCACGAGTGGCATCGGTCTTGCAACCGCCAAGCGCTTCGTCGCCGAAGGTGCGCATGTCTTTATCACTGGGCGACGCCAAGCCGAACTGCATAAGGCGGTAGATCAGGTCGGCGGCGCTGTCACAGGCATACAGAGCGACATTGCCAGCGTTGACGATCTCGACCGGCTATTCGCCATTGTGCGCGAGAATCGTGGCGGGTTGGACATATTGTTCGCCAATGCCGGCGGCGGCGACGTAGCCCCGCTCGGCATGATTACCGAAGAGCAGTTCGACCGCACTTTCGGAATTAACGTCCGTGGCACATTGTTTACCGTGCAAAAGGCGCTGCCACTGATGACGGCGGGCGGATCCATCATTCTCACCGGTTCGACGACCGGATCGAAGGGCACGCCGGCGTTCAGCGTCTACAGCGCAAGCAAAGCCGCGATCCGCAACTTCGCGCGAAGCTGGGCGCTGGACCTCAAGGACAGCGGCATCCGCGTCAACGTGCTTTCACCGGGAGCGACTTCCACGCCCGGTCTTCACGGCATCGCGAGCACGCCCGAAGAAGAGAAGGCGCTCGTCGCTGGGCTAATCGCGCAGACGCCGCTGGGCCGCCTCGGTCAGCCCGAAGAAACCGCAGCGGTAGCGCTGTTTCTGGCCAGCGACGACAGCAGCTTCATGACCGGTGCCGAGGTGTTCGTCGATGGCGGTGCGGCGCAGGTCTGAGTCACCAAACATGCTTACGCCTGAATCCGCTCGACAATGAAGTGGAAAGCAGAAGCATTCAGATACAGGCTTGGCTTGCACAAGGGCGTGTTCCGCCAACATTGCTGACGCGCGAACGAGCGTCATCGACAACTGACTTTTGCCGTCCGTTCAGCCGTGTCAAAACAAACGCTTTTTTGGGGGGAGCTCACTGTCAGGTTTTGGAGTGACGACTCTAGATAGCAAACCGAGTTTAAGCTACCTAAAACGCAATGACACGGTCTGTTCGCACACGGTTCGCCTTAGGAGCATACATCGCCTGTTTCAGCGTAGGTGTAATCAATCATGCTCGCGATTTTCTGACTAATGGTTGGCGGCCCTACTCGTTTGCCCCGCCTGCGCTTGAGGCATTTTGGACTTCGCTTCTGGTGCTAGATATACTCGTAGTCGTTCTAATCGTCGCAAACTGGCGCCGCAGCGGCTTGTCTCTCGCGGCAGGTGTGATGGTAGCCGATGTTTCAGCAAACGCCTTCGCCAGTTTTGTGCTTGAAATGCCGGACTTTGCCGTAGCCCTCCCCTTACAAGCTACGTTTTTAGGTTTCGTCCTCGGCTCACTGCCGTTTTTGTGGCCAGCCAGATCGTAGTCCGCATTTGATAGGTGGTTGAACAGCAGTAAACGTCCGAAAAGTTGTCGAAGGCGGTCGTAGCGCGGATCGGTCACAAATTAGACCAAATTCGCCAACATTCCAGTCGTCCATTGATCGAATTTTCGACCCCAAAAGTCGCCGTACGTTCGATCCGACAAACATTGATGACGCCCCAGACACCGGCCTTAATGCGATGCGCCCTGCGCAGCCCGGCGGGAAGCTTGCTCTCGTCGATCACAGGCGTGCTTTTGTAAAGGACTAAGCCGGTCACGACGATGCGGTTCGATAGTGCCCGGCGCGGTCGACAAAGTCAGCAATGTGCTTGGCTGCCTGTATCGTCAACGCGTGCGGGGTTGTGCCTTCTCGCGGAGCGATCAAGTCTGCCATGCTGCGCGCAACTTCGCGCTGCTGCTCGGACCCTTCCGCGAGCACGGCGATCAGGATATTCTCGAGCGCGATCACGCGAATGTGGAGATGCACTAATTCCGTATTCGTCATTACCGGCGCGGCCGCGCACATTACATGGTCCCCAGGGGCGACCGCCCCGCCTTCATTGGTCCAGCGTGACAAGGCGCGCTGGCGTTGTGTGGGCGGGCCAGACGTTACTTGGGGATCGGGCATGTCGGTTCCACTGCAAGCTAGCGGGCTGGTGGCATTGCTTCAGCGATAGCAGATGCCTTTGATGTAATCGGTCAGTTGCGCTTTTTCATATTCGACATCGTTAGGGAGCGCGCGCAGCACCGAGCGCGCAGTGAGAACGCCTAGCGGGTGGCGGTCTGCATCGATCAATCGTACGTCGTCGGCGATCGTCACGAATTTCTCGCGCGCCTGCTCCAGCATATCCGACTTGTTCAAGGTAGACCTGCGCCATATCGACAGCCGACTGGTGGTGCGGAACCATAAGCGTCACGAAGTCGCGGTCGAGATTGCCGGTGACCTGTGCGTCGTTCATCGTGCCGTGCATTGCGTCCATTGATCGCATCATTGCGGCGGTCGCCCCCGCATCGGGCGCGCGGGTCGCGCCTTCACGACCGTGATAATGCTCCTGACTACGCCAGAACCCCGCCGGCGGCGCGCCGATCGCGGCTGACGCGGCCTTAGCCGTCTTGGGCCGCAGCAACGTGGCGAACATCCCGCTGCTGCGATCATAGATCATATGATGCAGCCCGGCGTAGGAGATTATCGTCACCGCCAGCGCGACGGCGATCCCGACCGGAACGAAGAGCGTTGCCCGGCGCCCTGTCGGTGCGATCTCGAGCGCCGCGTTGCGCAGCGGATCAGCAATGGCGACGAGAAGCCCGGCGAGGATGGTCGCGTGCCCGATCAGGTCGATGCGCCCAAACGGATAGACCGCAGCGAACATCAGCAGGAACAGCGCGGCAGCCGACAGACGACGGACGAGCGGCGTCCATAGCAGCCCGAAGCCAAGCGTGAATTCGGCGATGCCCGCCATCGTCGTGTAGGGACCAAACGGGATACCGAACGCGAGAAACGGCTTGGCTTCGAGCAGCGGCATGAACCACTGTGGATACATGAGCTTTTCCATGCTCGACCACATCAGCGCGAGGGCTATGCCCCAACGCAGGACGGCAAAGCGCCGATCATGCCACGCGCCGTCGGGCAACCCCGACAGCAACAGAAACCCGGCGAGCCCGAGACCGAGCGCCAGATAGTCGAGCAAGTGAAACAGGTCGTAGTCCTTCAGCGTCACTGCCCACAGCACGACGATGGCGACCGCCGCCACCGCCCGCGTCCGACGCGGCACGACGAGCAGCGCGATGACGATTTGTGCTCAAGGCACCAGTTCGGACTCGGTCTTGAGCTCGGGCGTAAGATAGCTTCCGCCGACGGCGAACAGGGCGACGAAAAATGCCGCGAGCACTGCAATCATGAAAGTGTCGGCGAAGTCGTGCAACGGCTTAATCGCCTGATCAAGGCCTCGCGTTGCCAATGCGCCCGCTGCGCGCTGTTCGATCATGGTCGTAACCGCGAAGAACAGCAGAACGATTGCGATGCCGAGCCAGAAATAGGGTAGCATCAAGATGGTCGAGATCGGCACTGGTGCTGCCGCAACTTCATAAGCCTCGAACCATTTGACGTGCGCAGCGGCTGGGATCGGATGGAAGACAGCTAAGCCAGCCAAAATCGTAACGACCGTGCTGCGGGCCGTCGCGTTATCGAGAGATGGTGATGGGCTTTTCGTGATAAATTTGCCCAGCTTAGCCAAGAAGCCACCGGCCGGTATGAAGTTGTGAACCTGTGGGCCTTCGACATATTCCCCTGAATCGACGCATGGCGGACTTGTGCCGCACCGCGCGGCGGCTTCCGCCAAAATTCTGTTGATAAAGTCGGCCTGCATAAGCGCCGTGAAATTTCCTTCCGGTGCATAGCTTCCGCTTGAAATTTTTCTTCAAGGTTCCACGGTCCGGAATGTAATCCTGTCTGCTTAACGCAACAAAATTCGGCGCACGGACTTTTTTCGACAGAATTTTCAACAAAACAGCCAATGCCCCGTCAGCTTTTGACCGCCGAACGCACAGTTTGACGGCACGGTTCTATGCTCGCGATTGCGGGACTGCCGCTGATTATCTTTTCGACATGGTTCGACCAGCGCCTCAAAACTAAGAATTTTCCCGTGCGATATTCGTAAACGTCGAAAATGCGATTAACAACGCCGAGTGAACCCGAAATATGGCTGATTACCGCCTTTGCGTGCTCCAATCGTATTCTCAACTCACTGCAACCTGCTCGAAATGTGCGGCGGAGGTCCTGAGTTCAATCCTCCGCGGCAGCACCAGTTTCGAAAGCAATCCCGCGATGGGCTGCTCACCTTATTTTATCACGCCCGTAAACATCGTCGATGAACCCGACGCCCTGTTTCGTCGCTGTCGCGGTAAAATAGGTGAGATAAACGGGAACCGGTGCATTGAGGGGAACGGCCTGTTCAGGGCCTTTTGACGCCGTGCGGATTGGCCGACCCAGCAACCAAGCCCCCAAACCGGTGGCGTCTTCAAGCCGGATGCAACCGTTGCTAAAATGGCGATTGTCCTTTGCAAACAGCGCGCGGTCGGGCGTGTCGTGCAGGAATATGCCCAGATCATTGGGAAACATGAACTTGACCCGTCCCATCGAATTTGCGCCGCCCGGCAATTGGCGAAGGCGAAGCTCCTGTGCACCCGATGCGACTGCCGTCCAGTTGATCGCCACCGCGTCCAGCCGCGTTGGATTTGCACTCCAGTCGGATAAAGCCTCCATGCCCTGCGACTTCAGCGACTCCCCTTTAAGCACCTTTGGCGCAATCAGCGTCTGCGCAAGATCGACGGGCACATTCCAATAGGGATTGAGGATCGCATATTGCATCATGCCCGCCAGCATCGGCGTGGGTGACTTAGCCTTGCCCACGACGACGCGCATCACGCCCACCTGATTGCCCGCCTGATAATACCAGAGTCGGCCTGAACCCGCGTCGACGACAATATGGCGCGTCCATCGCCCCGGAAGAATACGCGCGCGATCAAGATTAAGACGGAGCCGCCGCATCACATCGTCCGAACGACCCTCCTTTTCGGCGCGAGCAAGCAGCGTCCGTAGCCGCAAATAATGCGGGCTCATCCAAGCCATTGATGCGACATAATCTCCCAATGACCCCGATCGTGCGGCAGCACGGAGAACCATGTCGGGCTTCGGTCTTTTCGTTTTAAGGCGCGCATCAAGATACGTCATGTCGACTCTTGCCCGACCACGAAGATCACCGACATAGCGCGAAAAGACGTTTGATAGGGCCAGTTCGGCGTATGCGACCGCACGTGGATCCCCGGTACCTGCGTCGGCAATCGCCGCATTCAGTTCCTCAATATTATAGGATGACGGAGTCAGGCCATCGAGATCAGCGGATTTGACAAACTCGCGCAGCTTATCGGCTTCAAGTCCGATCCTGCCCTTAGACACCCAGAGTGGGCGAAACCCGCGCTCAGCATAAAATTTCTTCACTCGTCCCTTTGCTTGCGCCTTGATTTCAGTGGTCAAGGCTTGCGCGCTAATCGTTAAGACAGCGGGGGATGCCGCTAGCGTTGACGTGTTTCCACCGGCGCTGACAAGCAGCGTCAGCAATAGGAAATGGGGAATGCGGATGATCCGCACTCCCCTAAAAAACATGATCAGCCCCGCTCTCCCTTGCGCATCGCAACAGGGGCATAGGCGGGCGCAGGTGGGACGTAGTTTGGATGATAAATGCCGTCCGCCGAATAATAACCGTCAACGATGCCGTCGCCGTCACGATCAGCGGCGGTGCTGCCGGCGACCGAGCCGGGCGGCGGTGGCGCGACAACGGCCACTTGTTTTTTGGCACAGCCACTAAGTGCGATGCCGCCGACGATTGCCAAAGATATGATTTTAATATGCATTTCAACGTCCTCTACCGCATAGCCAGCCAGCGAAACGCAAGGACTGGGATGCTTTAAATGCACCCCCCTCCATTTGGGCTATCGGTCATATCGGCGAGTGGGAATGCCGTTGCGGCGCCGCGACGGCAGACCGTGCTTATTCCGGGGCAACGTGTTCAATGATTTGCGAACCTATGCACCCGTTGTGGGCAACGCCGTGACAATCGATTTCGCCAGCAGCCGATATTCGGGAGCGCGCGCGCTTTCACGCCGCCAGACAAGCGCAATCCGGCGTGCCGCGTCGGCATTGGCGAGCGGATACACGCTAACGCCGGTTTCATGCAGGATGCCTGCTTTCACTGCCATTTCTGGAAGCAATGTGATGCCCAGCCCCTGATCGACCATCTGCACCAACGTATGCAACGACGTGCACAGCATCGGCGCTGGCCCCATCAGCCCGCGACGGCCACAGGCGGTAAGCGCGTGGTCCGTCAGGCAATGACCGTCTTCGAGCAGCAATAACCGGTCGACATCGATCGCATCTGCAACGACCGGCATTTTGACAGGTGCATAGGCAGCAGATGTAGCCAGCAGCAATCGGTCGGTTGCAATCGCCACCTCCTCGACATCGCCACAGGCAAACGGCAGCGCCAGCAATACACAATCGACCTGTCCGCGCTGCAATGCTTCGCACGCTGATGGTGAGGTCATTTCGCGAACAAATAGTGTGAGATCGGGCCAGTCTGCCCGCACGCGTGGAACGATCTGCGCAAGCAGGAAAGGTGCAATCGTTGGAATGATCGCAAAGCGCAGCTCACCCGTAAGCGGATCAGCGGCAGCACGGGCCATCTCGGTCAAATCCTCGGCGCCGCGCACCAGCCGACGTGCGCGTTCAACCAATTGATCGCCCACAGGCGTAAATCGCACGGACCGCCGCGTCCGTTCAACGAGCACCACGCCAAGTTGCCGTTCAAGATCGGCAATACCCGCCGACAGCGTCGATTGGTTCACAAATGTTGCGGCTGCCGCCCGCCCGAAATGGCCAAGCTCATGCAGCGCGACAAGGTAGCGTAACTGGCGCAATGACGGCAGGTAGTTACTCATTTCCGGCGACAGCGCCCCTTTTCGCCTAAGCAAAGCGACGCTGCCATTGCCATTATGGAACGCAAGCTCAGAACCGGTCGAGTTCCATAACCTTCGCCCATGCCGCCACAAATGCCGATACGAACGACGCTTTCGCATCATCGGTCGCATAGGCTTCGGCAAGCGCACGCAGTTGCGAGTTCGACCCGAAGATCAGGTCAACACGCGTCCCCGTCCACATCGCGTCACCCTTCACGCGGTCCTTCGCAGCAAAAGTGCCGTCGCTGGTTTCGCTCCACTTCATGGTGACGCTGGCATCGAGCAGATTGACAAAGAAATCATTCGTCAACACGCCCGGGCGGCTGGTCAACGCGCCGTGAACCGACCCGCCATGGTTCGCACCGAGCACCCGCAATCCCCCGATCAGTACGGTCATTTCAGGCGCCGTCAACGTCAACAGCTGTGCCTTATCAATGAGCTTTTCTTCGTCGGACTGTGCCGAGGTGCCACGCTTATAATTGCGGAAGCCGTCATATTTCGGCTCAAGCGGCGCAAAGCTGTGCGCATCTGTTTGTTCCTGAGACGCATCGGTCCGGCCTGGCGTGAACGGCACCGTAACGTCATGGCCACCGTCTTTTGCCGCCTTTTCAATTGCCGCACAGCCCCCAAGCACAATTAGGTCGGCTAGCGAGACTTTCTTGCCACCAGTGTTGAAACCGGCTTGGATGCCCTCAAGCACACTTAATGCCCGCGCAAGTTCGGCGGGTTCGTTGACATCCCAATCCTTTTGCGGCGCAAGGCGGATACGCGCACCATTGGCGCCGCCACGTTTGTCCGATCCTCGGAACGTCGATGCCGAAGCCCAAGCCGTTGCAACCAGCCGCGACACCGAAAGGCCCGAATCAAGAATTTTGACCTTCAGCGCCGCAGTGTCCGTCGCATCGATCAAGGCATGATCAATCGCAGGTACCGGGTCTTGCCAAATACGCGGCTCGGCGGGAACTTCCTTGCCGACATAGCGTGCAATCGGGCCCATATCGCGGTGCGTCAGCTTCAGCCACGCCTCGGCGAATGCTTTTTCCAGCTGATCCGGGTTCTCATAATAACGCCGTGCAATCGGTTCGTAGATCGGGTCGAAGCGCATGGCGAGATCGGCCGTCGTCATCATCGGAGCGTGACGAATAGCCGGATCATGCGCATCCGGGACAATCGTCTGTGCTTCAGGGTTCGTAGGCGTCCACTGGTGTGCGCCAGCAGGGCTCTTCGTTAGCGTCCAGTCGAGTTCGAACAGGTTCTTGAGATAGTTATTATCCCATTGCGTCGGTGTTTGAGTCCACGCGCCTTCAATACCGCTTGTAATCGCGTGGCCGCCCAGCCCGCTTTCATACGTGCTGAGCCAGCCCATCCCTTGCGTTTCGAGCCCGGCACCTTCGGGTTCGCGCCCGACATGCGATTCAAGGCCAGCGCCGTGGCATTTACCAAATGCATGGCCGCCAGCAACCAGCGCCACCGTTTCCTCGTCATTCATAGCCATGCGGGCGAATGTTTCGCGGATGTCGCGGCCAGACGCGACCGGATCAGGATTGCCGTTTGGTCCCTGTGGATTGACATAGATCAAGCCCATTTGGACAGCGCCCAGCGGGTCAGCAAGTTCCCGATCTCCGCTGTAACGCTGGTCCCCGAGCCATTCAGCCTCCGGACCCCAATCGATGTCAGTCTCAGGAGCCCAGACGTCCTCGCGACCACCACCGAAGCCCGCCGTTTTGAAGCCCATTGATTCAAGAGCGCAATTGCCAGCGAGAATCATAAGGTCGGCCCAGCTGAGCGCCCGACCATATTTCTTTTTTACGGGCCAAAGCAGCATCCGCGCTTTGTCGAGATTGCCATTGTCCGGCCAGCTGTTGAGCGGGGCGAAACGCTGCGTGCCCGAACCGGCACCGCCGCGACCATCATAAATGCGATACGTGCCCGCGCTGTGCCAAGCCATCCGGATGAATAACGGGCCATAATGACCGTAATCGGCGGGCCACCATGCTTGTGACTCTGTCATCAGCGCAAAAACATCAGCTTTCACGGCATCGAGATCGAGTTTGGCGAATTCATCAGCGTAATCGAAATCCTCGCCCATGGGGTTCCCTGCCGATGGGTTCTGGTGAAGCATCGAAAGGTCCAGCGCGTTGGGCCACCAGAGCTGGTTATTCATGCCCCAGACCATGACCTCGCGGCTCATTTTGCTGCTCATCGGGCATAAGGTTTCTGCGTTCATGGCATCTGCACTCCCAAGTTTTTGGTTCCGCGAGCGAGACTTGCTGCGACTCGCTCCCGCTTTTACCTACCACTTCGCCACTATTCGAAAAAATCAATATTATTCGCGTTACTGATCGAATTAGCCAATCAAAAGCTGTGGTTGACCTGTCGAACGTGACGAGCAATGGCGCATGACAATGCGTTTTTTTTCAGACAATGCCGCTTCAGTTCATTTAGCTGTGCTGGACGCCCTTATTGCGGCCAATCATGTCGATACGGCTTATGATGGCGATGCGCTAAGTAAGGCTCTCGATGCCCGTTTTTCGGCGCTGTTTGAAACAGACGTCGTCGCCATTTGGGTGGCAACAGGTACGGCGGCCAATTCGCTCGCGCTCGCGGCAATGTGCCCACCCTATCGCGGAGTCGTGTGCCATCATGATGCGCATATCCAGAATGACGAAGCCGGCGCCCCCGAATTTTATATGGGCGGTGGCAAGCTCCTCCTTGCCGATGGACCCGGTGCAAAGCTGACGCCGGAAACGCTAACCGAACGGCTGGATGCGATTGCCAATGACGTCCACCGGACACAGGCAGCCGTGGTTTCGATCACGAATGCGACGGAATATGGCAGAACCTATCGTGCCGCAGAGGTCGCGGCCCTTGGTGCCATTGCGAAGGGCCGCAGGCTGCGGTTCCACATGGACGGCGCACGCTTTGCCAATGCTGTTGTGCATAGTGGCGACAGTCCCGCCGACCTGACGTGGCGGGCGGGCGTCGAGGCTTTGAGCTTTGGATTCGTCAAAAACGGTGGCTTGTCGGCAGAAGCGCTGATCCTGTTCGACATCAGCCTTGCCGAGGAAATCCGTGTCCGTCGCAAACGCGCTGGCCATTTGAATTCGAAAGGCCGCTATCTGGCGGCGCAAATCCATGCGCTGCTTGACGATGATCGCTGGCTCACCAACGCCCGTGCCGCCAATGCAGGCGGGGCGGTGCTGGGCGCGGCGGCAGGGGCACATTTGTTGCACCCGGTCGAGGCGAACGAGGTTTTTGTGTCAATGACGCCCAGTGAAGCAGCTGCCCTGCGCGCGCAGGGTTTCGATTTCTATGACTGGTCTGACAACGAAGTCCGTTTCGTGGTGTCATGGGATCAACCCGAAAACGAGATTGAGGCACTGGCCGCTGCGTTGGCCGCATTATGAGCGACAGCCCGATGTTACGCCCGCGCGTCCTGATCCCATTCACGATTGCCACAATCATTTGGGGCACAACTTGGATCGTGATCCGCGACCAGTTGGGCACCGTGCCGCCGACATGGTCGGTTGCTTATCGATTTACGGCGGGGGCGGCGGTGATGTTTCTCTATGCTCTCGCCACGCGGTCGCCGCTGAACATTGGGCGGCAGGGACAAATGTTTGCTGCCTTGTTCGGCCTTGCCCAGTTCGCGATGAATTTCAATTTCGTTTACCGGGCAGAAGGATACATTACATCGGGGTTGGTCGCGGTCCTGTTTGCGCTTTTGATTGTGCCCAACGCGGTGCTCGGTCGGATTTTCTTGAAGCAACCATTGTCGGGACGGTTCCTCATCGGGTCGGTCGTCGCAGTGACCGGCGTCGGCATGCTGATTGCGCAAGAGCTTCGTGTTGATGCAGCGGGCACAACGGCAACGATCCTTGGCACTATATTAACGCTTGCAGGCGTCCTGTCAGCGTCCGCCGCCAATATTATGCAAGGCACTGATCGCGGGCGGGCGTTGCCGATGGCGTCCACGCTGGCATGGGGGATGGTGTGGGGCACGGCAATGAATGGCACTTATGCATTGGTGACCGTAGGCCCACCGGTGATGCTGTGGACACCAAGCTATATCGGCGGCGTGCTGTTCCTTGGGGTGTTTGCCAGTGCAATTGCCTTTACATGCTATTTCAATGTGATCCGGGCGGTCGGCCCTGCACGCGCGGCTTACTCGAGTGTTCTCACGCCAATCCTCGCGATGATTATATCGACGGTGGTCGAGGATTACCGCTGGTCATGGCTCGCAGCGGCAGGCGGCGTTGTCGCCCTCGCCGGATTGCTCATTGCCCTCAGCGCACGCAGACCTGACCCAAAATCAGGATAAGCTGGTTTCCAGCCCAGCACACGCTTCGCTTTGCCATTCGCCACCCGCCGGTTTTCGCCGTAGAAACTCCGCGCCATTGGTGACAAACTCTCGAGCGAGACAAATGGTGGGGGCGCAACGCCAAGCACCGCAGCCGCCGCTTCGATTAGCGCATTCTGGTCACAGGGATAATCATCGGCCAGATTATACGCCCCTGGCGGCGCATCAAAGCCTGCGAGCACAGCCGATACAATGTCATCGACATGGACTCGGCTGAACACTTGATCGCACAGGTCAACACGGTGCGCTTTACCCTCTGCAACGCGATCAAGCGCGGACCGGCCCGGGCCGTAGATTCCTGGTAAACGAAAAATCCGGGCGCCTTGCTTCAGCCAATCCTGATCCGCGACATTGCGGCTCTCGCGCCGCCCGCGAATGGGTGCGCTTTCGTCGACCCATGCCCCGCCTGCATCACCGTAAACGCCAGTTGACGACAGATAGCCGAGCCATTTGACTGCCAGCACATCGCCGTAAGTCAGCAGCACAGGATCGCCGTCCACCACCGGCGGCACCGACGAAAGGATATGCGATGCTTGCGCCGCGACCAGCCGCACCGTCGCGCTGTCGTTGAAGTCAATATTTCCCGCCGAGCCGGTCGCATCAACGGTCCAGCCTCGCCCGCGCGCTGCATCGGCAATGCGCGAAGCCGTGTAGCCAAGGCCGAAGATTAGCAATCGCGCCATTTATTTTCCGGTCGCGCCATATCCTTCGTAGAGAGTCCCGAAGAAATCACCCTTGTTCCAGCGTGGTCGTTCAGGCGCATTCGCAAGATCCTGAGCAATCGCCAGATTGAGTGCAACAAACCGCGCCGCGGCACCCCATTTAAACGGCAGCTTCATATCATCCGATGGCTGATGATAATGGATTTTCTGAAATTCCGCGCCCACGGTCGCGCCATCACCGCCCGGACCCGTAACCAAGAAAACCGATGGGATTCCCTGCTGGACAAAGCGGTAATGATCCGAGCGCGTGAAAATGCCCTGTTCGGGCTCGGGATCAGCGACAAGCGCAATCCCCATCGACGCTCCCGCGCGCGCCACGGCTGGTCCAATCGACGACCGCTCGGCACCAAACGCGACGACATCCTTGAACTCATAGGTAACGATCGGCATGTCGAGATTGACGTTGCCGACCAGATTACCCTTCGGCAGCGTCGGGTTCTGCGCATAATAGTCGGCACCAACCAAACCTTTTTCCTCGGCAGTCACGGCAAGGAACAAGATTGATCGCTTCGGTCGCGTTTTCAGGTGCTTGAAGCCGTGCGCAACTTCGATCATCGACGCGATGCCCATCGCATTGTCCATCGCGCCGTTGCAGATTTTGTCGCCCTTTACTTCGGGACAAATGCCGACGTGATCGAGATGCGCGGACAAGACAACCACCTGATCCTTCAGAACCGGGTCGGACCCCTCCAACAGTCCCGCGACATTGCTGCTCATTACCCGGTTGACTTCAGTCTTGAGCGCCACGCGCGCCGTTATCGGCAACGCCGTGCGCTTCGGATTGCCGACTGTGCTCTCCGATGCCGCAAACACGGCATCAGCACCGCCGGGCAGTCCTGCAAATAGTTTCGCCGCGCCCGCCAAGCTCAGCGACGCCAGCCCCGGCGCGGTGCCGCCCGGATAGTCCGGCGTCCCATCACTGTGCGCCCAGGTTGCTCCGAGATAGCGCCAGTTGCGAGCACGTCGTGCGAACGGAGATACTTTTTCACGCGTCGGGGTATCAACGCTGATGATGCCAATCGCACCACGTGACGCTGCCATCTGGCGCTTGCTTACGCCATTGCCATAATGCGCGCGTTCCTCAGTCGGCAACGACGAGGGCGCGCCCGCCAGCATCACGACGATTTTGCCCTTCACGTCGAGTCCGGCATAGTCATCACGCTTAAATTGGGGTGCGACCACACCAAAGCCCACAAAGACGAGCGGTGCATCTTTCGTCAGGTCTGCTCCAAGCGGGCTCGACCCCGGCAGATAATCAGTCCCAAATTCAAGCGTGGTTTCGGTCGCGCCGCGGATCAGCTTGACGCTCCCCTCATTCGCGGCGCGAAACGTCACCAGCGGCACAGGCTGGATAAAGCTGCCCTTTCCACCCACAGGCTTGAGGCCATTCGTTTCGAATTGGGCCGCAACATAGCGCGCGGCAATGTCATATTCGGGCGTTCCGGCCTCACGCCCTTTCATCTCGTCACTGGCAAGAAAGCCGACATGCGCGCGCATCGACGCTTCTTCGGGTTGCCAGCTTTCAGCAACGACGGGAGCGGATAGTGCAACGAACGCAGCAATTGTAAATCGGAACATTCCCGAACTCCAATATAAAATCCGGCATTGCGTATCGACTTCGTTTGTTGCGCACAATGATTCGCCCCGCGCAACCATTGACCCCATTATTGGTTAAGGACTGCACGAAAGGCCGCCAGCACGCGCTCAGCTGCTCGTCTGTGCGGCATGTCGATCATCTTGCCGTCGAGACCAACCGTTCCCGCACCGGGATTTGCCGCGAACGCTTCGATCACGCGGCGGGCGTGCGCGACATCTGCATCGGACGGCAGGAAGCTTTCGTTGATCGTCATCACTTGCGCCGGATGAATTGCGAGGCGGCCCGTGAAACCTTCCGCCCGCGCCGCACGGCTTGAGGCACGCAGACCGACGTCGTCGCGGAAATCGGCGTGCAGCGAGTCAATCGCCTGAACGCCGCTGGCATGCGCGGCAAGCAATGTCATCGAACGCACCATTTTGTAAGTGAAAGATAACGTGCCGTCGGCACCGCTGTTGGTACTTGCGCCAAGCGCAGCGGACAAATCTTCCGCGCCCCAAGTCATGCCGACCATCCGGCCCAGCTTCGCCTTCGCCAGCGCACCAAGGTTAAACGGCGCAATCGCAGTCTCGGTCACGATGGGAATGATCCCGGTCGATCCCGCCGCGATCCCATGCTGTGCCTCGAGCGCGTCAAGATAATGCGACAATATCCGCACATCCTCGGGCGTATTGATTTTTGGCACCATGATCCCGCACGGCGCGCCGCGCATGACCGCAACCAGATCAGCGAGCGCCATCATGCTATCGAGCGGATTGATTCGCACCCACAGCTGCACCATCCGTCCGGCGCGCGGTCGCGCGGTAAGGAAGGCCGCCGCCAAGTCACGCGCCGCCGGTTTGTTCGTCGCCGCGACCGAATCCTCAAGATCAAGGATCACTGCATCGGCACCACAATCATCGACTTTATTCAGCTTTTTTTCACTGTCCGCCGGGATGAATAACAGCGAGCGGAGCGGCCTCACGCCACTGGCTTTCGGTGTTGCAAACCAGATCGTTTGCACGATGCAATCAACACATCATGCTGATTATAAGCGCGATGAAGAAACGTGACGATCCCCGCTTCGGGCCGCGATTTGCTGTCCCGCAGATCGATAACTTCGGTCGTGACGTGAACGGTATCGCCGTGGAACAGCGGCGCCGGAAAACGCACTTCATCCCAACCGAGATTGGCAATCGCCGTTCCCAACGTCGTATCACCCACCGAGACACCAACCATCAACCCTAACGTGAAGCAGCTATTGACGATCCGGGTGCCATAGTCGGTTCCCTTCATATACTCTTCGTCGAGGTGGAGCGCGGCGGGATTATGCGTCATCGCACTGAACAGGACATTGTCGGTCTCAGTCACGGTGCGACGGATGGCGTGGTGAAACATCTGCCCAATACTCAGCTCATCGAACCACATTCCGGCCATATTGTTGCTCCCGCACCCTACGAGCCTTAGCTTAACTGCTCTTGCAACTGCAAAACAAGCGTGCGACCCCGCATGCTCGGGAGTGGCGACGACTTCATGACCGTACATGACCGCTTGCAGCTGAGGGGCCAAGCGCCATGTCTCGACTGATCCTGTTCAATAAGCCCTATGGCGTCCTGCCGCAGTTTACCGACGGCGCGGGGCGGCCGACACTGGCCGATTACATCGATGTGCCGGGCGTCTACCCGGCGGGGCGGCTCGATCTGGATAGCGAAGGGCTGATGCTGCTCACCGACGACGGGCGATTGCAGGCGCGGATTGCGGACCCCAAGCACAAGATGGCCAAGACGTATCTGGTGCAAGTCGAGCGTGATGTCGGTGAAGAGTCACTTGCGGCGTTGCGGGCGGGGGTGCGGTTGAAGGACGGGATGACTTTGCCCGCCGAGGCTGAACATATTGATCCGCCCGAACTCTGGCCGCGCGACCCGCCGATCCGCGTGCGGCAAAGCATTCCCGATTGCTGGATCCGCCTGACCGTTCTCGAAGGCCGCAACCGCCAAGTGCGGCGGATGACGGCGGCGGTCGGACATCCGACGCTGCGGTTGGTGCGCTGGGGGGTTGGAGAATGGACGGTTGCGGGGTTGGCAGTGGGGGCGTGGCGGGACGGGTGAGGGGCGCGAAGTTCTCGAAGTTCTCACGACGAGCCTACGGGGTGCGAAGTTGACAAAGTTGACACTATGGAGGCCACTCGAGATTTTTGTGCGGAGGCGGATTTTGGGAGCGGTTCTTGGGCGCGCGGCTGGAGGAAAGTGACTGGTCATAGCGCCGGCTAAGCACAGGCGCGGGTCTGTAGGAAAGCGCTTTTGTCTAGAGCGGGGATGTTGGGGTTTGCTGACTGTCCGCTTTTGTATTTATGATTGCCAAAAAGTACATCGTGGCCTTACGTCGCGCTGTATGCGGAAACGAATATTGGTAGTGGCGATAATTTTGGGCCTGGCGGCTTACCTCTACCAAGGACGCTATGGCAGCACCCCCGCGTTTGGCAACATCTCGGGAAGCGTCTTGCGGGGAAGCGTCGCAACGATGGAACGAATGACGCTCGGTAGTGTCGAGCAATCGGTCACCATCAGAGGTCGCAATGCAAAGGCACCGATCCTGATCTTGTTGCATGGCGGTCCGGGCATGGACGCCACGGGGATGTGGCGGAACCATAATGCCGCGCTCGAAGATCATTTTGTCGTGGTCTACTGGACCCAAAGGGGCACCGGACGGTCGTATTCATCGGATATTCCCATCAAGTCGATGACGATATCGCAGTTTGTTGCCGACCTTGATCAACTCATTGGCGTGCTGAAACGCCGGTTCGGGCAGGAGAAAGTCGTGCTGGCAGGACATAGCTGGGGTACGAGTCTCGGTGTCGCCTATGCGCAGGCGCATCCAGAAAACGTGTCAGCCTATGTCGGTATCGGGCAAATTGCGAACGCGGCGGAAGGCGAGCGGCGCACCTATGCTTTTACCCTTGCGGAAGCCAAACGGCGGGGCAACGCGGAGGCGCTTGCTGACCTGAATAAGATCGGTCCGCCACCCTATCCGATAGACAGCCTCCTCATCCAGCGCGGATGGCTCGAAAAATTTGGTGGAGCCTGGCATGAGCCGAGATCACTGCTCCAGCTCATGCTCACCTCATACAAGGCCAGCGAAATGACCTGGTATGACGGGGTCAAATTTAATGCGGGTATCGATTTTTCTCTGAACGCGCTCGGACCGGAAATCGATAAAGTCGATTGGATGGGCAAGGCGACGCGCTTCGAAGTGCCGGTTTTCATCGTTTCCGGTCGCTATGACCGCAACACCGATGCCAATCTGGCTCATGAGTATTTTGACAAGATTGAAGCCCCGTCAAAGCAGTTCAAATGGTTTGAAAAGTCGGCGCATTCGCCACCGTTCGAAGAACCGCAAGCGTTCAATGATTTTATGATCAAAGAAGTATTGCCGGTCGCCAGCCAATCGATCGATGTCCGCTAACGGTTTTGGCTTGCGGTGCTGCTAACGTCCCAAAACTTGTCGAAAACGGACGAAGGTTAGCCAAGCCCCGTGTCGAGCACGGGGCGACGGGGGGTTGGGTTAGTTGTCCGTAAAAATGGCCAAGGCACCGTTATCGCAGAGATCGGCGACGAGCGCCATTGTCGTTTCGGAACCGGTTTGTGATGGCTTCATAAGAATGCCCTCCCCCGCACAAAGCACCTCCGCAAACACCGCCTCCCCCCCCTCACACTCAAAACATTCGCCATCCACAAACAGCAATACGCCATTCCCCTGTCGCACGAAAGAGAAGCGGCTGGCCGGATTGCGGTGCAATGCCTCACCGGCTGCTAGCCGCGCGCGCAATTCTTCGACTGAAACTGCCGCTTCGGGTGCCCAGTCGATGTCGGGGTATTTGGGCGTGCTGTTATATTCGCCGAACCATCGGGCGAAGGCGGCGGGGTCGGTGAGTTTTTCGAGCACCATAGCGTGCAACTTGGCCAGTGCTTCGGCAGTGATTTCACCGGGATTGGTCTGGGTCGCCAATCCGGCGTCGCCATAACGGTCGTCGTCGGACAAATTGCCGAGCACATCATCGACATAATGCGCGATCAATTCGCTGCGGCTGGGCGCGCGAAAACCGATGGAGTAGGTCATGCAATCATCGCCGACCGCAACGCCATCATGCGCGAACCGCGGTGGCACGTAGAGCATGTCACCGGGTTCGAGCAGCCATTCTTGCGTATGCTCGAAATTGGCGAGCAAGCGTAGGTCATCGTGCGGGAGCAGTTCGGTATTGTCGTCGCATAGCGCACCGACTTGCCAGCGCCGTGTGCCGAGCCCCTGCACCAGAAACACGTCATATTGATCGAAATGCGGCCCCACGCCGCCGCCATTGCTGGCATAGCTGACCATCACGTCATCGATCCGCCAGTTGGGGATAAAACGGAACGGCGCGATGAGCGCGGCGACTTCGGGGACGTGGTGATCGACGGCCTGGACGAGCAGGGTCCACGGTGCCTTGCCGAGTTTGCCGAAGCGCTTTTCGGGAATCGGGCCGGGTTCGACGCTAAACGAATTTGGCCACGTCTTGCGCTTTTGGACGATCAGGCGTGATTCGACATGGTCTTCGCACGCCAGCCCTGCGAGATCGTCGGGTTCAAGCGGATTGCGCCACGCGGCCCACGGGTTGCGGATGAGCAGCGGCTTTTGTTGCCAATGATCACGCAGGAAAACGGCAGTGTCGAAGTCGGTGAAGTGCATAGCGTCTCGCGTTTGTTTCCGCTCTTGTAACCTAAAGTACGCTGTGTAGCACGCGCGCGGCACCGAAGGGGTCTAACCAAGGGAAAGATATTTCTCGATTAGTAACCGTAAAAAGCAAAAGGGCGACCATGGAAAACCCATGGCCGCCCCAAAGCGTACAAATGTCAGATAATCTTAGACGGTAGCGATCACGCCCGTTGACTGACGACGGCGCATCGCACCACCGACAAGCCCGAAGCCCGCAAGCATCATCATCCACGTGCCGGGTTCAGGAACTGCCGGAACGGCCTGACGCAAGTTCCAGCCGATGACATCAAATGCCTTAATATCATTCGCACTGATCGCCAAAAGTTCGCCCTGACTTGCTGTTGGGTCCATAATGCCAAGACCCAAGCTGTCCTTCCAGTGACTGGCTTGCTGGCCATCGCCAAAGGCCCGTCCGGTCGAGAAGCCCGGCCCTACAGTAACGCCGCGGTCAATCGAAAAATATTTCGCGCGCGTATCGGCTGTCCAATCGATCACATCAACGCCAACGGCAGCGCTTTGTGCTGAATAGCGGAACAGGTCGAGCGTGTTGACATAGGTGAACAGGTCCGAGTTGAATCCGGGTGCTGCGCCGTTACCATCGAGAATATCAACGCCGCTGATGAAGCCAAGCGCATGACCGATTTCGTGCGTTGCGATGCCGACAAAGTCATAGGCACCGGCAGTTATCCCATCGTTGGGATTATAATCCCAAGCGAACGCCGTTGCGAAGGTTATGCTTGCGTCGCAAGCGGTCGCGCAGTTGCCGACAATGCTTCCCGGCGAAGCGAAACCGAGTGCCTTGGCATTGGCCGAAGTCATACGGATGCTGCTGTTGTTCGCGCTGCCGTTGTTATCGACATAGGCCGTCGCCGAGCCAGCGCCATTGGGGTTGTCTGCTGTCCGATTGATCAGCATGCCAAATGAGCTGCCCGGCGTCAGATTTGCAACCGCAATCGCGTCGTTTGCACTTGTAGCGTCAGCACTGAGCGCTGCTGCGGTCGATGCATAGCTGGTCAGATAACGCGCCGACCCGGTCGATGCCAAAATACCAGCGCCCAGCGCAACTTGGCCGACAGTCATGTTGATCGTGACATTGTCCGTGAACAGCGCCGACCAGCGGTTGCCGGCATCGATAAAAGCTTGGTTGGCCTGAGCGGTCGATGAGCCGAGAAAGGTAAAATTGAATATGAGCGCAGCATTGGCCGGTGTCGCCGCAGCGAGCAGCGCAGTGGCAGCAAGCGCCGAGCTGACAATTTTTCCAAAACGTGATTTTTGTACCATGATAATCCCCATGTTAAACGCGCCTGAAATGCAGGTAGTTGTTCGCTCGACCCGTTGAATATGCCAGCGCCTAGTCTGGTCATCGTCTGATATTAAAAACCTGACATTTCAGCACAAAACCGACCAGCAATGACGTGTGTTAACGCAAGATTATGATATCGTTATGACCATGTTAAGAAAGCTTCACAAGCAGTTTACTGCCATCAAAATCCACCTGTCGTATTTCGGGACGATTTTAGCGCTGGGTAGTCAGCTAAGTCCCCCTGACGAACAGGCTCGATTGGTTGATAATTCATTTGTATGAGTATATCGACGCAGCGATGCCAGTAGCGCCAAGTCTCCCTGCAAAACGCCGGTAGGCGGCCTGGTTCGACAACCCGGCGAACATCGACATGACCGCGCTTTATTTGGAGCGGTATCTGAACTTCGGGCTGAGCCTCGACGAGCTGCGCTCGGGGCGTCCGATCATCGGGATCGCGCAGACGGGGTCGGACCTGTCCCCGTGCAACCGTCATCACCTCGTGCTTGCCGAGCGCGTGCGCGACGGCATCCGCGAGGCGGGCGGGATTGCCATCGAATTCCCCGTCCATCCCATTCAGGAAACTGGCAAACGGCCGACGGCGGGTCTCGATCGCAACTTGGCCTATCTCGGGCTGGTCGAGGTGCTGTACGGCTATCCGCTCGATGGCGTGGTGCTGACCATTGGCTGCGACAAGACGACCCCCGCGTGCCTGATGGCAGCAGCGACGGTAAATCTCCCCGCCATCGCCTTGTCGGTCGGGCCTATGCTCAATGGCTGGCATAAGGGCGAACGCACGGGCAGCGGTACCATCGTTTGGAAAGCGCGAGAGATGCTGAGCCGCGGCGAGATTGACGATGCCGGGTTCATCAAACTGGTCGCTTCGTCCGCCCCCTCGACCGGTTATTGCAACACCATGGGCACCGCAACGACAATGAATTCGCTTTGTGAGGTGCTCGGCATGTCGTTGCCAGGCTCTGCCGCCATTCCAGCGCCCTATCGCGACCGGCAAGAGAATGCTTATCGCACCGGCATTCGCATCGTTGAGATGGTCAACGAAGACTTAAAGCCATCGGACATCATGACGCGCGACTCTTTCCTGAACGCCATCGTCGTTAACTCGGCCATCGGCGGATCGACCAATGCGCCGATCCATCTCGCTGCAATCGCGCGTCACATGGGCGTAGAGTTGTCCGTACGCGACTGGCAGGATCACGGTCATAAAGTGCCATTGCTGGTCAATCTGCAACCGGCGGGCGAGTATCTGGGCGAAGATTATTACCACGCGGGCGGCGTTCCTGCCGTCACGAACCAGCTCATGGAAGCGGGGCTGATCCGCGAAGACGCGATAACGGCCAACGGTCACACCATCGGCGACAATTGTCGCGACACGATGGTCGAGGACGAGCGGGTCATCCGCCCCTTCGATCAACCGCTGCGCAACGATGCCGGGTTCATCGTCCTATCGGGAAACCTCTTTGACAGCGCGATCATGAAGACAAGTGTCATCTCACCCGAATTCCGCGCCCGTTATCTGAGTAACCCAGAAGCACCCAATGTGTTCGAAGGGCCCGTCGCAGTGTTCGACGGACCGGAGGATTACCATGCCCGCATCGACGACCCGGCGCTCGGCATCGACAGCGGCACATTGCTTGTCATGCGCGGTGCCGGGCCTATCGGTTATCCCGGTGCCGCCGAAGTCGTCAACATGCGCGCGCCTGATTATCTGCTGCGCGACGGTGTACGCGATCTGCCTTGTCTGGGTGATGGGCGGCAGTCAGGGACGTCGGGCTCGCCGTCGATCCTCAATGCTTCGCCCGAAGCGGCAGCAGGCGGCGGGCTCGCGCTGCTCGTGTCGGGTGACCGGGTGCGGATCGACCTTAACCGGGGCACCGCAGATGTGCTGATCGACGATAACGAGCTGGCCGCGCGCATTGCCGCACTCGAAGCGGCAGGCGGCTATGCCTATCCACCGTCGCAAACGCCGTGGCAGGCAATCCAACGGGAGCTCGTTGGGCAACTCGAAACGGGGGCCATCCTCGAAGGCAGCGACGCGTTCCAGCGTATCGCGCAAACACGCGGGCTGCCGCGCAACAACCATTGATTTTTCGAAGCTGTCGGTCTGCGCAAAGGGCTTTTTATGGATCGTGACAGCTTGATGACGACCGGACAACGAGCGGTGAACCCGGTGATCAACATCGGCCTCGTCGGATTGGGCAAGATCGCGCGTGACGAACATTTGCCAGCCATAGCCGGACATGAGGGCGCCACACTGATCGCCGTCGCCAGCCGCAATGCGAGCGCAGACGGCGTCAGCCATTACCCCGACCTTTCATCGATGCTTGCGGGCGAACCCGCTCTCGACGCCGTGATCCTGTGCCAGCCGCCGCAGGTCCGGTTCGACGCGGCAGTGGCGGCGCTCAAAGCCGGAAAGCATGTTTTCCTCGAAAAGCCTCCCGGCATTACCGTCAGCGAAGTGCAAAAATTAGTTGAGCTTGCCCGGCAACGCAATGTTGCACTCTACGCCAGTTGGCATTCGCGTTTTGGTCGTGGCGTTGCTGCCGCGCGCGCATGGTTGATAGGCAAATTGGTTCGTAACGTCTCGATTGTTTGGAAAGAAGACGTCTGCCACTGGCACCCGGGACAGGACTGGATTTGGCGAGAGGGTGGCTTCGGCGTCTTCGATCCCGGAATCAATGCCCTGTCGATCCTCACCGCACTGATCGACGAAACGATCATCATGCGCAATGCCATCCTCGAAGTCGCGGCAAACCACGACATGCCGATCGCAGCGCAGCTTTCACTAACGACGCCCACGGGGATCGCCATTGCTGCCGAATTCGACTTTCGCCAGACCGGTGCGCAAAGCTGGGACATCGCCATCGAGACCAACGATGGCGCGGCGCTGCTTTCGGATGGCGGCAACAATTTGACGATTGATGGGCAACCTCAAGCGCTCGTCGCCGCCCGCGAATATCATGACATGTATGCCCATTTTCTGGGACTCGTGCACGCGGGCGCAATTGATGTCGATCTGGCTCCCTTGGAAATTGCGGAAGCCGCGCTCAAGACCGGTCGTCGCATCACGATTGCACCGTTCCAGTGCTAAAATCGCTGAGACTTCACCAGGTCATCGCGCAAAAATTCGGCGTCGCGATTCTGGCCGGGGCGTATCAACCGGGCGACTGCCTTAAAGGCGAGATTGAGCAATCGCTCGCGATGGGCGTCTCGCGGACACCGTATCGCGAAGCAATCCGCATTCTCATTGCCAAAGGTCTGTTGGAGAGTCGGCCCCGTGTCGGCACGCATGTAACGCCGCGCCATCAATGGAACCTGCTTGATCCAGATGTGCTTGCCTGGATGTTCATGGGCCAGCCCAACGAACGCTTTATCCGGGATTTGTTTGAATTGCGCGAGTTGATCGAACCGGCCGCCGCCGCATTGGCCGCCGCACGACACACCAAAAGCGAACTCGACGTCATGGCGGACGCGCTTGACCGGATGGAACAGCACGGTCTTGCGACGCCCGAAGGACAGGAGGCCGATCGTGAGTTTCATCACGCACTGCTTACGGCATCGCACAATGAAGCGCTGGCATCACTGTCCAGCTCGGTTGGAGCCGCGGTTCAGTGGACAACGCATTTCAATCAGCGGGCCAGCGGCCGGCCACGCAATCCAATCCGTGAGCATCGCGCTGTGTTCAAAGCCATCGCGCGGTCCAACCCGGACCTGGCGCGCGCGGCTATGATTGGGTTTTTAGACGTTGCGCTTGCCGACATGACCTCAGCGAGCGGATAAACCCTTTAGAGTTTCAAACGAACAACGGTGAACGATTTTTCCGACTGGTTTATGGCCAGTTTCTCTCACTCGGCTTTGAGCAGCCAAATATCGCGCTTTGGTGACCCCTACGGGATTCGAACCCGTGTTACAGCCGTGAAAGGGCCGCGTCCTAACCACTAGACGAAGGGGCCGCTGCGAAGCGAGCCCGCGCCAATAAGCGAGGGTTTGGATGTGGTCAAGATCAGTCTGTCTATCGCTTCGCTGGTCGATGCGATCAGTCACACCAGGCAGCATCATCCAAGTGCATTTCTGCTGAGGGGCGCGCCCCCCAATCGTCGATCTTTGCCCGCCCCGCCACCCACAGCCGACGGTCGCGCGGTGCACCGAGCAACGCCTGCCCCAACGGCGTCTCGGCACTACGGAAGGCAACCGTCTTCAAACTGCGGCCATCATCGCCCGCCATGAGGGCTCGGACATGTCCGCCGCTCCCGACAATATCGGCCTTGATTACACGCATCGGCCCGGCGGCAATGCGCGGCGCGGGCCAGCCCATGCCATAAGGACCGCCGACCTCGAGCGCCTCGACCAATGACGGTGTCACCCCGCCGCACGCCACGACCGCATCAAGCAGCAATGCTCGATCATTCCCGGCACGCGCAACATCACCCGCCAACCGCTCGTCGATAAAGTCCGCAAACGCCTCGACTTTGTCCGCCGAGATGGTCAGTCCTGCGGCCATCGCATGACCGCCGCCCGCGACCAACAAGCCCATGTCCTTGGCCGCCAGCACCGCTGCGCCAAGATCGACGCCCGAAACCGAGCGCCCCGACCCCTTACCGATGCCCTGATGATCCACAGCAATGACGATCGCGGGCTTGCCAAGTTTTTCTTTCAACCGCCCCGCGACGATCCCGATTACGCCCGGGTGCCAGCCCAACCCCGACACCACAGCGACCGCTCGATTTCCCTTGCCGACCGATGCCGCTTCTGCCTCGGCCTGAACGCCTGCTTCAATGGCACGACGCTCTTCGTTCAGCCGGTCAAGTTCCTCGGCAATTTCCTGCGCTTCTTGGCGGTCTTCGGTTGTCAGCAAACGCACCCCAAGATCGGACTTGCCCACACGTCCCCCGGCATTGATACGTGGGCCCAATGCAAACCCCAAATCAGAACATATCGGCGCGCGTTTCAACCGTGACGCCACTAACAGCGCGTTCAACCCGGTGTTGCGTCCCGCAGCCATGACCTTCAGCCCCTGCGCAACGAACGCCCGGTTCAAGCCGCGCAAACTCGCCACATCAGCCACCGTGCCCAGCGCGACAATGTCGAGCAAGTCCATCAGCTTGGGCTCGGGCTTGTCCGCGAAGTAACCTTGGCGCCTCAACGTCCGCACCAGCGCTGCCGCAAGCAGAAATGCCACACCAACTGCGGCAAGATGTCCGTGCGCCGCCGCTTCCACCACTTCATCGAGCCGGTTCGGATTGACCATCGCAAAGGCCTTGGGAAGTTCAATCGCGCACTGATGGTGATCGACGACGATCACATCGACGCCAACGGCCTTCGCCATTGCCAGCGCCTCGAATGCCTGTGCGCCACAATCGACAGTGACGATCAACGACGCGCCGCCCTCGGCAATCCGCACCAGCGCTTCACCCGACGGACCATAGCCCTCCATCAGCCGATCAGGGATATAGGCTTGCGGGCTGAGCCCCAGCAATTGCAACACGCGGATCAGCAGCGCCGCTGACGTTGCTCCATCGACATCATAATCGCCAAACACCGTAACCGCTTCGCCCGAAACTACAGCCGCTGCCAGCCGCTCTGCCGCGCGGTCCATATCCTGAAACACCGACGGGTCCGGCATAAACGCCCGGATCGTCGGATCGCGATATGCCTCGACCATATTCGCCGGGCACCCCCGCGCGAGCAGCAATTGCGTGACGAGATCATCGCAGTCGCCATCGCCGTGCCGCCATCGCCACGATTGGCCCGTAATCGAATTTGTGATGTTAAGCGGTGTCATTGCCTTGCTCTACTGCCAACACGATCAACAGCAATCATTAACCACGCTTGCGGTTCATTAACGATTTTCCGTTACGCGCGCTCTGTGAGACCGACATGCGTATAATGGCAACTTGGCAACAGCAATTGACCCGCGCAGTCGGCGCATTGGTGATGCTTGTCGTTCTTTCGTTCGCCGCAACCCCCGCGCGCGCCAACACCTGCTCGCCGGCAACGTCGCAGGGAACCGCGCCGCCCGAATGGCAAACCTACTGCTGGCTCGACTTTGCCGGGTATAACGATGCAACGGCGCGATCCGCGGGCGGTCAGCCGTTCAGCTTTACGCTAACCGACGGATCCACACTGACGTTGACATTACGAACAACCGGTCCTGCCGGCGCGCTTGCTGATCGTCCGGCCCCGTCCTGGACCGGCGCTGCTGTCGGCAACAGCGCATTCCTCGGCATTCCGGGGCGCCCAATCCTCTATACGATCACCAGCGGTGCCACGGTCACGGTTCAGTTGAGCAGCATCGCAATAACACCGCCGCCGGGCGCAGGCGCGACGACAGCCTATATGTTCATCGGGGCCGACGCTGAATCAACCGATGGCAGCGAAACATTGTCGTTCACCACCAACGGCGGCAACTGGACGATCCTTGATCAGGTCAACCCGATCACGGGCAGCCAATATCCAACATATGTCAATTCCGGTGCGACATTCACCGAATCCGGCGCGGGGCTGACCGGCAATGTTGGCGGCTACATCGTCGGCAGCACGACACCGACAACCGTATCGAGCACGTTGGCGGGGAGCGGGCTGCAAGGAGCGATGTTCGCGGTGCGCTTTGCGTCGCTTAAACTGACCAAAAATATTGTCAGTTCGCGGATCGACCCCGCCGATCAATTTACATATCGCGTCGCTTCGACCGGGACCGGATCAATACTGACCTCGGGAACGACGAGTGGCGGGGGTAATGGGCCGTTCACATCCGCGACTGTCTCGCTCGCATCTGGATTGCCACTGACGCTTTCCGAAGTGATGGCGGCAGGCAGCGTCAGTCCGCTTGCCAGCTACAGCGGTCGCCTAACCTGCACCAATACCAATGCGAGTTCGGCAACACCGCTGCCCAATAATCTGGCGACGACATCTTATAGCTTCGGTCCGCTGGCCTATGGCGATGCGATAAACTGCAATTTTATCAACACGCCGCTTCCGCGCCTCCGTCTGGCTAAGGCGCTCGGCGGCACCCGCGTGTTCACTGGCGACCAGTTCATTATGAACATCAATACCGGCGCGACGACGGTAGCGACGACCACCACGACGGGGACCGGCGCGACGGTGGCCAATGCCAGCACACCGGCGTTTCTCGGCACCGTCGGCACGAGCTATGGCTTCGACGAAATCGCCAGCGGCACAACCAACCTGACCTATTACACTTCGGGCATGGCGTGCACCAATGCCTTCGGCGCATCGACGACCGTGCTGCCCACCGTTATCGGCGGCACCGTCAGCCCTGCGCTCGGCGACAATATCAGTTGCACGATCACCAACAATCCCAAACCCAACAAAGCCAATCTGACGATCACGAAAACATCGACTCTGATTTCCGATCCTATCAACGGCGCCACCAACCCAAAGATGATCCCCGGCGCGATCGTCGAATATGCGATCAGCGTCACGAATACGGGCACGGGGCCAGTCGACGCGAACACCATCACCATCATCGATCCGATACCGACGACATTGGGCAGCTATGTGCTCGGAACGGCGGTTACCTACACCGACACGCTTGGTGCCGGATCAACAATCTCTTGCCCTTATGCAACGTGCGTTTCGTGGACGAAAGCAGCCGGCGGCGCGACCGGATGGGGTGCCGCGCTGACGCCCGATGGCGCAGGCTATGACAATGCCATTACGGGCGTTCGCATCATTCCCTCTGGCACAATGCCCGCTGCGGTCGCGAGTGGTCAGCCGAGCTTCACGATCCGCTTTCGAACGCGCATCAAATAGGTTTGGCGCGTTCACTCTTGACCCAGCGCACTGTCCCCGAACTTGCCCGCATGACGACGCTCTCCGTGGTCATCCGCCCATCACGCAACCGTTTCACACCGGCCAGCAGCGACCCGTCGGTCACGCCGGTGGCCGCAAAAATACAATCACCCTTCGCCAGTTCGGTCAGGTCATATATATGGTCGAGATCGGTGATACCCCATTTTCGCGCCCGCGCCCGCTCGTCATCGTTGCGGAACATCAGCCGCCCCTTAAACTGACCACCAACGCAACGCAGCGCTGCGGCGGCCAGAACCCCTTCGGGCGCTCCGCCGGATCCCATATACATATCGATCGTCGTGTCGGGATTCGTCGTCGCGATCACACCAGCGACGTCGCCATCATCGATAAGCACGATCCCGCAACCGACCGCGCGCAATTCTGAGATTAGCTTTTCGTGGCGTGGCCGATCCAACACGCAAACGATGATTTCGCCCGGCTTCACGCCTTTCGCCGCCGCCACTGCATTTACATTCTCAGTCGGCGTCTTTTTCAAATCGATGATATCATCTGGGTAGCCGGGCCCAACGGCCAGCTTATCCATATAGACGTCGGGCGCGTTGAGGAGGTTGCCGTGCTCCGCCACTGCCAGCACCGCGAGCGCATTTGGCCCGGCCTTAGCCGTGATCGTCGTTCCCTCAAGCGGGTCAAGCGCAATGTCGATCTTCGGCCCTGTGCCAATCGCCGATCCGACTTTCTCTCCGATGTAAAGCATCGGCGCTTCGTCACGCTCACCCTCACCGATCACGACCGTGCCATCCATGTAGAGTTCGTTGAGCGCCGCCCGCATCGCTTCGACTGCTGCCGCGTCCGCTGCCTTTTCATCGCCGCGCCCGATCAGTGTCGACGCCGCCACCGCTGCCGCTTCGGTGACGCGGACCATTTCCAGCACGAGCACCCGGTCGAGAACCTGACTTGCAGCAACCATCTATTCATGTTCCTTACGCTTTGATGTCGCGGCGTTAGGGAAGAGATATGGCAAAGTCGAGAATCGCTTGGTGTTTATTGGCGGCAATTGCATTTCCTGCGCAGGCCGCAGAGCCGCCGATGATCGAGAAATATCAGGCAATGACGCGCGTCGAGCCGCGCTGTTCGACGCCGAAAGCGGGCAATGAGATCATCGTTTGCGGGCGCCGCCGTGCCGACCGCTGGCGGGTGCCATATCTGCTCAAGGAAGCGGGCGATCCGAGCATCCAGAATGTCTCCGCCGAACGCAACGGTCTGATCCCCACGACAACGCCGTGTCAGGATCGCAGCATTTTTCTTGTTGGTTGTGGCAAAGTCGGCTTAACGGCAAGTGTTGGTATCGGCAGCGGCCAAGGGGTCAAATTACGCCCGCTTGCCGACTAGACGTCGCATTTCGGCGTTCCATGTATATTGAGGACGGCATGACTGTTTCCATCGACCGCCGCGCGCTCCTGCGGTCAGCGACTATTGCCGGCGGCGCACTGGCCATAACCCCGCTGTTCCCGGCATGGGCAACGACTGGAACGCACGGATTAAGTGCACCTGCAGCGACACTTTCGGGCGAAGACATTGCGTTGCGCATCGGCCACAGCACATTCAAGACCGGCGGTCAGTCGGGTCACGCAGTCACCGTTAATGGCACCCTGCCCGCGCCGATCCTACGCCTGACAGAAGGACAAAATGTCCGCCTAGCGGTCACCAACACACTTGATGAAGACAGCTCAATTCATTGGCACGGCGTCCTGCTGCCGTTCCAATATGACGGCGTTCCGGGCATCAGCTTTCCGGGCATCAAGCCCAAACAAACATTCGTCTATGATTTTCCGATCCGCCAGTCGGGCACCTATTGGTATCACAGCCATTCGGGCATGCAGGAAGCGATGGGGCTCTATGGCGCGATTGTCATTGACCCCGCCGGGCACGATCCCGTTGCTTATGACCGCGAGCATGTGATCGTGTTGTCCGACTGGAGTTTCATGCACCCGCACAAGATTTTTCAGAAAAACAAGAAAATGGCGGGCTATTTCAATACTCAGAAACAAACGCTGGCCGGTCGACTTGCGGGCAAGGATCAATCCCCCGCTGATCGCCGGATGTGGGGCAAAATGCGGATGGACCCGACCGATATCTCGGATGTCACGGGCTCGACCTATACGTACCTCATCAACGGCCACAGTTCACTCGAGAACTGGACCGGCCTGTTCACTCCCGGCGAACGCGTCCGCCTGCGCATCATCAATGCTTCCGCCATGTCCAATTTCAACGTCCGCATCCCCGGCTTGGCGATGACGGTTGTCCATGCCGACGGCCAAGCGGTGCAGCCGGTCGAGACGGACGAGTTCCAGATTGCCGTTGCCGAAACCTATGACGTGATCATCGAACCCAAAGCCGATCTGGCGTACGGTTTCATCGCCGAGGCCATCGACCGCTCGGGCCAGTGCCGCGCGACGTTCGCGCCTCATATGGGGATGGTCGCGCCCATTCCGGCGATCCGCAAACGCCCGCTACTCACCATGAAGAACATGGGGATGGATGATATGGCGGGTATGGCGGGTATGGATCATAGCGCGATGAGCCATGACATGAGCGCCATGACCATGCGTGACCCCTCAGTCGCGCCGACCGTCAAAATGGGGCCCGGTGTCGCCACCTTGTCACCGATGCCGATGGACCGGACCGGCGAGCGCCCGACAGGACTCGAAGAAGTCGATTACCGCGTATTGACTTACAAACAATTGAAATCGCTCGTTCCCAATGTGGACCAGCGCAAGCCCTCGCGCGAAATTGACCTCCACCTTACGGCGAACATGGAACGCTATATGTGGTCGTTCGACGGGGTCAAATACAGCGATGGCGCAGACCCAATCCCTTTCCGCCACGACGAGCGCGTCCGCGTCAACCTGATCAACGACACGATGATGCCACATCCCATCCACCTCCACGGCCATTTTTTTGAAGTCGTGACGGGCGATCCGGGGCATCATCCAGTCAAGCATACCGTCAACGTCCTGCCCGGCGGTAAAGTCTCGTTCGATTTGACTGCGGATGCACTCGGCGACTGGGCATTTCATTGCCACATGCTGCTCCATATGCACTCGGGCATGTTCCGCGTCGTGACCGTGCGGCATGACAAGGATTCGGCGTGACGCGGTTGATTGCTGCCGTCGTCGCACTTGCCGTTGCTTCACCTATATCGGCGCAAGTCCCGCTGCCTGCGGCGGGCCCTCATGCCGGGCACGTGATGCCCGCGCCTCAGGCGGAAACCACTTCGGCACGATCGCCCGCGTCTCCGACCGATCATGCCGCCGATGCCCTGTTCGATCCGACTGAAATGGCGAAGGCCCGCAATGCCCTGCGCCACGAGAATGGGGGCCTTAGCAATTCGATGATCCTGTTCAATCTCGCCGAGCTACAGGCGCGCAAAAGCACCGATGGCTATCGCTGGGAAGGCGAAGGCTGGTTCGGCGGTGACATCAACCGCCTCATCGTCAAAACCGAAGGCGAAGGATCTTTCGGCGGCAAAGTCGAACAGGCCGAGTTCCAGATGCTCTTTGGCCGTGCGATTTCGCCTTACTTCAATCTTGAGGCAGGCGTTCGTTACGACGTGCGGCCCCGCCCATCGCGTGGCTATGCCGTTGTGGGGATTGAGGGGCTGGCCCCTTATTGGTTCGACGTGGGTGCGCAATTTTTCGTATCGGATAAGGGCGATGTGCTCGCGCGATTGGAAGCCAGTTACGACGAGCGGATCACGCAAAAGCTGATCCTGCAACCGCGCGCCGAAATCAATTTTGCTGCGCAGGACATTCCCGCATTCGGCACCGGCGCGGGGCTATCCGACTTCGAATTCGGGCTTCGCCTTCGCTACGAAATCAAACGTGAATTCGCGCCTTATATTGGCGTCGAATGGGCAAAGAAAACGGGCAACACCGCCCGCTTCGCCCGTGCCGCTGGCGAGGACACCGACGTTGTCAATTTCGTGACCGGAATACGGTTTTGGTTCTAACGCGCCGGCCCGTACTTACTTATCGGTATTGATCGACCATGCCCAAGGGGCAAGGGCACCAAAAGATGAATTTTGCGTAGCATCGGAGAGATTGGCAACAATCGACACCTTGCTTCGCCCACGCATGCGTGTGAACGCAACGACATGCGGATTGCCCGTTTCAGCAAAAGACAGCGCACCACCTGCCGTGCCGTTCCGAAGCGCCGGATGGTTTGTCTTTAGCGTTAGCAACCGCTCATACAGCGCAGCGCGCGGATAATTTTTCCAGTCAACCGCATCCTTTTCGAAAAACGCAATCCGCTTGTCGAGCCGACCTTCCTGCCCGCCATAAACCAGCGGAATACCCGGCAATGTCGCCGCGAGCACCGCGAAGGGTTCAAACCCCGCGCCGAAATTTTCGGCGTCATTGCCGTGCCATGAATTCACGTCATGATTGCTCGTGAAATTAATCCGCCACGCATCGGGCGCAAAGGCCGGGTCGGGGTTTGCATAAAAACGCCGCAGATCGTCGCCCGTCTTCTTGCCTTTCGCAATCTCGACGAGAAGCTCCTGCAATTTCCAATGATATGTCACGTCAAATGCCCGCGCATGCAGCCCCGGCTCTGCTGCCTCAGCCAGCATAAACATCGGTTTGATCGCATCCAGTTCCGCCCGCGCCTTCGCCCAGAATGGCTCGGGCATCAGCATCGCGACATCGCAGCGGAAGCCATCGATCCCCGCCTCGCGCACCCAATATTTCATCGCATCAATCATTGCCGACCACAGCGCTTCCTGCTTGTAATCAAGCCCGACCACATCGGTCCAATATTCGATTTCGCGACCATTATTGAAATTATAGCTGACGACGTCGCCCGCTGCGTTGCGCTTGTACCATTCGGGATGCGCCGCGACCCACGGATGATCCCACGCCGTGTGGTTCGCGACCCAGTCGAGGATCACTTTCATCCCCATGCCCTGCGCCGTACGGACCAAATGCTTGAAGTCGTCCATTGTCCCGAACTCGGGATTTACTGCCGTATAGTCGCGGATCGAATAATAACTGCCGAGCGTCCCTTTGCGGTTCTTCACGCCAATCGGCTGAACAGGCATCAGCCAAAGGATTTTGACACCCATTTTCTTGAGCCGCGGGAGATGCTTTTCAAACGCAACAATCGTGCCTTCGGGCGTAAACTGACGGATGTTCACTTCATAGATGTTGGCGTTCTTTGCCCAATCGACATGCGGGCGGCTCGTCGGTTGCGCCATTCCTGGCACCGCGAGTAAAAGAGCGATGAGCGCCAATATCAAACGAAACATCAAACCAATTCTCCCCGCGCTCGCGCCGCGCGCCCATAAACGGCTTCGAACAAGGGCGAGGCCATCAATGTCGTCACAATCGCCATCAAGACCAGCATGGCAAACAGGGCCGGGCCGATAATCCCTCGCTGCAAGCCAATGTTGATCACGATTAACTCCATCAACCCGCGCGAATTCATCAGCGCGCCGACACCCATCGCCGAAGCATGGTCCTGCCCCGCTAGTCGCGCAGCGGCATAGCAAGCCCCGCCCTTGGCAATGATCGACACAGCAAGAATCGCCAGAGTCACGCCGAGCAATTCGGGATTGGTCACCAGCGACAATTCAGTATGCAGTCCCGAATATGTAAAGAAAAACGGCAGCAGCATGACGACGACAACGGGCTCAAGCTTCGCGCGCAATCCATCGGCAAAAGTACCGCGCGGCATGGCAGTGCCAAGCAGGAAGCCACCAAACACGGCGTGGATACCAATCGCATCCATCGCCCACGCCGATAACATGAACATGATCAGCGAGATTGCGAGGAGATTATGGTCGATCCCCTTTACCAACTCCGCTGCCGAACCCAGCCGCGCAAGCAAACGCGGTCCGATAAAGACCATGAAGGCGGCAAACCCGATGCCGCCGCCAATCGCCTTGATCGCAACCATTGGTCCGTCGCCAAAACTCGCGAGGACCAGCGCAATCAATATCCACGCCCCGGCATCGTCAATCGCCCCTGCTGACAAGGACAAGGTGCCCATCGATGTGCCGCTCAACCCACGCTCATGAATGATCCGCGCCAGCATTGGAAAGGCGGTGATCGCAATCGCTGCCCCCATGAACAATGTCGCTTCGAGTTGAGTGACTTTTGGCGTAAACAGCCCCGGCAGGCCCATCAACCAAGGGGTCATGATCACGGCAGCAGCGAACGGCGCCGCCATGCCGGCAATCGACACTGATGCCGCCGCACGGCCGCTTGCCCGAAACTCGTTGCGATCAAAGCCAAGACCAACAAGAAACATATACATTCCCACGCCAAGCTGAGCGATCACGAAGAGCACCGGCTTGGACTCCGGCGGAAAAATGAACGCCTGAACCTGTGGCGCGACCAGCCCGAACAAGCTCGGCCCCAATAGCACGCCTGCAATCATTTCGCCGACCACGCGCGGTTGCAAAAACCAGCGTTGCCCTGCTGTGCCTACCAACCGACAAACAACCAGAATGACTGCGGTCTGAAGAAAAAATGCAATGCTGAGTTGTGCCGGCGTCACGATTTTCTCCCTAAACTAACATTTTCAGCGCCGTATCATGCATCGGGAAATTTTGCGCGCAACCAGCGATGAATGCATCGATTTTTGCCATGTCGGCCAACGCCAGTCCGGCTTCGGGCGCCTTCAGCTTCGCATCGTCCGGGTAAGTGCCATAGCCGCCGAACAGGCAATGCCACGACAACGACGGGTAATAGCGACCAATATCCTGTGCCGCGATCTCCGCGCACAAATCACCGCCCTGAAACCAGCACGTCATGAGATCTTTGAGCGAATCCGACAGATTTTGGTTTGCTGCATTCGCGCGCCAATAATCGGTGTCGCGACGCTGGTTCATCCGGTAATGGGCCACAATGTAATCGCGGATACCCTCATAACGAGCTGCGATCTCCGTATTGAAACGCGCCGCATCGCGATTGGTGAAGTCACCTGCTGCAAACGCTTCGATAAACCCCTCCACCGTTGCTTGAACGATATGCAGCGCGGTGGCTTCAAGTGGTTCGATAAATCCCTGCGCCAATCCAACGGCGAGGCAGTTCTTCACCCAGCTGCGCCGAACCTGCCCGACATTCATTTTTAAGTGCCGCGCGGGCGTGTCGCTGTCCAGCATTCCCAGATGGGTACGCAATTCGGTTTCGGCGTCGTCTGCCGACTTAAACGCCGACGAATAGACATAGCCATTGCCAATGCGATTGGTCAGCGGGATTTTCCAAACCCAGCCTGCCTGCAACGCAGTAGCGCGGGTTTCACAAGACAGCGGCCCCGGGTCTTTGGGCGTCGGCATTGCGATGGCCGAATCGTTGAACAGATTGCTGGTGAACGGCAGGAAAGGTTCGCCCAGCGCCCGCTGTAAAATCGTCGAGTGAAACCCGCTGGCGTCGATGAAAAAATCGCCTTCGATCTGTTCGTCGTTGTCGGTAACAAGTGCCGCAACATGCCCGCCGTCGTCGAGCAGGACGTCGCGCACGGTCCGCGACAAATGCATCACGCCCGACGTGCTGACCGCATGATCGCGCAGAAACACGCCAACCAGTGTCGCATCGAAATGATAGCCATAGCCGATGTTGAACGGAAAGTTCGACGGCGTTATCGGGGCCAGCCGATCATGCGCTAACTGTGCTGTCAGGAAAAAACGATCTGGATGCGCCCAGACATCGCGCCCCGTCCGCCGTGCACGCGTGTGAAAATAATATTGCAACGCGGTGTGGCCGTCGATCTCTGTCTGAAACGGGTGAAAATAATGCTCAAAACCGGCGCGCATCGACCAGCCATAAAAGCTGATCCCGGTCTTGTAAGTCGCATTGCACGCGGGCATCCACGCGCGTTCGGATACTCCCAGCGCATCGAACATCGCCTTTAACTGCGGCGTCGATCCTTCGCCCACGCCAATGATGCCAATGTCGGGCGACTCCACCACCGTCACGCTGACATTGCGGCCGCGCCATCGGTGCGCGATCAAATTGGCCGCCATCCACCCTGCCGTCCCGCCGCCCAGCACAACGATGCGGAACGGCGCGTCCGCCATTACGCAATCCGTTCGGCGATCAAGGCACCAAAAGGCGGTAGCGTCCATCCATCAACGCCATTGACGCATTCAACGACCCGCCAACGATCCCGTTGTGCTGGTTCCCAAGAACGAACACCGGCGCTGAAATTAAAAAGGCACAAAAGATGCTGACTCGCCGATTTGCGTTCAAATGCAAGCACATCGTCCGATGCTTCGACCACCTTGATGCTGCCAATCCGCAACGCATCACTGGCCACGCGAAATGCAACGAGTTGCCGGGTCAGCGCTAGAACCGACATGTGATCACTTTCCTGCACATCGACCGCCGCTGCATGATTGTCCACACCAACGGGCAACCAAGGCGCGCCAACGGTAAAGCCCGCATGAGCAGTATCGGCCACCCATGGCATCGGCGTCCGTGCGCCGTCACGGCTGAGCGTCAGCGGCCAATTCGCAATCGCTTCGGGATCCTGTAGCTGGTCAAACTCGATCTCGACTTGCGTCAGGCCCAATTCCTCCCCTTGATACAAAAAGATATTCCCGCGAAGACACAGCAGCAGCATCAGTGCCATCCGTGTAAACGCTGCGCGATGTTCGGGTGCTGCCCAACGCGATGCTGCCCGTGGCGCATCATGGTTCGAAAATGCCCAACTCGGCCAGCCATCGCTTTCGGGCCAGTTCTCCAGCGTTTCGCGAACAAGCGCAGGCGTTAACGTATCGGCGTACAGAAATTCGAAGCCATAAGCACTGTTCAGCCGCGCATCGCCTGAAATGAATGCCTTCTTCTCCGCCTCGGCAATCACGCTCGTCCCGCCGACTTCGGCCACAGTAAACACGCCCTCATAACTGTCAGTCAGCGCACGGATACGCTCGATGAAATAGGGGATGTCAGCATGCGACTGGTTGTGCACCCGCTCCTGATAATCGAATGAGCGCGTCTTTACGCTGTTGCTCGGCGGCGCGGGCGGATTATCGGTGAGCGCCGGGTCGAACATCGCAAAATTGAGCGCGTCGAGGCGAAAGCCATTCACGCCGCGATCCAGCCAGAAGCGCGCCGTATCGAGCAATGCTTGCTGAACATCGGGATGATGAACATTCAACTGCGGCTGCGACGTCAGGAAATTGTGCATATAATATTGCCGACGCCGCGCATCCCATGTCCACGCCGGGCCGCCAAATACTGACTGCCAGTTGGACGGTGGCGAACCATCGTCCTTTGGGTCGGCCCACACATACCAGTCCGACTTGGCATTCATCCGGCTCGACCGGCTTTGCGCAAACCAAATATGCGCATCTGAGGTATGCGAATAAACCTGATCGATAAGGACTTTCAGGCCGAGGTCATGCGCCTTCGCGACTAAAGCATCGAAGTCTGCAAGCGTCCCAAAAATCGGATCGACATCACAGTAATCAGCAACATCATAACCGAAATCCTTCATCGGCGATGTGAAGAAGGGCGAAATCCAAACCGCATCAACACCCAATGACGAAACATGCCCCAGCCGCGCGGTAATACCTGGCAAGTCACCAATGCCGTCACCGTTCGAATCGGCGAAACTGCGTGGATAGATCTGGTAGATCACCGCACCGCGCCACCATTCGTTCTTCACGCCGATCGCCGGAGCACGCAACGCCTTGCTCATCGCCCGGCGCAGACAACATAATCGAGCGCAGGGATTTCGACAGCAACGCTGCCAGGCGCTGATGCGGAGGGCGCACAATCGCCGTGGAGCGATTTGAATGTCAGCGAACCGACCTCAACTTCGACATTGGCCTTAAGCGACACGGTTGACGTGTTGAACGCAACCAGCACTTCGCGACCGTCGAGCAACCGCGAGACCGCGAACAAGCCCGGCTTGTCGGTTCTCGCGCGCAACATCTGTTTCCCGCGACGCAACGCCGGTTCGGCCGCACGCATCCGCGCCATATCGGCAAGCGTGCGATAAATCGGGTGCGATGTGACGAAATTAGCTTGCGCCGTTGTCGCGGTCGTCCCGATAAGTTTGTTATCATTGTAGGACACGACTTTCGACGCGAACAACGTCTCACGCGCGTCCTGATCCCAGCCGTCGCCCGCAAAGCCTTGCTCATCGCCCGAATAGATCACGGGCACCCCGCGCAACGTCATCATCATGGCATGGCCAAGAATGACACGCTTGAGCACTTCATCATCGCTTGCTTTGGGCAGTGCTTGCCGCACGAAATAAGCAAAGCGGCCATTGTCGTGATTGCTGATAAACGTCGGCTGGATGCGCGCGATCGCTTCACCGCCTTTGTAAAGCGGGTCTTGGGCAAACAGCTCTTCTAACTGTTCGGTCGGCGCATTGCCGCCCACCGTGTTGATCACAGCTTGCCGGAATGCGAAATCGATCACTGCCGGGAATGCCGCTGTATGCGTGTGCACGGCGAGCTTGCCGGGTTCGAGGCCAATGCCGCCGATTTCACCGAAGACATGGAAATTGGGAATGCCCTTTGCCTTTGCCCGCTGGATCATGGCAGGCACAAACGCCTGCCAGAATTCAGGGTTCACATGTTTGGCCGTATCGATGCGAAACCCGTCAACGCCGTAACAATCAATCCACGACGCATAAATGTCGATGAACCCTTGCACGACACGCGGATTTTCAGTCATCGGATCGTCGAGGCCGACAAAATCTCCCATCGTCGAGTTTTCGTTTGTAAACGTCGTGTCGCCGCGATTGTGATAAAGCGTGATGTCGTTGAGCCATGCGGGGACTTTCACTTTCGCATCGGCCTTCGGGACGAAAGGCGTATAGGCATAAGTCGGGTCAGTCAGCTTCGCGAAATTCTCCGCCGTTTGAACTTGATCTCCCGCAAAACCCGGATTGATCGCCGCCCCCGTTGGCCCGCCGCGCCGCTGATACGGATAATCCGCGCGGCTGCGATAGGTACAGCTGCGGTTCGGGCATTCCTTGTACGCGATCACATCCGCTGTATGATTGGCGATGATGTCCATATAAACTTTGATCCCGCGCGCGTGCGCTGCATCGACAAACGCTTTCATGTCGGCATCGGTGCCCAGATGCGGATCAACGGTCGTAAAGTCCGTCACCCAGTAACCATGATACCCTGCGGACTCATTGCCCGGCGCGCCCTGCACCGGCTTGTTCTTGAAAATCGGCCCGAGCCAGATCGCGGTGATGCCCATGCCCTGAAGATAATCAAGCCGCGCGGTCAGTCCTTTCAGATCGCCGCCATTGTAAAATGCCTTCGATGTCGGGTCGTAACCAGTCTTGTAACGATCCCCCTTTAATCCTCCCCGATCATTGCCGGGATCACCATTTTCAAACCGGTCGGGCAGCAAGAAATACATCACTTCATCTTCGGGCAACCGCGCACGGTAATCGACCGCCGGGGTCACCCCCGCCAACATCAGCAATGCCGCTACGACGCTCATGCTGCCACCGCCTCGCGCGTCGCACAATGTTGCGCAACAAACGCCGCGTGGTCGGCCATCTGCGCCACTTCGCGCGCGTTCAACTTTGCAATCACGTCCATATATTCCTGCAAATCCTGCTTTGAAATGCTGTTGACGATGGGGTGCGAGCCTTCGGGAATAATCCCTTGCCCCACCAGCACCTGAAACCAGCCAACCTCGGTGAACAATTCTTCATGCTCGCGCGTGATATGGCCGTTGCCACGCCACAGGCGGAGTTTGTGCGCAAGCGTTTCGGGGATCGGTCGCTCGCGACACGCCTGCCAGAACGGTTCGTCACGTTCATTGGCAATGTAATGCAGGATCAGGAAATCCCTGACCCGCTCATATTCGAAATCAGTTTGCCGGTTATATTCGTCGCGATCCGCTTGCGTCGTCGATTTACTGGGCAACAGCTTCAGGATGCGCGAAATCGCCGACTGGATCATGTGGATGCTGGTCGATTCAAGCGGTTCCATGAAACCCGACGCCAGCCCGACGGCAATGACATTGGCTTTCCACATCTCGCGCCGCTTGCCCGTTACGAACTTGATCGGGCGCGGCTCAGCCAGTGCCTCCCCATCGAGTCCCGCGAGCAATTGCGACGCCGCTTCGTCGTCGCTTAGATACTCATTTGAATAAACGATTCCGTTGCCGGTACGGTGCTGCAACGGAATGCGCCACCTCCACCCCGCCGCGTGCGCCGTTGATCGCGTATAGGGCGTGAAGTCCGTGGCACGAGCGGACGGCACGGCCAGTGCGCGGTTGCAGGGCAACCAGTGGGTCCAGTCTTCATAACCAGACTTCAGCGTCTCCTCGATCAGCAGCCCACGAAAGCCGGTGCAATCGACAAAGAAATCGCCCGCAATCTCGGCGCCATTGTCGAGCCGCAGCGATGACACATTGCCGCTCTCGCCATCGCGCCGCACCTCGACAATCTTCCCTTCAGTCCGCTCGACGCCACGCGCCTCGGCGAAGCGCCGCAGATATTGTGCATAAAGCCCGGCATCAAAATGGAATGCATAAGGCATGCCGGGCAACATGTTCGCCGTCCGCGCCGGGCCGCGCTGCATCCGGTTGTCGACTGCTGCCAGATTGTTCAGCGAATAGGCTGACAGGTCCTGCGCAATGCCTTCACGCTTCGCCCGCACCCAATTTTGGTGGAACGGTAACAAGCCAACATCGCGACCTACATCGCCAAAAGCGTGCATGTAACGCTCACCCGCCTTGCGCCAGCCAACGAATTCAATGGCGAGCTTGAATGTCCCCTGCGTCGCTGCGAGGAAAGCATTCTCGTCAAGGCCCAGCGCATCGTTGAACAGGCGGATTTGCGGGATCGTCGCCTCACCGACGCCGACCGTACCGATCTCTTCGGATTCGATCAGCGAGACGTGAAAACCATTCTCAAGGAAGTGCGCCATCGCCGCAGCGACCATCCATCCTGATGTCCCCCCGCCTGCGATAACGATACGGAGTGGGTCGGGCTCAGTCACCTTTTACTCCTTAACGCGAATACCGGCGGAGCCTAACACGACCCCACCGGCACACGCGACCCGGGATCAGAACTTATAGCTCAACCCGAGGTAATATTCGCGACCATAGCGCTGATAATCAATCACCTGCCGAGGATCGCCCGCCTGCGATGTGATAAAGGGCCGGTCGGTCAGGTTTTTGCCCTGCGCCAAAACCGAAAGTCCCTTCAACGCGCCGCCTTGGAACTCATAGCCAATTTGAGCATCGACAATGACTTCCGCACTCGCTTGCCGGAAGTCAGGATTGGCCGAAAGCCCGGCGACTTCACCAAGGAATGCGGACCGATAGCGATAACTCCCGCGAAGTTGAAACCCGTTCTTTTCATAATAAAGTTCGGCATTGGCAACCCAATCGGACAAGCCCGGCACTGTGATCGGGACGGGATTGTTGCCAAGTTTGACCGAGCTGTCCGTGTAGGATGCGCTGCCAAAGAAACCGAAACCGTCGAGACTTTCGGATATGTTCGAGAACGGCAACGATAGGGTCGCCTCCGCACCGATTATATACCCCTTACCCGTATTGCCCGGCTGGCTCACGCGGCCTTTTGTCGTGCCGATCACGATGGTCGGGATAGCCGCTTTCACGGCCTCCGCCAATGTCGAGAAGTCGGCTTCTACCGAATTGTTGTTATCGACGAAATCACCCAAATCCTTGAAATACCCGGCAAGTGAGAAATAACCCGACTTCGTGAAATATTTTTCAACCGAGATGTCGAAGTTGGTCGACTGGTAAGGACGCAAACCCGGCGTACCACCATTTGAACTAAATCCGCTGTTGCCCGGATCGGTATTGCCAATCTTGGTCAGATCAACATTGACCTCTTGATTAACGCGTTCCTTGTCCAGCCGTGCACGCACCATCGTGTGCGAGGCTGACAATTTGACGAAGAGGTCATCAACCAGCTCGACCGAAATCGCCGCAGATGGATTGAAGTTGGTGTAGCTCGCGCCACCACTTGCTGGCACGATTGTTACCTGCGGCTTGCCGTTGATGACGTTGAACGCAGATAAAGTGCCCGTCGATTTCTGGTTGGTGTGGATCACCTGAACGCCGATTGACCCCGCAACATTCTTGCCGCCGACCTGCCCGTCAAGCTTCAGCATTGCATAGCCAGTCAAAACATTTTCGGTGATCACATTGTCTCGCACCAGCGAACCGGGGCGATTGTCGAATGCAGCCACAAGCGAATTATTATAAAGATACAGCGGATTGAGCGCCAACATCGCGGGCACACCCAGGTAATTCAATGACACGGTGCCAATCTTGGCCGCATCGGGCACTGGGATAAATGTGCCAACGCCATCGGGGCGCACCGTGCAATCGGCATTGCCGCCCTTGGGGCACAGGAAAAACGATGTGTAAGCACTCGTCTTCTGCCGACGGCTATAGTTTGCGCCGACTTCCCAGCCCTTGAAAACGCTGTTGCCGCCAAACTCACCGTCAAGGCTTGCGCGCAGCGACTTTAGATCATCCTTGAAGCTCGGGCGATTGAGGAAGCCCGCCTGCACCACCGTTGTCGTGCCATTGAAGCCCCAACCACGCGGATCGGTGATACCGACCCCGCCGACGCCGGTGTTAGTATAATTGAACGTCGGTACAATCTTGAAAGTGCCATTCGGATTTTGCGTAATCCGCAATGTGTCTGCGGGGCCTGTTTCCTTATATCCCGCACCTGTATAGGTTTCGAGCAGGAAATCCGTGCGCGTTGAACGCGACCATCCGGCGTCAAACGTCAGATTGGTGTTTTCGCCCAAGCCAATGACGTTATTCCAGCCAACTGACAGATTTTCGGCGTCACGCTTGTTGATATCGTTGCGCTGGACGGCGTGAACGCCATTGATTGTCGCAGCCGTTACGAAACCATTGCTAATCGTGGGATTTGTGATTGTTGTTCCCGCGCCCCAACCCGGGTTAATCGGAAATTCAATCCCGCGCAGCTTCTGCGTTTCCTTGAACTTTGAGTAGAGAATATCAATCGTCGAGTGGAAATTGTCGCTCGGCTGGTATTCAATCGTCGCCACGGCACCATAACGCGAAAGCAAGTTCGATTGCACATAGGGTTTTGCACCACCCAAACGCTTGGCGTTGCCAACAGCGGGCCCGGCATTGGTGTCATCGGGAAAGCCCCACGCATTATAGCGCTCATTCTGCGACGGCGCCGACGTCAGCGACACGCCAATGGCAATGCCCAGCGTATCGTCGGCGAACTGGTCGATATACGTCGCCGATGCACGATAGCCGAAACGTGGCGAATCCGGATTTAGGTTTTTTGTCCCGTTCATCTGACCACGCAACGACACAGCGAGTTTGGTCGACGTGGATGCCAACGGGCGCAACATTCTAAGGTCAACTGTGCCCGAAATACCGGCGCCGATCAGCGACGGATTTGGCGCCTTGTAAACCACGACATTCTTGAAGAACTCGCTTGGATACTGGTCATATTCAACGCCACGGTTATCGCCAACGGTCACTTGTTCACGACCATTCAGCAGCGTCGTCGAAAAGTCGGGGCCAAGACCACGGATCGACAAGCGCTGGTCGCGCCCCTCGAGGCGCTGCGCCGTTACGCCGGGGAGGCGCGCCAACGAGTCCGCGATCGAAACGTCAGGCAACTTGCCAATGTCTTCGGCGCTGACTGATTCCACGATCGTTGGTGTGCGGCGTTTCAACTGAGCAGAAGCATCAAGCGACGCCCGAATGCCCGTAACCACGATTTCGCCCTCGTCGGCCGCTGCTGGCGTCTGCGCCAACACAGGCACGCTTACAATCAGCGCGATGGCGGCAACCCCCGCCGAAAGCGAATGACGATTACGGATTAGGGTCGTGGAAGCTGTCATCTTAATCCCCTCTGCGGCGCGAAAAAGCGCACGTCCTGACGTACGGCTCGCGTCGTCGGAGCCTTGAGACTGTCACTAAACCGACGCACGAATTTCAGAAGAGTTCCACATACGTATTCATTTTATGCGCGGCCTATCAAGAAAGTGTTGACCGTCAGCCGTCCGATCGTGGGATCAGCGGAGAGTATGATATCTTCGGGGATGCGCGCACAATGAAGCGCATTGCTGGGATACAGGATTGCACGATTGTAGCGCCCTTCGAACAATGCAATCTGTTCGAACAAGTCAGTATCGCCATCGATATACGCCGCATCGGGGATACCATAGGCCTGCACTTCGCTATCAAGCATCCGCTCGTAGTCGAGCAGCCGCGCTGCCGTCACCGTCTCGAAACCCGTCGCACGATGACGATAGAGCGCCGTCCCGCTCCCCGGCGCGCCTCCCAGATAGTGCAGCAAAGCCAGCCGTTCGGGTTCAACCCCGTCAAAATGTGGCAATCGCTGGATCGGCGTCAACGCTAATGGCGGTGTCGTGACAAGCGAGTAAAGCGCATCAATGACTTCACAGTCACGCGCGCCGAAAACCTCTGTAATCAACGGCGCCAGCGGCTCGACAAAGCGCCGGACCAGCACCGGCGGCACGACCGCACGCACGCCGGGATAATGCACGCCCATTGTCGCAAAGCCCAACATCGCCGCATCGTCAGCCAGCAGATCAGGACGCGCCACGAAATCATCAATGACGACAATAGGAACGTTCTCGCGCCCGATCCGCTCTACCGTGACAACCTGCGCCATGCAGGCTTATTTGCCCGCAGCGATCCGGATTGCAAAGCCCCCGCCCGCCCCCATCGGCAAGGACAAGCGATCGCCCTTCTTGACGGTCTTTGTTTCGATCAGAATCTCGGCCCGCGTCTCTTTGCGATAATCGGCATTCGGCCCATCGCGGTAAAGCGTCGCGGTGTACCGCTTGCCTGCATCAAGGAAATTCAGCGCAACTTCCGTTGTCCTTCCCTCGCCATTGGTAACGCCACCGACATACCAGTCCTGCGTCCCCTTCGCTTTGCGCGCGATCACGGCGAACTGCCCAAGCTCACCCGACAGCATCATCGTTTCTGACCAATCCACTGGCACGCTCCCGATAAATGCCAGCTCCTTTGGATGCTTGATCAAATTCTCGGGCAAATCTGCGGCCATCTGAATGGGACTGTACAGCACGAGATAGAGCGCCAATTGCTTGGCCATTGTCGATGCCATGCCCTGCCCGTTTTTGCCAACGAGCGAGAGCACTCCCGGCGTGTAATCCATCGGGCCGCTCAGCATCCGTGTGAAGATCAGGTCAACTTCATGCGCTGGCCCATTATCGGGCTGACCCCACGCATTATATTCCATGCCCCGCTGCCCCTCGCGCGACACCCAATTCGGATAAGTGCGACGCAGCCCCGTATCCTTGACCGGCTCGTGCGGGTTGACCGCGATCTTGTGACGCGCGGCGGTCTCGACGACTTTCAGGTGATGCTGAACCGAGCGTTGCCCCTCATGCCATTCCATGACTGTCTCGCCAGCCTTTGTCCCCGCCGCGATGACCCCGCCCGCATCGGCGACATAGCCCGACTTGACGGCGGGCACCCCCATCTTCTGGTACAGCGCCATGGCCGCCTCAAGCTGCGATTCATAAACCGCGATATTCCCGCCGGTCTCATGATGCCCGATCAGTGCAACGCCCTTGCTGCGCCCATAATCAGTGACCGCCTTCAAATCGAAATCAGGCGTGCTTTCAGTGAAACTGAATTCATCGCCATGCCCGAACCAGTTCCCGTCCCAGCCCTTGTTCCATCCTTCGATCAACACGCCACCAAAGCCGTGCTTTGCGGCAAAATCGATATATTCCTTCGCGCGCGTCGTCGTCGCGCCATGCTTGGCCCCTTGCGCCCAGCTATATTTGTCGAGGTGCATTCCCCACCAGATGCCGACATATCGCATGGGCTTGACCCAGCTGACATCGCCCAGCTTGTTCGGTTCGTTGAGGTTCAACTCCAGATCATTGTCATAAAGTGCTGGCGCTGAATCCGTAATTCGGATCGTCCGCCACGGTGTCGAAAACGGCGTCCCGCGCACGACCTTCGGCCCTGTTGCCGACGGCGACAGCAGCGCCCTGAACGACTGCCCCTCGATCCGCTTGATCCACATCCCCGAATAATCGACCAGCGCCGCTTCGTGGAAACTCAGGTGCGTCCCGTCGTCGAGCTTCATCGTAAACGGCGTCTGCGCAGCCGAGACCGCGTTTATCGGCGTCTTGTTGTAAAGATATTCCTCGCGGTTCCATTCCTGTGCCGTTGCCCACCAAGCGGTGCCGGGTGTGACAAGATTGAACTCGGTCACTTCCTCGGCAATCTTCATTGTCGTCAGATTAGGTTGCTTGGGCATTTCATACCGGAACCCCATGCCATTATCGAACAAGCGGAACCGCACATTCATCGCCCGCTTCAACCCCGATGGCTGGACGAGCCGCACGAGCAATTCATTATAATGGTTGCGAACATTGATCCGTTCGCCCCACGGTTGCTGCCACGTCGTGTCAGCCGTCGCGGTCTCGGACCCGACAACCGCAAACCCGCGCACCATCGCTTCGCTGTCGGTCAGCAGAAACCCGAGCCGCGACGGCGCGATCAACACTTTGCCTTTACGCGTCACTGAATATTTCGTGCGCCCGTCGTTGTCAGTTTCGACCTTCACCGAAATTGAGCCATCAGGTGACGATGCCGTTGCGGTTGCGGCGGCCATTGCCGAGCCCGTCCAAAACAGCGCCAGTACGGCAAGCGCGACGTGGCTGAAAAAGGACGACATAATGGCTCTCCTGCAATCGATTATTATGCAACGTTGTCTGGCGGATCGGAGCTTGTGTCACGAGAAAGGCATACGTATTCAACCGCCTGCCCGCAAACTGCCACAGTGCCGCGCTAACGCCGCGCGGAAATCCAAGCACAGGCAAATCAGCATGCACCGTTTCTTCGCATTAATTGTCGCCACGATCGCGTCGACATTGCTCTCCGGCTGCGCCTATCGGAACAATTATCCCGACACGGTAAAATTCCCGATCATCTCCAATAACCCCGCGGTTCTTGGTCTTTACGTTGACGCCAACGGCACCTTCTTTCCGGATGGCTGGCGGGATCAATGCGGCCAAAACTGTAAACCGATAAGGCGGGATTTCTCGCTGCTCAAACAAAGTATTTCTGCCCAGGCCTTTCGCGCTCACATCCTGACCGACGAGGCGCGTCAGATTGAGATCGTCAAAACCTATCTCGCGCGCCATCGCCGCATTTTCATTTTGGTGCACGGCTTTAACACCAATGAAGAAAAGGTCCGCACTGCTTATGCGCTCGTCCGCAAACGCGTCGCGCTTCAACCCGACGACGGCGTTATCGAATTTTTCTGGGATGGCCTCGTTAAAGTTCCGGCCGATCGAGCGTGGAGCCTTGCGCCGTTGAAATTCTGGCGTGACGCTGCTGTCAACAGCCAGACCGGTGGCGCGCGCGGGTTGCGCCGGATATTGGCCCTCGCGCAAAACCGCACGCTCGTCCTGATTTCGCATAGCCGCGGTGCCTCGGTCGTGCTCAGCGCGCTCTCCAATCCGCCCTATCGCGAAAAGGTGCTGGCGCGGATTGAACGGCGAGACCTCTTCACGAACGACGGGATCAACGGCAGCCCCGGCTTCCTCAACCCCGCGCCCCTGCCGTCCCAATCGGGGAACAAGATCAAGCTGCTTATGCTGGCACCGGCCATCGGCTGCATTGATTTCCAGCGCCCCGATTTCCGTTATCGTGCGGCACGGACAATGTCCGACGATGGGTGCAAAAACGTCCGACCGCTGCCGCCTGAAGTGGATTTTTTCGGGTATACTGTGAACGAGGGTGACATTATCCTGGGCAAATCTATCCTGCCATCAAGCTGGTATGAAGCCACTGATTTCGGCTATAAAAACGATCTTGGTTTCGCTCTCCGCAAGGCTGAAAAATGGGACTTCATGCAGAACTATGACCTCGCCAATAAACATGGCCATGATTTCCGTTGTTACGCCGCTGACGCCGAGTTTGGAACGATGCTCACAGATGCCGGCGCGTTGATCAATCCGTCATCGCACAATCCTTCCGACGAATCCTGCATCGCCAAAATACCAAAACCTCAACCCAAACCATAAGCGTCCCCCAACCGGTCGAGCGCCAGCGTCAGCACCACGCGCCCTGATCGCGTCGGCCATCCCATCGCTTTCTCGGCCATCGGCAAGGATTCGCCTGCACAGACAATTCGCCAGAGAATGTCCGACAATCCCCGCCCAACATCTTTAATCGCGCGCTCGAACCGCCGTTTCGCTTCGATCTGCGCCATTGTCGGGTCCATGCCGCGCGGCGCGCCCCGCCGACCGTTTGCCATCGGGCTTGCATCCCAGCGCATCGTCACACTCGGCCCCAGCAACGCCTTTTCATAATCTGCGCGCAACCGCTCACCGGCCTCAAACTGTCGCGCATCGACCAGATTGCGCGCCCGCAACCATGATAACGGGGACTCCGCCACATTGACCGCAAAGGTTCGCCCCGATGGCACTCGTGCCTCCACTATCTCACGTTGCAGCATGACCAACCCTCCCGAATCATCGAACTATTGCTTGCCATCCGAACCAAGCTGTAGGAAAGGATAAATCCTCTTTGGTTATAAATAGGGGAAAGATATGATCACCCGTATCCGTGAAGTCCGCCGTGCCAACGGGCTAACGCTCCTCGACGTTGCCGAACGCTGCTCACCGCCAACCACCGCGCAGACCATTGGACGCCTCGAAACCGGGACACGCACCGTATCGGTTGGCTGGCTGAACCGTATTGCCGCTGCATTGGATGTAACAGCCGGCGATCTTGTTGAGTTACCCGACCATGCCGACCTCGCCATCGCCGCAATCCTTGACCATGACGGCGTCAATGCCCCGCGTCGTACGTCCTTCGCCGCGCCACCTGTCCCCGCTCCGGGCATGGTTGCAATCCAGGTCGAGACCACCATCGGCGAGTATCGCGCTGGTGACACCATCTGGTGCCAGCGTGTCGCGCCCGAAAATTTCGCGACATTGCTCAATCGCGACGTCCTTCTTCCCCGCCCTGCTGGCCGTTTCATCTTTGGCCGGCTCATCAATCGCGATGGTGCTATGCTGCAAATCCTGCCGCTCGGCGCTGGCGGCAAGCAGCAAGTCATCACGGACCCTGCTTGGGCAGCATATGCCGTGAAGCTCGTTCGCGCGCTTTAATGCCGTCCGCGCATTCGACGGAGATCGACGGAGGAAATGATGACACTGGAAACGATTTTCAACTTGTGCATGGCGACGTCGGTGATTGGCTGGCTTGCGCTCATTGTGGCACCGCTTGCGCATGTGCGTCTCGTACGGGCCGCCCGTATCGTCGCGATCATCTTGGCATGCGCCTATTTCGTCCAGCTCTTTACGATCACTCAACCCGTGCCCGAAGCGAGTTTCAGCACGCTCGCTGGCGTCACCGCGCTTTTTTCGCTGCCCGGCAATGTCATGCTGGGCTGGACGCACTACCTCGCATTCGACCTGTTCGTGGGCAGCTGGGAGGTTGAGGATTCAGCCAAAATCGGCTTGCCGCACTGGGCGATACTCGTCCCGCTTGCGCTGACGTTCCTGTTCGGCCCCATCGGCCTCCTTACTTATGCTGTGATCCGCACGGCCCATATGTGGCTGCCCCACGGTCGCTTGATATAGTTGCGGCGACTCTGGTGGGCGCTGACGGGCTCGAACCGCCGACCCTCTCGGTGTAAACGAGATGCTCTACCAACTGAGCTAAGCGCCCGCACCAACGCCAGTGCCGCAAGTGATCCTAAATCGCAAGACCACCATGGGCTTTGGCCGCGCTTAAATACGCCGCCATCCCCGCCGCTGCGCCATCGGACAGCGCGATAAATACGCGCCGCCCGTCTTCCGGGTCAGCAATGCGCACGAACATACCATTCTCGCTCAGTGTTTTAATCCAGCGCAAAGCCGTCGTCGGCGGGACGGCAGCAGCGATGCACAAGCTCGACACGGCAACCTGCATCCGCTCAAGCCGCGCCGCCATCAGATCAAGCAACATATCCCACGCAGGATCAGCGAAAAGGTCACTCCGGAAAAACCGGTCACGCATCCGCCGCAGCCGGATGATCGCGCGCACCTCATTCGCTGTGATTGCACTCGGCGGGGCCGCGTATCCCTGTGGTTCAGCGCGGAAACCGATCATCGCATCGCTGACCCCGCGCAACGGCGGCGGTTCATTGCCAACCAGATCGGCCAGCGTCCGGGCGATCCGTTGCACCTCATCGGCTAGCTGCTGCAACCGCAACGAATCATCAACCGCGACTTCGTGCAACACGGGATTACGCCCGCCACCAAAAGCGGTCCCAGCCATGGCGAGCGTCGCCACCCAGTCGGCAACAGTCGCTTGGCTCATCAGCGCGACCGACGGCGCAGTCAAGCGTGCCGCGACCCGGTCCAGACAGTCGGGAGCACTGTTCACCAGCACCGCGATCCGGTCAACGCGCCCCACCATGTCAAGCCGGTCCAGAAAAAAGTCCTGTGCCGACCCCCCATCCTGTGACACATCGACAAAAACGGCATCCCCAGCCGGATATTCGGCCAGTCGCGCTGCACCATCTATTGTTGATCCTGCATACAATATGCGAAAACCAAATTGTTTTGCAATCGATTGTGTAAAGACCTTACCGTTTTCACTATCCGCAAAAACTGAAATACGCTTCTCGTCTGGATTATAACTGGCCAAGCTTCCCACCTCTTCTGGACACATTTTGTATTTCATCGGTAACCTCTAAACTTATTCTGTCCAGTCTGTCGCCGCTTTGGACTATTGTCAGTCGATATTGGCACGGTTTTGGATGAACATTCGCTCGCACCAGCCTCCGACTCGGTTAGATTCTTTGATTGGGGACTTAAACCAATTTGGGGGCCAGACCGGAAATGACCGGAAAAATGATGCTCGCGCGTGATGGTGCGGCAACGGTTGAGACGCTCTTGCTTGGCGAAAGTCCGGTCATGGAAGCCGTCCGGAGCCTGGTCCGCCGTGTTGCTCCGGGAAACACCTCGGTGCTGATCACGGGCCCGTCGGGTAGCGGCAAGGAACGGGTCGCCTGCGCAATCCACGCCGAAAGTGAACGCTCCAAGGGGCCATTTGTCGCCATCAACTGCGGCGCGATCCCCCGCGATCTCCTCGAAAGTGAGCTGTTCGGCCATGAAAAAGGCAGTTTTACCGGTGCGCATGCCCAGCGGCAGGGTCGGTTCGAGGAAGCGCATAAAGGCACGTTGTTCCTCGACGAAATCGGCGACATGCCACCTGATATGCAGGTCAAGCTGCTGCGTGTGTTGGAAGAACGCCGCATCGAACGCGTCGGAGGGCGCGGCAGCATTGCGGTTGACGTCCGGATCGTCTCCGCAACTCACCGTGACTTGAACGTGGCCATCGAAGATCAGCGGTTCCGTGAAGATCTTTACTATCGCCTTGCCGTCTTTCCGATCCACCTTCCCGGCCTGTCCTCGCGACCCGAGGATTTACCGCTCCTCATCGGCCATTTCCTGCGCGACGTGTTCGACGGCAAATCTGCGGTCCGCTTTTCGACGCAAGCCATCGCAGCGCTCGCTACGCATGCATGGCCGGGCAACGTCCGCGAGTTGCGCAATTTCGTTGAACGCGCGGCGATCCTCCATCCCGGCCAAACGCTCGGCCCGGGCGACGTCGACGCCCTTCTTCTAAGACCCAAGGCAATCGTCGCCGCACCACCACCCACCCGTGCGCCGGCGATACCGGTCGAAGATGCGGAATTTGGCTCAAGCGGAATTGACCTCCGCGCCATTCTCCACGACATCGAAGGCCGCTATATTGGACAAGCTTTAAGCCGCACGGGTGGCGTGGTCGCCGATGCGGCGCGTCTGCTCGGCCTCCAACGGACCACGCTCATTGAAAAAATGCGGCGTCACGCGGCCTAAGCAATCTGCCCCCACGCCTCGGCAATCGGCGCTACAGTCGAGCGCGCTTGTTTGCACCAAAACGGATCAACTTCTTCTGCCGCTTTTGCCAAGCAACGTCGCGCCTCGCGATAAACCTGCGCCATCAGCGTCGCCGTCGTTCCGCCCGATGAATGATCAAGACTTGCCTCAAGGGCATGCAATATCCCGTGCGCTCGTGCCAGGGCTTCATGCGCGCGTTTCCCACGCGACAGCGACGACGTCATCGCATCAATCTGATCGAGGACTTCCCCGAGCAAAATCATCACCAAACCGTGCGCCGATGCCGCTTCGACCCGGCTCGACTGATCAACCTGACGATAAACCCCTGCCGCGTTCATCGGTTAGAATTCCATGCCGCGACCTGCTGCTCGACGTAGCTTTGCACTGCTTTTAGCTGGGCAACCCGCCGATCCATCCCGCCAAAACTCTTGGTCAGCCGATCAACAAGGCGGGCATTATCATCTTCCATCCGCACCCGCTCTTTGGCGATGGCGGTGCCAATCCGCTCATACCGTGACGATGCAATGGCCAACACCCCGTCGGTCTGCGTCAACCGTTCTTTCATCGCCCCGAGCGCCGACGACAATCCAGTCGTGCTGACCAGAAGTGCACTCACTTCGGTCGGTGCCGCCGTTACGGCTACATCAAATTTAACCGTGTCGAGTGTCAATGCCCCCGTCCGGCTCACTCCGATGCCAATGTCGGACAGCGTTTTATACGTTCCCGTCGGCGTCAGTTCGACCTGTGGCAGCCGCCGAAATTCCGCCTGCACGGCGCGCGCCGCACTATCGCCGCTCAATGCGCCTGCCGACACCAATACCGATCCCCCGCGCATCGCATCGTTGAGCGATCCTCGCAGTGCATTGAAGCCCGACACGAAGGCATTGGCGAGCTTTTTCAGCCCCGCCACTTCGACACCAGTTGCACTACCGACATAGTCAGCGACAAGCGACGCCAGCCCATCTTTCAACTGAGCAACGGCTGATATCCTCGCGCCATTGCTGCGTTCTTTGGCGACAATTGAATACTCACGCGCCTCGCGCGCACTGGCCGCAAGGTCGGCGACAAGCGTCCGCGTATTGATACCCGAACCAATGCCGAGGCTGCTGGCGATGGATGTAAGCATGAAGCGTCTCCTCGCTGTCAGTTACGACCGCAGCGCGCGCGACTTTAGCGCTTCGACCTCCGCAATAACGGCATCAAGACGGGTAACCATCATAGGAGGAGAACAGCGCACCCGTGCCAGCCGCATACGCGCCCGAACAAGCGCAAGAGCGACTTCGTTAAGACGATCAGATTGTTGTTCTGGCATTCCATCCTAACGACACCAGAACAGCGAGTTTAAGCCTCGCGCGCACCGTCCGCCCCGAACCGCACGGCTTCGGGCACGTCGATATCGGGCTGTCCTCGCCCTGTTGCGAGCGCTGCTTCAAGGTTCATCACGAAGGCCAAGACCGTCGCCACTGCAAGATATAGATCCTCACGCACCCGGTCACCCGCCGTGCTCGTGAAATAAAGTGCCCGGGTAAGGGCCGGATACTCGAGCAGCGGCACATCATTGCCCGTCGCCAGATCCCGGATGGCCGCTGCGGCTTCGTCCACGCCGCGCGCAACCACGACCGGCGCCGCATCGCGATCAGGATCATAGCGCAGCGCCACCGCAAAATGCGTCGGATTGGTCAGCACGACAGTCGCGTCCTTCATCGCGCCGCGTGCCGACATCGTCGCCATCGCATACTGGCGGCTTCGGCGCTCGCGCTTCATTTCGGGGGAGCCGTCAGCTTCGCGATGCTCGCGCATGACCTCGTCCTTGGTCATCATCAGCCGTCGCTTGCGCTGCGTCGCTTGTAACGGCACGTCGACGATGGCGACCAGCCCGAGCATCAGCCCACCGATTGCCAGCGAATGATTGATCATCAGCCCCGCCGACGCCGACCCCGTCACGGGATCGCCCGCCGCCAAACCGATCAGTGCCCATCGCCCCGCGTACAGCACTGACAGGCAGACACCACCGACCAGCAAAACCTTCGCCACAGATTTGCCCAGTTCGGCTAGCCCGACCTTGCCGAACATCCGCCCCAGCCCCGCCACGGGACTGATCCGCGACCATTTCGGCGCCGCATTGCCCCAGCGCATGCCGAGCGAGCCGAGCAGCGTTGGTGCCGCCAGTGCCGCAACCAGCGTAAAAGCAAGGAGCATCAGTAATGACCCCGCAACGCTTGTTATGGCCTCGGCAATTGCAGTCCCGGGAGCAAAAACGCGGACGTCCTTGCTTCCAAACTGCAGCATCACCCGGAGCATCGCCTCGAGCGCGCGGACGATGACCGCTCCCCCCGCCACGGCCCACGCCACGCCAACACCGAAAACAAGCGCCGTCGACAAATCGCGCGATTGCAACACATCACCATCGCGCTTTGCATCGGCCAGCTTCTTGGGCGTCGGGTCTTCAGTCTTGTCGCCTTCCCTCATCGCGCGACAATCCGCGCTGTGTCTTCAAGATTTGCAAGCAGCGACCGTGTGATTGCTTGTCCCAGCATCGGCATCGCGAACGCAAACAGCAACAGGCCGCCAAGCAAAGCTGCAGGCAAGCCAACCGCAAACAGGTTCAGCGCCGGGGCGGACCGCGCAAGCAATGCCATCACCAGCTGGATCAGGATCACCCCCGTCACCACCGGCAGCGCGAGCACAACGCTCGCTGCAAACATCGCCCCGCCCAGTTTGATGACCGCACCGACCGCATCTGCCGACAACAGGCCTCCACCCACTGGTAGCGCCCGATAGCTTTCGAGTACCACAGTGATAAACGCCAGATGTCCGTCCATCGACAGGAACAGCAGGGTCGCAAGGATCGTCAGCACCTGTCCGATCGCCGGCGTCCCCGATCCACTTATCGGGTCGATCGTTGCGGCAAATCCAAGACCCATCGCGTTGCCAATGGCTTCCCCCGCAATCGACGTCGCCGCAAATCCCGTCTGCAAAGCAAAGCCAAGCGCGAAACCGATAACGATTTCACCAATGATCAGCGCAAATCCGGCAACACTCGCCATCCCCTCGGGCGGCAGGATCACTGTTGCCAGCAAACACCCCGGCACGCCCACCGCCACTGCGAGCACGAACCGCAGCAGCACTGGCACTTGCGGTGCTCCGAACACCGGCGCCGCCAGAAACGCCGCCCCCGGCCGGATCGATGCCAGCATCAGCGCGGGCAACATGGCTTGCGCGGCCCCGATATCGGCCCCGGTCAACGGGTGATTTCCGGTATCCGCGCAAACATTTCGCGCGTGAAATCAACCATCACGCCCATGATTGCGCCCCCGAACAGCGCCAGGACAATTGCCACCACAACGAGCTTAGGCACAAAAGACAATGTTGCTTCGTTGATCGACGTCGCCGCTTGCACAATGCCGACCAACAGCCCGACAACCAGCACCGGCACCAGGATCGGCATCGACGCCAGTGCAGTGGTCCATAGCGCTTGTTGGGCAATCCCCATGAAGAAATCGGGATCGTTTGTCATCACCCGCCCCCAAAAGACGCGGCAATTGACCCCATTGTCAGCGCCCAACCATCGACGAGAACAAAAAGCAGCAATTTGAATGGCATAGAGACGATACTTGGTGACAACATCATCATCCCCAACGCCATCAGCGTCGACGCCACAACAAGGTCAATCACTAGAAACGGCAGGAAAATCAGGAACCCAATCTGAAACGCTGTCTTTAACTCGCTCGTCACAAAAGCGGGCAGCAGGACCGAAAAAGGCACGTCCTCGACGTGGGCAACCTTGTTCACTTTCGCCAGCTTGAAAAACAGATCAAGATCGCTCGTCCGCGTCTGTCCGGCCATGAATTTATGCAGCGCATTGCCGCTCCGCGCGACGGCTTCCTCGACGGCGATCTGCTTGGCCTGATACGGCTGATACACCGTGCGGTTGACGTCATCAACCACGGGCCGCATCACGAACAGCGACAAGAATAGCGCCATCCCGACCAGCACCTGATTAGGCGGAGTCTGCTGTAACCCCAGCGCTTGGCGCAGGATTGAGAGTATGATGATGATCCGCGTAAAGCTAGTCATCATCAACAAGATCGACGGCAACACCGCCAGAACCGTCATCAACAGCAACAACTGCAACGACAGCGCGAGCGGTTGCCCGCCGTTAAGCGCACTCAGCGGTGCGGCGAGTTCGGTCACCAGCGTTCTCCAGCGCGGCGAAGCGTGGCGGAGAAGCTTTCCCCCGCCCGCTCGCCCTGCGCTTGCCGAAGGGTTGTCCTTCTTGGATGCGATGACGCCGAGGAAGAACAAGGCTTCGACAATCTCAGCCCGAACGATTCTTTTTCAGACGACTTTGTTTCCAGCACCGCAATCCCGCTGCGCGAAACGCCGATCAGCATTCGGCGCCCATCGACCTCGACCAGCATCAGACTCGATCCCGAGCCAACCGCTTGACGCCCAACCAGGCGGATCGGCTGAGCCGCCCCAATCGACAGTCCGCCACTCTTTGCAGCACGCAGCACGACAAGCGTGCCGACAGCCAACCCACACACACCAAACAGTGTCAGGAGATAGGAAAAAATCACTGACGCCGCTCTTTGCGTGGCGCCGCGGCTTCGGCGTCGACCACTTCGGTAATCCGCACGCCATAATGATCGCCCGCGTTCACAACCTCGCCACGCGCGATGACGGTCCCGTTCGCCAGTATGTCAACGGGCTCGTCAATCGGTCGGTCGAGTTCAATCACCGCACCCTGCTTCAAATCGAGCAAATCCTGCATCGTCCGCGACACCGATCCGATTTCGACTGACAACCGCAATGGGATTTGCGCGAGCAGTCCCCATCCGGCGGCACTGTCCGCAACTAAATCCTGGCTCATAAGTAAAACTCCGTTCGGTTTATTGTAATTGCCGCACGTCCCTCACGGGCATCGGCGACACCAGTCGCAATGCGGTAGCCCCCGGCGATCAGCGCGACTTCGTTGAGATTGGCAATGGGAATGACCGACCCGGGCATGAGCTTTGCGACCTCTCCCGCTGGCAACGTGGGTCGTGCCAATACGCATCGAACGTTGACCCGCGCAGTGCCCAGCGTCTCCGCCAACCGCATGCCCCATTTCTCGTCGAGCGTTGCCCCGCCCGCCGCATTCTCGATCCCCGCCAGCGCGCGCATTGCCAAACAAAAACCAATTGCACCGAGCGACATATTACCGGCGGTCACTTCAAACCCGCACGCCAACGCGGTCGCTTTGATGGGCACCGCTTCGGCAGGCACATCGGTCGCCCCCAAAACAATGACATCTGCCCCAGACAATGCAGGCGCAATGACCTCGGCAATCATCGTCGCAATCCGGTATCCCAAACGCACCGCAAGCCGCGTCGGCGCGGATGTTGCCGGAGCGGGCTCGCTGCCGTCGCCACCATATGCGTGCTCGACGAGTGCGTGCAGGACTTCATCGGGAATCCCGATAAGCCCGTGCGTGCCACCGACCGAAACGACGATATAGCGCGACACCGTCCCCATTGACGCGAGACAATCGGCAAATTCCGCCTCGACACACCCGCCAAGCGTAATCGTGAATGAACCGCCAAGCGCATCTGCGGGCACAACACGCAGTGCGCGCTCGAAGCGGGTAACAAATCCCGCCGACGGACGATCCGTTGCGGGAAAAACAACGGGGGCAAGCGGTGCTCCAAACATCACTGCACCACGAAGCTGGTGAAATAGACGGTATCAATCCCGGCAATCTCGCCGCGTTCCTTGAGCGTTTTATTAAGCCGGTCTTTGAGCAACGCGGCCAGCTTCTGCTTGCCATCAATCGTCGCCACAGCGTCATAATTCTGGTCCGCCACCGTCAGAAGCGTCGTTGAGCGCAACGCCATTTCATGCGTCTTCAATGCCTCGACAAATTTCTCATCATAAAAAGTGCCCAGTGAAATCGAGAGCTGAACGAACTGTGTTGAGTCCTTTAGGTTCGACGTGAACGGCTGCTGCAAGGCAAAATAGCTTGCGGCAAAAGTTCCTTCTGCGCCGCCTTCGCGCTTTACTTTTTTGGGCGCATCGGGATCTTCTTTCGGACCCCCAGCGGGCTTGGCCGCGAACATCTCGGGTTTCATGGCATACAACCCGCCACCAACCCCGGCACCGCCGACGATGAGCCCGATCAGGATTGGCATCATCGCAGCCATCAAACTCTTTTTCTTAGGCGCTTTCGCTGCTTGTGCTTCGTCACTCACGTCATGCTCCTTTAAGCGTATCGACCAGCGGCAAGCGGTCCGCGCTCGATGATAATATCGGTTGCACGAACATCGCCGCGCCGAGGGGCGACAACTGGTCGATAGCTGTTGCGGCTGCGCTGGTCGGGTGCGTTCATATCTACGCTTACTTGGACGAATGGCGTGGCACTGCGACCATCGTTCAGCATCGGTTCGGCGGCCCGCACCGCCTGCACAGCGGCATGTGTTTCCACGCCCAGCCGTAAGTTCGGCCCCGCATCGGTGCGCTCGATGGTGACCGCGACCGGCCCCAGAATATCGGGTCGAAGATTGAAATGAACGTCGCCATCCGTTGAAAGGGCCATCACGTCACGCGCGACTTGCACCAGCATCGGCGCAAAAGCAGTCCCGCGCTCGACCAGACTTGGTTGCGACTTATCCATAATTGAGTTGGCGGTCGCCGTGGGACCGCGCAACTCGGGCAGTGCGGTAAACGACATCTCAACCCGGTCGATTTGAACAGGCAGTTTCAAACCGAGAGCGTCCGGCGAAACAGTCCGCTCCGGCGATGGCAGAGCCGTCTGTGGTGGGGAGGTTTGCTTTTCAGGGCTTGATACAGCAACCAGCGCCTCGACCGTCTGATGTTCAAGAAAAGTTGGCCGGCCCCCGAGCGCGGAGATGAATTCATCAAGGTCGAGCGAGTGGTCATCTGAACTCGTTTTGGTCTTGTCAGGGGCCGTTTCTGGCTCATTTGCTACGAGGTTCGCTCGCTCGTCTATCGCAGCCAAAACAACCGGCGAACCACCACCCTGAACCAAGAGCACCGCATATGCGATCTTGCTGGCGTCGGCGCCTACGATGGGCGCAGGCAAAGGCGTTTTATCAGTCTTGACAACAGGATGCGAACTGTCCCCCGCTGGTTGAACCGTGACCGACACGTCAATCTCAGCCAGCGGCAAAGGAACCAGCACCTGTAGATCAGGTTTAACTGCCGTCGCCTGAGCCGGAGGCGCAACCGTCTGCATGATCGACGCAAAGCCGAATGACACAGCATCGGCTTTTGGACGTGGCGCAAGCGGGAGTTCGGGGCTCGGTAGGACACCGATTAAGGGTGCGGCAATCACGGCTGCACCTTGACCGGAGGAGTAATCGATTTAACCTCGTGTCGGCGCTGATCAGCACGATCACGCGCGCGACGAATATCAATCGCGGCATCAAGGGCACGGATCGCAGCTTTACGCTTGATGGCCGCGTCCTGATGGTCGACAAATGCAATCTCTGCTCGGTGCTGCGCCAATGCGCCCGCAGCGCGCATCCGCTCTGCCAGCTCAAGCTGGGCTGCCAATGCAGCGCCCACTGCAAAACCCTCTTCGGGCATCAAGAGACGCGAAGCACTGTCAATCCGGTCAACCAGCGCTGCATGATCGGTAGAGCGCGCTGCGCTTTCCGCGAAGGCCGCCGATGCCATGCGGCTGGCCGCGCGGCGAACTTTGACCAATTTTTCGAGACGCAACGTCATTGGCCGAACTCAGCAAGTAAGCGCGATACCGCGCTCGCTGCGGATTCATGCGAGTCCACCGCCTGCGAAAGGAAATAGAGGATCGTCGGTCGCGCGTCGAGCGCTTCGTCGATCAGCGGATCGGCCCCAGTGCGGTACGCACCCATCAAGACGAGGTCGCGGTTTTCCTCTGCAACTGCCCACAACCGCCGCACCCGCGCCGCTGCCGCCTTATGCTCCGCTGATGCAATGTCCGCCATCACCCGGCTGAGCGAACGGCCAATATCAATCGCGGGAAATACGCCCTGTTCGGCCAGCGACCGAGCCAAAACGATATGGCCATCGGCAATCGCGCGTGCCGCGTCGACGACTGGATCATCGATATCATCGCCGTCTGCCAACACAGTGTAAAGCGCCGTAATCGACCCGCCTGACGCTGCATCATTGCCACAACGCTCTAGCAATGCCGGGATCATCGCCAGTGCCGAAGGCGGATACCCCTTCATCGTTGGTGTCTCGCCCGTGCCCAGTCCCAGCTCACGCTGCGCATGGGCAACCCGCGTCAGGCTATCGATGATCAGCAAAACATTCTTGCCCTGCTCCCGAAAATATTCGGCAATGGCCGTCGCCCGCTGCGCCGCACGGATACGTAGCAGTGGCGACCGATCCCCTGGTACCGCAACCGTCACCGTATGTGCCTGCGCATTTGAAGCGCGCGTTGCCTCAACAAAATCGACGATCTCACGGTTGCGCTCGCCAATCAGGCCGACAACGACGACGTCGGCCTCGGCGCCGTCGATCATCTGGCGGATCAGCATCGACTTGCCGACTCCCGACCCGGCGGCAAGGATAACCCGCTGTCCGCGCCCCAAAGCCATCAACGCATCGATGGCGCGAACGCCGGTCTCGAAAGCCTTGCGGACAGCACCGCGACGCAGCGGATTGCCGACAACCCCGCGTACATCGCGGGTTGCCGCCGCAAACACCGGCCCCATCCCGTCGATGGGATGCCCCATCGCATCGATTACACGCCCGAGCAGGGCATCGCCAACGCGCGCGCTCAGCGACGATGCCCGCATGACAACCCGAGCGCCATGCTGTGGCGACGCATCGGCCTGCAACGCAATCAGGATCGCAGCATCGCCATCAAAGCCAACAACTTCCGCCGAAATCCGGCCATCAATCTCCGCGCCGGTGCCGATGGCGCAATGGAACCCGTTGGCGATCAGGAACGGCCCACGCACGCCCGTCAACCGCCCGACCATCGTCGATGCGACGCGCGCCGGGCAGATTTCGCCAAGCGTCCGTTTGGCAAGCGCGATCATACTGCGATCCCCAACCGAACAATCTCGCTACGCAATCGATCAAGCGCAGGCATCACACCATCTTCATATGCGCCACAATGGGTGCGCGCCTGGACCGTGCCGCGCGCTATTGTCGTATCGGCCACAACCGGCATCGCGCTTTCCAACAACACCGCATCTTTGGGATGAAGCGCAAGCACGACCCCGGCCTCACCCTCTAGCGTAGCCGAAAGCGCATCCGCCCGCTCGCGCAGCAACGCTGCATCAACCGGCGCGTTCCCTGCGATGTCGGCCACCAGCCGCTCGACCGCCTCGACAATCAACGACGCAATCAAACCGGATGACGGAGACTGGAGCGTGTTTAATGATCCCACCAGCTGCAACAGCGCTTCGCGCTCGCCAGCAAGCTCCATCTCCACTGTACGCCGCCCTTCGGCAACACCGCGCGCAAATTCATCATCAACCGACAATCCCGCCCGCTCGGCAGGCCAGAAATCGGCGCGCTCCCACATTTTAGACATAAGCCGCATTCCCACCCATCAGCAGCGAACCATCGTTTTCCATCTGCCGGACAATGCCAACGATGGCCTTTTGCGCCGATTCGACTTCGGTAAGGGCAACCGGTGCGGCCTCGGCGAGTTCGTCGCGGATGGTGTCCGCCGCACGTGCTGACAGGCCAGCCAGCATCTTCTCGCGCTCGGCTTCGGTCATCGTCCGCATCGCAAGCACCAACACTGTGGCGTCGACTGCGCGCACAACCGCACTCAAATTTTTCGCATCAAGTTTCAGGACGTCGGCGAAGATGAACATCTCGTCCGCAATATCCTGTGCCAGAATCTTGTCGCGCTTGCCGATAGCGCGGAGCAGCGCCTGATCAGTCGGTTTTGGCATTTTGCTCAGGATCGCCGCCGCCGCCGTCACCCGCGCTGACCTTTCGACCGGCACTGGTGCAGGCTTGGCCGCACCGTCGCCCAAAAAGCGCGCGAGTTCTTCAATAGCGACCGGGCCGATCGTGCCGAGCCGCGCCATCCGGCGCACCAGATCCTCCTGTTGTGCGGGGGGCAACCCCTGAATCAGCGCAGCCGCCCGTTCGGGCTCGACATCGGCCAGAATTGCAGCGCCGACTTGCGGGTGCTCAATCTCAATAACCGCGATGATTTCCTCGTCGCGCATCCATTTCAGCGGGGTTAGCTGTGCGGTCGGTGCCGTAGGGGCAAGCTTTGCCATAACAGCATCACCGCGGTCATCGCCCAATGCTTTGGTCAGCACCGAGCGCGCCCGTTCGGTGCCGTCGACACGCATCGAACTATGCGCTTGGGCCGATACAACAAACCGGTTCAGCGCGGCTTCTGCGGCGTCTGACCCGACTTCGCTTAAGCCAATCATCGCCTTGCCAAGCAGTTCGATCTCACGCGGGGACAGTTCCTCGACAATCTGTGCCGCTTGGTCATCAGCCAACAGCATCAGCAGGATCGCGGCATCGGGATTGATCTCAGCCATTAGTTTTCTCCGGCTCAAGCAAGCTGCGCATAACAGCCGCAGCGCGCTTGGGATCCTGGCTCACGAAATCGCGGACCAGCGCCGCGCGATCGGCATAGCTTGGCGCCGATGAAATCATGTCGAGCGTGATCGGGGCATCGCGCCGCTGCCTTGCAACTTCGTCTGCAAGCATTGGCACGAGTTCGGCCTTGCGCTCGGCAGCAGCCTTCGCGCGTGATTTCAGGAACGGTCGCCCGATGCCGAAGACTACCAGCGCAACCGCCGCCAACGCAGCCACAATCCGCCCGATGGCCATGAAATCAATGCCGTCCATCCAGCTTGTTTCGACCGGTGTGCTTTCCGCAAAGGGCCGCGACGACACAACAACATCATCACCACGCGCTGCATCAAAGCCGACGGCGCGCTTCACGAGGCCGTCGATTGCAGTGATGTCGACCGTATTGCGGGCCTTTGCGCCCTTCACATCGCGTAACGCCACGGCAACCGTCAGGCGCTTCACTGTGCCTACCGGGTTTTTTATGACCGCAACTTCACGACCAAGTTCATAGCTGCGCGTCATGTCTTGCGACGTCCGGCCCGGCGGCGTAACCCCGGGTTGTGTTGCGGTCGGCGCTGTCGTCGAAACAGTCGATGCCGGCGGGGCTTGATTGGACATAGTTCCCGGAATTCCGACCGCCGCCTGTTCCCCCGCTGCCGATGTCCAACGCGATTCTTCGCGCGCAATCGCCCGTTGTTCCTGCGGAAATGTTTCCCGCGTCGATTGCTGTTCGGCAAAATCGAGATCAGCGTGAACTTCAGCAGTGAAGCCGTCTGCGCCGACCAGCGGGGTCAGTAATTGGGCAAGCGATATCCTGTAGCGTTCCTCAACCCGCGCCTGCACGTCAATCTGGCGCGTCGCTTCGGCACCAATGCCGTCGCGCAAGCCGTTGGTCAGCATCCGCCCGGACTGGTCAGTCAGCGACACATCTTCGGTCTGCAGTCCCGATACCGAGGACGCGACAAGGTGAAGGATGGCCTGCACCTGTTCATCATTCAGCGAACGCCCGCCACGCATGGTCAGCATCACCGATGCCGATGGCTTGACATCGTCACGCAGGAACGGTGACGCGTTACCGGTCGCGAGATGCACGCGCGCTGCTTCGACGGAGTCTATCGCTTCTATCGTCCGCGCGAGATCACTTTCGCGCCCGCCGCGCAAACGCTCGGTCTCGACCGCATGGCTTGACCCCATCGGCATAGTGTCGAGCGTCGATGCAGCCGTAGGAGCTGCCTTGGGCAACCCCTGCGCCGCCAGCAGCATGCGCGCCTTGTGGTAATCGCCGGTTGAAACCTTGACCGCACCCGTCGCGCTGTCGAGCGTATAGGGCACTGCTGCTGTATCAAGCGCGGTCGCAACCGCCGCCTTGTCGCTTTCGGAAAGCCCGCCCAACAGGTCACGCTGCGGTGATCCACTGATTGTGCTCCATGCCAGTGCCGCCGCACCAACAATGCCGAGTACGCCCAGCACTGGCAGACTGCGCTGCAGCGCTGGCTGCGCGATCATCCGCTGCAACTGCGCCTTGGGCTTCGGATCGATGATAAGAGCCCCGTCCGCCATATCAGACCGGCATGTTCATGATGTCGCGATACGCGGAGAGCAGCTTGTTGCGAACCTGCAGTGTCGCTTCGAAAGCGATACTCGACTTCTGCCGTGCGAGCATCACGCCCGCAATGTCACTGGTCTCGCCGCGTTCGTAGGCAGCGGATGCCGCTCCCGCTTCGTTCTGCGCCGCATTGACGCTGCCGAGCAACTTGCCGAAATCGGCCTGCTGAACAGCTTCGGGGCGCGCGGCATTTTTCAGCGCATCGCTGCGCTGGATGACCGCGCTGCGTAGGTTCATGACCGAAGTCGCGTCGATGCTCATGCCGCGATCCGCATTTCAGCAAGGCGGTAACGCAACGTTCGTTCAGACACGCCAAGCCGCGCGGCCGCTTTGGCACGGTGCCCGCCGACTTCATCGAGGGCGGACTGGATCGCCGAAACCTGCGACTGCCGCCCGACCGATTTCAGGTCGCGATCATAGACGCTGGCATGCCGCTTGATCGACAGGTCGTCGACTTCGATCACGCCGCCTGCACACACCATCAGCGCGCGTTGCAGGACACTGTCCAGCTCGCGGACATTGCCCGGCCAATCATGCGCCATAATAGCGTCGAGCGCATGTGCCGTCGGCCAGGCAAAGTCATGGCCAGCGCGAGCGTGACGGATCAGCAATGCCGCCGTAATCGCTCGCACATCCAATCGCCGGTCTCGCAGCGGCGCCAGCTGCAACGCCATCACATTTAAGCGCCAGTAAAGATCGGCACGAAACCCTCCCGCTTGGACTTCATTCGCCAGATCGCGGTTCGCCGCAGCGATAATCCGGATATCAACCTTGACGGCCTTTGTCGCACCAACGGGGAGCACTTCGCTTTCCTGCAAAGCCCGCAGTAATTTCGCCTGAAGCAGCAGCGGCAGATCCGCAACTTCATCGAGCATCAAGGTTCCGCCGTCCGCCGCACGGAACAGGCCGTTGCTTTCGCCCACAGCGCCGGTGAATGCGCCTTTGGCATGACCGAAAAGCATCGCCTCGGCCATCGTCTCAGGCAGCGCTGCACAGTTGATCGCGACAAACGGGCCGTTGCAACGCGGCGATTGCGCGTAGACAAAACGCGCAAGCCCCTCTTTTCCGGTCCCGGTTTCGCCTTCAATCAATACCGGCGCGCCCGTTTTTGCTATGCGCGTAGCATGCATAAGCAGCTTCGCCGTGGCGGGTTCGCCGTACGCCATAAGTGGGTTGGCGCGGACCAGTTCGGCAATCAGGGCATGGCCAAAAGCCATGTCTTGAAAACCAAAGCCGATCCGCGCCGGGTGACCGTCCCTGAGAGAGACCAGGAAGGGAGCGGTCGTGGGGGCTGTGGACTCGATGATCACATCACCCGCTTTTGCGGATGCGGCTTCATCGGAAGAATAAATCGCGCAAGAACCGCCGCCTGTAGCAATCCCTGCGCCTGCAAGCGCGGGCGCAAGTGTCGGCCATTGGGTCTTGGCAGCATCGGTAATTGTAACAAGCATCATACGGTCCCCACCACTGCCAACGAGCAGTCATGGTTAACTAAGCAATCACTGTGCCAATTCTATTTTCACTCTAATAGCACGCGCAATCGTCATCGCGTCGTCGCGCTAGGCGTCAAATAAATGACTCTGTGCCCTATTTGGGATGCTGCCAGCGGTCCCGTCGCCAATGTTCAACACGGCTCTTTGTGATCCGCCACCACGGGGCATTGCCGTCCCATGGCTTGATGCGTTTCTTTGCAAAATCCCACCCATCCCAGAGCACCATGCCATCAGCGTAGCGGGCCAATGTGTCGATCTGAACAGTCCAGAGTTGCACTGGAATTGGTGTGTTCTTTAGCGGCGACCCCTCATGAAACTCTGGCCAGAGAAAGGGATAGACCGGCTTTTTCGAAAGTCTTCGCGCTTCACAGATTGTTGCGCGCGCTTGCTTGGACCAACCGACTGGGTTGTCAAGAAGCGTGTACAGTGATGGTGCCAGAAAATCGACTTCGGCTTCCAAGCGGTGCATTGCATCATTCTGGCGCTGCCAATTTGCAATCGTTGCGACGTCGCCAGCCTCTATTTCGCGGGCATAGCCACCCAGCGGAAAAAATCCATAAAAACCGATTGGTCGCCTAGGCGCCGCCTTTTTAAAAGCTCGAATAATATTAATGAGTTCTCGTGTTTCACGTTCAGTAATTTCAGGATTAGAACGCAGGTCAAAGTGTTCGATGTCGAGAATTATCGGCATATCATTATCAGGCAGCGCCGCAACGACTTGTTGAACACGGACGGGATCAACCCCACGCTGCATCTTCATATCTGCCCAGAAATCACGATCAACAATATGAACCGGCGTCATGCCAAGCGTGCGCAGATCAGGCTTTCCCGTATGCCCGAGGCTGTCAAAAACGCGAAACGCAGACCTCGCAGGCTTAAGGCAATTAGGCGGGAGATGCCGGGGCTGGGCGTGAACTGCCGACGTCAATGTGTCCGTTGTCAAAATAAAGACAGTCCAGCACAACCGCTTCATATGATCACTCCCGAAAAATTCCTGCAGCCTCCCGTACTTGAACAATTACGACTAGGCTGTGGCACGTTAAGCTTCAAGCATACACCGACAATGCGACACATCGGCACGTTGACTGACTATCAATAATCCTTAATGCGCTGCGCCTTGAACCCGTCCGACAAGACAGCGGTTAACCGGATTGGCCTAGAGGTAATTTTGAAACTCCAGTGGATCGATAGGGCCAGAGGCAAAATGCCACTCTGGATGATGCTGGCGTTCCTTGCCATCGTTTTTCTGACGGGAGGCGGCTCACGCGCGGACATCCAGTCGCTCGTCATCCTGCGCCCGGTTGCGTTCATTTTCCTTACAATTGCAATCCTCGGTCTGAATCAAAACAACATTCGTGAAAACCGTTTTCTGTTCTGGATCGCAGGCGCAATCATTGCGCTTGTCGGCGTACAACTTGTGCCGCTGCCTTCGTCAATATGGCACATATTTCCGGGTCGAGCGATCGTCATTGAGGCGGATCGGGCCGCTGGTCTCCCGACGATCTGGCGGCCAATTACCCTTGTGCCCGACGGGACGTGGAACGCGCTCTATTCCCTTGCTGTTCCGCTTACGGCCCTTGCGTTTTTGGTACAGATGGACCGTGAGTCTCGTTTGCGCCTGCTACCCTACATAATCGGGGTCGGATTGCTGAGCGGCTTGGTCGGAGTGCTCCAAGCCATTGGCCCTGGCGATGGTATGTTTTACTTCTATGAAGTTACGACAAATGGATCGGCAGTGGGCCTGTTCGCCAACCGCAATCATCAGGCCGTATTTCTTGCAACTCTTTTTCCGATGCTTGCCGTCTACGCTTCTAGTGGGGTCAGATCGCAAGAAGAAAGTCGTTTGCGTCTTTGGCTTTCAGGATGTGCAGCCTTGGTAATCGTTCCGCTGTTATTGGTTACAGGTTCCCGCGCGGGCATCATCGCAGGTGCGATTGGTTTCGCGTCCATTCCTGCACTTTATTGTAAGCCGAACGTCGCGCTCCCCCGCAAGCGCAAGGTCGGACGACTCGATCCAGCTTATTTGATTGCCATGATCGGAGTTGCGCTGCTCGGTGCATTAACGTGGCTTGCCGCGCGCGCTCAGGCGTTTGAGCGATTGCTTTCGAGCGACAGTTTGGAGGAACTTCGTTTTCAAATTCTCCGCTCGCTTGTCACCATTACTGGAAAATATTTCCCGCTTGGCTCCGGTTTCGGATCATTTGTCGAGGTTTATCAGATCGACGAGCCGAACCAGATTTTGGATATGACATATGTCAACCATGCCCATAATGACTGGTTGGAAACGGTTATGACTGGCGGGGTTTTCGGCGCGCTCCTTCTCATCGTTGTCATTTTCGCGTGGGTGCGAAAGAGCATCCAAATCTTTCGAACGCCGCTTAAAGAGCAACGCGAGACAGCGTTTGCGCGGCTTGGTCTGGTGATCATTCTCATGATGGGGTTGGCGAGCGTTGCGGACTATCCGTTGCGCGTCCCTTCGCTTGCCTTCATTTTTGTGATTGCTGCCTTTTGGGCATCGAGTTCAGGCACCACGCGGTCGAAAAACGCTGGAACTGTCTGACGTCCTCGTTTAGCGGGCTTTCAACATTATCGTTAAGGGTTCGGGATGCTTCATCGGCTGTCTCTGTTTTTTCTAATTTTCGCGCTTGGCGCGTGCGCGGGCACGGGCCCCAAAAAACTCGGCGGCGATCCGTCGATTAAAGTGGTTCAGGGCGATTCGATGCCTGCCCCTGACCGGGGCGACCTCATCGGGAACGACCGCCCCTATCTTATCGGCCCATTTGATAAGTTAGTTATTGACGTGTTCGGTATCGAGGAATTGAGCAAAAAAGAAGTCCAAACCGATGCGAGCGGACGAATCTCCTTCCCGCTCGCTGGCGTGGTGGAGGCAGCTGGAAAAACACCGGGAGAAGTCGAGCAAATGCTCGAGTCATTGTTAAGCTCGCGTTACGTCCGCAACCCGCAGGTTACAGTAAACCTTAAAGAAACCGTCAGCCAAGTGATCACGGTCGATGGACAAGTTCAAGAGCCCGGATTGTATCCTGTAATCGGACGGATGACGTTGATGCGGGCGGTGGCGACGGCAAAGGGCACATCGGAATTCGCAAAACTTGATGACGTCGTAATTTTCAGGACGGTTAAAGGTCAGCAAATGGCAGCGCTTTATAATCTGCGCGCGATCCGCAATGGCGCTTACAGCGATCCTGAGGTCTTCGCGAACGATGTCGTTGTTGTTGGTGACTCGAAAGCACGCCGCATGTTTAAAGACGCGCTCCAGATTCTTCCGACACTTACATCGCCACTTATCCTGTTGTTACAGGGACGAATTTAGGCGGACTAATCGCCGCGTTGCTTAAATCAGGATTCAGGGACGTTCATGTTGGAATCAAAATATCAGAATGCTGAATCACTGAGAGGCGCTGACCTGTCGGGCGCCGCCGGAAACCAAGGTGCGCAAGGACTTATGCCGCCCGTGTTGCTGCAGTATTGGCACGTTATCCTGCGTTGGAAATGGGTCATTCTCGGGATTCTTGTGACGACGCTCGGTGCCGGGTTGGTCGCAACGTTGCTGACGACACCGAAATACACGGCCAAGGCCCGTATCGAAATCAGCCGTGACCAAAAAAACTTCACCAAGGTCGAAGGCCTCGAATCTGCCGAAGCCGGCCGCGACCTTGAATTTTATCAAACCCAATATTCGCTGTTGTCGGCACGCTCCCTCGCAGAACGCGTCGCACGGCAGATGAAGCTTGCGAGCAACAATGCTTTTTTTGAAGCGCATGGTGTGACGGGTAGCGACAGCTCAACATTTTTTGACAGAAAGACTGCGGTGATTTCTAGCGAAGAACTCGCAGTTCGAGAAAAGCGCGCGATTGGTCTGTTGCTTGACAATGTTGCCATTTCGCCGATTCGTGGCTCGCGACTAATTGACGTGGCCTATACCAGTGCATCGCCCAAATTATCCTCCGACATCGCAAATATCTGGACGCAGCAATTTATCGTCGCCAGCATGGATCGTCGGTTTGCATCGACCGCTGACGCCCGAAAGTTCCTTGAAAGTCGCCTCGCCGAACTCAGAACAAGGCTAGAGCAGTCCGAACGGGACCTCGTTAGTTACGCATCAGCCAAGGATATTGTAACCCTAAGCCGGACACAAGGCGCAGACGGCAAGACACAATCTGAACGCACGCTTGTTGCGAGCGATCTCGAATTGTTGAATGATGCACTGTCAAAAGCCACTGCCGACCGTGTTGCTGCCGAAAGTCGTGCCCGACAAGGCAATGTTAGCTCAAATTCGGAAGCACTCTCAAACGGCGCGATTACGGTGCTTCGGCAACGCCGAGCAGAAATTGGCGCTGAATATGCCAAAATGATGGTCCAGTTCGAGCCGGGCTATCCCGCTGCACGCGCGCTTGCCGAACAAATTCGCGCTCTCGACGCGAGCATCGGACGTGAAGAAGGTCGCATCACTTCCACGCAATCTTCCGCGCGTGTGTCAGAGTATCGACAATCGCTTCAACGTGAACAGCAACTTGCATCGCGCGTCGACGGCCTAAAGCGACGCTTTGATCGCCAGCAGAGCGACAGCATTCAGTATAATATTTATCAGCGTGAAGCGGACACCAACCGCCAATTGTACGACGCCCTCTTGCAGCGTTACAAGGAGATCGGTGTCGCTGGCGTCGGCGCTAACAATATTGCCATTGTTGACACAGCTAAGGTACCCGACAGTCCGTCGGCACCTCGGCTGTCCATAAACATGGCCCTTGCCTTGCTCGCGGGACTTGCGCTCGCTGCTGCTGCAACATTTGCGCTTGATCAAATTGACGAAGGGCTACGCGATCCCAGCCAAGTCAACCGTTTGTTGCACCTTCCCCTGCTTGGGAGCGTCCCTGACATTGAGGAGGCCGATACGCTTGCTATGCTAGCTGATGCAAAGTCAGTCGTTTCCGAGGCCTATCTGAGTATTCGTTCAAATCTTGCATTTTCGACCGATCACGGCGTTCCCGCTACTCTTATGGTCACGAGTACGCGCGCGGCCGAAGGAAAAAGTACGACCAGCCTTGCGTTGGCGACTGTGCTCGGGCGAACTGGCAAGCGCGTTCTTCTGATCGATGGAGACATGCGCTCTCCGTCTATTGATGGTTTTGTTGGAATTTCAAATGCGCGAGGATTGAGCAATTTTCTCGCAGGGGACAACGACTGGAACGGCCTTGTCACCAATGTTGATGACCGGTTCAAAGGTTTAAGCGTCATGACCGCTGGCCCGATGCCGCCAAGTGCCGCCGAATTGCTGAGCAGTGACCGCATGGTCAATTTGATGCGTCAACTTGTCGCTAAAAACGACGATGGACGATCAGGATTTGATCATGTCATTATCGACGCGCCCCCAATTCTTGGGCTTGCGGATGCCCCGCTGCTTTCGCGCGCCGTCGAAGGCTGTATCTTTGTGATCGAAGCCGAAGGCGTTGCCGTTCGGGGCGTAAAGGCGTCACTTGGACGTCTGCAAGCTGTCCACGCTCATGTATTTGGCGCGATCATTACTAAGTTGAAACAACGTCAAGCTGGCTATGGATACGGCTATGGATACGGCTATGGTTATGGCGGTTCCGATGCGACAAAAAGTTGAAAGGCAGTGACTTTCGCAGGCCCAAGCTCGCAAAAGCCAACGGTTATGCATGTCGTCATTATCGTCGCAGGCATTTTTCTCACGTGGTCGTCGTTTCAGTTTGCCAATGGGCAGATACGCGCAGACGCTGATCCGGTATCAGCGCTAGCCTATGCCCCGACCAATGCGGTGGCGAATGCGTTTCATGCAGACCAGTTGCTTATGGCTCCAGGTGAAAAAAAACCTTATGCTGTTATTGCAGCAAAAGCGCGGCTGGCAGTTGCAGAACAGCCGCTTAACCCCAGGGCATTACGTGTGCTTGGTTATGTTGCAATGGCGACAAACGCCGAAACAAAGGGGGCAGCGCTGATTGCTGTCGCCGAGCGCCAGTCGCGCCGCGATTTTGGCACTCAGCTTTGGTATATCCAAGAAGCGGTGAGCAAAGACGATGTTGCGGGCGCGCTCGCACATTACGATATCGCACTGCGCACCTCACAACGCGGTCGAGATTTGCTGTTTCCGATTCTATTGAACGCGCTTGAAGATTCGGATGTGCAGAAAGGCTTTGTACCCTACGTCAAGGCAAAGCCGATCTGGCTACAGTCATTCATGAGTTATGCAATCGGTGAAAACAGCCAGCCGGTTGCCCTTGCATCGCTCGTCAAACAGTCCGGCGGTTTACCGGTCGGCGCGGTCTATCGCACATTTGAATTTCAGTTACTCGGGAGCCTCGCCACGAAAGGTACGGCTGATCAAATTGTTGAATATTTCTCGACGTTGCGCGGCGCAAAAGCGGGTGTTTTAACTTCAGCGGCGCTTGACGCGCAGACGACCGATGCTCGCTTTGCACCACTGACATGGGAACTGTTAGTGACGCCCGAAGTCGGGGCACATATCCGTAACGACGTGCCCAACGGTCAGACTACCCTGCAAATCATCGCCCAACCTGGTCAGAGCGCAATCGTCGCGAACAAGCTGATGTTCCTGCGCCCTGGGAAATATTCTTTGAAAACATCGCACAGCTTTTCGGAGCTTACGGCGCGACCCTCATTGTCATTTGAGATGCGCTGTCGAGGCGATCGCTCGGGAACGATCATCGGCGAGGTTTTTGCCAATTCCGTGTCCAATACGACATCAGGGTCGATGACATTTTCGGTTGGGACCGATTGTCAGGCACAAACGCTTTCAATAAGAGCCGTCGGCGGACAAAGTCAGCAGGACGTCGAAATATCTGTAACGCAAATTCTGCTGTCACCGCTCAAGGATTCGTGACCGATAATCATCGGAATTTCGTCGCGAACTCGGGAGCGACGTATCAAGAACTATTGAAGGAAGTTTATGTCGCGTGATCAAAAGGTTGCTCTCATCACGGGCGTGACGGGGCAAGATGGATCCTATCTTGCCGAATTTCTTTTGGAAAAAGGATATGTCGTCCACGGCATCAAACGTCGTGCGAGTTCATTTAACACGCAACGCGTGGATCATATCTATCAAGATCCGCATGTCAAGAACGCCCGTTTTACGATGCATTATGGCGACTTGTCGGATTCGACGAATCTGATCCGCATTGTCCAAGACACCCAGCCGGACGAAATTTATAATCTTGGTGCTCAGAGCCACGTCGCTGTCAGTTTTGAAAGCCCCGAATATACGGCCGATGTTGATGCCCTCGGCACACTGCGTTTGCTCGAATCGATCCGCATTCTCGGCTTGGAAAAAAAGACGCGCTTTTATCAGGCTAGCACAAGCGAACTCTATGGATTGGTTCAGGAAACGCCGCAGCGCGAAACCACACCATTTTATCCGCGCAGCCCCTACGCCGTCGCCAAACTCTATGCCTATTGGATTTGTGTTAATTTCCGTGAATCCTACGGGATGTATGCGTGCAACGGCATATTGTTCAATCACGAGAGTCCGCGACGAGGTGAGACATTTGTCACCCGCAAAATCACACGAGGGCTCGCCAACATCGCGTGCGGCATTGAGCCATGCCTTTATATGGGCAATATCGACGCCCTGCGCGACTGGGGTCATGCCAAAGACTATGTCCGGATGCAGTGGCTGATGCTGCAGCAGGAGACGGCTGAAGATTATGTGATCGCGACCGGACAGCAAATCAGCGTGCGTGCGTTTATCGAAAGAGCAGCGAACCAACTCGGCATAACAATCGAATGGTCGGGCGCGGGCGTTGATGAACTCGGCACCATTTCAGCGGTCAGCGCCAATGCCGATATCACCGCTAAGGTCGGCGACGTGATCGTGCGGATTGACCCCCGGTATTTTCGCCCCGCCGAAGTCGAAACGCTTCTCGGCGACGCGACTAAGGCAAGAACACAGCTTGGCTGGGTTCCCGAAATCTCGCTTGCCATGATGATCGAAGAAATGGTTGCGCATGATCTTGCCAAAGCGCGCCAACATACGCTGCTACGTGATCATGGCTATCAAGTCGCCGTAAGCACTGAGCAATGAGCAGGATTTTTGTCGCTGGGCATAAGGGGATGGTCGGTAGCGCAATCGTGCGTGCGCTGGCCGACGTTCGCGGCAACGAAATTGTAACAGCAGGGCGGGAAGCACTCGACCTTCGTGATCAGGCCGCCGTGCGGGCATTTTTTACAACGAGTGGCGTCGATCAGGTTTATCTGGCCGCAGCACGTGTTGGCGGCATTCATGCAAATGATACGTATCCAGCGGATTTCATTTATGACAACCTTATTATTCAAACAAATGTAATTCATGAGGCTTATGCCGCTGGTGTCCGGCGGCTGCTGTTTCTCGGTTCGAGTTGCATCTATCCCAAGGACGCCGCGCAACCGATGCGCGAGGATGCACTCCTCACAGGGCCACTGGAATCAACGAATGAGCCCTATGCCATTGCGAAAATTGCCGGGATAAAGCTCTGCGAAAGCTACAATCGCCAATATGGCGTAAGCGATGGTGTCGATTTCCGGAGCGTCATGCCGACCAATCTCTATGGGGAGGGCGACAATTATCATCCCGAAAACAGTCATGTTGTTCCTGCGCTGATCCGCAGATTCTGTGCCGCCGCCGATGCAGACGCAGAGAGCGTGACGATTTGGGGTACTGGTTTGCCGCGACGTGAATTTCTCCACGTGGATGATATGGCTGCGGCGGCGGTGCACGTCATGACGCTCGAAAAATCAGTTTATGAAAAACACACATTGCCAATGCAGAGCCACATCAACGTTGGTTTCGGTGAAGATGTCACGATCCTTGAATTGGCACATCTTGTTGCTTCCGTCGTCGGTTACACGGGCACAATTCTGACCGATCCGACTAAGCCCGATGGAACGGTGCGCAAGCTAATGGATAGCATGCGGTTGCGCGCGTTGGGCTGGGAACCGAAAATTACACTCGAAACGGGCTTGCACCGCGCGGTTGCAGATTTTCGGGCAAATCATGCACACTGATCAAATAAAAAAGGGCCTCGGAGCTGCGCAATGCCTCCGCAACGTCGACAAGGACATCGTTACGTCATGCTGAAATTCGGACTTTTGGGGTGCGGAAGGATTGCCAAGCGCCATTCGGAACTCCTCGGCAATCGTTTGATTGCGGGTGCCGAGCTGGCAGCAGTTTGTGATGTGCACGCTGATCGTGCAGACGAAATGGCCGCCCGCTTTGGCGTCACTGTCTACCATGATCACGCCGCAATGCTGGCCTCACCCGATATTGACGTGGTTTGCATCCTGACGCCCAGCGGGATGCACGCCGAACATGCGATTACCGCTGCGCGTGCGGGCAAACATGTCGTGGTTGAAAAGCCGATGGCATTACGCCTTCAAGATGCCGATGCGATGATCCGTGCGTGTGATGAAGCCGGCGTCAAACTCTTTGTCGTTAAACAGAACAGATTCAATGTCCCCGTTGTCAAGGCGCGCGAAGCCCTTGATCAAGGGCGTTTTGGCAAGCTCGTGCTCGGCACTGTCCGAGTCCGCTGGTGCCGTGACCAGAATTATTACAACCAAGACGCATGGCGGGGGACTTGGGCACAAGATGGCGGCGTCTTGTCGAACCAGGCCAGTCATCACGTCGATCTTCTCGAATGGTTCATGGGCGATGTTGAAAGCGTGCATGCCCGCGCAATGACGGCGCTGGTCGACATTGAGGCGGAGGATACCGCGATCGCGACACTGAAATTCACGAACGGAGCGCTTGGTGTCATAGAAGCCACAAATGCCGTCCGGCCGAAGGATTTGGAGGGGTCATTGTCGATTTTGGGATCAACCGGCACGGTGGTAATCGGTGGCTTTGCGGTCAATAAAATCGAAACATGGAACTTTACAACACCCGAAACTGTCGATGATCAGATTAGCGAGAAATTCTCGGTCAATCCCCCCAATGTGTATGGCTATGGCCATCAGGCCTATTACGAACATGTCGTTGACTGCCTGACCTCCAATCGCTCGGCGCTGGTCGACGGCCTTGAAGGGCGGCGGAGCCTTGAATTGATCAACGCCCTTTATGAATCTATCGAAACGGGTCGCGAAGTTAATCTTCGTTATGCACCCCAATATTCGCGCCTCGGCAAGACTATCGACTGATCATGACCGATGCACCGGCCCGCCTTTTTCAATCGAGCATCCGCGACGTGACCTTTGGCAACAACGTCACGGTTGTAGAGCCGTCGAACGTTTACGAATGCTCGATCGGCAGCGATTGTTTTGTCGGTCCCTTTTGCGAGATTCAAAAGAGCGTCGTCATCGGACCACGCACGCGCGTGCAAAGTCACAGCTTCATTTGCGAACTCGTGACGATTGGAAGCGATTGCTTCGTTGGCCACGGCGTGATGTTCGTAAATGATCGATTTGCCACCGGCGGCCCGGCAAGAGGCAATGTCGATCTCTGGGAATCAACGCACATTGGCGATCATGTCTCAATCGGTTCAAACGCAACCATTATGCCGGTGCGCATTTGCGACAATGTCGTTATCGCCGCAGGATCAGTTGTGACGCGCGACATCACCGAAGCAGGGATTTACGGTGGCGTCCCGGCACAACTGATGCGCGCGCTTCCCCAATAATCCATTCCGTCATTTCTAAAAGCAGGATGCCACGATGCAGGTTCCATTCGCAGACCTTCACCAGCAATATCTATCGATAAAGCCCGCGATTGATGCAGCGATTGCTGATGTCATCGCAACATCAGCGTTCGTTCGAGGCCCACATGTCGAAAAATTTGAAGCTGATTATGCGACACTAATGGGAGCAAAGCATTGCGTTTCATGTGCTGACGGTACCGCAGCGCTCTACATTGCTATGACGGCGCTTGGCGTAAAGCTGGGCGACGAAGTCATTACGACGGCCCACAGCTGGATTTCGACATCGGAAACAATCACGCAAGCCGGCGGCAGCGTCATCTTCGCCGACACCGACCGCGACAGTTTCACCATTGATCCCGCCGACATCGAAGCCAAGATTACGTCACGCACGGTGGGGATTATCCCCGTCCATCTTTATGGCCAGCCAGCGGACATGGACGCGATCATGGCAATCGCGCGCAAACATAACCTGTGGGTCATTGAAGACTGCGCCCAAGCCCATCTTGCGACCTACAAGGGGCAAAAAGTCGGGCAGTTCGGAAATATTGCGACATGGTCATTCTATCCCGGCAAAAACCTCGGCGCGATGGGGGATGCCGGGGCAATCACCACCAACGATGCCGCACTCGCCCGCCATATGGGATGTTTCGCACGCCACGGTGGCCTGATTAAAGGGACGCATGAGATCGAAGGCATCAACAGCCGCCTTGATGGCCTCCAGGCAGCGGTTTTGAATGTGAAACTGCCATATCTTGCCGGATGGACGCGCGAGCGACAACGGGTTGCAGAGCATTATGACCAGCGCCTGACAGACTCTTCCATGATCGATCCGCCAAGCGTGGCGGAAGACCTCGGACATGTCTATCATCTCTATGTTATTCGTCATGAAAACCGCGATGCACTGGCATCATTCCTAAAGGAAAAGGGCATCGCCAGCGTGATCAACTATCCGATCGCTCTGCCCTTTCTCGACGCATATGCGCGGCTTGAAAAATCGCATTCGGATTTTCCGAATGCTTTTCACAATCAGTCACGCATTCTTTCGCTCCCGGTTTTTGCCGAGATGACAGGCGATCAAATCGACTATGTCTGCGACACGATAACGTCGTTCGATGCGACCGCCTGACGCTCGAATGATGCGCAGAGAAGTCTCTTGAATAGTCAGCTCTACGGCTATCCCGAGCTCGGGCGCTATGGGCTTGCGCATGGCATATTGGCTTGGGCGCGTTGCGTTATCTGGTGCGAAGAAACCGGCGCACGGATGATCGCACCCATTTGGCTGCGTCCACGGATCGGTCCTTATCTTCGCCGTGAGCGTGACAAACGCAATTATTTTCTGCTGTTCAAAGATCGCCGTGCAATCACTGGCATTGCGCGCGCGTTTTTGTTGATGACCGGTACCAAACGCGAAGCAGGAATGGTCAGGCCCGATCCTCATGCCCCGAAATCAGGACGTGAAATCACTATCTTTCGAAATGCTCTTGCCAACAACGAAGCTAAATATTTTCACCAGATCGTCGGTTATGGTCCGCTGCTGCGCACCCGACTAATCGAAATGACGCGGCCTCGCTATCGCCCGACAGAACCGACAATCGCGCATATCGCCATTCATGTCCGCCTTGGTGATTTTGTAAGAAAACCAACCACTGACATCCTATCGTCGGGCATGCACAATGTGCAATTGCCCATTCATTGGTATGCTGACCGGCTGATTGCGCTGCGCGACGCGCTTGGGTGTGCCATGCCGGCGATCATCTATTCCGATGGTGCCGATGAAGATTTGTTACCGCTCACGGCAATTTCCAATGTTACGCGCGCAAAGCGACAGCAATCAGTGACGGACCTGCTCGCGATGGGATACGGCGTTGCTGTGATTTCCTCCGGCTCTGGCTTCAGCCTGTGGGGTGCATTTCTGGGCGGGGCGCCTCGCTTGTGTTATCCGGGTCAGATGATTGTGCCGGCCTATGATAACACTGCTCTAGAGATTGAGTCGGGCTTGACGTCACCCCTTCCCGACTCGTTCGTGCGATCCGTCCGTGCGCGGTTCGAAGGGTAAACCGATCATGCTGCGCTCGGTCGGGACGGTATTGCGAGGCTCGCTTTTCGCCCAAGCCATTGGCTTTGCCATTCTGCCCCTGCTGACCCGGCTGTATGCGCCATCCGATTTCGGGGCGTTGCAGCTGTACCAGTCAATCTTGGCAATACTGCTGGTGTTTGCAACGATGCGTTACGAGATTGCCATCCTTCGAGCCACTTCTGTGGTCGAGTTAAAGAGCCTACTGGTCCTATGTATCATCGTTAATATCACCATCGGCATAGTTCTGGCGATGGGATGTGGTGTGCTCATCCTCGCAGCGCCCGCTTGGCTCAAGGCGCATATTTCCTTTGTGATTTGGCTGTTGCCGCTTTCGTTTATGATCAGCGGCATCGCTCAGGCCACAAGCTATTGGCTTACCCGTGAAAGCGCATTCTCAACCGGCGCAAACGCCAAGATTGCTCAGTCGGTGGGCTATTGCAGCAGCAGCACTGCCATTGGCATCGTCGGCGCGGGGCCATCCGGAATGGTCATCGCGGACATCGCCGGTAAAATATTCTCGTTGGCTTGGATTGCCCGCTTTGCGAGAAGCCAGTGGCAACAAGTGCATGTCCCGATCACGCGCGCTGACGTTATTTCAACAGCCCGACTTTATCGGGAATTTCCTCTTGTTGCGGTGCCCGGCGGACTCGTCAATGCGCTTGGCGGCGTCATGACGCCGATCATGATCTACGCAACGTTCAGCGCGTCAGTGTCGGGACAATTTGGACTGGTTGAGCGAAGCCTCACGTTGCCGATTGGCCTAATCATCACTGCAGTCTCTCAAGTATTTTCCGCCCAGATTTCATCAGGATTGCGCGACGGCAGCCAGACCGCGCGACAAGTGTTTCATCGTTATGTCTTACTGCTTTTCGCGGTCGGAATTTTACCCGTAATCATTGTCGTGGCCGCTGCGCCAAGTTTGTTTACCTTCTTTTTCGGTCCTGAATGGGCGCAAGCGGGACAGTTTGCCCGATTAATGGCCCCGACCTATCTACTGATGCTGGTGACAGGCGGCACCAATATGACGCTCATGTTGATCGGCATGCAAAAGACTCAGATGGTTTGGGAAGTCGGCAGGCTGCTCGCCATGATCGTGCTTTGGAGCACGGCAAGGAGTGCGAATTGGCCCCCAAACCAAGTGGTTTTCGGACATGCCTGCGTCCTTGCGTTGACGTGCGTCATTTTCTTGATGATGGCAGAGTTCGGCTTACGCAAGCATCGTGATTTGGGCCGCGAGTACCGCGTGCTTCATCCGACGCCAGACGCGCCGGCAATTTTAGTAAGAGCAGATGACCAATGATCACGATCGTTGACTATGGCGTCGGCAACATCGCATCGCTGGTCAACATGTTTGACCATCTCGGTTATGCTGCAACGGTCTCTAGCGACCCAAATATCGTGTCGAAGGCTTCAAAACTGATCCTACCGGGCATTGGTGCCTTTGACAAAGCCATGGCGACACTCGCGCAATGCGACTTGGTCAAACCGATCCAAGATGCAACGAGCAATCAAACGATGCTCCTCGGTATATGTCTGGGCATGCAGCTACTGGGTAATCGCAGTGCCGAAGGCGACCGGGCCGGGTTGAGTCTGATTGATGCCGACGTTGTCCGTATCGAGCGCCTGCCGCACAGCGGGCGCAAAGTGCCGCATATGGGCTGGGCGGAAGTATCTGTAACCCGAAAGAGCCCCATATTTCCTGACATGGCCGTTCAAGAGCGATATTATTTCGCCCATAGTTATTACATGAAGTGCCATAATCCCGAGGATGTAACAGCGACAATCGATTATGATACGGCACTCTGCGTTGCGGTATCCCATGGCAATGTTCATGGCGCGCAATTCCATCCCGAGAAGAGCCACCGATTCGGTATGCGCCTGCTTTCGACATTTGCGGAGCTTTAGTGCGTGCGACCACGACTGATCCCTGTCTTGCTACTCGACCGCCACCGTCGCTTGGTGAAAACGGTTCAGTTCGGCGAACGCACGTACATCGGCGACCCCTTTAATGTGGTCCGGCTCTTCAATGAAAAAGAGGTTGATGAGATTGTTATTCTCGACATCGACGCAACCGTCGATGGCCGCAAAGCAGATACCGGCTTCATTGCCGAACTCGCGTCGGAATGCTTCATGCCCTTGAGCTTTGGCGGGGGACTGGTTTCGATGGACCAATGCGCCCCACTCGCTCGGGCAGGCGTCGAAAAGTTCATTCTCGGCAGCTCGATGGCTGACCATAGTTTTGTGAACGACATGACGTCATCATTCGGTGGCCAAGCCGTCGTTGCCTGCATTGATTACCGCCAAAAGCCGAGCGACGACGTCTATTGCCGAAGTGGGAAGAAAGGGCTGTCGGTTCCCGTCGTCGAATATGCAAAATCGGTTGAGGCGATGGGTGTCGGAGAAATCCTGCTCCAGTCAATTGCAGATGACGGCATGCGGCGTGGCATGGACCTTTCGACAATCCAGCGGGTCAGTGCTGCGACGAGTATTCCAGTGGTCGCGGTCGGCGGTGCCGGTGAGGTCGGCCATTTAGGAGCCGCCCTGAATGCCGGGGCCTCAGCGGCTGCATCGGGTAGCGCATTTTCGTTCATCGGTCGCTTGCGTGCCGTGCTGATTACCTATCCCGAAGGTGATATCATTCAAGGCTTCACGCAGTGACGACCGCCGCCAATGTTCAGGTCTGCCGCTATTGCGTCTTGGATTCGACCGACCCAGCCGTTGCGTTCGATGAAAGCGGCCAGTGCAATTGCTGCAAGGATGCGATTGCCCAATGGCCCCATGTGTGGTGGCCTGACAAAATCGGCGAAGCAAAAATGACGGCACTTGTCGCGCGGCTGAAAATCGAGGGGCAAGGCAAACCTTATGACGCGATGGTCGGGCTGTCGGGCGGCATCGACAGCGCCTATCTCGCGCACCTGATGGCTGCCAAACATGGGCTTCGGCTGCTCGCAGTCCATGTCGATGGCGGGTGGAATAGCGCGCCAGCCGTCCGCAATATTGAAACGCTCGTCCGCGCGCTGAAGATCGATCTCCACACCAAGGTGATCGAGTGGGGCGAGATGCGCGATCTCCAGCTTTCGTTCCTGCGTGCCGGTGTTCTCAATCAGGATTTCCCACAGGATCACGCCTTTTTTGCAACGCTCTTTGCGACCGCGCGACGGTTCAAGATCAACAGCTTCCTCAGCGGCGTCAATTTTTCGTCAGAAGGCGTGGGAACCCCAGGAGCCCCCAACCCACCATCGATTGACGGGCGTCACGTACGGGCGATCCACCGCCAGTTCGGAACTGCGCCATTGCGCGAGTATCCGGTCATGACGCTCGTCAACTATATTTGGCAAACCCGTATCCTGAAACGACCAGTTATCGAAAAACCGTTAAACTTCATTGCCTATGACAAGGAGCAGGCAAAGGATATTCTCCGCGCTGAATATGGCTGGCGCGAATATGGGACCAAGCACAGCGAATCCCGCTTCACTAAATTTTACCAAGACATCTACCTCCCGCGCAAACATGGCTACGACAAACGCAAGCTGCATTATTCGAGCCTGATCGTATCGGGTCAGATCACGCGCGACGCTGCACTGCATGAACTCGGCAAACCTGTTATCTCTGATCGCGACATCGACCGCGATCTGAAATTCATATCGAAAAAACTTGGCATCACGCGCGGCGAGTTGGAACGTCTGATCGACGCCTCCCCTGTCCTGCACAGCGCTTACGCCAGTGACATGGCGATGCATCAACGCCTCACGCGAGGGCGCCAGCGGATTAGACGCATAACGGGGGGCGCTGCTTAACGCCCTCATCAATAAAATTACTTATGCTGGTTAGGGACATGGGCGATGAGACAGTTCGCGCTGGATAGCAGCCAGTTTTGCTTTTAAGGGGCAGCGCAATGATATTCTTCGCCAGTCTCGCCCAACGCTTCTTTGCGCTTTTTGGTTTGCATGTTTCTCGCCGAGCACGCGGCGTTAAGCTCAATTCGGCACTCGAAGAGCAGTTGCGGCTCGCTGGAAACAACATCAGGATAATATTCGAAGTCGGTGCGGCGGATGGTCGCGACGCTGCGATTTATGCTGCGAGATGTCCCGACGCCGATGTTCACGCTTTTGAGCCGCTGCCGGCAAACTTTGAAAAACTGACACAGCGTGCGATCACGGAACCAAGAATCAAGGCCATCAATAAAGCCGCCTCCGACACAAATGGTGTCGCAAAGTTTCATATTACTGCCCTCGATGATGCCAGTTCGCTTCTGACACCGACATCAACAGGCGCAACTTTCGATAAATATATCAAGCAGGTGGGAATTATCGAAACCGAAACGACCACTCTGGATAGCTATTGCAAAGCCAATCACATTGATAAGATTCAACTTCTAAAAATGGACGCGCAAGGCGCTGAATTAAAGATATTGATTGGGGCATCCGAATTACTGGATCGATGTTCTATCGATGTTATCTATACAGAGGTCAATTTTGCAGAGATTTATGTTGGCATTGCATTTTATCATGAAATTGCACAGTTTTTAAGTACAAAGAGCTATGTTTTGCATTCTCTTTATGATCTCAATCACGATCAGAATGGAAGAATGACTTGGGGTGATGCAATTTTCATTCCGAAATCCAAAGAGCCAATAAATGTTTAGATATAAACTATCTCGATTTGTAAAAAACAACAAAGCGCTTTTTCAGTCTTACATATTGTTGCGGGATGTTCGGTCTTTTTTTCAATACAAGTCGAAAGGGGAATTTTCGCAACATGGAGAAGATGTGTTTCTTGCGAAATATTTCGCTTCTAAGCTCAAGGGTTTTTATGTCGACATCGGGGCATCGCATCCTTTTCGGATAAGCAATACATATAGCCTGTATCGTCGCGGTTGGTCCGGCATCGCCGTCGATGCCATTCCGACTTTTACATGGTTGTATCGGCTCTGGCGGCCTCGTGATGTTTTTGTCAATGTCGGCATCGGGGCTGATGCCGGACGCATGACGTATAACGAGCTTACGCCATCGGTATTATCGTCATTCGACGAAAGCTATGTAAAGAGCTTAGTTGAATCGGGCAAAGCAGCGATCCATCGGCGTTACGAGGTGGATGTCATTACTCCCGACACGTTGTTGGCACGCCATTGTAGCGACCGGAAGATCGACTTCCTGTCAATTGATGTCGAGGGTCTGGACTATGCCATTCTGCGCGCGATCAATTTCACGAAGTTCCGGCCATCGTTGATCAGCGTCGAATTTAACACCGAAGATGACCGGCAAGCGATGCTCGCGTTTTTCACGAGCATGCGATACGCGCCGGTCACTGAGATCGGCTGCAACCTGCTTGTCGCCGATGTGAGCGCCACCGAGACAAAGCCCAATTCATGATAACGGATGTAGCCTACAGTCGAGATACCGCGCCACCGCAGGCTGCGCCACGTATATCGACGATTGCGCGTTTTCAACAGCGCGGCGCATTGATGCTGCTTATTTTCGTATCCTTCGGATATCCAATCACTGCTTTGATAGTGACATTTCTGGGACTTGATACGCAGGCATTATCAATACCTTACCGACTAATGGTCATGGCCATATCAGTTCTGGTGATAATGTCGGGCTTATTTTCTCGCTTTCAGGGAAAGCTCGATTTTTGGTTAGTTATATTTCTAACACTCTATTTTGTTCGTTTAATTCACGATTATTCGAACAATTCCATTATAGGCAATGTTGAAGTCATTCAATTTTACGTCGCTGTCGTTCTCGTCCCGCTGCTGGCGATCAACCTCGGCGGTGGTGCAGATTTTGCAGAAGACGTACTGGCACGATTGCTGATTTTAGCAGGGACTGCAGCGACTTCAATGGCATTGCTCGCGCAGTTTCTGGGGCTTGGTTATAATCCTTGGGAGATATACGGGACAACTGATGTCCGACTTGGTTTTGAGGCGCTAAATCCCATTTCGCTCGGTCATGTTGCAGCGACAACCGCGCTTACGAGCGTTTACATATTGGCTGGGTCAAATCTGGGCCTGCGATGGCGACTAGCGGCGCTTGCGGGCGTCGGCATGAGCGGCATTCTGTTGATCAACGCGGGATCGCGCGGGGCACTGCTAGCGTTTACGATCAGTATCGGCTGGTTCGGACTTACCAAGATCAAGCGCCTCGCGGTCATTGGCCCTGTTCTGACGCTCGCGCTGCTACTCGGCGCTTCGCAAACGTCCGTGTTTCAAACGACAGTTGGGGCTTTAACCGGTGGCTTGGCTAGCGACAATTCTGGTCGAGAACGCCTATTTGCACAGGAGGTCGCAATAGAAGATTTTGTTGATTCACCTGTATTTGGAAAGCATTATATCAACCCTGATTTGGGTGCTGGATTTTACCCACATAATTTATTTATTGAATCTGCCATGGCGACAGGGATTTTTGGCCTAGTTCTATTTTTAATCACATCTGTTCGTTCGCTGAAAAATCTATTTGGTAAATTTACGATCACTCACCCCTTGTTGTCATTGATCTTTGTTCAACATCTTGTTGGGTCATTCCTCTCTGGGGCGCTATGGGGATCAGATGCGTTCTTCATCTACATGATGATCGTGTTATGTTCGAATTCGACGGGCCGGTACCGGCTCGAGCAAAACCTTCTTCGCTAAATTTAAAAAGTCATGCCCGATTGACGAATAATCGTTCAATCTCAAAATCTTCGCTGATGGTTAAATCGCACCTATGAAGCTTTTTCAAATTGGCAGCTGCATGCCCAGTTATCGCAAACGGTTGGCCGTTCTGACGCGCCATGCGCCATCTTTTGCCGAACAGCGTGCAATTTTTCTTGCTGATCGGTTTGGTGCGGTCCATTTTTTGAAGCCTGTCCTTGAAGGAGATTCATCGGCATTTTTTACAATTGGCAATGATGAACGCCTTCAGAAAGCGTGGGCAGTTGAGAATGGGATGTCCGCCACCGCGGCGATGGACGACATTTTGCTGGCGCAAATAGAACATCACCGGACGGAATTGCTCTACAATCTAGACCCGGTCACCTTTGACAATCAGTTTAAAAGGCGACTGCCGGGGTGCGTGAAGCGCGCCGTCACGTGGCGCGCGGCCCCTTCGGGAGCTGCGGCGTTTAATGAGTATGATGTGGTCATGAACAATTTTCCGTCGCTTCTGGCCCACTACAAAGAGGCGGGGATGCGGGCTGAATATTTCTTCCCCGCGCATGATCCGGTCATGGATCGCTATGCCGCGAACAAAGAACGGCCAATCGACGTGCTATTTGTTGGTGGCTATTCCCGCTATCATGCGCAACGCGCGAGAATTCTTGAGGCAGTCTCGACATTAAGCAAGACATATAAAATCGTTTATCATCTTGAACGGTCACGTCTGACCCGCCTTTCAGAAACACCTCTTGGCTGGGCAGGGCCGTTGCAATCGAATCGCAGACCTCCCGGAATCCGCGCTGTCACTGCCGATCCCGTGTTTGGGATCGATCTCTATGCCGCTATCGGATCGGCCAAGATTGTGCTTAACGGTGCGATTGATATGGCCAACGAAGACCGAGGGAACATGCGTTGTTGGGAGTCGATGGGGTGCGGTGCCTATTTGCTATCCGATGCCGGCAACTACCCCAAAGGAATGAACGATGGCGAAACAATGTCCTGCTATCACGACGTCGATGATGTCGGCAATTTTGTCCGCAAAGTCCTGAATGACGATGCGGGTCGCGCCGCTATTGCCAAGCGTGGTCATGACATGATCAAAGAACGCTACTCAAAGGACGCGCAGTGGTCGGCATTTCTAAAGATCGTGGGCTGAACAATGCTGCATCCATCATATATGTCGGCACTGGTGCGCCGCCGAAAATTTTGTACGTTAGCGCCAACGTCGAGACTTGCACGGCAAGGCAGAATCTACAATCTTACCGGAGATCAAGGAACGATCAGCGTTGGTCGTCACAGCCTTGTTCAAGGCGAACTGATGACGTTTCCATGCGCAGAGAAGCTGTCAATCGGTGAATGGAGCTATGTCGGCGTCGGAACTCGAATTTGGTGTCGATCCACGATACTGATCGGTGATCGTGTTTTCATTGCGCATAATGTCGATATATTCGACAGCTTGACACATCCGCTCGATCCCAAAGAACGCCACGCCCAATTCGTAGCGATGTCGACGACCGGTCATCCTGATTGGGTGGCGCTTGATCCTCGACCCGTCGTGCTACATGATGATTGTTGGATTGGCGCTGGCTCCGCGGTGATGCGGGGTGTCACGATCGGCGTCGGCGCAATTGTTGCAACGCGGTCAGTTGTGACGAAAGATGTGCCTGCCGGAGCCCTGGTCGGCGGAAATCCGGCGCGGATTCTCCGGAAAGCGGCTGAAAACAAATGATTTTCAATCTTGACTTAGCCCAATGGACTCGCTGATCTTATGGCCCCCGAATTAAACGCCCCTATCGCAGTTTCTTCCGATTACCGCGAACTATACGACGGCTATTTTGAAATCGATGCGTTCGAAAGTTCAAAAAACGACATCGCTGCGAGCGACACTGTGGATTTTATCCAAGACTTAGGTGTGGAAGACTTAGGAAAATGTCTTGATTTTGGTGCCGGTGACGGCTTTGTTCTTGGTCATCTCCAGCGCCGTGGACTCTCAACAGACTTAACGGCTCTCGAAATCTCGCAATCGGGCATTGACCGCATCAAAAAACTGGACCTTAAAAATATCAAAGAAATCACTAAATTTGATGGATATAGCGCGCCATTTGATGATGATAGCTTTGATAATGTCGTATGCGCTCATGTCCTCGAACATGTTGAACATGAACGAATTCTCCTTAAAGAGATTAGGCGCTTAGCCAAAACAGCTTATATCGTTGTCCCTTTGGAAGGCGGTGCCCGTGGTCGGATCAATCGATCAGGCGGCCATATAAATTACTATACGCCAATGACTCTTTGTAATCTTATCGAGACAAGCGGCTTCAAAGTTGATTGCTATCGGATTCGTACCCCTTCTTCGTTGTATGAGAAGCACATTTACGGCAATATATCTGGGTTATTCAGAAATAATGTTAGAAGACTGATCAAATTTGTTTTTAAGGATTTATCGCCTCATTTTATGACATACTCGATAATTGTAAAATGTGTGAAGAGTGATGAAAAAATATTTGTTTAGGTTGTGATTATTAATTTATACGGTGAGTTTACTATCTAATGAATTATATAAAGACTTCAATTGACAAATTATTTCGAAAAACTCGTCAATTTCGAGATACGGAACAGTTAAAAATCGGGCATGGCGTTACGCAGGCAAGGGCTAACCAGCAGTATCGATTTGAACATCTGTCAGATTATGAATTTTCGGTCTTTTCGCAATGGGGTGAAGACGGCATTATCCAGCATCTCGTCAATTCGCTGAAGATCGACAATCGCACCTTTGTCGAATTCGGTGTCGAGAATTTCTATGAATCGAATTGCCGATTTCTGATGATGAAGGACGCTTGGTCGGGACTCGTCATCGACGGATCCCAAAGCCATGTCGATGCGATCAGGCGCAGCTATTTCTTTTGGCGCTACAACCTCACCGCTGTCTGCTCATTTATCGATAAAGATAATATCAATGCGATAATCGACAGCGCTGATCTTGGCGAAATTGGTATTTTATCGGTTGATATCGACGGCGTCGATTGGTTCGTTCTGGAAAGCATAATCGAAAAAATGCCGAGCATCATTATCGTTGAATATAATGGTCTTTTTGGATCACAATCTGCGGTATCGGTCCCCTATAATCCCTCATTTATCCGCAGCGTCGCACATCATTCGAATATCTATTATGGCGCAAGTATCGCGGCGTTTGACGTGCTTGCACGCGCGCATGGTTATGCGCTTGTCGGTGGTAATTCGGTGGGGAGCAATGCTTTCTTCGTCCGTCGGGACTTGCTGAATGACCGCGTCAAGGAAGTCTCGGTCACTGAAGCATTCCGACCAACCGCATTCCGCGAGGCGCGCGACGCCAACGGCCGCCTCACGTTTCCCAAACGTGACGAGCGCCGCCTGGTCGTCGCACATTTGCCGTTGGTCGATGTCATCACAAAGAAATTCTTGCTGGTCAGCGATCTGCCGCCAGAAAGTGAATAGTCCGGTGCCCAAAAGGATCACGTGGATCACCGGCGCACACGGGTTCATCGGGCGGCATTTGTGCAACGCTGTTGCGCAGGATGGCGAAACCGTCGTCGCACTTGGCAATGCGCCCTCCGCAACTTACCCCACCCCATCATTCGCAAATATTGATGGTCCTCTCGCCCCTGGCATGTTTGACCAAGCCTTCGATTTGCACGGCGTGCCCGACCGGATTTATCATCTTGCCGGTGGCTCCTCGGTCGGTGCCTCACTTGCGGACCCAGACGCTGATAAAGCGCGGACGGTCGGCGGGACGACTGCGCTCCTCGACTGGCTGCAAAAACGTCGCATAAACACCCATCTCGTCGTCGCATCGTCCGCTGCCATCTATGGCGCCGGTCACGATAATCCCGTCGCCGAACAGGTAGATGCGCGCCCCTTCTCGCCCTATGGTGCACATAAATTCACGATGGAGGGCCACTGCCAAAACGCGGCCTCCGACAAACTCGGCATCAGCATCATCCGGCTCTTTTCAGTTTACGGACCCGGATTGCGAAAGCAGTTATTGTGGGATTTGTGCAACCGGATCGCAGCAGGGGAAAATCCGGTCACGCTGGGTGGCACTGGAAACGAACGTCGTGACTGGACTCATGTCAGTGAGGTCGTCCGGTTGCTCATTCATCTGGGTGCGTGTCGCCCTTCGGACTGCACTGTGATCAACGGCGCGACCGGCATCGGGACATCCGTCAGCACAATTGCCCAGCTTGTGACCGGGGCGTGGGGCGGCCATGGGCCAGATATCAACTTTTCGGGACACTGCCGCCCCGGTGATCCACAACATCTTGTGGCGGATGCGACAGCGCTTGCTGCCTTAGGGTTCGAATGGTCCGTCCCGGTGGGCAGTGGTATCGCTGACTATGTGGACTGGTTTCGCGGTGAACGGCAATGACGCGCATCGCAATCCCGTCAATCGGTGGCCCCAGCTGGATGGGCGGGCGCAACTACCTGCTCAACCTGCTCCAATCGGTTGCCGAGTTGGGCAGTGGCGCTGTCGAGCCGGTGCTCTGTATCGGTACAAATTGTGACGATGATCTCGCGCAAGCTGCCGCAGCGATCAAAGGGGCATCGATCATCCGCGACCCCGTGTTCGACGCTGCGAACAACGGAAGCCGCCTTCGCCGCGCGTTGTTGACCGGGTGCGATGACGCCGCGACATCACTATTCCATGCCAACGCCATTGATTGTGTGTTCGAACCCGCGCGATATTATGGTTGGCGTTTTCCCCTGCCAGCACTCGCGTGGATACCCGATTTCCAGCACCGCTATATGCCCGAGCTTTTTTCGCGCGCCGGATGGTGGAAACGCGACCTTGGGTTCCGCGCGCAAGCCGCAAGTGGTCGCCACTTCATGCTGAGCAGCGAGAATGCCCGCGCTGATTGCGAGCATTTTTACCCCGCGACACACGGGCGCACGTCAGTCGCAAGATTTGCCGTTCCGCTCCCTGATGCGGCGGATGATAACATGCTCAAGGTTTCCCGTGATCGGTATAGTCTGCCCGAAACCTATTTCTTTCTCCCTAATCAGTTCTGGCGGCACAAACATCATTCGGTGGTAATCGAAGCGCTCGTCTTACTAAAATCACGCGGCGTGGCAGTTTGCGTTGTCGCGACGGGCCACACGGCGGACCCGCGCGACCCCGGTCACTTTGACCGTTTGTCGGCACGGATCGCCGAAACCGGTATCGAGGAACAATTCCGTATTCTGGGCAGCATCCCCTACGCCGATGTCAGCGCCTTGATGCAGGGGTGCGCCGCGTTGATCAATCCGTCAAAATTCGAAGGCTGGAGTACAACGGTTGAAGAAGCAAAAGCACTCGGCATCCGCATGATCCTCTCCGACCTGCGCGTCCATCACGAGCAAGCATCAGGCAGGGCGGACTATTTTCCACCTGACGATGCGGCAGCACTAGCGGGTATTCTCGTAGACTTTGCCGCTAACGTGCCAGGTCCCCGGACCGATCTCAACCGGCAAGCAATGGACCGACGACAAGGCTTTGTTACCGCATTCGAGGCCGCAGTCTTCAAAACACTGGCATTGGGTGTTCGTGGATGAAATTCTCGATTATCACGGTGTGCTTCAATGCACAGAGCACAATCGGTGACACGGTGCGGTCCGTGGCAGCACAAGACTGGCCCGACCTCGAACATATCATTATCGATGGCGCGTCGACCGACGAAACGTTATCGGTCGTCGAGCGATATTGCCATCCGCGCCTTCGTGTTTTGAGCGAGCCCGACCGAGGTATATATGACGCCATGAACAAGGGGCTGCGTCTCGCAACGGGCGATTATGTCGCCTTCCTCAACGCCGATGACTTTTATGCACGAAACGATGCCGTCGGGGTCATGGCCGAGCGCGCCAACGTTACAAATGCTGATTTGATTTTGGGCAATACGCAATTCGTCAGTCAGTCAGACACAAGTAAGTTGGGACGGCACTATTCGTCGATGAAATTTGCGGCTTGGTGGATCAAGCTCGGTATGATGCCCCCGCATCCCTCAATGTTTGCGCGGCGATACTTGATCGAACAAGCAGGGGGATTCGATGCAACCTACAAGATAACGGCAGACTTTGATCTCGTCGCACGACTGGTCCTGCGGCACAGCGCCACGTGGAGCAGTGTGAACATCACAACGACTTATTTTCGGGACGGTGGATTATCGACTCAAGGCGGTCTGTTTCGACCAGCTATTTCTAAAGAAATGAACGAAAGTCTAAAAGCACTTGGCGTTCGGGGAGCCTCGTGGCGAACGATGCTGCGCTACCCAATCAAGCTGCTCCAGTTCCTACCAGACCGGGCGACGGGAAGCGGTCCAAGTTAGCGACAGCATTCTTTGTGGTGCTAACGACTAGGCTGCCGCTCCACCCGCGAAACCGAAATCGCAACGACGACAGCATAGGTTAGCACGACCGCACCCAGCATATAAGCAGTCGGCAGAATTTGCAGAATTCCCGTCGCTGCCGGGATCAACGCAATCCCAAGATACACAATTAAGCCGCCCGGCCATCCCAGCCAGTTTTGCAGATAATGGTGAAAATGGCTTCGGTCTGCCGTCATCGGCGATTGCCGACGGCGAAGTCTTGAATAGGTCAGCCGAAAAGAATCAAGCACTGGCACCGCGAAGATAAGGAGGATGTCCTCGCTGAAAATCGAGCGTGCGGCGTCTGTTCCTGGTGAGTTGTAAGACGCGATCGTGAGCAAACCGATCATACAGCCCAACCCGTAAGCCCCGCCATCTCCCAGAAAAATCCGTCCCTGAAGATTAAAGACGAGAAGGACCGACAGCACGGCAAGCAAGATGAAAACGAAGGGCAGCAATGCCGCCGGACAACGATACGCCAGCATTATCAGCCACCCGATCGAAAGGCCGATGACGAGCCCATTCTTGCCATCCGCCATGTTGATTGCGTTAATCAGTCCTACGCAGCAAACTGTCGTAAATAATATTGAAATGGCTTTCGTCGCCATGCCAAGTTCAAACTTGGGAAAAGCAAAATTCAACACCCGGACGTTAAAGACCGGCTCAGCAACAGCGAGTGTCGCAAAGACAAGGAACGAAAATAACAGCCGGTCGCGCGCGGCAAGCGAATGGCGATCATCGGCAATGCCGGTCAACGTCATCGCGATGACCGCAACAGCAAGCAGTGTCAGTCGAAACTGCCACTGCGACGGCGTGGCGAATGCGACGATCAATGCGCAAATGGGCAAAGCCACAAATGTCAGCGCAAGCCCACCGATAAGCGGTGTCGCTGCCCGGTGATGCTTGCGTTCATCGGGGACATCCATCAGCCCAAACTGGACGCATATCGGCTTGGCCCACCAGCATAAGCAAAATGTTGCTATTGCAGCCGCAATGCAAGCCATCAGGGCGAAAGGGTTTGACATAGTGGGTTAAAAGGCCTGCCCAGTCATTGATTGCCCGAACCATTCCGGAAACTGCGGACTGCCCTCTATGTTTCAGCACGCGCTTGGTCCAGATTTTTTTGCGTTTGGACCACGCTAAAATGCTGTTGTAATCTTCAACATCTAAATCCCGCGCATTCACCGCCGTTATTGACCTCGTGGCGGCGCTGGACCTTTCCGGACCGCCCGCCAACGGAAAGGGAATTTGAGTTATGACTTACATCGGAACAAACGTCGCCGCGATCCGCTCGCAGAACGGCATCAACAAAGCCACCATGGGTCTCAACACCGCGATGGAACGCCTGTCGACCGGCAAGCGTATCAACTCGGCAAAAGACGATGCCGCCGGGCTCGCGATTGCCAGCCGCATGACCAGCCAAGTTCGCGGCCTGTCGGCTGCGATGCGTAACGCCAATGATGGTATCTCACTAGCGCAGACGGCGGAAGGCGCGATGGGCGAAGTCGGCAACATGCTGCAGCGTGTTCGCGAACTCGCCGTCCAATCGGCCAACGGTACTAATGCCGCTTCGGACCGTACTGCGATCCAGGCTGAAGTCACGCAGCTGCTCGGCCAGATCAACGATATTGCCAACACAACGACGTTTAACGGCACCAAACTCGTCGATGGTACGGCAACCGCGCTGAATATCCAAACCGGCATCAACGCTGGCGATACGGTCACACTGGCGATTGCTTCAATGAAGACGGCAGACCTTGGCGTCGGCGCGATCTCACTCGCGACACAAGCCGGTGCCACCGCTGCGTTGGCGTTGGTGGATACAGCGATCGATACCGTTAACTCGAGCCGTGCGGGCCTTGGTGCGGTTCAGAACCGCTTTGAAGCAACGGTTAGCAACCTGACGTCAACTGTGACCAACTTGACCGAAGCACGCAGCCGAATCGAAGACGCCGATTTCTCAGCCGAAACAACTCAGCTCGCCAAATCGCAAATCCTGAACCAGGCATCGACTGCGATGCTGGCGCAGGCGAACCAGTCGCAGCAGGGCGTACTGAGCCTGATCCGCGGGTAACGACCATCGGTTTGGGACCGTCGTGGGTTTGGTCCCCCTCTGACGGTCCCGAAAAGCGAGAGCCCCTGGCGCTTCCCACCGCGTCGGGGGTTCTTATTCGTCTGAAATCAGTCCGCGAACCTTGTCGAGCGCGCTTTTTTTGATCTGGCATACCCGGGCTGCACCAACCCCCAGCGTCTCGCCGATTTCATCAAGGTTCATTTCCTCGACAAAATAAAGCTGCAACACCATCGCCTCGCGCTCAGGCAAACTGCGTATCGCCCCCGCAACGATGCCCTGAAGCTGTGCGCGTTCAAGCACATCATCAGCGCGGTCTTCGACATCGGCGAACCACATCGAATGATCCGAGTAAAGATCGTCAATTGACTCATGGCGGACGCCGCGCGCCGCTTCTGCGTCGGCCTGATAAACGTCAAGATCGAGCCCCAGCGCTTCCGCCATTTCGGCATCGACCGGAGTCCGACCAAAGGTCTGCTCAAACTTTGTCTGCGCGGCAACGATTGCACGACGTTTGCCCATTGCCGCACGTCCCTGCGCGGCCCCGCGCCGTAGGGCATCAATCATGCTTCCGCGAATGCGCATCGTCGCATAGGTCGAAAAGGCATGGCCACGATCCTCGTAGGACCGTGCAGCCTCAATCAGCGCAACCATCCCGGTCTGGATCAAATCCTCGACATCAATCGCCGACGACACGCGCCCGTGCACATGCCACGCGATTTTGCGCACCAGCGGCATATGGTCGCGCACCAGCACATCGGCCGGGTTTTTGCCACGCCGATCATACAGCGCCGTTTGCGGATCATTCAGCGCCATCAGGCGGCTCCTTCAGATAAATGAGGCAATGCGTCGGTGCGTCCGACGACGGCCACGACATCGACGGATTTTGCGTCGGGTATTTCGAGGAACGACAGCACTGGCGTTTCGGGCAAATGGGAACGGAGCAAACGCGATAGAGGCTGGCGCGCCGATGGCGATGTGACGATGGCAAACCCGCTCGCTGTCGCCAGCATCGGTGCCGCTGCCTCGCAGATTGCCTGAGTAACCCGTGCCGATAGTCCGGGTTCGAACGGGTGCGCAGCTTCGGGCGCAATCCGCACGGCATCGGCAAGCAATCTTTCGAGATCCGACGCGAGCGTGATTGCGGGCAACGGCATTTGTCCGGGCACAATCGTCTGCACGATCAGCGCACCGATCCGCGTCCTTACAGCCTCCAGCAACGCCCGCGGATTGGCAGCATGCGCGCCATTTTCGATCATCGCCTCAGCAATCCGCCGGAAATCCTTAAGGGGCACGCCCTCGGCGAGCAGTCCCCGGCATAGTCCAGCAATCGCCGCCAGCGTGAACGGTAGAGGCGTCAGCCCCTTGACCAATTCGGGGGCGGTATCCTTCAAACTTTCGAGCAGCTTTTGCGCTTCATCGATTCCGAACAGGTCGGCCGCGCCCGCCACAATCGTCCGATTAAGATGTGTCGCAATGACGGTCGGCGCATCAACCACTGTATAGCCCGCAACAATCGCATCCGAGCGCAACGCCGTTGAAATCCACAGCGCATCGAGCCCGAAGGTCGGGTCCTTGACCGCGCGACCGTCAATCACACCTTCGATGTCGCCCGAATCGAGTGCGAGCAAGTCGTCGGGAAAGATATCATCTTCACCTACCACGATCCCCGCCAACGTGATCCGGTACCGATTGGGCGAAAGACTAAGTTCATCGCGAACGCGCACCAGCGGCACGACAAACCCCAACTCGCGGGACAATTGCCGCCGTATGCCCGTAATCCGTGCCATCAACAGCGCACCCTTGCGCTCATCGACAAGGCCAACCAGCGCATAGCCAATATCGAGGCTCAGCGCCGCATTGTCATGAACGTCGCTCCACTCGATCGCGCTTGACGGCGCCGTCTGCGGCAACGTCACTTTAATTGCCGTCGGCTTTTTGGTCAGCCGCCATGCCAACGCCCCTGCCCCCACCGCTGCGGGTAAAATGATAAAATGCGGCATCCCCGGCAGCAGCCCGAGCACCCCCAGAATAGCACCGACCGGCCCCCATGTCCCCGCTGTCCCGAACTGGCTTGTCACTTGCCGGGCCAGATCGAGCGTCGAGCTGACCCGCGTCACAATCGCCGCAGCCGCAATCGACAGCAGCAATGCCGGAACTTGCGCCACAAGGGCGTCTCCGATGGCGAGCAACACATAAGTCTTCGCCGCATCGGCCGGGCTCAATTCGTGCGACAGGATCCCGAGCACCATGCCACCAACGATGTTGATAACGAGGATCAGCACGCCCGCCACAGCATCACCTTTTACAAACTTCGACGCACCATCCATCGAGCCATAAAAGTCCGCTTCGGTTGCGACTTCCTGCCGCCGCACTTTCGCTTCATCGGCGGTCATCAGTCCAGCGTTGAGATCGGCGTCAATCGCCATTTGTTTGCCCGGCAGGGCATCGAGGGTGAACCGCGCCGACACTTCGGACACGCGCCCCGCACCCTTGGTAATCACGACAAGATTGATGATCATCAGGATCAGGAAAACAAAAATCCCGACCGCCCAATCGCCACCAATCAAAAACTTCCCAAAGGCCTCAATCACATGCCCTGCGGCGCCGGGCCCCTCATGGCCACTGACCAGCACGACGCGCGTCGACGCGACGTTGAGCGCGAGGCGCAGCAAGGTGGCAAACAGAAGCACGGTCGGGAAGGACGAGAAATCGAGCGGTCGCGCGGCGTTGAGCGCAATCATCAAGACCGCCAGACTGAGCGCGATGTTCGCGATAAACCCGACATCGAGCACGATGCTGGGCACCGGCACGACCATCAGCACAACAATCGCCAGCGTCGCGAGCGGCAGGATCGCACTGCCCCCCGCACTCATCCACATGCGCCACTGCGTTGCTGTAGGGATCATGCGGAAACACCAAGTGAGGCGAGCATGAGGTAAGCGAGACGGGCCTGCGCGGTCATCACCAGTGCCGGTCGCGCCGATCCTGTCGATGTGTTCTCTTTCCTTTGCACCCAGATCGACGGCGACGTTTCAACGGCTGGCGACGCCCCCTCGAACTTTGCCGCAAACCGCTCCCGAACCTCGCTTAGCGAGCGGGGCGAGCCATCGGACTTGTAAAACACCCCGCGATTGCTTCGTGCTGCCGCCGGAAACTGGGCTGCCGCCGCCGAATCCGGGTTTGCTTCGTAATTGCGGAGGAACTTCGTCGCCCCGCCCGCACCCAAAAAATGTGCGAGGTAAAGATCGACTGATTCGACATCGTGGCCCAGCCGACGCTCAAGATGATCGCGGTTGTCGCTGGCAAATTCCGCCGCCATCGCCGCCGATGCGTCCGGGTCACGGCGCAGATCGAGGATTGCGCTGCGCATCGCCGGATCCGCGACACGATAGCGTCCATCATTCCCGCGGATTATTGCCGACGCCGCCCAGCCAAGTCCATGCTCGTCACCATGTTTGGCAACCACGCCAAGCCAGCTTTGCTCAATAAATTGATAGAGACCTGTCGCGCTCGATGTTTGCGCCTTTGCATCGGGATTCAGGCTGCTTTCGACCCGCGCCTGATTGAACAAATAATTGAAATCGACGCCTGTGGCCGATGCTGCGTTATAAATCGCTTGGTGAACAACGCTCCGCGCGCCTTGTGCTGAAATTGTCGAAACCATGACATATCCCCAAATCTCATGGGAATTGTCAGCAAGCGTCGTGCCAAGTGCTCAGCGCGCCGCTGATCCACGGCGATCATAGAGGCGAAGTCCAACCCGACCGCGCGCCGCCTCGAGCGCAGCAAGCCGCTCGCGCGTATCGCGCGTCAGATTTTTGACGCGCTGTTGGGCGAGCTCGACACGACCCAGCATATCGGCCGCCGTCCGCGCAAGCTCAGGCTGCATGTGCCATGCGCCAGCCGCCCGGACCTCAAAGATTGCGGCGCGAAACTGCTCGCACGCTGCCTCGATGGCGCGCGTATCCGTGCCATCAAGCGCCAGATCGAGCGCCGCTTGCGCGCCTGTAAACCGTTCGAGAACAGCTTTGCTCACGCGTCGCGCGCCGGCAGGTCAAGCGCAAGCATTGCTGCTGCAAGCCGGTCTGCGTCAACGGTGTAGCTACCGTCGGCAATCGCTGCGCGAATTTCGCTGACGCGATTGACATCGATCGGCGGCCCGAGCTTGGCGAACCGACCCGCAGGTGTGCTGCTTTCCACTCTGGTGTCGCGTTTGCCGTCAACAGGGACAGGCGGCAGCGTCACAATTGGCTTCGTTTCAACTCTGGTTGGTCCCGAATTGGAAATGGGCATTACCATCGTCTTTACTCCTTCTGACTGCTTTAACGGTCGCTGGGCAAATTACTTTAGCCCGCCCACGCGCACGCTGCCCGCATCCACCGCTTCACCCATGACAGGATTGGCTTTCTGCTCGACGCGGACACGGACACGGTCCCCGACGCGTGCTTCGGATTCCGCAATGCCGCTGGTTGTGACCGAAAATCCGGGGGCTACAAAATTGACGCTGACGGGATCACCGCGCTTAATGACGATGGGTGCGCCGATGCCGGTTGCGGTTGCGCCGTCGATCAGCACACGGACCCGCCAACCAAGCGCGGCACAGCGAACCGAGACCGCTCCCATCACAGGCGCATCTGCCTGCAAAGTTTCAGGACAAACAGCGAGTTTCAGTCGCCGGTCAACGGGCCTTACACCTGTACCAGCCGCATCGGCTGCGCGCGCATCAATGACGTCGAGATTTTGAAAATTGCCCGCAATGGCGCTCGCCGGGGTGAGCAGTGAAAGCAGAATTAGATGTCGGGAAATCGTCGTCATGGGTTTTCTCCACCGGGAATGACGATGGTTCAGCACATATCGTGCCAGCCATCATAAAGCGGCAAAGTTTTGCCGGTGAGCGGCAATTTTCTGCCACCCACCGACTGGCCCCCACGGCAGAAACCCCCGAAATCTGCCGATCCGCAAATTGGCACGGCGATTGCTCAACCGATTTCGGGACCACGCCAATAATGACGGCGGGTCGCCAAAAAACTTTAGGGCTGACGACAAAATGGCAGACGATCTCTTTGGCATCCACGGGCAAGCACTGGCGATCCGTTCGCAGCGACTGTCGATGCTTGCCTCGAACATCGCGAATGCGGCGACACCAAATTACAAAGCACGCGACATTGATTTTGCAGCCGCCCTTCGTGGTGAAGCGGATGCCGTGCGCTACCGTATCCCCGTTCAGCCCTCGCTCGACGGCAACACTGTCGAACTGCCGACCGAACAGACTGCTTTTGCCGAGAACGCGGTTCAGTATCGCACGACGCTCGTTTTCCTTGAAGGGCGCGTCGCCACCATTACCCGCGCGCTGAAGGGCGAATGAGCATGGGCAGCATGAACGTCTTCGATATCGCGGGACGCGCCATGTCAGCACAGCTTGTGCGGCTCAACACGACGGCGTCGAACATGGCCAACGCCGGTTCGATCTCGGGCAGCGAAAAAGAAGCTTTCCGCGCCCTCAAACCCGTTTTCCGCGCCATCGTTACCGAAGCAGGGATCGCCACCGTACAAGTCGATCGCGTCATTGCCTCCGACACATCGCCAAAAATGCGCCACGAGCCCAATCATCCGCTCGCCGACGCTGAAGGCAACGTCTGGGAAGCGGGCGTCGATAGCAATGCCGAGATGGTCGAGATGATCGAAGCCGCGCGGCAATATCAGAACAATGTGCAGGTTCTCGAAACCGCGAAATCCCTCATTCTGGACACCATAAGGATCGGACGATGAACATCGATACCAACAGCATCGCGGCGCTGAACGCCACGACGAAAGCCACCGGCAAGGGAACGCTCGGCCAATCCGATTTCCTCAAACTGATGACAACCCAACTCAATGCCCAAGACCCCCTCAACCCCATGGATAATCAGGCAATGGTCACGCAACTTTCGCAATTTTCGAGCACGGCGGGGATCGCCGAAATCAACGCATCATTGAAGGCAATCTCAGCCAAGCTCGAGGGCAGCCGCATCGGCGACGCCGCGACCTGGATCGGCCATGATGCACTTGTGGCGGGCGATTTCGTCAACCGCGATATGGCTGGCACTTACTCGGGACAAGTCAATCTCGACAGCCCTGCCGACGCCATCACCATCGACTTGCTCGACAGCAACGGCCTGATCGTCAGCAGCCAGACCAACACAAACGCCGGCGCAGGTCCTATCACCTTCAATTGGGACGGCAAAAGCGAATTTGCCACGGCTTCGGGCCAGCTCCGCGTCCGCGTTTCGGCGCGCGACGCAAATGGTGGGACGGTGCCGACCACGACCAACGTCTGGACCCCGGTCACCGCTGTTCAGTCCCCGGCGGGCGGCAGCACCGCGCGCCTCGTCACGCCCAACGGCCTTATCGCGCCCGAAGCCGTCATCCGGCTCGGTTAACAGGAGAAGACCCATGTCATTCTACACGTCGCTTTCGGGCCTCAAGGCCGCACAGACCGACCTTGCGACTATATCGAACAACGTCGCCAACGTCGGCTCGGCAGGGTTCAAGAAAAGTCGCGCGATTTTCGGTGATCTCTTCGCCTCAGCCCCCACGCAAACCACCAAGATGATTGCCGGACAAGGCACTCGCCTCAATGGCATCACGCAGCAGTTCACTCAGGGAACGCTTGAGGCGACTGACAAAACACTCGATCTCGCCATTGCGGGTGAAGGCATGTTCGTTGTCCGTGGTGATCCGCCGCGCAGCGAAGTCAGTTACACGCGAAACGGGGCATTTCAGGTGGACGTCAACCGGCGCGTCGTCGACACCATCGGTGCAACACTGCAACTGCTTCCGGTTGATGCGCAGGGCACGGTCACATCAACCAACATCAACGATATGACCGATCTCGTCCTTCCCAGCACCAAGCCGGGCGAGCCGACCGTCGCGCTTGCCAACATTTCAATAGGCGATGACGGGCTTGTCACGGCAACCTATGGTGACGGCAGCAACGAACTGCTCGGCAAAGTGGCAATGGCGAGCTTTACTGCACAGGAAGGCTTGCGCCCCATCGGCGATGCCCACTGGCAATCGACCGGCGACAGCGGACCGCCCGCCATCAACGCCGCAACCAACGGGCCATTGGGTACCATCCGCTCCGGCGCCATCGAACGCGCCAACGTGGACATTACCGAAGAACTCGTCGCGCTGATCGGTGCCCAGCGCAACTTTCAGGCCAACGCCAAAGCCATCGAAACGGCCAGTGCGATGACACAGACCATCATCAATTTGAGGACGTGATATTATGGTGTTCACAAATACCGTTCGCCCTGAGCCTGTCGAAGGGCTGTCCTTCTGTGGTGCCGTGGCGAAGAAGAAGGACAAGGCTTCGACAAGCTCAGCCCAAGCGGTTGGGGGTTGACACATGGATAGGTTGATCCACACCAGCCTCTCCGCAATGCGTGCCAATATGGCGCGGCAGGCGGTTACGGCGAACAATCTAGCCAACGCCGCGACCACGGGCTTTCGTGCCGAAATGTCGAGCGCACGGCCCTTGTGGATCAAAGGGCTGGGCTTGGCCGACCGTGCGGTTGCGTCCGAAGAAGTGCTCGCCGCCGACATGCGCGGGGCGGCAACTGTTTCGACCGGACGCCCGCTCAACATTGCGGTGAACGGTAATGCAATGCTGACCGTCCAAGCCGAAAACGGCGACGAAGCCTATACGCGGCGCGGCGACCTCATGATCTCCGCCTCAGGCTTGCTGACAACCGGTGACGGGCATCCCGTCCTCGGCGACGGCGGCCCCATCACTATCCCCCCTTCGGACCAGATCCGCATCGACAATGATTGTACGCTTTGGGTTGTCCCCGCCGGTGGCGATCCGAATGCACCTCAGAAGATCGACCGCCTGAAGCTCGCCAGCCCAATAGGGTCGGACGTGGTCAAACATATCGACGGCCTGTTCCGCGTTCGCGACGGCGGTGCGCTGCCAACCGACCCAACCGCGACGGTCACCGCAGGTACGCTCGAAGGATCGAACGTAAACGCCACGACTGCACTCGTCGAGATGATCGAGGCTGCGCGCAGTTGGGACACACAGATCAAGCTGCTGACAACGGCGCGCGATCTCGACACCGAAACCGCCAGCCTCATGCGCCTGCCAAGCTAGGGAACCACCATGTCCAACACTGCTCTCCACGTCGCCCGCACGGGGCTCGATGCCCAGAACCAGCGGATGCGCGTCATCGCGAACAATCTCGCCAACGTGAATACCACCGGGTTCAAGCGCGACCGCGCCACTTTTGAAACGCTCGCCTACCAGAACATCACCACACCGGGCGCGCCGTCGTCCGAAGCCAACAAATATGCCGTCGGCCTGTCGCTCGGCTCAGGTGTGCAGATGACCGGCACCGCGCGCATTGACACGCAGGGGTCGTTCACGACGACGAGCAACGCGCTTGACCTTGCCATCGAAGGCAATGGCTATTTTCAGGTGCTGATGCCCGATGGCCGCACCGGATACACCCGCGCCGGCGATTTTAGCCTGTCGGCGGAGGGCAAACTCGTGACCGGCACCGGCATGCCGATCCAGCCCGAAATCCAGATTCCCGACGGCGCGCAGTCGATTAGTATCGGCGCGGACGGCACGGTCTCGGCGACCGTCGCAGGCACGAGCACCGAACTCGGCAAGGTCGAGACCGCGCGCTTCGTCAACGCAGCGGGACTCGAGAACATCGGCGACAACCTGCTTGTTGAAACCGGCGCAAGCGGCACCCCGCAAGTCGGCGCCCCCGGCAGCGAAGGCCGTGGCGCACTCCGCTCGGGCGCGCTCGAAGCCTCGAACGTCAATGTCGTCGAAGAACTCGTCGACATGATCGAGACCCAGCGCGCTTATGAAGTGAATTCCAAAATGATCTCCGCCACCGATGAAATGCTGAAATATGTTAACCAGCAGCTTTGACCTTTCTCCCCTTCAGCCCTTGCTGGAGGGGCTGGGGGTGGCCCCTTCGTGCAGCCAGCGCGCAACTTGGGCAGAAAGAACCACCCCTAGCCCCTCCACGAAGGCGTGGAGGGGAACAGTTCCGCTCGCGCTTCTCCTGCTTACGGCGGGGAAAGCACCCAAGCCGGACTATGCACCGACGCTGGCGCAGACGACGATCGAGTGGCGCGCGAACGGCGCGATATTCCAGGCGTCTGCGGGCTACGCCCCGCTTACCAGCGGCACGCGCGCGTCAATGGTTGGCGACGTGTTGACCATCGCGTTGGTCGAGCGAACGGCGGCAACCAAATCGACGTCGCAGACCACCGACCGCAATGGCTCGATTGGCCTGACCCCGCCCACAACCGGCCTGTTCTCATTGTTCAGCCCGAGCGACATCGGCGCGTCGGGCACCAACGCTTTCAAGGGACAGGGCCAGACCGCCCAATCCAACGCATTATCCGGCGAAATCACCGTCACCATCGCGGCCGTCTATCCCAACGGCACCATGCTCGTGCGCGGCCAGAAGCTCGTCACACTGAATCGCGGCGACGAATATGTGCAAGTATCCGGCATCGTGCGCGAGGCCGACATCGGCAACGACAACCGCGTCCTCTCGACCCGCATTGCCGACGCCCGCATCACCTACACCGGCAAAGGCGAAATGGCTCGGGCGTCGCAGCAAGGCTGGCTGCAGCGCTTTTTCAGCAAAGTGAGTCCCTTCTGATGCGCTGGCTACTGATTCTTCTCGCGTTCATCGCCTCCCCCGCCCACGCCGACCGGATCAAAGACCTCGGTACGTTTCAAGGGCTACGGATGAACCAGCTCACCGGCTATGGCGTTGTCGTTGGCCTTGCGGGCACTGGTGATGACAGCCTTGATTACTCGACCCAAGGCGTCAAAGGCGTCATCAGCCGCTTTGGCCTCACGCTCCCGCCCGGCGTGAACCCTAGCCTGAAAAACGCCGCTGCGGTCATCATCACCGCCGAACTGCCCGCATTCGCCAAACCGGGTCAGCGCCTCGACATCACCGTATCGGCGCTCGGCAAAGCGAAATCGCTCAGAGGCGGCACCCTCGTCATGGTGCCCTTGCGCGGTGCCGACGGCCAGATTTATGCAATGGCACAGGGCAACCTCGCGGTCGGTGGTCTCGGCATCGACGCAGCCGATGGCTCGAAACTGACGGTCAACGTGCCGAGTGCGGGGCGCATCCCCGGCGGTGCAACCATCGAACGCGCCGTCGCATCGGGATTTGCCGACAGCCCCGTCGTCACCTTCAATCTCGCCGAAGCCGATCTGACGACCGCCCAGCGCGTTGCATCAGCAGTCAACCGCCTGATGGGCGACGGCAAGGCCCGCGCCATCGACGCTGTATCCGTCGCCATCGAAGCGCCGCCGGGTGCCGAAAACCGGTCGATGCTGATGTCGCTGATCGAGAATATCGACGTGAACCCGGCGGATGCCCCCGCCCGCGTCATCGTCAATGCGCGCACCGGCACGGTCGTTATCAATGGCGCGGTGCGCATTTCGCCCGCCGCCGTTAGCCACGGCAAACTCACCGTCCGCATCGAGGAAAATCCCCGCATCTCGCAACCCGCCCCCTTCTCGCAAGGCCAGACAGCGCGCGAGCCGAGCAGCGACATCAAAATCGAGGAAGCCCGCAACCCGATGTTTAAGCTCGAGGCCGGTGCGTCGTTATCGGATATTGTGGCGGCAGTGAACCGCATAGGGGCCTCGTCGGGCGACCTCGTCGAGATATTGCAGGCGCTCAAGCAGGCGGGCGCCATGAAAGCAGAGTTGATTGTGTTATGATGACTCATCTCCCCACAAATACCGTTCGCGCTGAGCCCGTCGAAGTGCTGCCCTTTTCTTCGACCCATTCGAACAAAGAAGGACAAGGCTTCGACAAGCTCAGCCCAAACGGTTTGGGCCGGGTGGCGCAACAATTCGAAGCCATCTTCCTGCGCCAGATGATCGCGTCGATGCGCAGCCCTTCGCTGGGTGACGACCTGTTCGGATCGGACGCTTCGAACCAGTTCCGCGATATGTCCGACGCGCGTCTTGCCGACAGCATGGCGGGCCAGTTCGGCATTGCCCAACTTCTCGAAAAGCAGCTCGCGAAATGAGCAGCGACCTGCTCAACATTGGTGCTTCGGGTCTGCGTGCCTATCGCGCCTCGCTGGCAGTGACCGGCGACAACATCGCCAATGCGCAAACCGCCGGTTACGCCCGCCGAAGCCTGCGCCTGTCCGAAGTGTCGATCACTGGCACATCAGATTTCCGCTATCGCAATCGCACGCGTTTCGATGGCGTGGACATCAGCGCAACCGTGCGCGCTAGTGACACATGGCGGACCAGCGACGCCCGCCTTGCCGCCTCCGCGCATGCCAAGTCCGAAACCGTCTCGACATGGATGGTCGCCACCGAAACCGGCCTGTCCGACAGCGAGACCGGCACCGGCGCATCGCTCGCGCGCATGTTCGCGAGCGCCAGCACACTCGCCGCCGATCCGCTCAGCCGTGCCTCACGCAGCGCTTTCCTCGCCAGCATCGACGAGACAGCGTCCTCGATCCGCGCCAACGCCACCGAACTCTCGCGCGTTGCAACTGGCATTGCCGACGGCGCGCAAACTTCGATCAATGGTGTAAATGCGAGCCTCAAAGCATTGGCTGATGTCAATCTCGCTATCCGCCGAACATCCGCCGGTTCCACCGCAAATGCCGAACTCGCCGACCAGCGAGACCAACTCATTGATGGCATCGCTGCACAGACTGACGTGACAGTGGAAATCGCTGCAGACGGAACCGCAAAACTAACTCGCTCCGGACAGACCCTCGTCGATGGCGTTAAATCAGCGACGCTCGCATTGACCGTTGCCGCCGATGATCGCTTGTCAATCACGCAAACCTTTAATGCCGTCACCACGCCCTTTACGCCGAGCGGCGGTGCGCTGGGCGGGCTAACGACGTCAGCCGGCACGGTTGCAGACCGTCGCGTATCGCTCGAAACTCTTGCCACCAGTCTCGCCACGGCGCTCAATAATTGGCACGCCAATGGGCGAACGCCCGGCAATACCAGCGGCGGCGCGTTACTTGACGCAACGGGAGGGGCAATCGCTCTTGCGGCACTCGTGACGGACCCGACACAAGTCGCCGCAGCCGATAATGGCGGCACCACGAACGGCAACATGCTCGCGTTTTCTGGCGTCCGCACAGCAAGCGGCGTCGAAAACCAATGGGCCGCTCTTGTCGCCAATCAAGCGCAAACCACTGCCTCGGCCCGCGCTGAGGAAGCCCGCACTTCGGCGCGCAAGGACACCGCCGATGCCGCGCGTGATCTGGTCGAAGGCGTCGATCTCGACCGCGAAGCTGCCGATCTCGTCCGCTTCCAGCAGGCCTATGAAGCGTCTGCTCGCGTCATTCAGATCGCAAAGGACACTGTCGACACCATCTTGAGGCTGTTCTGATGACCGGCATCCGCTTCCGCATTGACGCCGCCATTCGTCACCAAGGCGCACTGGCAACCCGCATCGCCCGCGGACAGGCCGACATTACCACGGGCAAACGCATTCAGGCGGCGTCGGACGATCCCGCGGCGTCGGTCCGCATCGGGCAACTTCGCCGGGCACAAATCAACGATACGGCTTGGCGCAGCAATGTTGATAATGGCATCGCGCTCGCCGCTCGCGCCGACGCAACACTCGGCAATGTCGCGACCATTATGGACCGCGCCCGCGAGCTCGCGACGCTGGGCGCAAACGAAACCCTCACTGACAAGGACCGCGCCACCATTGCCCTTGAGCTGCGCAGCATCGCCGACGAAATCGACTGCCTGAGCAATGGCACCGACGCGACCGGACAACCGATTTTTCCTGCTGTCCCGCTCCGCCTGCCTGTGGGGGACAGCCTAACCCTAACCGCGACAACATCGCGGATCGACGCTTTTGACGTCAGCGGGCGCAATATCGCCACGATCCTGCGCGACGCTGCGACAGGTATCACGACAAGCACGGCGGGACGCGCTGCGGCCCTAGCCGACATTACGACAGCATCCGACCATATTGCCACCGTTCGCGGCGAGCAGGGTGCTCGCGCTGCGCGCTTCGATGCGTTGCGGGATCGCCTCGTCGATTCCGCAACCGCCATTGGCGAGGAACGCAGCAGCATCGAAGATACCGACCTTGCCGCGACTATTGCCCGCGTGCAGATCGATCAATTGTCGCTTGACGCCGCGCAAGGGTTGTTTGCCCGTATCAACCGCCGGACTTTGTTTGACCTACTCGCCTAAACGTCGCTGAATTTCCGCCGTTAACCCTGATGAGACGCCCGCTTCTGGGCGCACCGGGGGACCACCGCCACCATGTTTCCAGCCATCGGCCTTGTCGTTCTGATTGTCATGGTGTTCGGCGGCTTTGCCATTACCGGCGGCCACCTCGAACCCGTCCTCCACGCACTTCCGCATGAAATGCTGATCATTGGCGGCGCGGCCATCGGCGCGCTGATCATCGGCAATTCGGGGGCTCAGTTGAAAGCGCTCGGCGGTGGTCTCGTCAAAGTCTTCAAGGGACCAAGCTGGAAGAAACAGGACTTTCTCGACACGATTTTCCTCGTGTCGAAGCTCATGAAAATGCTCCGCATCGAAGGGCCGGTGGCGGTCGAGCCGCATATCGAGGATCCCAAGGCTTCGACGATCTTCGCCGACTATCCGCGCCTGTTGAAAGACACCGCGCTGATCCACTTGATCTGCGACACGCTGCGGCTGGTCGTCGTGTCGTCGGGCAATCTTGATCCGCATGCGGTCGAGGATGTCATGGATCATGCGATTAAAACCCATCACCATGAAGCCATCGGCCCCGCCGACAATCTTCAGACGCTGGCCGACGCCCTCCCCGCCCTTGGCATTGTCGCGGCGGTTCTCGGCGTGGTGAAGACAATGGGCTCGATTGACCAGCCCCCTGCAGTGCTAGGCGCGATGATCGGGTCGGCACTCGTCGGAACGTTCCTCGGCGTGCTGCTTGCCTACGGTATGGTCGGGCCATTTGCGGCGAAAGCTAAATCGATTATTGAATCCGACGCCGCCATTTATTCCGTGGTGAAGCAGATTATCATCGCGACGCTGCACGGCCACCCGCAGCCGCTGGTGATCGAAGCGGCGCGGGCAGGCCTCGCCCATGCTGTGCAGCCAAGCTTTGCCGAAGTCTTCGACGGGATGCGGGGCAAATAGCATGGCAACCACGGCCCCCAAACGCGGCAAGAACGAGCCGCCGCCGCGCCCGATCATCGTCAAGAAAATCTACGAAGCGCCCCATGCCGGGCATCACGGCGGCGCGTGGAAGGTCGCCTATGCCGATTTCGTGACCGCAATGATGGCGTTCTTCCTGCTGATGTGGCTGCTTGGCGCGACCACCGAAAAGCAGCGCAAGTCGATCGCCGATTATTTTGCGCCAACGCTGATCACAAAGAAAGAAGGCGCAGCCGGTGGCCAGGGATTGCTCCAAGGCGACTCGATCCTGGCAAAGGACAATCTCGCCACCTCGGTCGCGGGAACCGGCACCCGTGCCATCCCGGTCTCGCGCGAACAGGATCGCAATAACTTCAAGGATGTCGCCCGCGCCTTGAAAGTCCGTATGGAAAGTTCCGACGCGCTTAAAAACCTGATGAAGAACGTGCGCTTCACCGAAACACGTGAAGGACTGCGCATCGACATCGTTGACGAAGCCGATTTCTCAATGTTCGGCAGCGCGACGGACCGGCTTCTGCCGCAAGCGCGCAGCCTGATCGGCGAAGTCGCCCATGTCGTCCGCGACTTGCCTAACGACCTGATCGTCCGCGGTCATACCGACGCGCTACCCTACGCCAGCGGGAAAGGGATGAACAACTGGATGCTGTCAACCGCCCGCGCCGAAGCCACACGTCAGGCACTCGTCATGTCAGGCATCATGCCCGGTCGTTTCGCGCGCATCGAAGGCGTTGCCGATCGCGAACCCTATGCGCCGGAAAACCGCTTCGATCCGAAGAACCGGCGAATGAGTATCACCTTGGCGTGGAGCGGGTCGGGCGGTTAGTGCGCTAAAGCCTTGTTAATGTCCTCGACCATCTTCTTGGCGTCGGCGAGCAGCATCATCGTCTGGTCCATATAGAATACGTCGTTGTCGACGCCGGCGTAGCCCACGCCACCCATCGAGCGTTTGATGAAGAATACGGTCTTCGCCTTTTCCACATCGAACACCGGCATTCCGTAAATCGGCGATGTCTTGTCAGTTTTCGCTGCAGGATTCACGACGTCGTTCGCGCCGATAATGAATGCGACATCGGCTTGTGCAAATTCGCTGTTGATGTCTTCAAGTTCGAAGACCTCATCATAGGGGACGTTTGCTTCTGCAAGCAGCACGTTCATGTGCCCCGGCATCCGCCCCGCGACCGGGTGAATTGCATATTTGACCGAAACGCCATCTTTTTTGAGCAGATCGCCCATTTCGCGCAAAGCATGCTGTGCCTGCGCCACCGCCATGCCGTAACCTGGTACGATAATGACGCTTTCAGCCTGAGCCATCATGTAAGCGGCATCCTCGGCTGATCCGCGTTTCCACGGTCGGTCGGTCTTGGCCTCGCCGCCTGCACTCGCCACTGCGCCGAAACCGCCCGCGATCACGCTGATGAAGCTGCGGTTCATTGCCTTGCACATGATATAACTCAGGATCGCGCCCGATGACCCGACCAGCGCACCGGTGATGATCATCGCTGTGTTGTGCAGCGTGAACCCCATCGCGGCGGCCGCCCAGCCCGAATAGCTATTAAGCATCGACACGACGACCGGCATGTCCGCGCCGCCGATGGGAATGATCAGCAGGAAACCGATGACGAACGCCAGCGCGGTGATCGTCCAGAAAACCCACGGACTCTGGTCTTGCGTGAAATAGGCGGTCAGCCCGATGATCGCGCCGAGCACGCCCAAATTGATGACATGCCGCCCCGGCAGCATGATCGGCTTGCCGCCCATGTTGCCGTTGAGCTTCAGGAAAGCGATGACCGAGCCGCTGAATGTAATCGCACCAATAGCAACGCCAAGGCCCAATTCGATGCGGCTGACCGGACTGATCAGGCCCATTGCCTTAAAGGCCGCCAGGTCCATGTCCATATAAGGTTCAGGCACCGAAAGAATGCCGAACGCGCCCGGATTTAGGTAGGCAGCAACACCGACCAGCACCGCCGCCAAGCCGACCAGCGAATGGAACGCCGCCACAAGCTGCGGCATGTCAGTCATCGCGATCTTGCGTGCGGTGAAAATCCCGAAGGCCGCGCCGATAGCGATTGCAACCGCGATTTCGGGCAGCGAGGCGATGTCATGGACCAGCAATGTCGTCGCGACCGCAATCGCCATGCCGATCATGCCATAACGGTTGCCCGCCTGACTGGTCGATGGCGACGACAACCCGCGCAGGGCAAGGATGAAACACACGCCTGCGATCAGGTAGGCCAAGCCCACCCACGGGTTCTGAACGGCATGCTCCACGATTACCGTTCCTTCTTTTTATACATGGCCAGCATCCGCGCCGTAACCGCGAAGCCACCAAAGATATTGACGCTCGCCAGCACAACGGCAAGCAGCCCGAGATATTTGGACACGGCCGATCCGGGCGCTGCCGCTGCGATCAGTGCCCCCACGATGATCACGGAGGAAATCGCATTGGTCACCGCCATCAACGGCGTGTGCAACGCAGGCGTGACCGACCAGACGACATAATAGCCGACGAAACAGGCCATCACAAAGATGGAGAGGATGCTGATGAAGTCCATGTTTCTTCCTTATTGGCCGTTCGCTGCACAATAATTGGCGATGTCTGTTGCCAGCTTGAACTGACCGTTTGCAGCAGCATATTGACCAGCGCCTCGACATTTTCCTGCTGCGACCATTTGGGCGGCGTTCTGCGTGACGAGTCTCGCTTGCTCATCAGCTAGATTTTGCTGTTCCTGCCGGCGCCTAAGCTGGCCGTCCTCATATCCACGCCTGAAGCTATACATAACCGAGGGCTGCTCTGGCTGCCGGTTCTGCAGGCCCCAGTCGATCCCTGGCGATTGTCGTTTGGTATTACAGGTCCAAACATTCCCGATCCACTGACAGGTAGAAGTCTGAGCGGATACCGGCGCGGCAAACGCGCCTAATAGTAAAAAGAATAACATCCGTTTCATGTGACATCCCCCGCACTCATCACCCCAACAACCGCTCGTTCACGACCTTGCCATCCTGCGTGAGGCGGATGGCGTTGCCGATTTCTTCATCCAAAACCGGCGCGCCGGTTTCCTTATCCCAGAAGGCGCTCAGGAAATTGAACAGGTTGCGCGCGAACAAGGCGCTCGCGTCGGTGGCCAGGCGGCTAGGCACATTTTTATGTCCAACAATTTTGACACCGTGGACCTCGACCACAGACCCCGCGACCGCGCCCTCGACATTGCCGCCGGCCTCGACAGCCAGATCGACGATGACACTGCCCGGCTTCATGCTCGCAATCTGCGCGTCCGAGATCAGCCGTGGCGCGGGTCGCCCGGGGATCAGCGCGGTGGTGATCACGATGTCCTGTTTCGCGATGTGCGAACTCACCAAGGCCGCCTGCGCCGCCTTATATTCGTCGGACATTTCGGTGGCATAGCCGCCCGCGCCCTCGCCTTCGATGCCCTTTACATCCTCGACGAAAATCGCCTTGGCCCCCAAAGATTCGATCTGTTCCCTGGTCGCCGACCGCACATCGGTGGCGGAGACCTGCGCGCCCAGTCGCCGTGCCGTCGCAATTGCCTGTAGCCCCGCGACGCCAACACCCATGACGAACACCCGCGCGGCGCTGACCGTGCCCGCCGCCGTCATCATCATCGGGAACGCTTTCCCATATTCGCCAGCCGCATCGAGCACCGCCTTGTAGCCCGACAGGTTCGATTGCGACGACAATATGTCCATCGATTGCGCCCGCGTGATGCGCGGCATGAATTCCATCGCCAGCGCTTCGACGCCGAGCAGTGCATATTCGTCAACCCGCGCCCGCTCGCCAAATGGGTTGAGCCCTGCAACCAGCCAAGCGCCCTTCTTGATGCCCTTGAGTGAAGCTGGTGTCGGCCCCGCCACACCAAGCACGATGTCGGCATCGTTCAATATTTCGGCCCGCGAGCCGATCGTTGCCCCTGCCGCTGCCAAATCTGCGTCAGCCACCGACGCATGCGTGCCAGCACCGCTTTCCACCGACACGCTCGCACCCAGCCCGATAAATTTCTTCACCGTCTCTGCGCTTACCGCGACCCGCCGCTCGCCGTCAGCAGTTTCTTTTAGGACAGCGATTTTCACCGGGTGATCAGGAAGATGACAAGCGCAGTGATCAGGGCCGTGGCGATCGATCCAAACTTCAACCACCAGATAAACCGCGCATAGGATTCGGTATGCGCGTTCAGGTCGCCATTGGTTTCGCTATTCCCCGCCATTTTCGCCCTCATGAAAAATTACTGGTTTTTGCCTTAACCGCGACCTGCGCTCCCCTCAAGCCCAAGCTGCGCCAAGTCGCTTTCTGGTCCATGAACAACGACTTCAGCAATTCGACAACTGCTTCACTCTATCGGCGATTCACAGGAATTTTACCGTTGGGGGTTAAAAGATGTCCTTCATTGGGACAGAAGTGGGGACGACCTTGGCGCCGAACGGGACACGCATGTTGATGCTGGTCGATAACGAACCCGCACAGGTTCGGCTGGTGTCGGCGCTTGCGTCGCGGGCTGGATGGCGGACAATCGCCATTTCCGACAACGAAACTGCGATTGCGACGTTGGGCACGCGCGACGGGATGATGCTTGATGCGGTGCTGATCGACCGTTGGGGCGACGGTGTTGGCGACTTGATCGCCGAATTACGAGCGCGACGCCCGATGCTCCCGATTCTAATGCTGACTGCGACCGATTCAGTGGCAATTGCCGTCGAGGCAATGCGGGCTGGCGCATCTGATTTCCTCGTGAAGCCCATTGCGCCGGATCGATTGCTTGCCGCGCTGGAAGCGGCGATGGCCGAAGGATGCAGCAGTGGCGAGCTCCGTCCGCTGTCTGAAAAAATCTCTGCGCCCTTGGGCTTTGATGAAATCGTTGGATCCGCGCCGAAATTCCGCGCGGCGCTCGCGATTGCTGCCAAGGCTGCACGGGCGCGCGTTCCTATGCTTATCGAAGGCGAGAGCGGCGTCGGTAAGGAAGTCGTCGCCGAAGCGATCCATGCCGCCAGCCCCCGCGCCAAAAAACTGTTGGTCGCGGTCAATTGCGGCGCGATCCCCGCCAATCTCGTCGAATCCGAATTGTTCGGTCATGAGAAAGGTGCGTTTACCGGTGCCTTTGCGCGTCAGGTAGGCAAATTCTGCGACGCGGATGGTGGGACGCTGTTCCTCGATGAAGTCGGCGACTTGCCACTCGACGCTCAGGTCAAGCTCCTTCGCGTTCTTCAATCGGGTGAAGTCTGCCCCATTGGCGGTCGTCCCCGCGAAGTCGATGTGCGGATAATCGCTGCCACCAACCGCACGCTGATCGACGAAGTTGCCGCCGGTCGGTTCCGCGAAGACCTTTATTATCGCCTTGCCGTTGTTCAGGTTACGATCCCGCCCCTGCGCGACCGCAGCGGGGACGTCCCCGCCCTCGCCCGCCATCTCCTTGCGCGTATCGCGAAACAACCGGGCCTGCGCGAACTCGGCATTACTGACGAAGCGATGTCGTTGCTCGGTGGCTATGCGTGGCCGGGAAATGTCCGCCAGCTTCAAAATGCCCTCTTCCGGGCAGCAGTGCTGTGCGACGGCGACGCGCTGACGGCCACTGATTTCCCGCATATCGCAAGCTTGCTCGTCGCGGGTGCGCCGCTGGCCGATCATGGCCCGCAAGCCGCTGGTGTTACGCTTTTCAATTCGGACGGCAACATGCGTGCGCTCGACGCCATTGAAGCGGACGTTATCCGCCTCGCCATTGGCCATTACCGTGGCCGCATGACCGAAGTGGCGCGCCGTCTGGGCATTGGCCGTTCGACATTGTATCGCAAACTGGCCGAATTGGGGATCAGCGACGCTGCGTGAGTGACGGATTTGATTGACAAATCGGTCCTATCGCAATAATTATTATTTGAAGGAGTTTTGATCATGCGCAACGAAGGTCTTCGCGACTAAGTTTTTGAGCGATTTGCTGCCCCTCCTCGCCTTGGGCGATGCACCTTCAGTTTCTGAGACTATTTCAAACCAGCCGCACTGGTCGGTATTTATAGCGCCAGCAATCGCGTCGGTCGCCGCATTTGTCGCATGGCGCGCATTTCGTGGCGCGCGCCTAATTGCCAAACAAAAAGCGACGCTCGACTTGATCGAAAAGCGTGAGTCCACCGAGCATTATCGCCAGATAATCGACCGTTTTTCGACATTGCGCAAAAATCGCGGCTTCGATCACCTCAATGCCCCGCTACAAGCTGACGTGGCTGACCGCCGCATGCTGATTGATTATCTCAACCATTATGAACTGGTCTCGATTGGCATTCGTCAAGATATTCTTGATTCAAAAATCTATCGCGCTTGGATCGAGGGGTCGTTCGTGCGCGATTGGAATGCTGTCGTCGACTGGGTTCAGCGCGAACGGTGGAAGCAGGATGACGACGGCAGCTGGCGCTATCGTGGTTCGATTTACGCCAATTATCAGCATATCGCCTGCCTTTGGTCGCCAGAGGCGGTGCGCCTAACCGCTGAGTCATCGTCCCCTCCTGTGGCGGCCAGTGGCGTGGGTGACGACCCCTTTCCCGTGCCAACCGACAATGTCGAACTGAAAAACTAGGTTCGGCGACGCGGCGGGGGCAACCACCGCGCCGCTGATTTCGTTACTTCGCGCCAAATGGGATGCGCATCCCGAGCGATACAACTGACGCCTTGTTCTGGACATCGAACGAAGCTGGGACGATCGTCAGCGGGACATTCACCTTGTCTGATGCACGGTAATTATACTGACCGAACAGCTCGAAACTCGGGCTGATCTTATACGTCAAGCCTGCCATCAGCTGATAAGCAAATTTCGCTTTCTTACCATTGGCGACGGGCACGTCGGAGGGCTCATAGCGAACCTTTACTTCCTGAACGCCGACACCTGCACCGATATATGGCTGAAGCGCGCCTTCGCGATTAAAGTCATAATACGCATTGCCGAAAACCGACAGATTACGCAGCCGTCCCTTGCCGCCATTGCCGATCACGGTGCCGATGGTCGGGTTGGATGCGGCGGGCGCCCCTCGGGTGAGCACAGCAACGTCGAGTGCATCAATCACGGTGCCGCCCGCAGTCAGATTATTATGCCGCTTTACATTATTTTCGCTGTAGCCAACTTCGGCATCGACCCGAAAACCATTGTCGAACTTATACCCGGCATAGCCCGAAACGTTAAACCCAGTTTTGAATCGCGTTTCGAGCGTCAGCGGCGTGCCACTTGGAATCGCCGGAAATGCCGCGGTTGCCGGAACCGTTGCGTTAAACGCGCCACGATCATTTGATTTCTGAGCCAGTGTCGCGCCAACCGAAAGGCCGACATAAGGCTCTCCTGCCAAAACCGGTGCTGTTGTCGCCAGCAGGCCGGATGCTGCGAGCATCGATATTGTACGAACGGTAAGCATTTTTATCCCCTAACATGGAGGTAAGCACCACGCGGAACTGCGCGGCGGCCTTCAAGTGGGGAAGCCAAGATGAACGCCAGCTAACAGCCGCGACGGATCGTTGGATTGATGAGGCAGCTAGAAAAAAATGCCGAAAATCGGGCAAAAATGAGGCAAGTGCAATCGATTTTAGCTGTTCAGCCCTTGATCGCGCAGCCCGCGCCAGACGCGCAATGCTTGCATTGTTTCGGGCACGTCATGGACACGGATGATCTGTGCACCCTGCTCGGCGGCCTTCATCGCCACTGCTATCGACCCACCCAGCCGCGCCTCGACAGGGGCTTCGTTCGACAGCGCACCGATAAAACGCTTGCGGCTTGCACCCAGCAAGATTGGGCAACCCAGACCGTGGAAGAGAGCCAGCCCGTTAAGGATAGCAAGATTTGCCGCAACGCTTTTGCCAAAGCCGATGCCCGGATCGATGATGATCCGGTCTCGTGCGATGCCCGCCACCGCCAGCGCGTCGATCCGCGCGTCGAGCCAGTCATAGGTTTCGATCAGTGGATCAGCAGCGATCGGTCCATCATGCAGCGTCTTTGCCGCATCAGGCGAATGCATAATGATGACGGGGCAGGTTGAACGCGCCATCAGCGCCAGCGCATGCGCATCAAAGCACAGCGCCGAAACATCGTTGACGAGACCCGCCCCTGCGGTGAGCGCCGCTTCCATCACGCTCGCCTTGCGGCTGTCAATTGAGACGGTTGCCCCGCCGCGTGCGAGGCGTTCGATCACCGGTTGCGTGCGCTTGATCTCGTCGCCTTCCCACACCGGCTTGGCATTGGGTCGTGTTGATTCGCCCCCCACATCAATAATCGCCGCGCCTGCCGTTTCCATCGCAAAGCCCGTGGCCGCCGCTGCTTCAACGTCATCACCATGCTTGCCACCGTCCGAAAAACTGTCAGGCGTCATGTTAAGGATGCCCATCACCTGTGGCTGGTCGAGCCGGATCGTGCGCGCGCCAAGTACCAGCGGCGGGCGAGCGCCTGTGATATGCGCAATCGTTGGATGATCATCTATTTGGTCAACAGGTACCAGCTTCGACGAAACCCGCTCGCCGCCTTCGACCGCAATGACTTCATAGCCCGAAAAGAATGCCATTCCCCCCGCCAGTCGCGTAACCTGTCCGTCAAACCTGACCGGCGTATCAACGAACGCCGTCGGTCTTAGATAAGTTTTCATCCGCCCACCCGCGCAAACACCGCGCGCAGAACATCGGGCGAAGCCTGAAACAACGCGCCGTCCGCGACCGCTTCGGGCGGCCACAGCCACGACTGCGCCGGATCATCGCGCATTGCCCAATCGGGAAACATCCGCGAGGTCGCGGTCTCGCGGCAAAGCTGCACGACCTCGAGATGGCGGTCATCCGCCTTGATCCGTTCATACATCGTCATGACGGCAGCATCAGGCCCCTCAAGCAACTGCAAGTAAAGATCATGGCGGCAAATCAAGCAGCCGGTGATGTCCAGCGCCGGATTGTTACGCCGCGCCTGAACGAGGATACCGTTGAGCATGGCATCGTCAAACCCGAATGGTTGCGACATGTAGATGAGTTGAGTCAGGTGCATAAACAAATCCCGTTCGGGCTGAGCTTGTCGAAGCCCCTGTCCTTTCTTTGGACGCTCGGCAACCAGAAGGACAGCCCTTCGACAAGCTCAGGGCAAACGCGGTTTAATTTAGGCCTCGTTTGCGAGGATATAGGTTTGGCGCAAGCTGTCGATAGGCTTTGCCACGCCATCCGCTTCATAATGCCAGAACGTCCAGCCGTTGCACGACGGCGCGCCTTGAACCTGTGCGCCAAGTTTGTGGATCGACGCCGCGGCATCGCCCAACACGAGCGAACCGTCCGCGCGCACAGTTGCGATCCAGCGTCGCTTCACATCAAAAATCTTGGTGCCAGGCTGAATATACCCCGTTTCAACCAGCGTCCCGAACGCGACCTTGGGTTGTGATTTGGGCGACATCATCGTCGTCACCGCTGACTCGTCAAGCGGTAGCGCCGCCGCGATCCGTTCGTGCGCCACATCAACATAGGTCACGTCGCGCTCAATCCCGATCCAGTGACGCCCCAGCCGCCGCGCAACTGCGCCCGTCGTCCCGGTCCCGAAAAATGGATCGAGCACGACATCGCCTGCTTTCGTGCAGGCCAGCAAAATGCGATAAAGCAACGCCTCCGGTTTCTGCGTCGGGTGTGCTTTCGTGCCGCCGCGCTTGATGCGTTCCTGCCCGCCACAAATTGGAAAGCTCCAGTCCGAGCGCATCTGCAATTCATCGTTAAGCGACTTCATAGCCCGATAATTGAAAGTATATTTCGATCCCTCGTCGCGCGAAGCCCAAATCAGCGTTTCGTGTGCATTCGTAAAGCGCGTGCCTTTGAAATTGGGCATCGGATTGGTCTTGCACCAAACGACATCGTTTAGGATCCAAAATCCCGCATCCTGTAAACGCGAGCCGACGCGGAAGATGTTGTGGTAGCTGCCGATCACCCACAACGTGCCGTTGGGCTTCAAAATGCGCCGCGCTTCGGCCAGCCACGCCGCCGTAAAAGTGTCGTAGGCCGCAAAGGTATCGAACTTGTCCCAGTCATTGTCGACGGCATCAACGCGCCCGCCTTCGGGCCGGAACAAGTCGCCACCAAGCTGGAGGTTATAGGGCGGATCGGCGAACACCATATCGACGCAGGCATCAGGCAATGACGCCATCGCTGCGATGCAATCATCCATAATAATCCGGTCAACGGGGAGCTGTTCGGCAGGCAACGCCGCTTTCAGCTTTTCCATCACGCCCATTAAAAAGCCCCCTTCTCAAGAGGATCATGGTGAGTCCCGATGACTCTGCCGTCAAGTAGATAGTTAACAGAGAATCTTAACAAAACCTTTAACGTAGTGAGAACGAAACGAGTCTCCCACGACATGTTGGGCCAGACTTCACACCCAGACTCAACCGATGGTGTGTGTCGCGAAAGACTCAACTCGTCGCAAAAACACGTTCGCGGACGGGCCGAAAGCTCATGCGGTGTAGCGGCGTTGCCCCAAGTTTCGTCAGAGCCGCCATGTGCACCGCCGCGCCATACCCCTTGTTCGACGCCCAGCCATAGTCAGGATAATCGCGATCAGCGGCAATCATGATGCGGTCGCGGTGTTCCTTGGCAATGATGCTAGCAGCGGAAATGCACGGGTGGATCGCATCGCCACCAATGATGGCTTCGGCGCGGTATCGCCATTTGGGCAAGCAGTTGCCGTCGACCATGACGCGCGACGGTTCGATGCCGAGCGCTTCAACGGCGCGAGTCATGGCGAGCATGGTGGCTTGGAGAATGTTAATCTGGTCGATTTCTTCGACACTCGCCATGCCGATGCCGATGGTGCAATGCGCGAGGATCAACGTCTCCAACTGCCCGCGCCGTTTGGCTGACAATTTTTTGCTATCATCGAGTCCGTGGATGCCACCCGCACAAAGAATAACAGCCGCCGCAACCACCGGCCCCGCCAACGGCCCCCTGCCTGCCTCGTCGACGCCGGCGATCACAGGCGGACCGCCTGATGCCCTATTGGTCCGTGGCCCGCACCCAAACCGGGAGCCGCTAGCAACGCCGCACGGACGAATGAAACTGCCCGTTCGAACGCTTCGACGATTCCCATCCCCTGCCCCAGCCCACAGGCAACGGCGCTCGCAAGTGTACAACCCGTACCGTGTGTGCTGCTTGTATCAATCCGTTTGCCGCGCAATTCGTGGACCAAACCTGTCGTCGACAGCAGTTGATCGACGATTTCGTCGCCGTCGCCATGCCCGCCTTTCAGCAGCAAATAGCATCCGTGGCGCAGGATCGGCATTGTGCCGCCAAGTGCATTTAGTTCGGGCAGGTTGGGCGTGACGACAGAAGCAATCGCAATCAGTTTGTGAAACGCCGATATCGTTCGCGCATCGGCCAGCGCCGCCCCACTCGTCGCCACCATAACGGGATCGAACACAATCGGTACCGTTACCCGCGCCAGATAATCCGCCACCGCCTCAGCCGTTTCCGCGCTGCCGATCATGCCGATCTTAACCGCGTCAACACCGATGTCGCGCACCACCGCGTCGATCTGTGCAATGACAATATCGGTCGGGACCAGGTGCACAGCATCAACACCCACCGTATTCTGCGCCGTTACGGTGGTAATTGCAGTCATCGCATGGCCGCCGAGCATCGTGACCGTCTTGATGTCCGCCTGAATCCCCGCACCGCCACCGCTGTCCGAGCCCGCGATGATGAGGATACGCGGAGTCACCCCTTGAATTTCCGTTCCGTCGAGGCTGGATGTTTTTCGAGCAACGCCTTTGACCGCGTAGGTCGATCAAGAAGTTCACCACTGCAATTCGGGCAATGCTCGTCAAGAGCGTGCGCACAGTCTGCACAAAAGGTGCACTCGAACGAACAGATGAACGCGCCGCCGACATGAGCGGGCAAGTCTGCCCCGCAATTTTCGCAATCGGGGCGCATATCGAGCATCAGGCGGCTTCCTTTACCGCGTCACAGATCATATCAACCAGCCGCGTCACCTGCCCAGCATCATCACCCTCGGCCATCACGCGGATCAAAGGCTCAGTCCCGGAAGGACGGATAACGAGCCGCCCCGAACCATTCAGTTCCAATTCCGCCTCGGCAATCGCAGCCTTCACTCGGCGGTCGTCGAGCGGTTTGCCAGTGGCGAACCGAACATTCTTGAGCAATTGCGGCACGGGATCGAACAAATGCAGCAACGCACTTGCCGGTTTGCCCGTCGTGACGAGTTCGGCGAGGACCTGCAACGCCGCGATCAAGCCATCGCCGGTCGTCGCGTAATCCGACAGGATAATATGCCCCGACTGTTCGCCGCCAACATTAAATCCACTACTGCGCATCTTTTCAAGGACATAGCGGTCACCGACGTTCGTCCGCTCGAGCGTCAGTCCCTCACGCCTCAGATAGCGTTCGAGCCCCAGATTGGACATCACGGTGGCAACGACACCGCCACCCCGCAATATACCTTGCCGCGCCCAACTGACGCCGACCAGCGCCATCAACTGATCGCCATCAACGACGCGCCCTGCTTCATCGACGATGATCAACCGGTCGGCATCGCCATCAAGTGCAATTCCAATGTGTGCGCCGCTCGCGACGACAGTTTCCTGAAGCAGTCCCGGTGATGTTGATCCGCATTTGTCATTAATATTTTTGCCATTCGGGCTGACGCCAACCGCAATGACTTCGGCGCCGAGCTCCCAAAGCGCGGATGGCGCAACTTGATAGGCTGCGCCGTTCGCACAATCGACCGCGATTTTAAGCCCGTCGAGGCGAAGATGCTCCGGGAACGTCGACTTCGCAAAATGTATGTAACGCCCGCGCGCGTCCTCCACGCGGCGCGCACGACCGATATGTTCGGCTTCGACCAGCTTAACGTCGCTCGCAAGCAACGCCTCGATCTCGGCCTCCGCTGCGTCGGACAGCTTATATCCATCCGGGCCGAAAAGCTTGATGCCATTATCATAATAGGGATTGTGGCTGGCTGAAATCATGACGCCTAAGTCAGCGCGCATCGATTGCGTCAGCATGGCGACCGCAGGGGTAGGCAGCGGCCCAAACTGGACGACATCCATACCCACGCTGGTAAACCCCGCGACCAGTGCATTTTCGACCATATACCCCGACAGCCGCGTATCTTTGCCGATTACCACGCGGTGCCGGTGAGCGCCGCGCATGAAATAAGTGCCCGCCGCCATACCGACTTTCATTGCAATTTCGGCCGTCATCGGCGCGGCATTGGTGCGGCCACGGATACCATCGGTTCCGAAGAATTTGCGTGTCATGCGTGGTCTTCCCCTCGTCGCGCACCCTTACGCGCAATCGCCAGCGAATTTCCAGCTTTCGCTCAACGGCCCGCCGTGCCAAGTCCACGCTCTATGTCGAACGCCACCCGGATTCTCCTCGCTCTTGTCCTTGGTCTCGTTATCGGAATCGCGGGGGCGAGCCTTGACCCGGCCTTGGCCAAGCAAGCGGCGGACATTGCCGATCCCATCGGAGCGCTGTGGCTTAACGGCCTGCGCATGACGATTGTGCCACTTGTCGTTGCATTGCTTATTACCGGGATTGCCCAGACAGCGGAGGCCGCACGCGCGGGACGATTGGCGGGATTGTCGCTCACGTGGATCGTCACGATCATGTCGCTGTCCGCCGTCATGGGCGCAATTCTGATGCCGATGTTCCTCGCGCTGTTCCCGATGCCGACCGCATCGGCGGATGCATTGAAAGCCGCGCTGACCACCGCACCCTCGGTCGCTGCCGTCCCTCCGTTTGGTGATTTCATCCGCGCCATCGTGCCGACCAATCCGATTGCGGCGGCGTCGAATGATGCGATTCTGCCGTTGCTCATTTTTACACTCGTTTTCGCATTTGCATTAACAAAACTACCGGCGGAGCCGCGCAGTCGCCTGACCGGTTTCTTCAGCGCGCTTGCCGATGCCATGATCATCGTCGTCGAATGGGTGATTAAGCTCGCGCCCGTTGGCGTGTTTGCGCTTGCGCTCGTCGTTGGGGCGCGGTCAGGCGCGGCGGCATTTGGGGCGCTGCTGCACTATATTGCGGTCGTCTCTGCGGTCGGCATTGTCATTTCGCTGCTGGCTTACCCCTTTGCGATTTTCGGCGCGGGATGGAAATTGCGTCACTATGCTTCCGCCATCGCCCCGGTGCAGGCACTCGCCATCAGCACACAATCATCGCTCGCCTGCCTGCCGCTGATGCTTCGCAAATCCGAAGACCTTGGCGTGCCCGAATCCAGCGCGGGCGTGACGCTGCCGATGGCTGTCGCCCTTCTTCGCGCGACTGGCCCGGCAATGAACCTTGCGGTCGCGCTTTACATCGCAAATTGGTTCGGCGTCGAATTGGGGCCCGCGCAATATGGCGTCGCGATTTTCGCGGCCGTGCTGACTTCGATGGGCGCGGTCAGCCTGCCCGGCACGGTTAGCTTCATTACGTCTTGTGCACCAATCTGTCTTGCGATTGGTGCACCGGTTGAGCCGCTCGCGCTGTTGATCGCGGTCGAGACGCTGCCCGATATTTTCCGCACTGTCGGGAATGTGATGCACGATGTCGTGGTAACAGGAACAGTCTCAAAACAGGCCGGCACGATGGCGAATTCAGCTTAACCACATCCAAATCCCAGCCGTCGGTGCGCCCGCAATTGGATGCGCCCATGTTGCCGCGAGCCAGATTAGCGTCCCGCCGATCAGCGCGGCTCGGCCCGGCCAGGCAAGTCGGGGCATGAACGATGTGCGCGACTCCCAGCCCTGCCAGCTATCGCCCATCAGTTTTGCCTTCTTCGCATCCTGCCCCTCCGCGCCGCCGAGCGCCAGAAATGCGATAAATCCTGACAGGATCACCACAGCCGGTCGCGGGCTGACGAGCACATGCGCCAGCGACCATAAAGCAAATGACCACATCATCGGATGGCGCGTGATCGCGAACACGCCGGTCGGGGTTTGCATGGCAAGCTTATTGGCACCCGGTTGTGGCAACGCAGGGTTTCCAACAAACGAACCCGCCAGCAGCACGCTGGCCAAAAACATAAGCGCCGTCGCCACGATATTCAGTGCATCGCCCGCAGTCCAGATCGGCATCCCGATGGGTGCCTCTCGAAAGGCGTAAACCACCCAGCCAAGAGTCGCGAGCGACACCAGCGAATATACGCCCTGAAAAGCGCCTGCGCCTAGTGCCCCGACCATTGGCGCGCGCAGCGGATGCGACATCAGGAAATGGGTGCCGACAAAGGCGATCAGGGCGATTGTCAGCATTGTCACCGCTCATATGCCTTGGGCAGCGCGCCGTCCTGTGGCTTCAGATAGCGATCCCTAAGCCGCGTCTGGCGCGTCGTCAGATCCTGTGCCACCCCGTCGATCCACACTTTCTCGACAGCAGTCGCCAGTTCGAGCGGATCGCCCGACCAAATCACGACATCGGCACGGCGGCCCGCGCGGAGCGATCCGATCTCGTTCCCGAGGCCCGCAATTTCAGCGGGCTTAGAGGTTATTGCGGCAAAGGCATCGCCCCAACTCAACCCGGTAGCGCCAGGCACGCGCGTGAGTGCCACAAGATTGCCCGCCATCTGCGTGGTCTGTTGCGCTTGCCGTGTGTCGTTATCATCAATCATGCCGATGGCGAGCATTACACCCGCCGCTTTCATCCGCCCGACATTCGATTGCGTTGCCGCTAGTTGTTCGAACGACGCCGGAAGATCCTTGAGCGCAGACGCAATGACGGGCACGCCAGCGGCCGCGATCTGGCGGGCGACGGTCCATCCTTCGACGCAGCCGACAAGCACCAGCCGCAGCGCCGGATAATCCTTCTTGAGCGCCAGCATCTGCAAAATGTCCGGCCCACTTTCGACATGGATATACAGCGGCATTTTGCCCTGCATCACGGGGACCAGCGCCGCCACGTCACGTCGCATCAGGATCGAATCCTTGCTGCGCCCGTCATAGCCATTCGGGTTGCGCAAATAGTCGCGCGCTTCATCAAGTGCATTGCGAAAGAAGGTTTGCGACGCGGCACGGCTACCCCCCGAACGTCCAGCCCCGGCTTCGCCGAATTCGACAAACTGAAACGCGCGCGCCTTGGTAATCGCATCCGCATCATTGCCGGTGTCGATCACGGCCCCTTCGCCGACGAACATCGACCCGCCGCCATCGGGCGCAACAATAGCGCGGGTCACGCCGGCGGCACGATTGACTGCAATTGCGGGCACGCGGGGATTTATGGCGTCGGCAACGCTGATTGATGCCGAGAAAACCGACTTGCCCGCCCCGGCATCATTGGTCTCATCAACCGCATCAACACCAACCAGGCCAAGGCGTGAAAAACCTGCGACGATGCCCGTCGAGACCCATTTGCCATTTGCGTCGATGACGCTGGCACCGGCTGGGACAGCAACCAACGGCCCCGCAGCAACGATCCGTCCATCACGCATAACAACAGTCCCGCGCTCGGGAACACTCCCGTCCCCAATGGCGACCGTTCCACCGGTGATGGCAATGGTTTGGGCGGTGGCTGGGGTGGCGACCAGGGCGAAAGCCAGCCCGAAAACCGTTCGGGCTGAGTTTGTCGAAGTCCTGCCCCTCCTTCTTGACCATCGCGCGAAGAAGGACAGCCCTTCGACAGGCTCAGGGCAAACGGTTTTTGTGGGGAAATGCCTCACTTCACATCTCCTTCGCCGGTCTGACCCAGTTCAAAATCGCTCACGGGACGGCGCTTGGGATCATTCGCATCATACATCATAGCGCCATCGATCCATACACGTTCTGGCCGCGTGTAAACACTGAACGGATTCCCGTTCCACAGGACAACATCCGCCATCTTGCCGGGCTTCAGGCTCCCGGTTTTTTCGGCAATGCCCATCGCCTTTGCCGGATTATAGCTGAGCCACGTCCACGCCATTTCGTCGGATATGTTAATACCGATCCGCCGCCCGTCGGCCAATGCCTTTGCTGCCTCTTGGTTCAAGCGCTGGATGCCGTTGGGGTCATCCGAATGAACAATCGCGCACGCCCCCGCATCGTGGACCAGCGGAATATTCTCGTTGATCGCATCGTAGGATTCCATCTTGAATCCCCACCAATCGGACCACATGGCCGAACAAATGCCGTTCGCCTTTAACAGGTCTGCAATCTTGTAGCTCTCGACCGCATGATGGAACGTGCTGACTTTATAGCCAAATTCCTTTGCCATATCGATGACAATGGCCATTTCATCAGCGCGATAACAGTGATTGTGAACGAGGATGTCGCCCGCCAGCACACCGGCCAACGTATCCATCGCGATGTCACGCGTTACGTCGCTGCCTTTGTCGAGCTTCTTTTTATATTCAACAGCTTTCGCCCACGTCTGGCGATCAACGGCAACATTGCCCATTCGCGTCGAGGGCATCTGGTTACGGCTGCCGTAAACGCGCTTTGGGTTTTCGCCGCACGCCATTTTCAAGCCGTAAGGTGCGCCGGGAAACTTCATCCCTTGCATCGTCCGCGCATAAACATTTTTAATCGTCACCGAACGCCCGCCGAACAGGTTCGCTGAACCAGGCAAGATTTGCAGCGCCGTCACCCCACCATTGGCCAGCGCGCGGCTGAACCCCGGATCCTGCGGCCAGACGCTATGTTCGGCCCAAACTTCGGCACGGACCGGACCAGTTGCTTCATTCCCGTCCGAATGCGCCGCCACTTGCGGACTTGGGTAATCGCCAAGGTGCGAATGAATGTCGATGATGCCGGGCGTCACCCATTTGCCAGTGCCGTCGATTACCGTCGTGCCATCAGGGACCGTCGTATCGGGGCCACCGACGGCAATCATCTTGCCGGCCGACATAAATACTGTCCCGCGTTCGATCCGCCCGCCTTCGCCGTCATAGACCGTTGCGTTGATGATCGCGGTTGGCACACTGGGATAAGCTTTATACGTCGAGGGGAACGGATCAGCGTTCCATTTCGGCGTTGCCGCTTTGGCCGAAGGCGTGTCCACTTTCGCAGACGTTGTCGCGCAACCGGCTAGCAATAAGCCTGCTACCAAAACAAAACGCATTACTTGGCCTCCAAGCTATCATCTTGAAGGGTGTCGAGATGCATCAGTTTTTTGATGAATGGCGCGATCACGAGAACGACGACACTCACGCCAATGGCAATCCAGCCGATCTGACTATAAACCGCGAGCACGGTTTCCTTCGCTGCCCCTTCGCCCGACGCTGCTTCGGAGCCCGTCGCGGCAGCAATCAGGCCTGAAACGAAATTGCCACTGGCGGTGGCAAAAAACCATGTGCCCATCATCAGCGACGCCATTTGCGCTGGTGCCAGACGGTTCATCGCCGACAATCCAACGGGCGAGAGACAAAGTTCGCCGGTCGTATGCAAAAGGTAGATCAGGAAAATAAACAGCACCGGCGTGAGCGTCCCCGCCGCCCCAGCGCCCCATACCAGGACGAGAAAGCCAAGCCCGAGTTGCAGCAACGCCAGCCCGAATTTTGCCGGGGCCGAGGGCTCGAGTCCGCGTCGACCAAGCGCGACCCATATCCAGGCGAAAACCGGCGCAAGCAAAATAATGTAGCCGCTGTTGATCGACTGGAATACCGAGGCGGGAACGCCGCCGCGATCAACATAACGATCGGTAAACAGGTTTAGCGACGAGCCGGTCTGTTCGAACAATGCCCAGAACAGGATCGATCCGAGGATCAGCGATAGTGCGGCAAAGATGCGGTCGCGGTCTTGTGGCGCAAGTTTTGTAACGGCGGTCAGCACAACATAGCCGACAAGGATTACGCCCGATGACAGCAACGCCCACCCGACCAGCGCTTGGTACTGGATCAGCGTCCAGATAACGGCAACCGAGGCGATCCCGACGGCATAGATTAGCCATTCGAGCGGAAGCCCGGCAACACGTGTTTTCAGCAATGCCGGATCGGCGGGTTCACCCCGCCCCATCAGCAGCGGCTTCAATCCCACAAAAACAATAAGGCCAAGCAGCATGCCGATCCCTGCGAGGCCAAAGCCATAACCCCAACCATAAGTCTGGCCGATATAGCCACAGAACAGCGGCCCGAGGAAACCGCCGAGATTGATGCCCATGTAGAAAATCGTATACGCGCTATCACGGCGAAAATCGGTTCGCGGATAAAGCTGCCCGACGATCACCGAGATATTGGCCTTTAGAAACCCCGATCCCACAATGATAAAACTGAGCGCAAGCCAGAAAATGTTGAGCGTCGGATCGCCCTGCCCACCCGATCCTTCGATACCCATCATGAAATGACCGATGGCCAGCATAATGCCACCGAACAACACCGCCTTGCGTTGTCCGAGATAGCGGTCTGCTAGATAGCCGCCCATGACAGGTGTGATATAGACAAGGGACAGATAGGCGCCGTAAATCACCTGCGCTTTGCCGTCCGAAAACAGCCAATGTTGCGTCAGATAGAAAATCAGGAGCGCGCGCATACCATAGAAGGAAAAGCGCTCCCACATCTCGGCGAAAAACAGGACGAACAAGCCCTGCGGATGACCCAAAAGCGTTTTTTCACCCGTCGCCATGGCGGTCGATGCCATAATTGAAACTCCCCGAAAGTTCAGATCGGCCTGATTGGCCTGTTGGCGCGCAGACTAGCGGGGAAAACACGACTGTGAAGCCCGATTATTGTGGGGATGGGATGAGAGGTTTTCCGGCCGCACGCTGGGCCTTGAGTTCCGCCACCGCTTTTGCCACCGCGGCAAGGCGTTTTTTGGGGGACGGATGTGTACCATCAGCAAAGATGCCCGCATTCGTCCGCTTCTCGAACCGCGTCCAAAACGGGACGACGGCGTCCACGTCATACCCCGCGCGCGCCATTAGCCAGACGCCGAGGCGGTCGGCTGCGTACTCCGCCCGTTTGGAGGGTATTTTCAAGGCAACATGACGCAGGATATTATGCGCCAGCTCGTGCCCGACAATCACCGCCAGCTCATCGTCCGACGTCGCAAAATCGAGCATCGCTGCATTGATCTGGACATAGTTGCCATCCGCCGCTGCATTGATTGCGCCGCCTGCAATGATCTGCACCCGCGACGCACAACCCGCTTCACCCGTCAACTCGATCCGCTCTTCGACACCTGACGGACGCATGATCTCCAATTCGGCAGGGGCATTCGCAAGGGCCGCATCGATCATCGCTTCGACCTGACCCACCGGCGTATATCCCGCATTTTCATCAACAGTCGGTGTCTCCCGACCGTCAACCACATAGATCATATCACCAGCCTTCAAGCCTGCGCGATCCGCAGCACTCCCTGGCGCAACCGCCGCCACGCCGACCCGACTGCGCAACGCAAACTGTGCCGCCGCTGCTGCGCGTTGACTCACACGATATTGCGAAAGGGCGTGCAGCGACATACCCGAAATCGGCGATTTTTGGGGGCACAGCGCGGCATTCGCCGTCTGCATCCGCCAGCTCATCGCCGCGACACGGGCGTCTTCGACCTGCAACCGAGTCAACGAAGGATCGACCGCGAGAGAAGCAAAAAGGAAAAGAAACTGTTTCACAAAAACCGTTCAGGCTGAGCTTGTCGAATCCGTGTCCTTACGTCGCCACGGCAAAAACGTGAAGGACAACCCATCGACAGGCCGGGTGAACGGTTGTGTTGTCAACTTCGGTTCGCTAGCCGATCGCGGATGTTCAACAACACAAGCTCACCCCTCACGCTCCTTCAGACGCGCCGCTCGGGCAAACCGCGCGACATGATTGCACCTGGACCCGATGCGATGCAGCTTCGCAAGATCATGGAGGCCGCAATCCGGGTGCCCGATCACGGCAAGCTCGCGCCGTGGCGGTTTGTTGTCATCGCGACGGACCAGCGTGAGCGTTTGTCCACTGTGCTCACCAGTGCCTACCGTGTCGAAAAACCTGAAGCGGGCCGCCTCGAAATCGAAGCGATGGACCAATTCGCGCGTCAAGCGCCGACGCTGGTCGTTGCCCTGTCATCGCCTGTAGCGGGGAGCAAAATTCCGATCTGGGAACAGGAACTCTCGGTCGGCGCCGCGTGCATGAACCTGCTGACCGCCGCGCATGCCAGCGGTTTTGTGGGAAGCTGGCTGACCGGATGGCCGACCTATTCTAATGCTGTGCGCAATGCTTTCGGAGGACCCGACGAACGCATCGCGGGCTTCATCTTCATCGGCTCGCCGTCGCGCGATCTCGAAGAACGCCCCCGCCCCAATTATGACACTGTCGTGAAAAATTGGGGCTGACAAACTACGTGCTTTAGTGTATTAGCATTGCATGACAGTGGGCGACTCAGGTGAAATCTCGGGCGAAATTCCCGTATATCTGCGGCTACGCGGCCTGCTGTCGGCGTCGATTCTTGAGGGTGTTTATCGTGAAGGTGACCAGCTTCCCTCGGTCCGTGCTTTTGCCAGCGAGCATGGCGCAAACCCCCTGACCGTGGCCAAAGCCTATCAATCGCTGCAGGATGACGGCTATGTTTCTGTCCGTCGCGGTGTCGGAATGTTTGTGGCCGACGGGGCCATCGTCCGCCTGCGCAATGACGAGCGCAATCGTTTTATGACGCATAGCTGGCCACGCATCCGCGACCATATGAATCGCATCGGCATCGAACTCCACTCGCTCCTGCCCCAAGAAAGTGTGTAAGGGACCATTCATCGTCCTTTGACTATCGGCTTTTCCCAGCACCATGGTTTTCAAGAAGTTTTTCGCCCGAGCCGCTGAACCCGAGCCGCAGGTCTATGCCGTGCCTGCGGGGCAGCGCGTTTACGCCATCGGCGATATTCATGGGCGTCGCGATTGTCTCGATACGTTGATCGGGATGATTGATGCCGATGATGCTGCACGTGGGCGCGTGGATACAACGCTCGTTTTCCTTGGCGATCTTGTGGATCGCGGCGCTGAATCGCGCGGTGTTATCGAGCGCACAATGCATATGGCGGCCTCACCAAAATGCGTCTTGCTGATGGGCAATCATGAGGAAATCCTTATTCGCGCGTGGGAAGGTGATCGCAAAGCAGCGGGTCTGTTTCACCGCGTCGGCGGGCGCGAGACATTGCTGAGCTATGGCGTCACCGAAGCCGAATATGACGCATGCGACCTTGGCGACCTCGCCGAACTCGTCGGTGCGCGCGTGCCCGTCGAACATATCGCTTTCCTGCGTAACTTCGTCGATCAGTGGCAGTGCGGCGATTATCTCTTTGTCCACGCCGGCATCCGCCCTGGCGTTCCGCTCGACGAGCAGCGCGAAAGCGACATGCGCTGGATTCGCCGCGAGTTTCTCGATGATCCACGCGACCATGGGATGATGGTCGTCCACGGCCATTCGATTACCGAAGGCGTCGATGAACATCCCAACCGGATTGGCATCGACACGGGCGCGTTCGCCAGCGGTAAATTGACGGCGCTGGGTATCGAAGGCGCTGAAAAATGGGTGCTTTCGACGTAATATTTACCGGACTGCAACACTGGCAGGCTAAGAGCGGACGCCAGTCAGGCCACAAAAGGGGGGCCAGCCGCAAATGCAACGCAAAGTTCTCGCTATTTTCGGCACGCGCCCCGAAGCGATCAAGCTTTTTCCCGTCGTTGATGCGTTGCGCGCCGAAGGGGTGGATTGCCGCGTTTGCGTGACCGCGCAACACCGCGACATGCTCGACCAAATATTGCGGCTTAGCGGGATTGTTCCTGACCATGATCTGAACATCATGCAGCCGGGGCAAACGCTTGACGGGCTGACGGCGGCGCTTTTGACCAAACTCGGCGCGGTGCTCGACGTTGAAAAGCCCGACCGCGTGATTGTGCAGGGCGATACCGCGACCGCCATGGTCGGCGCCCTGGCCGCTTATTATCGCAAAATTCCGGTTAGCCATGTTGAGGCGGGTTTGCGCAGCGGCGATATCCATCATCCTTGGCCCGAGGAGGTCAACCGTAAAATCGTCGCGACGATGGCAGACCAGCATTTCGCACCGACCAAGACGTCGGCGGATGCCTTGCGTCGCGAGGCAGTGCCCGAAGCGACGATTTATGAGACCGGCAACACAGTGATTGATGCCCTGCTCGCCACAAGCGCTCGGCTTACCGCATATCCGTCGATGTGTGCCGGAATTGATGCGATCATCGACGGGTTCAGCGGCAAGCGCATTATTGCCGTCACCACCCACCGCCGCGAAAATTTCGAAGCAATGGCGGGTATGGCGGGGGCAATTGCACAAATTGCGGCGCGTGACGATGTGGGGATCATTTTCCCCGTCCACCCCAACCCCAATGTCCGTACGGCAATGGATGCATTGGCGGACAACTCAAACATCGCGATGATTGATCCACTCGATTATCCTGACTTTGTTCGCCTTCTAGACCGCTGCCACCTCGTCCTGACGGACAGCGGCGGCGTACAGGAAGAAGCGCCGACGTTCGGCAAGCCCGTTCTCGTGATGCGCGAGACGACCGAACGGCCCGAAGGCGTCGAGGCGGGAACCGCCAAGTTGGTCGGCACCGACCCTGCCACAATCGTTTCCGAGGTTTCAAACCTGCTCGATAATCCGTCATCCTATGACGCCATGAGCCATGCCCATTCACCCTTTGGCGACGGCAAGGCCGCGTCACGAATTGCGAAAGTTATCGCCAATGCCGGTTAGCGTTCACCCTTCTGTCTGCGTCATGGGCCTTGGCTACATCGGCCTTCCTACGGCGGCCGTTGTCGCGCGGTCGGGCGCGTCGGTGCTGGGCATTGACGTGCATCAGTCGGTCGTCGAGACCGTCAACGCGGGTCAGGTCCACATCGAGGAAGTCGACCTTGATGCACTCGTGCAAGGCGTTGTGTCGCGCGGGCTATTACGGGCTTCGACCAATGTCGAAGCGTCGGACGTTTTCTTGATCGCCGTGCCCACACCGTTCGACGAAAACCATGCCCCCGACATCGGCCATGTTCTGAGCGCCGCGCGGACGATTGCGACGGTGTTGAAAGCTGGCGATCTCGTTATTCTCGAATCCACCTCGCCTGTTGGCACGACCGATGCGGTGCGCGATTTGATTGCGGACCTTCGCCCCGATTTGAAAGTCCCGCATGCCGGCGCAAAAGAAAATGGGGGGGGCACGGCGGATATTGCCATCGCCTATTGCCCCGAACGCGTCCTCCCTGGCCGCATCCTGATCGAGCTGATCGACAACGACCGCTGCATCGGCGGGATCACGCCGCGTTGCGCGCGCAAGGCTCTCGCCTTCTATCGCAGCTTTGTCCGCGGGGCGTGCATCACGACCAGCGCGCGCGTGGCGGAAATGGTGAAGCTCAGCGAAAACGCCTATCGTGACGTCAACATCGCTTTCGCCAACGAGCTTTCGATGGTCAGCGACGAGATGGCCATCGACGTGTGGGAAGTCATCCGCCTCGCCAACCGCCACCCGCGCGTCAACATATTGTCGCCCGGCCCCGGCGTCGGTGGCCACTGCATTGCGGTCGATCCCTGGTTCATCGTGCACAGCGCGCCCGAAATCACGCCACTGATCAAGACTGCGCGTAATGTGAATGATGCGAAGATCGACTATGTCGTCGGCCATGCGGCAAAACTGATCGAGGCCCATTCCGGCCGCGTCGCGCTGCTCGGCCTCGCGTTCAAAGCGAATGTCGATGATTTCCGCGAAAGTCCTGCGCTGAAAGTCGCAGCGGATCTCGCCAAGCGGTTTGGTGATCGCATCGAAATCGTCGAACCGCATACCGAAACCCTGCCCAAAGCGTTTGACGGCACTGACGCGACGCTGACCGACATCGACAGCGCATTGATGGACTGCGAAATCATGGTCGTACTTGTCGATCACGACATCTTCAAATCAGTTCCACCCGAAGAGCGCGAGGGCAAGATCATCTACGACACGCGCGGTATCTGGTCATGAGCCGTGTCCTCGTCACGGGCGCGGCGGGGTTTATCGGCGCGGCAGTGGCGAAGGCTTTGCTGGCGCGTGGCGACGAAGTCTTGGGGATCGACAACCTAAACGATTATTATGATCCGGCGCTGAAGCAGGCGCGGCTGGCCGAACTGACCGGCTCCGGATTCACCTTTCACCCCTATGATTTTGCGCTCGACATGCCGCTGGCGAATGAGACATTTGACCGAATCATTCATCTTGGCGCGCAGGCGGGCGTGCGCTACTCGCTCGAAAATCCGGGTGCCTATGTTAAAGCGAACCTCATCGGGCACGTCAACATGCTCGAACTGGCGCGCGCGCGCCAATTGCCGATGGTCTATGCTTCGTCGTCATCGGTTTACGGTAACAGCAGCAAGATGCCGTTCAGCGTCGAAGATCGCACCGACCATCCCGTCTCGCTTTATGCCGCGACCAAGAAAGCGGATGAGCTGATGAGCGAAACCTACGCGCATCTTTATCGTATCCCGCTGACAGGCTTACGCTTTTTTACCGTTTATGGTCCGTGGGGGCGGCCCGATATGGCACCGTGGCTGTTCACCAAAGCGATCCTGTCAGGCGAGCCGATCAGAGTTTTCAACCACGGAAAGATGCAGCGCGATTTTACGTATATCGACGACATCGTCTCGGGGGTTTTGGCATGCAATGATAAGCCGCCCGTCGATGATGGCGCGTTAAAGCCGGGCGGCGGCGTGGCACCGCACAGTATTTATAACATCGGCAACAACAAGCCCGAAACGCTGCTCCGCTTTATCGAAGTCATAGAGGCCGCCTGCCGTCGCGAAGCGGTCAAGGACATGCAGCCGATGCAGCCCGGTGATGTCCCTGCGACTTATGCCGACATAGGCGCAATTGCCCGTGACTATGACTACGCGCCGACAACGTCGCTTGATGTCGGTATTCCCAAATTCGTCGAGTGGTTCAGGTCATACCACGGCGTTTGAGGTTTTGAGCCTGCCGCTGTGCTTCTTGCGGAATTTCGCCAGTTTCGGCGCAGCGACGATCTGGCAATATGGGTTCGACGCCCCTTCGCGTTCGAAATATTCCTGATGATAATCTTCGGCGACATACCAGGGCGCATCAGGCTCGATCGTCGTCACAATCAGATTTGATTGCTCGGCCTGCGCGCGAATGATGGCGGCGCGAGCGGCGGCTTCCTGTTCGGGCGAATGCGGAAAGATCGCCGAGCGATATTGCGTGCCGATGTCGTTGCCTTGGCGGTTCAATTGCGTCGGATCATGGATTTCGAAAAAGATGTCGAGGATTTCGTCGAACGTGACGACGTCGTTGTCGAAAATGATCCGGATTGCTTCGGCATGGCCCGTGGTGCCACTACACACAGCTTTGTACGTCGGGTTCGCCGTTTGCCCGCCAATATAGCCGCTCTCGACGCTTTCGACGCCCGCAAGATTGTCGTAAATCGGCTCGACGCACCAAAAGCACCCGGCGGCGAGCGTTGCAGTTTCAGTGGACATGGGCGTTCTCCTTCAGTTTCAGAGATAGGTGCGTAAGGTCAGGCCGCAAGCTCTTCGGTACTCAATTCATAAAGCAAAGCCGCCCCCGCCGTTGCCGCCGCCGCATTGCCGAGCGCTTCAGGGACGAGATGATCGAGATAATAGCGCACCGTCACCCGCTTCGCCTTGTCGAACGCGCTGTCCGAGGTCGCGGCCTTGCCCTGTTTCGCCATCAAACCACCGCAGGTCATGACCGACACCATGTCGAGAAAGGGATAGCTACCCGCCAGCCGGTCGTTCATGCTCGCGGTCAGCATATAGTCGGCGGCAGACTCAACTGCATCGGCAAGATGCATCAAAGCCGTCTCTCCGGCCCCATCCATACGGACTTCGGCAATCAACGCCTTCAATGCCGCACCGCCATCGCCCGTCAGCTTGCGTCCAACAAGATCCGCCGCCTGAATGCCATTCGTCCCTTCATAAATCGGCGCGATGCGGATGTCGCGGTAGTGCTGCGCCGCGCCGGTTTCCTCGACAAAACCCATACCCCCGTGGATTTGCACGCCGAGCGAGGCAACTTCGCAACCGACGTCGGTTCCATAAGTCTTTGCCAGTGGGGTGAGCAGATCAACTCTTGCTTTTGCCCCCTCAACCCCAGCATTGGCACGGTCGACAAACCCCGACGCTGAATAGACGAGCGCCCGCGCTGCCTGCGTGAGCGCTTTCATGCGCAGCAGCATCCGGCGGACATCGGGATGTTCGATAATCGCCGCGCCGCCCTGTATCCGGTCCTTGGCGTAATAAACCGCCGCTTGTGTCGAGCGCTCACCGATCTGCACACCCTGAAGACCGACATTCAACCGCGCATTGTTCATCATCGTGAACATCGCGCGCATCCCGCCCATTTCGGGTCCGATCAGCCAGCCCCGGCAATCATCATTATCGCCATAGGACAGTACGCACGTCGGCGAGGCATTGATGCCGAGTTTATGTTCGATCGAGACGCAGCGAACGTCGTTGGCCTCGGTGAAACTGCCGTCGGGCGCAGCGCGAAACTTCGGCACGAGAAATAGCGAGATACCCTTCGTCCCGGCGGGCGCACCCGGCGTACGCGCGAGGACAAGATGGATGATATTGTCAGTCAGATCATGGTCGCCGAAGGTGATATAGATTTTGGTGCCTTTGATGCTGAAGCTGCCATCCGCTTGCGGGGTTGCCGTCGCGCGCAGGGCACCAACATCGGACCCTGCCTGCGGCTCGGTCAGGTTCATCGTTCCGGTCCATTCACCACTGACCAGCTTGGGCAGATAAATCGCGCGTTGCTCGTCCGACCCGTGCGTGTGGATGGCCTCAATGGCACCGACAGTGAGCATTGGGCACAGATTGAATGCCATATTTGCCGTGCCAAGGTCTTCGAGAACGACCGTTGCCAGGCTGAATGGCAAACCCTGCCCGCCATAAGCTTCAGGGCCATCGAGCGAGCCCCAGCCACCATCGATATAGGTTTGGTAAGCCGCTTTGTACCCATCCGGCATCGTTACAACACCATCGGCCCAGCGCGCGCCGACGGTATCGCCGATTCGGTTGAGCGGCGCAAATTCGCCCGCCGCAAACGCTGCTGCCCCCTCGATGATCGCATCAACAATGTCGCTATCAACACCGAGATCGCCGATGCCGGTGATCGTTTCAAGGACAAAGCGTTGTTCGGCGACGGGGGGCGTATAGGTCATTCGGAGGCTTCCGGCTTGTGTGTGTTCGACACGGCCTATAGCGCGACAAAATCATGTCCCCAAACACCATCATCCGCCCTTACGGCACGGCGGCGATATCCGAAGCCGCCGCGTTGATTCGCGCAGGGCAGCCAATCGCGGTGCCGACGGAAACGGTTTACGGACTGGCAGCAGATGCAACCAATGGTGAGGCGGTTGCCCGCATTTATGCGGCGAAGGGTCGACCGCGTTTCAATCCGCTGATCGTCCACGTGCCTGATCTTGCGGCAGCCGAACGACTGGCAGTTTTCGACGATGCCGCACGCGCGCTGGCGACGGCGCATTGGCCTGGACCGCTGACGCTGGTCGTTCCGCAGCGAATTGACAGCCCGATTGCCGCACTGGTTACGGCAGGACTCGACACGATTGCGATTCGTGTTCCTGCGCATCGCGCCATGCGGGCGTTGCTGACCGCTTCGGGCAAACCGCTTGCCGCGCCCAGTGCAAACGCCAGCGGCACGATCAGTCCGACGCGTGCAGCACATGTAATGCGAACGCTAGCAGGGCGGATTGCCATGGTTATTGATGACGGACCCTGTGCCGTCGGTATCGAATCAACGATTGTTGCTAGCGATAAGCATGGCTTGCGCTTGTTACGCGCCGGGCCGTTGAGCATCGACGGGGTGACGACAAGTGCCAAGGGACGAATCGAAGCGCCGGGGCAATTGGCAAGGCATTATGCGCCGTCAAAACCTCTTCGGCTCGGCGCACTGGCCGCTGAACCTGACGAGTGGTTAATCGGATTTGGCCCTATTGTAGGGCATGCAACGCTCAGCGCGGATGGCGATATGGTTGAGGCGGCAGCAACGCTGTTCGAACGGCTGCACGAAGCCGATGCGTCAAAGTCTTTGCGAATCGCCGTAGCGCCGATTCACGACATTGGCATTGGTTCAGCAATCATCGACCGGCTTGGTCGCGCAGCGGCTTAGCGCGGGATTATGTCTATCGAACAAACACAAAAAAGGCGGCATAAAGCCGCCTTTTCCGTATATTAATCCAACAGCTTAGGCGCTCTTGGCCTTACCGTTGCCATCGGCAGCAATTACGATACCGGCAATCACAGCAGCAGCTGCGAGAACGGCGATGATGATGCTGCTTCCGCCGCCCTTTGCAGTGCGACGAACTGGAGCGCCGACGCGCGCGGCAACGGCACCGGTCGGCGCAGTCACGGAAAGCTTGCTAGCAGCAGGTGCCGCAGCAGCAATTGTCGGAACGGCGACGAGCGACAGAGCCAGAATGGCCGACGTCGCGATCTTGGAAACGCTCATTTGTAAACTCCCTTAATTCGTCTCAGTAGCGAACTCATCGAAGCCAATGGCATTAAACCAACGCCACGACAACAAAAAAATGGATAACGTCGGAAATTTTTCCTTAGTCACCCGACATTCTGCGGACCGATCTCGCAAAACGCGATCCTGTTCACCGAACATCCTTTGTAATAGAGCGGTTAAATTATTGTGACAATATAAAACTTTGCGCAGTGCAGCATAACATTCCGGTTAAACCGAGTGAATTTGGCGACAAGTCGTTATTTGGCGCGCAAATCATGGGCGCACTATCGTTGCGATCCCCGTCAACGTCGCGAATCACTTTCGGGGCCTGGTCATTCCCTAAGATCGATACTGACTTTTCCGGCAACGCGATTAAAGCAGCCCGATGAACAACCAATTTGACCTGACCGAAGACCAGCGCGCGATTCAGGATATGGCGCGCAAGTTCACTGCCGACGCGATCACCCCCCATGCCGCGGAATGGGACGAAAGACACATCTTTCCGCGAGAGACGATCAAATCGGCCGCAGAACTCGGCTTTGCATCAATTTATGTCAGCGAAGAATCAGGCGGCATTGGCCTTGGCCGACTCGAAGCGGCCCTGATCATGGAAGCAATGGCCTATGGCTGCGCTGCGACATCGTCATTCATTTCGATCCACAACATGGCCGCATGGATGATTGATTGCTTCGGTTCGGCAGACGTCAAAGCAAAGTTCCTCCCCGACCTCGTCGGTATGGAAAAGATCGCATCCTATTGCCTGACCGAACCCGGCAGCGGCTCCGACGCGGCAGCACTGAAAACCACCGCACGGCTTGAAGGCGATCATTATGTCGTCAACGGCACCAAACAATTCATCAGCGGGGCAGGCGTCAACGACATCTATGTGACGATGGTGCGCACGGGTGGGCACGGCCCTAAAGGCATTTCCTGCCTTGTCCTCGAAAAGGGGATGGAAGGCCTCAGCTTCGGTACACCCGAACGCAAACTCGGCTGGAATGCCTCCCCCACCGCACAGGTCATCATGGATAATGTGCATGTGCCGGTGAACAATCGCGTTGGTGCCGAAGGAGATGGCTTCCGCTTTGCAATGGCGGGGCTTGATGGCGGACGGCTCAATATCGGGGCCTGCTCGCTCGGCGGTGCACAGCGCTGCCTCGATGAAGCCATCGCCTACACCAAGGAGCGCCAGCAATTCGGCACTCCCATTGCAGATTTCCAAAATACGCAGTTCATGCTCGCCGACATGGCAACCGAACTTGAAGCGGCTCGCGCGCTGCTTTATCTCGCGGCAGCCAAAGTCACCGCGAACGCCCCCGACAAATCACGTTTCTCGGCCATGGCAAAACGCCTCGCGACCGACACGGGGTCAAGCGTGGTCGACCGCGCGCTGCAATTGTTCGGCGGCTATGGCTATCTTCAGGATTACCCAATCGAGCGCTTCTGGCGCGATCTGCGTGTGCATTCGATTCTCGAAGGCACGAATCAGGTGATGCGCATGATCATCGGGCGGGACTTGTTGCGGCAGTGACCGGAAAGCAACAGCGGCTCCCCTCCAGCCCTTGCTGGAGGGGTTGGGGGTGGCCCCTTGGTGCGCCCGGCACCTGCATCGAAAAGAAAGGGGCCACCCCCGGCCTCTCAACGAAGGCGCGGAGGGTAGAAGAATGACTCCCGACCTCATCGTAACCACACAAGGCGAAATCGGCCGCATTCGCCTCAACCGCCCGGCGGCGCTCCACGCGCTGACAACAAACATGTGCCTCGGCATTATCAAAGCGCTTGCGATGTTTGAAACCGATGACGGCGTTAAGGCGGTCATTTTCGACCATGCTGATGGCAAAGGCTTCTGCGCAGGCGGCGACATCCGCATGCTCGCGACCTCAGGCAGAGGCGACGGCAGCGAGGCACGCGCGTTCTTCCACACCGAATACCGGATGAACCACCGGCTGTTTACTTATGCCAAGCCGACGGTCGCAATCATGGACGGCATTACGATGGGCGGCGGGGTCGGCATTGCCCTACCCTGCCGTTATCGTGTCGCGACCGAGAATACGCGCTTTGCCATGCCCGAGACCGGAATCGGCCTGTTCCCCGACGTTGGTGGCGGCTGGTATCTGCCGCGTTTGCCCGGACAGGTGGGGAAGTTCCTTGCGCTGACCGGCGCGCGGCTCGACGGCGCGGAGTGCCTCGCGCTCGGGTTGGCAACGCATTATGTCGCTGCCGCCGGCGTTGCGGATGTTCTGACCACGCTATCCAACGACGCAAATGACGTCACGGTCATCCTCAAATCGCACGGAACGGGCGCACCGCTTGCCCGCATCGTCGAAAATCGCACGCACATCGACCGTCTGTTCGCCGGTGACAGCGTCGGAGAAATCATGGCCGCGCTTGATTCCGACAACAGCGAATGGGCCGCCAAGGAACTGGCCACACTGCGCACCAAATCCCCGCTGTCGATGGCCGTCGCGCTGCGTCAGCTTCAGGAGGGCGCAGCGATGCCCGACTTCGCCGCCGAGATGGCTCAAGAATATGTCATCGGCGCGCGCATGGTGCACACGCGCGACTTTATTGAAGGTGTCCGCGCGCTGATCATCGACAAGGACAATGCGCCGCAATGGCAGCCGCATGTCGACCCGGCGGAGGTCGACGCGATCTTCGCGCCTCTACCGCCCGGCCAAGAATGGACGCCGCTCTAATCGTCACCCCGGGCTTGACCTGCGGTTAGGCTTCCTATTGTTGACTTCTGGAACAAGAAGCCCTGCCCCGGATCAAGTCCGGGGCGACGGAGAATAAAATGTCATACGAAACGATCATCGTCGCGCGTCACGAGGCCGTCACGCTCATCACGCTCAACCGTCCGCAAGCGCTCAACGCGCTGAACAGCCACGTCCTCGCCGACCTGATCGACGCATTCACCGCTTATGATACCGACGGGACCCAGCGCTGCCTCGTTTTGACTGGCAATGAAAAAGCATTCGCGGCTGGCGCCGACATCAAGGAAATGTCCGCCCACGGCTTTGCCGAGATGTACGGCGGCAATTTCTTTGCAGGTTGGGAGCGCGTCACCGCCACCCGCAAACCGTGGATTGCCGCCGTCAACGGCTTTGCGCTCGGCGGCGGGTGCGAAGTCGCGATGATGGCCGATTTCATCATCGCGGGCGATGGCGCCAAGTTCGGCCAGCCCGAGATCAAACTCGCGGTCACACCGGGCATGGGCGGGTCACAACGCCTCACGCGTGCCATTGGCAAAGCCAAAGCGATGGAGATGTGCCTGACGGGTCGGATGATGGGTGCGGTTGAAGCCGAAGCATCGGGGCTTGTCGCACGTGTCGTCCCTGCGGCTGATCTGGTTGATGAAGCCATCAAAACGGCCACAGCCATTGCAGGCATGGCGCCGCTGGCGGCCATCGCCACCAAGGAAATGGTCAACGCCGCTTACGAAACGACGCTGCAACAAGGCATCAATTTCGAACGCCGCTTGTTCCACGGTCTATTCGGCACGGCGGATCAAAAGGAAGGCATGGCGGCCTTTGTCGAGAAGCGCGCCGGAAATTGGACGGGTAAGTGACGCTAACTCGTCACCGACCACTCCTGCGCAACGATCTTTCCCACCCCCTTGATTGCGCGCGACAAAAAGCTTTGCCCCGCTGCATCGATAATCACACGGCCGGGCACAGCTTGAACGGCGGCACGACCGCCATCATCACGCTCGGCGACAAGACGGAGGCGCGATACGGGGGACCGGGGTTTGAGTTTGTCTTCGCCTTGTGTGGCAACAGCAATGGGGCCGCCGTTGACCGACGCGAGCACGGGTAAGTCAATGCGTTGTGCTGCGCTGGTTGCGGTCTCAATGAGCTTTGCGCGCCGCGACGCTTGTGCTGGGTCATCGGGCACGAAGCGCGCCGACGCGCCGTTCTCCAGCCGCCAAACATCGCTTTGCTCGGCATAGGCCTGAACATCATAACGCCCCGGCGTCACGATCCGGGCCAAAACTTCGGCGCCGCCCAACCAGCGACCGGCGTGCAGATCAGTGTTTAGATCAACGACCTTTCCGGCCATCGGTGCCCGAAGCACAAGCTTGGTGCGGCGAACCTCGGTGCCCGCCAGGGCTTCACGTTCGCCCTGAAGTTGTCGTTCGAGTACCGCACGATTCGACATGTCCTCGGCATCGGACATGGCCCGGTCCATCTGTGCCGACAATCGCGCGATCTCGACCCGGTGCAGCGCGGCCTCGCGGTCAAGATCGGGCGAAAGCAGCGTTACAACGGGTGCACCCGACACCACATTGTCACCATTGCGCACATGGATTTTGGCAATTTGTGCTGGATCGCCAGCGACCAACGGCGTGTCCCCGATTGGCGACAGGACGGCGGGCACCGAGACACTGCGGTCGAGCGGCAGGATCGCGAGTGTCGCAAGCGCCAACAGCACAAAGCCAAAAACCCGTCCGCGCTTGTTTGCGACAATCGCGTCTCGCCGCGTCCACCAGGCAGAGATTTCACTAAAAATTGGACGTCCCACAAACACCACCATTTCGACGACAAAAAGGATGATCCCAAGCACCTTGAAGAACATATGATAAACCAAAATCGCGATCCCGACGAACAGGATCAGTCGATAAATGCACGTGATCACCGCATAGAGAGTGAGCCCGCGTTCAAGGTGCTTGGGAAAATATTCGGGCGGGTGCTCGCCGAGATCGAAGAGAACCTCACGGAGCCACCATTTCATCAACGCAAAGCTGCGCGGTTGCAGGTTCGGCACGCCGAGCGCGTCGGATAAAATATAATAGCCATCATAGCGCATGAACGGGCTGAGGTTGATCGCAAGGCTCGCGATCCAGCTGGTCGTTGCCAGCACAAACAACCCGCTGCGGAGCGATCCATCAGGCACGAAACTCCATAGCAAGGTGCAGATCGACGCGACCATCAGTTCGGCGCCGACGCCCGCACAATCGATCATCATCCGCTGCTTGCGCGACGTCAGCCGCCATGCCGCCGTCGTGTCGGTATACAGCACCGGCATCATGATCAGCAGGCTGATCCCCATCGTCGGCACGCGGACGCTAAATCGGGTCGCGGTGTAGGCATGGCCGAGTTCATGGATGATTTTTACCCCACCCAACGCGATGCCGTAAGCAATCAGCCCCTGCCAGTTGAAGAAGTATAGGAACGAAGCGACAAAGGCATCCCATTGCCGCGCCACCAGTACGAAACCGAGCAGGGCCATCGCGGCAAAGATCGTTAGGCTCGTCCGCGACCACAAAGGCGCGACGAACGGCATCGTGCGTTGCAGGAACGCCGTCGGTTTTACGATTGGGATGCGGATGAAAAGATAATGATCAACCAACCATTTCCACCATTCGCTCTGACGGAGTTTGCGCTGCGCGGTGAAATGTTCGACCGCAGGGCCGTTCGGGCTGACAGTCAGGCTGTTCTGGAACGAGAAATCGAGAACGCGACCGATGGCAAGATCGGCGTCCTTCGCTTCAACACCGTCCGCCGCCAGACCCGCGCGGATGTGGTTGAGTGATCCGTTTTGCCACAGGGCAAAAATGCGGAATTCAAGTTTTCCGAGCTGATAAAACAAGTGTCGGACGGGATCGAACAAGATCCAGCTCGGCGCGCCCGTGACCAGCGGTGCCCCCCGCTCGATACGCAATTCCTGCCGCAATCCGGGGAGGGTTATGTCTTCAGCAGGTGCCGCCGACGCCATCGCATCAGAAGCCGAGATATTGCCGCGCGCTTGAAATCGGGCGCTTCAACATCGAATAAGCCAGCGGCACCCAGCGACCATAGACCCGCGCCGTGCCGCGCGATCCAATGCGCGGATTGCTGGCAAGTGGTTTCGCCGTGAGCGCAAAAGCAAGTATATTTTCGGGCGTCATCCGCGCCTGAAAACTAGCGCGTTCCAATCGCGCATCAAGCGACCAGAGTGGCTGGCTGTCGAGCCAGATCTTCACCGGCGCGCCTGCTTCTAGCGCCATTTGTTCATGCGCGGGTAGGTCGATACGCAGCGAAACATCGCGCGGATCGGCGACTTGCATGATCGCTTCGCCCGTGTTGACCGCTCGCCCTTCCCATTCGCGGCGGTCGGTATAGATCGCCATGCCGTCGCGCGGGGCATTGATCCGCGATTTGGTCATCATATCACTGGCGTAAACATGTTCGGCCTGCGCCAGTTCATATTCCGCGCGCGTGATCGAAATCTCGCGCGCCTCTTCAGCTGCACCGAATGCGGCTGTAGATGCGCGTTCGACGCGTGCGCGCGCGACGGCAAGCTTTTCGGTCGCAATGCCAAGCTCATTGCGCAACTTGGTATCGTCGAACTGGACCAGCGGTTGTCCCTTGCGAACCTCGCTGTTCGGCGGAATTTCAAGGCGTTGGACGACACCGGCAAAGGGCGCCGTAATCACAAACGGGCGCGCGGCGACGACTTCAACGGGGGCAAGTGCCGTCATCCGCACCGGCAACACAGCGATGATACCCAGCACAAGCGCTATCCCGCGCCGTTCACGCTTGCCGAATTTCTTGACTCGTTTGACCGGCTTGCCACCGCTTAGCGCACGCCAGCCATGTTCGACTGTTTCGGCAATCCGCGATACCCGAAACGCTTCGCCCTCGCGCAACGGTTCGGTGCGCGCAATCAGCAGCCCGGCAAAAACAACACCGTCGGCATCACGCATCGGCTGCCAATGCCACGCATGGAACGGATAATCGTCGAGCGCATCATCGCCGATCTTGGCATAAGCAGCCGCATCAAACGCCTTCGCCGCCGTGACATCCAGCCGCGACACACTCGCTTCGATAAACGAAATCAGCGGGGCACTGCGGTCCACCACCGCGATGCTCGAAGCCGCAATTACATGATAGCCATCGCCGATCCGCGCATGGCGCAGGATGAACATCTGGTCATAGCCGACAATCCGTCGGCTTTCATTCGCCACGTGATAAACCAGCTCTGGTTCGGTCGGTTGCCGCCGTACTTCGGCTTCGAACTGGAGCAGCGCCGCGAGTGACGCCTGTTCGGGCGGCACCACGCGGGGAATACTGATCTCAATCGGTTCAGGCGCCGGCTGGCTTGCCACTGACTTCTTGTCCTTCAAAATTGGCCGAACCGCTCATACCCGGAAGGATCGTCGCACCGGCACCCGACAAATGGCCGACAACGCGGATCGTTTTGCTGACCGGATCAACCGACGCGCCGAGACGCGCAACCTGTCCACCGACGGTCTGACCGGTTTCATCGACCTTGAAATTGAACTTCGCGCCGGGCTTCATCCAGACAAGCCATTTCGACGGCACAATGATCTGCACTTCGAGGTTGCTTGCGTCCTGAATTTTCATGAGTGGCTGACCGGTCGCTGCCACTTCATTGGCATGGGCAATCTGTTCGACGACGACACCGCTGAAGGGGGCATAGACTGCGCAATCGCCAAGCTGCGACGAAACGGCAGCGGCTTCGGCGGATGCCTTGCCCAGATTGGCCTTCGAAACACCGACTTCGTTTTTGCCGACCGCCTGATACATGTCGAGTTCGACATTGGTGTCGTACGTTTTCTTATACGCCATCGTGGCTGCATTCGCTGCTGCATATTGCGCACGCAGCGTTGAACAATCGAAGCTCGCGAGCAGTGCACCGCGTCCGAACTTCTGACCGACTTTATAAGGCATTGAAATGATGCCTGCCGTCATGCGCGAGGCAATCGTGGCTTCGGATTGCGAGGCGATAACGCCGCGAATGATTGCCGATGGATCGACGGCTGCGGGGGCAGCAACCATCTTCGCGACCTCAGAAACCGGAGCAAAAGCGGGCGCTTCGGCTTCGGACCACTGCTTATCATTGCCGCTGAAGGCATAAGCTGCGCCCGCGACCATGACGAGCGCCGCGCCAGCGATATACATCGGCTTGCGGCTACGCGGGGCAGCCGCCGGGGTTTCCATCACCGCATCTGCTGCGCCGACGGGCCATTCAATTTTTTCATGCAACATGACTTTATCCGATCAGTCGAGTTTGAGCGCCGTCGCGCGGGCGTTCCACAAGGTTGAGAGGGACGTGCTGAGAGCCGCCACATTTTCGCGGCCCGTCACATCGGGGGCAAATTCATCGATCCCCATCGAGGAGAAAAGATTCGCATAGGCGTTCTGTGCCTGCGCATAAGCGATGTCATATTTGACCTCACTGACCAGCGTATTCATTTCTTCGCGGAGCAGC
>JANOVZ010000117.1:0-11002 GCA_031417655.1 Sphingomonas sp. | reverse complement strand
GTCTTTCTTGATCTTTTGCGGACTTGCTTCCACCCGCCAGTCGGCAACAGCAGCGACCATGATGGCGGCATCGGCGGGGAGGGCGGCTTCGAGGGCGGCGGCCATTTCGCGGGCGGTTTGTATGTTGATGCGGTTGACACCCGGTGGGGTTTCGAGCGTCACGGGTCCGGCAATTAGGGTGACCTGCGCGCCCTTCGCGGCAAGCGCGGCGGCGATAGCGAAACCCTGTTTCCCCGACGAGCGATTGGCGATGTAGCGGACGGGGTCGATCGGCTCATGCGTGGGGCCAGCGGTGACGATGATGTGTTTGCTATCGAGGCTCATTCAGAACTCCGTTTGGGCTGAGCTTGTCGAAGCCCTGCCGTTCTTTTTCACCATTGCGCCACGAAAGGACAGCCCTTCGACAGGCTCAGGGCGAACGGTTTTTGTTATCAGCTTGCAAGTTTCTTCTGGACTGCCGCGAAAATCGCATCGACGTGGGGCAGGCGCCCCAGGCCATATTCGCCACACGCCATCGTGCCTTCGTCGGGTTCCATAACGGTCACCCCGTCCTCGCGAAGCTGCGCGACATTGCGGCGGGTCGCGGCGTGCTGCCACATGCGGACGTTCATGGCGGGCGCGACAAGGACAGGCTTGTCAGTCGCAAGGAGCAACGTCGTCGCCAGATCGTCGGCATGACCATGCACCATCTTCGCCATCAGATCGGCTGTGGCGGGTGCGACGATGACGAGATCAGCTTCGCGGCTGAGCGCGATATGGCCAATCTTCGATTCACGCTCCAAATCCCACAGCGTCTCGCACACCGGCTGTTCGCTGAGCGCGGCGAGTGTCATCGGTGTGACGAACTTCGCGCCCGCTTCGGTTAGCACGCAGCGGACAGGCATGTCAGCGCGGCGGAACAGACGGATCAGTTCGCAGACCTTGTAGGCCGCGATGCCGCCGCTAATGATGAGGAGGATGCGTTTGCTCTGCATGGCCATCCTCATGCCCCGCTTGCCCGAAACTGTCTAGCGCGCGGCCTTCGCGAGATCGACGAGCGCGCGTGGCGCAAAAGCAAGTCCGACCGGGAGCAAAGGCGCCAGCATCATACCCCAATAAAAGTTATCGGTGCGGCCCATAACCATAAATACTACGATCATTCCTACAATCCAGAGCGTCGCTCGGGCCGCGAGCGGATGCTTCCACCCCGCCCAACCGAGTAACGCGAGCGGCAGCAATAATGCCGTTGCGGCGGTTGGGACGAGTTGAAAGGCGCTGCTCTTTGCCATCATATCGATGACGAACGGCCATCCACCCATATTGCCCCATCCGGGGGACTGTCCATCAGTCGCCGTAACGACGCGTGCGACGTTTGATGCGTGCAGGGCGAGTGCGGTGGCTGCGATGACGATGGCAATGCCCCATGCCGCCATTTCGCGCCAACGATGCTCGGCCAGCGCGAAGAAAGCCATGACCATAAGAAAAGGCATTGCGAGTTCGCGGAGAAGGGCAGCCGCAAGGCCCAACGCGAGACTTAAGCCCCAGCGGCCAGGCCGATGGACCGCGAGGGATAGCGCAATCAACGCTGCCGCCCATGCCTCGTGCCATATCGCCAGATCGGGCTGAGCGATGGCGAAGATGGCGAGCGCTGCCAAGCCGATAGCCGCAACACGGGGTGCTGGGCTGGCGATTATGGCGCGGAACCGAAGGGCTAGCAGGATCAGCGTTGTAAATACCAGCGCCTGAAAAATCCGGCCCAATATTGTTGGACCACCGACAAGCGCCGTAACGCTCGCCAATAGGGGAGGGCGCATTGTGATAAATGGTTTGAGGGGAAAGCCGCGTGCACGCTGTTCGGCGGCAGCTGCCAAATAATAAGAGTCCCTGTTGCCGACGCGCAGGGCAACTGCGCGGTAAAGGTCGGCATCGCGTTGTATTGGGCCTGCGGTGACAGGTGCATTCGGTTGTGGTCGCGCCGTGACGGTGACGCCGTAAATCGACAAGGCCAGCAGAAGCGCAAGTCCGAGCCGAGCGAAGCCGCGCGGTAAAACGGCGAACCGGCTCTTTGTTTCAATCATGCTTTGCTCGCCCCCGACTGACTAGCGCGCCGCTTTACCAAGGTCGGCGAGCGCGCGCGGCGCAAAGAGCAGACCAAGCGGCAGCAAGGGCGCGATGAGGAAGCCCCAGTAGAAATTATTCGCCCGCCCGAAAAAGGCAAAGGCCACCATATAGCCGCCGATCAGCAGCGCCCCGCGCCGTGCAGTTGACGTGCGCCATCCGGTCCAGCCGATCAGCGCGAGCGGTATGCACAGCGATGCCGTCCAAAAGGGCAACACACGCCACGGGCCGGTCAGCCAGAGCATTGTGATAACAAAGCGCCATCCCCCCGCTGCAGCCCAGCTTGGTGATGTGATGTCGTCGGGGCGAACAACAATGGCGACCTGTCCAGCATGCCACACGATGAAGGCGCAAAAGATGAGGATCGCGGCGCCCCAGGCGGTGGCTTCGCGCCACCGGCGTTCAATCATGGCCATGCCCAGCATGACGAGTGGATAGACGATGGCAATTTCGCGAATCAGCACGGCGGCAAACCCAAGGCCGACCGATGCGGCAAAGCGCGACTCACGCCGCAGGGCGAGCGATAGGGCAATCAGCAGTGCTGCCCATGCCTCATGCCACACGAGAAGTTCGGGCAGCGTCAAAGTCGCCGCGCCGCCGATAACGAGCAGCACGCCCAATATGACGCGCGGCGTTGGTAAATTGGATTGCTGGAGTCGATATCCCCATGCGATGATCGTCGTCGCCATCAATGCCCAGAACAGCACCGCGACCGTCGTCCGGTTCGGCAAGCTCGCTTGAAGAACTGCCAATGTCGGCGGTCGCATGGTGACAAATGGACGCAGGGGATAGCCACCATCGCGTTGCGCCGCCGCAGCGACTTTGTAATAATTGCCACCCGCGCGGACGCGATCAACAATATGATCATACAGCAGGACATCGGCGCGGTCGGCCTTGGCATTACCGCTGGCCACAGGCACTGGCGCGGCAGTCTGGATCAGCGGAAACGCAATGAGCAGCCCGAGCAGGATCAGGAGTATCCGTGCTGGCCAGCGACCCCAACCGGCAAAATGGCTCATTTGCGCCATGTGACAAATGATGATGCAGCATAATTCCAGACAGCACCAACGAGCGCGCCAGCAACTCCGGCTATCCACCAGGCCCGGTGCAGATCATGCATCCATGTGCCAATGCCAATATTTGCCGCTGCGCCAACCAAGCATACAGCGTAAAAGCTCAGTAATCCGGTTATAAACCGGGCACCGCGCAACCGCCGGTCGCGATAGGTGAAGATATTGTTGAGCGCGAAATTGAATGTCATCGCGCCGTATACAGCGATCCCCTGTGCCACGGCAAAGCGCATGTCGAACGCGATCAGACTGCCAAGCACGGAAAGGTGAACGCCCAGTCCCAGCAGACCAACCGCAAGGAACATCAGCAAGCGGATGGGGATAAACCGCCCGACAGTCTTGTCGAGCAACAACTGTGCATATTCAGCGACGACCATCAGGTCGAGTTTGCTCGCGCCTGCGGTTCGTTCGCGAAAAACATAAGGGAGTTCGACGACATTGGGGCGGGTCGGGGCTGATATGATCAGGTCGAGCAAAATCTTGAACCCGCTGCCCGACAAATGCGGGAGCGCCGCTTCAAACGTCTCGCGGCGTATTGCGAAAAATCCGCTCATCGGATCGCTGATCGTTACCGGTAGCACAGCATTGGCGGCGCGCGTTGCAAATCGGCTGGCGCTCGCCCGGCTTTCATCCCACGATCCGGTACCGCCGCCGCTGACGTAGCGCGAACCGATCGCGATGTCTGCGCCGCCCGCCACGGAAGCGAACAGCGCGGGCAGCAAGCCTTCATCGTGCTGCATGTCGCCGTCGATGACCGCAATGTAAGGCGCTGCGGTCGCGAGAACGCCTTCGATTACCGCCGAAGACAGCCCGCGCCGCCCGATCCGTTCGACAATGCGAATGCGCCGGTCGTTGCGGGCAAAGTCGCGTAACGCCGATGCTGTGCCGTCGGGCGAGTGATCATCGACAAAAACAACTTCCCAGGCGATGCCGGACAGCACATCGTCCAATCGATCAATCAATGCAGCGACGTTTGCGGCTTCGTTGAGAACGGGAACGATGACTGCCAGTTCGAGCGGTGCGTCGCGGTGCGTGGACGTTTCAGCAGCAGTGATCTTCGATTGAAACATGAGCGCGGCAGTCCTTGATGAGACATGCGCGTTATCGAAACATCGTTAATGGACTGTTAGGATCGTTCCGACTGCACCCAAACCAGCGGCTAGCGCCGCGACAATTGCATAGCGCCACCATCCCGAACCGCCTGATCCCATCAATGTAATTTCGGCAAGCGGCGGCGACGGCGGGGCAGCACCTTTTGCGGGGAAGGTTGCTTCGATGCGGCGGACCAAGTCCGGCAATCGCGCCAGTGTACGCAGATTCTCGACAATGCTGTCCGCCGCAATCGCTTCGGGTCCCAGCTCGCCGCGCAGCCAGTCGCGGACATAGGGGGCCGCTGTTTCCCACATATTGATCTCGGGATCGAGTGCGGATGCAACGCCCTCGACCATCACCATTGTTTTTTGCAGGAGCAACAGGTGCGGCTGCGTCACCATGTCGAAATCACGCGTGATCGCGAACAGCGAATCGAGCATGTTGCCGACCGACATATCCTTGACCGGAAGCCCGCGCATTGGTTCGCCGACACTGCGCAGCGCGGTGGCAAATTCGCCAACATTGTGATGCGCTGGGACATATTGGGCTTCAAAATGGATTTCAGCGACGCGGCGGTAGTTACCGGTGATCAGGCCGAAGAGGATTTCGGCGAGCCAGCGTCGCGCTTTGCGGTCGATCCGGCCCATGATACCGAAATCGATCGCGATCAGGTCATCCCCCCCTGAAGCATTCCGGCGCGCCATCAGGTTACCCTGATGCATATCCGCATGGAAAAACCCTTCCGAAATTGCTTGGCGCAGAAAGCCGCGGACGAGCACTTCGGCAAGGCGCTTTCGGTTGATTCCCGCCGCGTCGAGTGCTTCGATATTCGACAGCTTGATGCCGTCGATCCATTCGAGCGTCAGCACGGTGCGCGACGTCCGCCGCCAATCGATGGTCGGGATGATGAACCCCGGCTCGGCCGTCATTGCCGCCGCCAGTTCGGACGCCGATGCGGCTTCACGGCGCAGGTCGAGTTCGCGCATCGTCCATTGACGGAACGTCGCGATGGTCAGGCGCGGGCGCAGGCGGGCGAACTCGCCGCCCATTGCCTCGACGTGGGCGGCTGCCCATTCATAGGTTTCGAGTGCTTCGGTGAACTCACGCTCGACGCCGGGGCGGATGACTTTGATGGCGACGGTTGTGCCTTCGGTTGTGACGGCGCGGTGGACTTGAGCAATGGAAGCCGCGCCGACGGGGTCTTCCTCAATGCTGGTGAAGACGTCCTCAACCGGGCCGGCGAGGCCGCGCTCGATAGCCGCTTTAATGACGGGAAAGGGCAGTGCAGGCAGGCGGTCCTGAAGCCGCAACAAATCGTTCGCGGCAAATTCGCCGACGAGATCGGGACGGGTCGCAAGCGCCTGTCCCAGTTTGATCGCAGCGGGGCCGATGGCCTGAAAAGCGTCGGCATAGGCGGGTTGTTTGGGGACATGCGCCCCGAACCTCGCAATACGGATCAGGCGCTTGACTGGAACGGGCGTCAGCGGATCGCGCTCAATTCCCGTCAGCGCGCCATGCCGCGCGAGCGTCCGCGCCCATTTCATCAGGCGCCAGATATGCGTCGCGGGACGAGTCACGCAAAAACCGCTTGGGCTGAGCTTGTCGAAGCCTTGTCCTTCTTCGGCGACGTCATCGCAAAGAAGGACAGCCCTTCGACAGGCTCAGGGCGAACGGATTTCTTCGTCAAATCTTCCATCCCGAATGAATAGCAACCAATCCACCGAGCATTGGCTCAACTTTAGTCTGAACAAGCCCTGCGTCGGCGATCATGCCTTTGAAGGTCGGCATATCCGGGAAGCGGCGAATCGATTCGATGAGGTAGCGATAAGAGTCTTCATCGCCCGCGATCATCTGACCGATCTTGGGAACGACTTTATGTGAATAGGCATCGTAAATGTCGCCGAAGCCCGGCCACACCGTCGTCGAGAACTCAAGACAGAAGAACCGTCCGCCACGTTTCAGCACGCGGTGCGCTTCCCGGAGCGCTTTGGGAATGTCGGTCACATTCCGGATGCCAAACGCAATTGTGTAGGCGTCGAAACTCTTGTCGGGAAATGTTAGCGTTTCGGCGTTGGCTTCGGTCCAAACCAGCCCGTCGATTCCTCGATCCGCCGCGCGAGCAATGCCGACATCGAGCATGTCAGCGTTTATGTCGGCCACTGTAATTGCCGCGCCTGACGAGGCCATGCGAAACGCGATGTCGCCGGTTCCGCCGGCCATATCGAGGATGTACTCGCCCTTGCGCGGCTTCACGCGCTTGACGAACCGGTCTTTCCACAGCCGGTGCATACCGACGGACATGGCATCGTTCATCCGGTCATAGTTTTGCGCGACGCTGGTGAAGACGTTGCCGACGCGTTCGGTTTTTTCGGATGCGGCGATCTGTTCATAGCCAAAGGATACGGTTTCGTTCATCCTCCGCCTTTAGCGGGGGGTTGCGGGGGCCGCAAACGCAACCTAGCGGAAAAACGTGCCTGAACTCCCTGAAGTCGAAACAACTGTGCGCGGGCTTGAGCCTGCCTTGCTCGGGGCCGTCCTGACCCGTGTCGATGTCCGCCGTCCCGACCTGCGCCGCGCGATCCCTGTCGACTTGCGGCAGCGGATGACCGGTGCGCGCGTGACAGCGCTAAGTCGCCGTGCGAAGTACGGGATTGTCGACACTGATCGCGGTGACAGCATGATCTTTCACCTCGGTATGTCGGGTCGCTGGCGCGTCGATGCAGGCGAAATTGGGACGCACGACCATCTTGTGCTGGAAACAGATGCAGGCCGCGTGCTCGCGCTGTGCGATCCGCGGCGGTTTGGGTCGCTTGATCTGGTCGATACAGTGGCGCGGGATCAATGGCCGCCTTTTGCGGCGCTCGGGCCAGAGCCATTGGGACCAGATTTCAACGCGGCGCACCTGAAGCACGTTTTTACTGGTCGGGCAGCGCCGATCAAGGCGTTGCTGCTCGACCAGCGAATAGTTGCGGGACTTGGCAATATTTATGTTTGCGAGGCGCTCAACGTGGCCGGTATTGCGCCTACCTCATCCTCAGGTCGCGTATCGAGACCAAAGTTGGAAAAGCTGGTTGTCGCAGTGCGCGACGTGCTGTCGGCGGCGATCTTGGCGGGGGGATCGTCGTTGCGCGATTATGTCCGGCCCGACGGCCAGTTGGGTTACTTTGCCAAGGAATGGCGCGTTTACGGTCGCGAAGGCGATATCTGCCCCTGCGGCGGCACGGTGGAGCGCCGCGTCGATAGCGGCCGATCAACCTTCTGGTGCCGGGCCTGCCAGCGTTGACCTTTTGCAAAGCCGCCGGTATGCGCCGTTCAAGAGACGGTGCGAGCGAATCGCGCCGCTTTTTGTTTTTACAGCTAGTCGAGGTTTATTCATGGCGAACACGCCGCAAGCAAAGAAGCGTATCCGCCGGAACGACCGCCGCGCCGTTGTTAACGGCAACCGCGTTGGCCGCATCCGTACTTTTGTAAAGAAAGTTGAACTGGCGCTGGCGTCGGGCGACCAAAAAGCTGCTGCTGAAGCACTGCATGCGGCGCAGCCTGAAATGGCACGCGGGGTGGCTAAGGGTGTGATGCACAAGAATACGGTTGCTCGCAAGTTCGCACGCCTGACAAAGCGGGTCGCTGCGCTCGGTTAAAAAACTCTACGTTATTGATAAGAAAAAGGGTCTGCTGACAAAAATGTCAGCGGGCCCTTTTTCATTGCGGATGTGTGACAGAAAAAAGTCTAGCTTTTCCCGCGATTCGCTGATCTTTATGGCAGGAACTTTGTAAAAAATGGCGCAAAACTAACCTAAAATCAATTCATCCGCAGTTTTGCGCCGCTCACCGATGTCAACGGTGATTATTTCATTTTTTTTGCATCGGGCGTCCTTGCGCCGACCCAATGTTCGGCCCAAAAACCATGACAGGCACGCAAGCGAATCGCTTCTGCGGATTAGCCCGATGATTGCGACAAAGACACGCCGGACATGATTGTGTTTTGCGTGAGCATTAGATTCGGATGCGATCCCAAAAGCTTGGCTGCGGGTGCTCTTGCGGCGGGGGAGGTTGCGTGAATCAAGGAACGGCCATCGGCATTGATTCGACTGTGCGGATTGCAGCGGCTTGGACGGCTGTGCGTGACGGTTTGCGTCGCGACGTTGGTGCGCGTAGTTTTGATCGATGGCTGGGCCGGATTGTCCTTGGCGATTATTGCAGCACCGACTGCTCGGTCACGCTGGTCCTGCCATCAGCGTTCATGGCCAACTGGGTCTCGAGTAACTACGCTGAACGACTGACCTTAGCATGGCGCTCTGCCTTGCCTGACGTCCGCGTCGTCAAGATTGCTGCGGACGCCACGACTGGCGAGCGGATTGAGCCTGTTGCAGCGCCTGTTGAACTTCCAGCCGAAGTACCCGCTGCACCGCGATTCCGTTTCGATCCCAAATTTACTTTCGACACCTTTGTGGTCGGCCAATCAAATCGTATAGCCTGCAATGCGGCACGGGCCATTGCCGAGGGCGGGCCGATGCGCTTCAACCCACTATTCGTCTATGGTCCGACGGGGCAGGGGAAAACACATCTGCTTCACGCCATTGGTCATGGCTACACGGCCCGCAAGCCGCAAGCGCGCGCTTTGGCGATGTCCGCCGAGCGCTTCATGATCGATTTTGTGAATGCAATGCGCGCGAAGGACACAATGGCGTTCAAAGAGCGCCTGCGCTCGGTCGACATCCTGCTGATCGACGATTTCCAGTTTATCGCGGGCAAGGAAACGACGCAGGAAGAGTTCCTCTACACCATCGACGAACTGATGCGCGGTGGCCGTCGCCTGATCATTAGCGCCGACCGCAGCCCGCAAGAGCTCGATGGTGTTGAAGGCCGCATATTGTCGCGGTTGACGCAGGGATTGGTCGTAGACATTCAGCCGGCTGACTATCTGCTGCGCCGCGCAATTGTCGACGCCAAGGTCGCGGCCATGCCCGGCATCATTATTCCTCCGGTTGTCCTTGACATGCTCGCCAGCCGGATCGCGTCAAACGTCCGTGAGCTTGAGGGTGGGTTGAACCGCCTTATTGCTTATGCGTCCTTGAATGCCCGGCCCATCGACGAAGACTTCGCCGAAGAGGTCCTTGCCGACATGTTCCGCGCGAGCCGCCGCCGCGTCACTATTGACGAGATTCAAAAACGCGTGTCGGACCATTTCAAAATTCGCCAAGCCGAAATGGTCAGCGCTCGACGCGCTCGTGCCGTTGCCCGCCCACGTCAGATTGCGATGTATCTGGCAAAACAACTCACGCCGCGCTCGCTTCCCGAAATCGGGCGGCGCTTCGGTGGGCGTGATCACACCACGGTGATCCACGCCGTCAAGCAGATCGAAAAACTGCGTGCGGCGGATAGCGAGATCGATGCCGATGTGCGGGCGCTTATGCGGGCGCTTGAAGGTTAACCCCGCCGTTTGCCCGGCGGCGCAACCGTAATTTTCACCGTCTCGCCCGAATTACCCGGAAATCCCGTGAACATTGCTTCAATCAAATTCGGCACCAGTGTTGTCAGGTCGTTATCCATCGACATGGCCTTGGCTGACCCTTCAAATACACGTTCATACGATCCGCGCTTCGCAATTTTCATGTCCAGTTGCGACGAATACACGGTGTAGCTTTCGACGTCGTTATAATTGTCGAACAGGAACGGGTCGTAAAACCCATACATGAATGCGCGGCGACCAAAGCCATAATAAGGGCGCCCGAAGCCGCCGCCGTAGCCGCCGTATCCGAACCCGCCATAATGGCCAAAGCCACCGTAGCCAAAGCCTGATCCGGGAACGCTGCGTACTTTTTCGCGTCCGCGGTCAACGCCATAATCAAGCGTAACGATTAGATTGGCTGACTTTTCATCGCTTGCGCGCGTGTAGCCGAAACCGTTCAGCCGTTGCGCAACCAGCCCGGCATAATTCTGAAACTCGAGCCCGCCCTCAAGCCGTGGATTGTCCGAGCGGATTGCATAGGTTTGCCCTTGCGCAGCGGGCATCGCCTGAAAGCGCGAGACGTTCGCCTGAAACGGCGTGGCACATGCACCCAGCGCTAGCAAAGCGGCGGGAGCAAGAAATTTCGATTTCGACAACATGGCTTTTGACCTCGAATACGACTCCAAAGGGAGGATGACCTGAAAATGCGCCGCCGTCACTGAACAACGCTTGAACGCCACGGCCCGCCGTTATCGGGCGAGACCCATTGTCGCATAGGCTCTGGCAAGTGTCGGGGCCGCAAGCGCGCTTGCTTGTTGCGCGCCATCGGTCAGGATCCCGTCGATCTCGGTTGAATGGCGCAAGTCTTCGAACCGGGTGTGGATGGGTTCGAGCGTTGTAACCAGCAGGTCCGCCAGCGCCGCCTTGAACGGCCCGAATTGCGATCCGCCATATTGGTTCAGCACCGCGTCCATACTCCGGTCCTCTAAAGCGGCCATGATGCCCACAAGGTTGCGCGCTTCGGGGCGGCCTTCCAATCCATCGGGTTCACTCGGCAATGGCTCGGGATTGGTCTTGGCCTTGCGAATCTTCTGTGCGATGGTGTCGGCATCGTCGGTCAGGTTGATCCGGCTCATGTCACTCGGGTCCGATTTCGACATTTTGGCGGTGCCATCGCGGAGCGACATGATCCGCGCTGTCGCCTTGGGAATGATCGGCTCGGGCAGGGTAAAGATATCCGCGCCCGCGCCGAAATCATTGTTGAATTTCTGCGCAATATCGCGTGCGAGTTCGA
>JANOVZ010000116.1:0-35875 GCA_031417655.1 Sphingomonas sp. | reverse complement strand
GACGACCAAGAGCGAAGAAGGCGTCGCGTTCAAATCGCACCTCGACGGGTCGCGGCATATGCTCAGCCCCGAACGCTCGATGGAAATCCAGACGGCCATCGGGTCGGATATCGTCATGGCCTTCGACGAGTGCACCCCGTTTCCGGCAACGCACGAAGTGGCGCAGGCGTCGATGGAACGGTCGATGCGCTGGGCACAGCGGTCGCGTGATGCGTTCACGAGTGCGGGCGCGCTGTTCGGTATCCAGCAGGGATCGATGTTCGAAGACATGCGCGCCGCTTCGTCCGAAAAACTCATCGAGATCGGCTTTGACGGCTATGCCGTCGGCGGCCTTGCGGTGGGCGAGGGGCAGGACGCGATGTTTGGCGTGCTTGACTTCGCAGTCAACATGCTCCCCGCCGACAAGCCACGCTACCTGATGGGCGTCGGCAAGCCCGATGACATTGTCGGCGCGGTCGAACGCGGGATCGACATGTTCGATTGCGTGTTGCCGACGCGGAGCGGGCGCAACGGGCAGGCGTTTACTTGGGACGGACCGCTCAATATCCGCAATGCCAAGTTCGCCGAGGATCTGACGCCGCTTGACCCCGAATCGCCGGTTGCGGCGTGGAGCAAGGCGTATCTCCACCATCTTGTCCGGTCGGGTGAAATGTTGGGTGCCATGTTGATGACCGAACATAACCTGTGGTTTTATCAACAGGTCATGGCAGCGCTGCGTTTGGCGATTTCGCGCGGTGAACTGTCCGTTTGGGCGGATCAGTTCCGTGCGCGATACCATGCGCGCCGCAATGAAACTGCCGCATAACCGCAACGCGCGCGACTTCGTTGTGACGCCATGCCTTCACAATCCCCTGCCACCGCAAACGTAGGGCGTATTCTCGCCCGACTCAGTTTTATAGGGGGCTGCGGTGCTCGATCTCGAAGATTTTGGCTACACGGACGGCGACGTCGATACGAACCGGTCGGACAACGGCAGCATCCATGAACTGATCGAAACTCGCTATTCGCGCCGCGCCGCACTGTTTGGCGGGATTGCCGCAGCGGCGCTCCCCGGCTTTGTGCTGAGTGGTTGTGGCGAAGGCAGTCTGACGCCAGCGGGCGTGCAGGTCGGTGCCAGCAATGTCCAGACGAGCGCAGGCCGTATCGTTTCGCTGGCGGGCACTGTAGAAGGCAGCACGCCTGCGACCGTTGCATGGGCGCAGGTTTCGGGTCCCCCCGTCACACTCACTGGCGCCAATACGTTAACCCCCAGTTTTCAAGCGCCCGCTGTTGCATCGGCAACGCCGCTCGAGTTTTCGTTGACAGCAACGGCGAGCAACGGCGTAACGTCATTTGCATCAAGCGCTGTGACCGTTGGCCTGCCGCAGCTTGGCTTTTCTGCGGTGTCAAAAAGCCTTGCCGACGTGGTGACTGTGCCTGCCGGATATAGCGTCTCAGTGCTCTATCGTTTGGGCGATCCGATTAACGCGGCAACCGCTGCTTATGCAAATGACGGCACCGACAGTAATTTTGCTGCGCGCTCGGGTGACCACCATGACGGCATGTATTATTTCGGGCTGACAGCGACCGGCACAACGCCTGATCCGAACAGCAACACCCGCGGCATTCTGTGCGTCAATCACGAAAACATCTCGGCGCGCTATTTGCATCCCAATGGCCAGACATCGCCTGGCGGCATCCGGCCCACAGCCGAAGTCGTCAAAGAAATTGAATGCCATGGCGTCAGCGTCATCGAAGTCAGCCGTGCGGGGGCAACGGGTGCTTGGACCTATAATCAGGCATCGACGTTGAACCGCCGGATCACGCCGTTTACGCCGATGGACGTCAGCGGCCCCGCGAAGGGTAATGCGCTGATGCGCACAGTTTATTCGCCCACCGGCGTCGCAGGTCGCGGCACGATCAACAACTGTGCCAATGGGTTTACGCCGTGGAATACATATCTGACATGCGAGGAAAACTGGACGGGCTATTTCCGCCGCGACGCCAGCGACGTTGCGGCACGGTCGGCCCGCGAGCAGGTTTCACTGGCGCGTTACGGTCGCGGGGCCGCCAGTGCGGGCAACCAAAGCTGGACCACGGCCGCACCGATCAGCGCGGGCGATACGCGGATTTCCAAGTTCAACATTACCATTGACCCAACCAAGCCGACCGACGGCACCGGTGATTTCCGCAACGAAATCTATCAATATGGCTGGGTCGTCGAAATCGATCCCTATGATCCCGCCTCAACCCCGCGCAAGCGCACGGCAATGGGCCGGATGAACCATGAAGGGGCATGGCCGGGCCGCTTCATCGCTGGCGTCAAGCCCGCTTGGTACATGGGCGATGACGCCGGCAGCGAATATATCTACAAGTTCGTTTCGTCCGCGCCGTGGGCCGCTGCTGATGCTGTCCTGACCGGACGTTTCGCCATCGGTGACAAATATCTTGATACGGGTACGCTTTATGTGGCCCGGTTCAATGCCGACGGCAGCGGTCAGTGGTTACCAATTGTGTTCGGACAGGGGCCGTTGACGACGGCCAACCCGACTTACGCCTTTGCCGATCAGGCCGACGTCCTAATCAATACGCGGCTTGCCGCGGACGCGCTGGGCGCAACGAAGATGGATCGCCCCGAATGGACATCGGTCAATCCAAAGACCGGCGAAATGTATTGCACGCTGACCAACGGCCCGACGCGCAATGGCACGACAGTGCCGGTCGATGCGGCGAACCCGCGCGTTTATGTCGATGCGCCGTCGACAACACGCAACAACCGCAATGGCCATATCATTCGCCTGCGCGAGACGGGTGACACGACCGAAGCCACAACGTTTGTTTGGGACATTTATGTTTTTGCCGCTGGATCAGATCTCGATCCGGCCAACGTCAATCTGTCGGGTCTTGATGCGACCAACGATATGTCGAGCCCCGATGGCTTGTGGTTCTCACGGAGCGCCAATGCAGGCGGGATCGGAACGCCCCTGCTGTGGATCGAAACCGATGACGGTGCTTATACCGATGTCACAAACTGCATGTTGCTGGTCGGGCAACCCGGCACAGTCGGCGACGGCACGACAAAGACAGTGACCAGCACATTGGCGAGCGGTGCAACGGTGACGACAACAACGCGTGTTGGCGCGCTGCCCGGCACAAACTTACGGCGGTTTCTGGTTGGACCCAAGGAATGTGAGATCACGGGCCTCGATTCGACACCCGATGGGCGCACAGTTTTCGTCAACATCCAGCACCCCGGCGAAGACACGACGACAGGGTTTCCTGCGACCTTCCCCTCGAACTGGCCCGCCAGCCAAACGAATGCCACTGCTGTGTCACGACCACGCTCGGCCACGATTGTGATTACCAAGAATGACGGTGGTGTGGTCGGCGTCTAGACAAGCACAGCCAGAGCGCGGCAGAAGAGGTTGATGTTTAGAACCCTTCTGTCGCGCCGCCGGATGTTGCAATCGCTCGGTGTTCTAACGCTAGGGACGCCCGCAATGGTACGCGCTGCCACGGCGATACCACCCGTCGGACAATTGTTTGTGCCGTTGGCATTCGACGACAAACGAATCTGGCTTTCCGTAATGATAGCGACGGAAACATTGCCGTTTACGCTCGACACCGGAGGTGATACGAACACGATCCGCGACGATGTTGCAAAACGGTTGCGCCTGTCCGACACTGGTGAGCGCAATCGCGCGGTTATCACGACAGAGGGCGTGCAGATGGCGCGACGCGTGGCGGCAAGCAATGTTGTCATCGGCGGCGTGGTCCGCCAGCCGCGCATGTTGTTCCTCACTGGGCGTGTCGACGAGCCTTACACAGCCGAAAGCTCGGTGGGTTCGATTGCGGGATTGCTGACCACCTGTGATTGCGATCTTCGCTTCGGCGACACCAGAGGCGGGCTGACATTATGGCCTGATGGACGGCAAGGTGTCGCGCCGGGAACGCTATTGCCCGGCTCAGCCATTCGCAAGGAATTTAGTGTCGCATCGTCTCCCGCATTGATTGTGACTGCGCTAATAGATGGCAATCCGTATCGGCTGAAGGTTGATTCGCGGGTCGGGACGCCGTTGGTCCTCTATCCAAAGGGGACGCGCCGAAGCGGTCTCTGGAAGGCACCGAAATGGGCACCGTCGGGACGAGGACGACTGGTTCGCGCAACGCGAGTTCAATTGGGTCCGCTCGCCCTGAAACGCCCGCATGTGATGTTGCTCGAACCCTCTGGCGCGATGCCGGGCGAGATCGATGGCCTTATCGGACTCCCACTGTTGACGTTACTCGACTGGTCACTCGACATTGTGGCCGACAAGGTGTCGGTGTCGCGCAATGCCCGTCGTCCGAGCTGGCTTGGTTACCGCATGGCGGGAATCTGGGTCAACCGTGCTAAGGACGAGACTCTGACCGTATCCATAGTTGGCCCGGGGAGTCCTGCCGAGGCGGCTGGGTTGCGGGCCGGTGACCGCATCATAACGTCGGCGAAATTTCCCGAATTCATCGAGTCGCTCGACCTGCCCGTTGGGGCGTCGCTGCCAATGACAATCGAACGCGACAAAGTCAGGCGAGACGTTACGCTGGTCATGGCTGACTATCTTTAGGGCAGCAACCCGAGGCGCTCGCGCCGCATCCAGCGGATCACGAGGACAACCGCGACGAACGCCAACCCACTCGCCAGCCCCAGCCAAATGCCAAGCCCGCGCATCTTAAGCGGGAAGGCCAGCGCCACGCCAATGCCGATCCCAATCACCCAGTAACCAATAGCGGCATAGATCATCGGCCAGCGCGTATCCTGCAGGCCGCGCAAAACGCCCGCGCCGACGACTTGTGCGCCGTCGACAATTTGGAACAGCGCAGCGACGCCCAGGAAACCGACGGCGAGGCCAACGACCTCGGCGTTCTTCGGATTCGCCACGTCGATAAAAATGCCGACCAGCGGACGCGGGATCAGAACGAGTGTGAGGGCCATGCACGCCATGAACCCCGTCCCCATCGCCAGCGCCAGCCAGCCCGAGCGGTGGATCGTGGCCCTGTCGCGCGCGCCGTAGCCAAGGCCGACGCGGACCGTTGCCGCCTGTGCGATGCCCATTGGTACCATGAAGGAAAAGGCCGCAATCTGCAGTGCAATGGCATGCGCAGCAATCGACGCGCGGCCGATCAGGCCCATCAGGAAAACAGCAGCGGCAAAAACGGTGACCTCAAACGTCAACGTAATCGCAATTGGCAGGCCGAGGGCAGCGAGCGCGCGATACCGCCCCCAATCGGCGCGCCAAAAGCGCCCGAAGATTGAATAGCGGCGAAAAGGGTGCACGCGCATCACCACGCCCGCCAGCGCGACAAACAGAAAGAGGTTTGACAAGGCACTGGCCAGCGCCGCGCCTTCCAGTCCCATTTTCGGCAATCCCAGATGTCCGAAAATCAGCGCCCAGCCGAGCAGTGCATTGATAAAAACCGCTCCGAACAACACGACAGTGCCCCAGCCCGGCCGTTCAATCGCCGAAATGAAATTACGCAGCGCGAGTTGCAGGAATGCAGGCAGCAATCCCCACATCAAAACACGGACAAACGACGTCGCCGCGCGCGACAATTCGGGATCCTGCCCCATCGTCCGCAGGATCGGCTCGGCATTCCACAAGATGATCCAGCACGGCACACATAGTGTGACGGCAAGCCACATCCCCTGCCGCACGGTCCGGCGGATATCGCGCACCGAATGCATCTTGCGCCCGCGCTCGGCGGCGACCATCGGGGCAACGGCAGCAATCAGGCCAAGCCCGAACAGCAGGAACGGGACGTAGAGATTGATCCCGAGCGACCCCGCCGCAAGTTCATCCGCGCCCAGCCGCCCGAGAAAAATCAAGTCGGTCGCATGAATGACCGACTGTGCCAGATTGGCAAGAATCAGCGGCATCGCCAGCGCGAGCATAGCGCGGGCTTCGGTGGTCCAGAGTGAAGGGGTGGGGGACGTCATTGGGGCGCCCTAACACCGCATCGGGGCGGAGGCGATGGTCGCCCTGCCCCAATGGCATTCTCCGCTACACTCGACGCAACGCCGTTACCACGGATTGGTGTAGTTGACCGTCCAGTCGGGATGACCGGTTGAATAGGTGTTGGGCAATCGTGAATCGAACGGCTCAAGCCCGAATTTGCCGCGTGCTTCGGCAGTGCCACCCATCGTTTGCAGGGCACGCAACGGCCCCGCGCCGAATTGGTTGCCCAGCGTCCAGTCGGTATCATGGCCCATGGCGATCTTTGACAAGCTGCCCGGATAAGATCCCTGTGCAAGGATATTCGGCCCATTGCCGGCCGTGCCACCAAACGGATCATTCTCGCGCCACCACGACGCGGGCACTCGACCCCCGGTGCGTGCCTCGGCTGCCTGCGCCCAAGCCTGATGCGCCGGACTGTTGAAATAGCCGGAGTCAATCGCCTCCGAGCGAAGCTCGCGGGTCGATTTCCCGTAGGTGTCCAAATTCTCGCGGTTCATCCGTACGGAGGCATCCGCCAACACTTGCGGAATTTCGGCGGGCTTCTTGTTCAGGCTGCCAAGCTCGCTGGGTTGCAATGGCCGGACGCTGATTTCGATGTAGCGGCTGTTATCGACGCCACCGAAAGCATTCTGCACAGGGGCCTGAACCTTTATCGTTGCGCGCGTCTGCTGGGCGCTCGCGACCAGTGTGGGCTGTGCGGCCAGTGTTTCCAGTGTGCTCGGTGTATCGCGTAGTCTGTCGATGGCCGACGGCGTGTCGCGCAATGTCCCAAGCGCGTCATTGGTGGGCGCGCGGTTAACGCCGTTAGAAGCAACCGAGCCGGACAGGGCAGTGTTCGGCGATGGATTATAGTTTTGCAGAGGCTGCGGTGCGGCAACAGACGCCATGATACTCTCCCGTAAGCCCGCCCACGTGGGTAAATAGCAGAGCTTTCATGACCGCAACATAAACGAATCGTTTAGGCTCAAAGCATGAACAGAGACGACGTGCGTCTGGTTTTAGCCGAGTTTAACACCCAGAAACCCCGGCATCGGGCCGTTCCAGCCGTCGTCATCGCCACCGCCGTCTTGCGGTTCGGCACGTTGCGTCTTGGGTTTTGGCGCTGGCGGCGCTGGTACAGGCTTTTCCGCACGCGGTTCGGCGGTTTTACGGGGGCGGCGAGCGGGCTTTTCAGCGGCAGGTTCCGGTGCATCCGTACGCGGAGTGACAGCCACGTTCCCGACCCGCTCGATTTTCGTGCTGGTCAGCTTTTCGATCTGCGCGACCGCTTCGGCATCTTCGGGCGTCATTAGCGTGAATGCCTTGCCGGTGGCGCCAGCGCGCCCCGTGCGGCCGATGCGGTGGACATAGTCATCGGGATGCCACGGCACGTCATAGTTCACGACATGGCTGACGCCTTTGACATCCAGCCCGCGGGCGGCAACGTCGGACGCGACAAGCACTGTGATCTCACCTGCTTTGAACCGGTCGAGCTCCTTGATCCGTTCGGACTGGTCCATGTCGCCCTGGATTTGCCCGGCCTTGAACCCGGCGCGCGACAGGCTTTGCGACAATTCGCGGACCGTCGTCTTGCGGTTCGAAAAAACGATGGCAGTCGTCACGTCTTCGGCGCGAAGGATGTCGATCAGCGCGTCCTTTTTGCCGCGTGACGAGACTTCGACAATGCGCTGCTCGATCTGGAGGTTGGCCGATGCCGGGCGCGAGACTTCGATCTGTTTGGGATTGCTCAGGAACTTGTCGGCAAGCTTCTTGATCGGTCCGGGCATGGTCGCCGAAAAAAGCAACGTCTGGCGCGTCGCGGGCAGCTTTGTGCAGATTTCCTCGATGTCGGGGATGAATCCCATGTCGAGCATGCGGTCGGCTTCGTCGATCACCAGCAGCGTGCAATCATTGAGCATGATCTTGCCGCGGCTGAACAGGTCCATCAGGCGGCCGGGCGTCGCGATGAGAACATCGACACCTTTTTCAAGTGCCTTGACCTGATCGCCCATCTGCACGCCACCAATGAGCAACGCCATCGAAAGCTTGTGGTATTTACCATATTTCTCAAAGTTCTCGGCAACCTGTGCGGCCAATTCGCGCGTTGGTTCGAGGATCAACGAACGCGGCATGCGCGCGCGGCTACGCCCTTCGGCAAGAATGTCGATCATCGGCAAAACAAAACTGGCAGTCTTGCCCGTCCCTGTTTGCGCTATGCCGATCAGGTCACGCATCATCAGGACGCTCGGAATTGCCTGCGCCTGAATCGGCGTCGCTTCGTTATAGCCCGAATCATCAATTGCGCGCAGCAATTGGTCGGAAAGGCCGAGGTCGGCGAAGTTCATTAAAATGTCCGTGAAAAAAGCCTGTTCGCGGTGCGCAGAACGAGGCAGAAAGTCAAGTCAGCGTTCGGGGACAAGACTCGAGAAGCGCTCAACTTCGCACTTGCCGCCAGTGCGCGCGTGCAAGGTGTCGCGGTCGGCGCAGATGCGGCCGTCGGCATTGGGCTTGACGTAAAAGCCATAGCCGAGGTCAACGCCGGTGCATTGCTTTTCGAGGCGGGTGCGCACACGGGTCCCGCCGCGCATAAACAGGTCGACGACTTGCGGTCCGCGCACGACAAAGCCGGACAGATTCCCCAAACCCACGCATTTCGGGCCTTTTTTCTCCACCCAGCGCAGCGGCACTTGCGGCGCTTCACGAATTGGCGCGAGGGGCACGCGAACAACAACACGCTGTTGAATCATCGTTTGCGCAAATTCAGTGCCGTCGATGGCGGGCGTGACTGTACTCGCCGCTGCCGACAGCGCGAGAATCAGGGTAATCACAGCAGCAGTTCCATGTCGGTCAGGCGATGCGTTTCCACGGTTGAATGGGCGATTAACTCCACGACCATATGATTACGCGCAAAATATGTTGATCGCGTGAACGGGTTGCGTCGCGGCCTCGCGCACCATAGGGCGACGCGCAACACCAACCCTTGTCGATTCCGGAGAGACCCGATGGCCAGCATGGCCCCCCAAAACCCCGCCCTGCCGCTGCTTTACAAAGAGCTCATCCCGATTTCGCAGCAGGAGCATGGCAGCTGGCGCTATAAAATGGCCGACTCGGCGAAGTTTCTTTCAACCGAACACGCTGTTCCCGTGACAGTCGAGGAGTTCTCGATTGTCCAGCGCTTTTACCCGATCATTTTTTCATCGGGTGACCAGCCAGTGCCGCTCGCACTGATGGGGCTTAACGAAGGCGTGAACACGTTCATCGATGAAGACGGCAAGATGATCGGCGAAGTTTATGTTCCCGCCTATGTTCGGCGCTATCCGTTCCTGCTCGCCAAGCTGCGGCCTGATACCGATGAATTATCGCTTTGTGTTGACCCGACCAGCGAATCAATCGGCGCTTATGATGAGGGCGATGCTGTGTTTGACGGCGATCAGCCTTCTGAAACGACCAAAGGCATTTTGGCGTTTTGCGAGCAATTCGAACAAGCAGGCCAGCGCACGGGCGCATTCATGGAAGAACTAAAAGCGCTCGACATCCTGATGGAAGGCGAAGTCTCGATTCAGACCGAGGAAGGCGTGCCCCCCTTCATTTATCGCGGATTCCAGATGGTCAATGAAGAAAAGCTCCGCGACCTGCGCGGGGATCAGCTGCGCAAGATGTCACAGTCGGGGATGCTGCCGCTTATCCACGCGCACCTGTTTTCGCTGTCGATCATGCGCGAAATTTTTGGTCGCCAGCAAACACAAGGCAAAGTGCCTGAGCCACAACTCGTCGGGTAAATTTTCGATGAACGTCAGCACCCGGTCAACCTATTCGCGCGTTGCAATCGCGCTGCATTGGACAATCGGTGCGTTGATGATCCTCAATGTTCTCGGTGGATTTTTTCACGAGTCGTTCGGGAAAGCAGCGGTCCCGATCATCATGCCACTGCATAAGGCGACCGGGATTTTGGTTTTGGTGTTGACCGTCGCGCGGCTGATGTGGCGATTGACGCACCGTCCGCCGCCACTCGCGGCGACTGTGCGGAGCTGGGAAAGGGGGCTTGCGCACGCGACGCACTGGAGCTTTTATTTCCTCATGTTTGCATTGCCGATGACGGGCTGGCTGATGTCATCTTCGGGTGCGCGTAAATATTCGATCAGCTTTTACGGGCTTTTCGACGTGCCCTTCTTGCCCGTGGCGCAAGATAAAGCGGCCGCAAACATCTTTGCTGAGCGGCATCAACTGCTGGGTTACATTATCGCGGCACTGATTATTTTGCACATTTTGGCGGCGCTCAAACACCATCGGTTTGACAAGGATGATACTGTCGTCCGGATGCTGCCGACGTCACGAGGTCGAGTCATCAGCTGATCCTATTGCGGTGCAAGTTGCCGCTTGAAACTGGCCATCGCTTTACATACATTAGTGGGGTTCGGATGTGCGTCCCCCCTTTCGCGCTCCGGACAGCACGCCTCTGGGTGTGCTCCTCCCTGAACCTGGCCACCTCGCACGAAAGTGCGGGGTGGCTCTTTATTCAGCAGCCTGTGCGATGCTGGCAATAAGCTCGTCGGTCAGCGAATCGACGAGACGGAGGATGGTCCTTTGCGTCCGAGCGAGGCCCAAACCGGGCTGATCAAGCCCCGCATCAAGGTAAAGCCGCCGGTCCACTTCAATCTGGAGTGCGTGGATGTTGTTATGCGGCTTGGCATGACGGCTCACGATATACCCTCCCGCATAAGGCGCATTGACCGCGACACGAAAGCCTAAGCTTTTCAGCAGCGCCTCGGCGGCCGCCGTCAGTTGTGATGATGCACTTGCCCCAAAGCGGTCGCCGATCACCATATCGGGGCCATCATCGCCCTTCACCGGCGGCATTGAATGGAGGTCGATGAGCAGTGCCGTCGTCCAGCGTTGCCGGGCAGCATCCAGCATATGGGCAATAGCGGCATGATAGGGCGTGTGAATATCGGATAGTCGTGCCCTGACATCCACCGGATCGAAAGGCGCTCGCCACAACGGCCCCACACCCCATAACCGTGTCGGGATCAGCCCAAGACCCGCGCGGGCTTTTGTCGATGCCAAATGGCCATAGCCGCCGCGAATCATATCAGGGTCCAGGTCATCGGGCGCGCGGTTCAGATCAATCATCAAGCGCGGCGTGCGAGCGACGATCGTTGGGATGCCCGTCGCCGTTTCGATGAGGCGGTCCGCATAACGATCCTCGAGCGGACGGATGGATGCCAATGGCACCCGCAATTTCGCCACCAGTGCTGGATCATAGTCGCGCCCGGCATGCGGCACCGACAGCAGGACTGGTCCCGCTGGTCGATCAAAATGGGTTGTCGTAAATGCGTCCGTGGCCATGCTCGGTCTTGTCTAACGCCCACGGCGACCCGCAACAGCCCTTTTTCGCATGACATGCTGGAAAATATTAAGGGTCGCGCGCATAGATGGTGCGGGATTCGCAGACGATTCATGTTTGCGACTGGGAAAATTGCATGCCGCGCATATTGCTTGCCGAAGATGATGACGCGATGCGCACCTATCTGGTACGTGCACTCGAACGGTCGGGCTATGCCGTCGTTGCCGTGGACCGCGGCACTGCGGCGCTACCTCTCATCGAAAATGGCGGCAATTTTGACCTGTTATTGACAGACATCGTGATGCCCGAAATGGACGGGATCGAACTTGCCCAAAAAGCTGCCGTAATCGCGCCCGATATGCGCGTCATGTTCATCACCGGATTTTCGGCGGTGTCGCTGCGCGCCGGACAGGCGCTGCCTCAAGCGAAGGTCTTGTCAAAGCCGTTTCACCTGCGCGACCTCGTCATGGAAGTGGATCGGATGTTTGCAACACCGAACGCCAGCGAACTGTAATCGCCGGGTTGCCAGCGTCCCAGGCGGGCGCTAGGGGGTCGCTGCGTGGGCGTGTAGCTCAGTGGTAGAGCACTGTGTTGACATCGCAGGGGTCGCAAGTTCAATCCTTGCCACGCCCACCATTAAATGTCCCGGTAAATCAATAAATTGGTAGGTTTGGTATCGGCCAACGGGGCGTTCCGCTATAAGGCTGTTGAGAATAGCTCAAAGTTATTTGATACGATAATTTTTAAACGAAAATCCCCGATCAATTCAGTGAAATACGACCAGCCCCTAGGCCGCCAGCGGAAAGCTCAATAGCCGGTCATTTACCGGAATCAGGGCGCGCGCATTAGCGCCGACTGCGCGGACGATTTCTGGATGCCCAGCATCAAGCCCGCCCGTCAGGGAACCGAATGCGGGCAGAATCAGCTTTGTCGTACTTGCCACAAAACAACGCCGCGCGACATTGCGCCCACGAATCGCGACACGCAGTTTCGGATGGAAATGTCCCGAAAGTTCGGGGCGCGGATCGCCGGGATCAGCTTCATGGCGGAGGATGAGGCCATCGACGCTCGCTTCTTCGGCAATGCGCCCACCAAATGGATCGTCGAGCGCGTGGTCATGATTGCCCGTGACCCAGACCCAGTCGAGCTTTGCGGTCAGATCATGCAGCATATCCCGGGCGCGTCCGGGCAATCGCCGGCTGCCGGCGCTGTCATGAAAACTGTCGCCGAGGCACCAGAGTTCGGTTGGCTGGGTCGCTGCAACCAGCACCGTCAGATCAGTGAGCGTCGCCATTGAGTCGTACGGCGGCAGCATCTGACCATATTTTGCAAACCAGCTCGCTTTCTCGAAATGGAGATCCGCGACAATCAGCGCACGGCGGGCGGGCCAGAACAGCGCCCCCTGCCGCAACGCGTGTAGCGTATGACCAGCGAATTCAAACGCGCTCATCCAAGCGTTCCGGGCGGCAGAAAGCGCACTTTTCGCTGAGCGAAATCGACCGAGACGCGACGAAAGCTGCGCAGCGTGTCCATACCGAGCAGCATCGCGGGCTTCGTCAACAAGCCATAGCGTTTGAACGGATGGGCATCGGCAAAAGCAATGACAGCATTCTCGATCGTAAGGCCGGCAAGCCGGATACGCCCAACCGAGGCATATTCCGCGCCGAGCCTCCCACCCGTCACATCGACTAGGTCGGTCTTGAAAAACTGCATCCGCTTGTTGCGCTTTGATAGGAGCGCACGAAGCGGCGCGTTACCGACCGTGGTCTCAGCACCCGAATCGATGATAACGGTGATCGGCGTGCCGTCGACATCGGCATCAACCAGCACAAGCTGCCCAAATTTCGACCGCGCGGTGACAACAATCGTGTCAGGATCATAAGCCTCTTTCTCGCCCGAGCGCAGGACAGACAATGTGCGCTTGACGAAATCCATCACCACACGCCGCCCTTTCAGCGTGTCGATACCGAGCAGGCCGTGCCCGCCAAGATAATCCTGCTGCAATGCAGGGGCGTTGATCGCAAACGTCGTCTGTCCGGCGAGTGTCAGGCTGGGCACAGTTACCGTTGTCTGCTGCGCAACGCCGGTCATGCTGTGCATTGTCACACTTTCACCCGCCGCGAGTTTGAGCAGCGTTGCCAGCTCCCGTGACACGACCGTGCGGTCCGAACCGGTATCGACGACGAATTGATAGGGGCCACGTCCTTCGATGGTGACTGGCACTGTCATCCGCATCGCCGTGTCGGTTCGCGCGGTGATCGTCGCGACAAGTTCGGGAGCGTTTGGTTCTGTTTCTGCGTGAACCAGCGTCACACCAGCAAACATGGTCAACATCGCGCAGAAGCAACGTGCGAAGTTTACGAAGTTGACACTATGAGCCATCAATCAGCCTCTCGGGCAGACGGCATTTCCGCCCTGTGCGGAACATGGCACGAACATGGCGTGTAGGACAGTATAAAATGCGATATGAATTTGCGTCGCGCCACCGACTTGCGCATGTTCGGCGTTATGAAGCTGATCGCATTCGCTCTTTTCGTTGCAAGCCTTGCCTCACCAGCGTTTGCACAAAGCTTGCAACAGCGCATCGAAACGGTGCTCGCCAGTGCAAGCCCCGGCACGCGGCTTGGGCTTGTCGTCGCCGATGACACCGGCAAGGAAATCGTATCGATCAACCCCGATGGCCGCTTCATTCCGGCATCGAACACCAAGATGTTCACGACCGCCGCGGCCTTTATGATGATGCAGGGGCTTGACCAGCCCGACATTGAAAGCGGCACGACGGTGGCGCTTCAGGGCAAGGACATCATCCTGACCGGCTTTGGCGATGGGCGCATGTCGAGCGCGCCTGATTGCGCCGTCGATTGCCTTGCCACGCTGGCCAATGCCGTTGCCGCACGGACGAAGCGCGTGCGCAACGTTATCGGCGATGCAACGCTGTGGCCCGACCAGCGCTGGAGCCCGGGCATGAGTTGGAACAATGTCGCTGAGCGTTCAGGCACCGGGATTGCGGCGTTGACTCTCGACAGTAATGAAGTGCCGTTGACTGTGACGGCGAGCATGACCGGACAGCCGCCGACGATCCGTTTTTCTTCTGATTATTTTACGATCGACAACCGCGCGACGACAAGTGCGCGCGGGCCGACGACGATCGACGTGAAGCGCCTTCCCTTCGAACGACGGCTTGTCGTGTTCGGCCAGATCGCCGTGGGTGCGCCCCCCGAACAGATTGCGCTGGGGATCGACGATCCTGCGCATTATGCCGCGTGGCGACTGGCCGCGCTGCTGAAGGATCGCGGTGTGCGGGTCAGGGGTGAAATCCGGTCACGGTATGAGAATGCCGATCCGCTCAACTTAGGTTCCGACTCGCCCATCCTCCTCGCCCGCCTAACGCCGACGCCGCTTGTCGAGGACATCCGAACGATCAACAAGATCAGCCAAAATCTGCATGCGGACCTTCTGGCGCGGCGACTGGGTGGCGCAGCGAACAAAGGTTTGGACGGCGGCCTCCGCGCGATAGAGGCAATGCTGACCACAGCAGGCGTTGCCCGCACGGCTTATGATTTCGCCGATGGGTCGGGCATGTCGACCTACAACCGCGTGGCGCCGCGCGGTACGGTAAAGTTTCTGCGCTGGGTCACGGCGCAATCATGGGGCGCGGCATGGCGCGCATCGTTGCCGATTGGCGGCGTCGACGGCACGATCGCCAGACGCTTCAAGGGCACTGTGCTCGAAGGCCGGATCTTCGCGAAAACCGGCGGACTGAACGCGACGGCAGCGCTATCGGGCTATATGATCGCCAAGAGCGGACGCGAACTCACTTTCTCAATCCTCGCCAACGACATGCCCGCCGGAACACGGGCGCAGCCGATTATGGACGCCGCGCTAATTGCCGTTTCGGAAGCGAACTGACCCTCTAGCTTTTGTGACAAACTTGTTGCTAAATGTCCACACAACAAAGATTCGAAATGGGGGGTTTTCATGCGCTACATCGGCAAACTTGCGATCATTTTGTCGGCAAGCACTGCGCTGGTCGTTCCGACGATAGCGACGGCGCAATCGACAACGCCCGATGCCGACGATGGCGGCAAGGAGATCCTCGTCACCGGATCTCGGATCAAGCGCGACCCCGCCAACAGCGCGCTGCCGCTCACGATTATCAGTCCCGGCGATTTGTCGCGCGAGGGGATCAGCAGCGCCGAGCAACTTGTTTCCTACCTCAGCACCAATGGCAATGGCGCCGACAATCTCGCCAGCAACTCGGATGTCGTCGGCGGTGCCCAGCGCGGGACCAACGGCCTGTCTGCCGCCAACTTGCGCGGGCAGGGTTCGGCTTCGACACTCGTGTTGCTTAACGGTCGCCGCGTTGCCGCGCACGGGCTTTCGGGTTCGGCAGTCGATGTGAACCAAATCCCGTTCGCCGTGATCGAGCGCATCGAAATTCTGAAGGATGGCGCGTCAGCGATTTATGGCACCGATGCGATTGGCGGTGTGATGAATTTCATCACCAAAAAGAATTTCGAAGGGGCGCTGCTCAACGCGTTTACTGACATAACGCAGGAAGGCGATGCGCCGATCCATCGCCTGTCCGCCACCTTTGGCTCGGGCAATCTCGACGAACAGGGTTTCAACATCATCGGCGCGATCAGCAAAAGCTGGAACGGTGCGCTAAACGGCAACCAGCGCGATTTCGTCAATGGCAACCAGCCGGGGCGCGGGCTTTCCATCGATACGCGCGGTACGCCGATTGCGACGACTTTCCCGACCGGCGGCAGCACCGTGCCCGGATCAATCACGACCACGGGAACGTTGCTGAGTGGCGTCAACCTGACCGTTCCGGGAAGCACGGTCGTTGCCAACGGCGGGATCAACATTCTCGATTTGCCGGGGGGCGCAGGCTGCGCGTCAGTGGATGGCGGCATGGCTTATGACGAGCAGCTCTGGGCGAACCCCAGCGCGCTGTATGCCTGTTCATGGGACACGGGTCGTGCGGTTGTGTTGCAGCAGCCGATTGAGACGCTGACTTATTATGGTCGTGCGACGGCGGCCTTGGGTGGCCACGAATTCTATGCTGAAGTCACCGGATCGAAAGCCAATTCGACCAAACGGTTTTCGAACAACCAGCTTAGCGGTAACACCACGACGTTCCCCATCGCCTATCCGCTCAATGCGTTGACCGCCGATACTTATAATGATGTTTACAACCGTATTCGCGCAGTGTTCCCCGGGGTTGCCGCGAACTATGGCAAGCCGATTGCCTATCGCTGGCGCTGTATCGCGTGCGGTGGCCGTGAATATGTGACCGAAACCCGGACATTCCGGGTTGCCATCGGTGCCGAAGGGCCGTTGTTTGATGGGTGGGACTACCGTGTCGGCGGATCCTATGCGCGCAGTGAATCTTCATCGACGCTTGGAACTGGTTATTATTTCCGCGGGACGTTCAACGGAGCGGCAGCCGCCGCAGCGTCGGGTGTCGCAGGGGCGGTCAACGGCGCCCCCGACCCGCGTGTACCGACAGCACCGGGGGCGACGCGACCGGGGCTTGTTGGCGTGCTCAATGCTGGCCTGCTCAATCCGTTCTCGCTGACACAAACGGCGGCGGGCCTTGCCGCCCTTCAGTCGGTATCGGCATTTGGTGCGCAACTTTACGGCGGCAAATATCAAGTGAAGCAAGCTGATGCGTCGATCTCGGGGTCGTTATTCGCGCTGCCCGGCGGAATGGTTCAGGTTGCGGTCGGTGTCGATTATCGCCGCGAAACCTATGGTTTCGATGGCTCGCAGTTTGGTGTGCTCGGGTCGCCCGACATTTTCAATGCGGCTTATGACAATGCCAACGCGCTGACCCAGCGCAGCCGCGACGTGAAGGCGGCCTATGGTGAAATCTCGATCCCGATTTTCAAACAATTGGAAATCACGGTTGCGGGGCGCGTTGATGATTATACGGGCTTTGGCACGACCTTCAATCCAAAGGTGTCGGCGAAGTTCCGGCCCGTCGACTGGCTGTTGTTCCGTGGTTCCTACAACACCGGCTTCCGCGTCCCCGCCTTCAACCAGATATTCAACGGTGTCACGCAATCACCCAATCCGGGCAACACATTGGTCGACCCCACGACCTGCCCGTCGAATGCGGTCAGCGCGCTGCCGGGTTGTGCCGCGATTACGCCTGATTCGCTGAGCGGCGGCAATCTTAATCTAGGGCCGGAAAAGTCGAAGCAATACAGCCTCGGGGTGGTCTTTCAGCCATCGTCGCGGTTCAGTGCCTCGGTCGATTTCTGGTCGATTGCGGTGGATGACACTATTGGGGCGCTTACGATCCCGCAATTATTGAACAGTCAATCGCTGTTCCCCGACCGCATTTTCCGTACAAGCGGGATCATCACATTGCTTGACATTCGCAGCGACAATATCGGGTCGCGCCGGACCGAAGGACTTGAAGTCGCGCTGCGCGGTGGCACTGACTTGCTCGGCGGTGTGATCTCGGCGGGCCTCGACGGCACCTATTTGCTCAAAAAACGCGAGAGGTTTCTTGCGACCGCACCATTCGGGCCGAGCCTGATTGGCGTCTTCACCTACGCTGGCGATCTGGGCCTGAAATGGAAGCACAGCGCGTTCGTGACATACACCAATGACGCCTTCACATTCAGCTTTTCGCAAATCTATCGCGACGGCTATGTCAATCAGGCGTTGCCAGGCATCGCCAATGGCACGGTTAGCCGCCCTGATTTCAACCCGCGCGTAAAGCCGTATATTATCTATAACACGTCGCTCAGCGTCGATGTGGCCAAGCGACTGCGGTTTACGGCGGGCGTCAAAAACCTGTTCAACACCGATCCGCCATTTGCCATCACCTATGACAGCAACTTCGGTTCGGGCAGTTCATGGGAACCACGCGTTGCCGATCCGCGCGGGCGTTCGTTCACAATGTCAGTCGAGGCGAAGTTCTAGATCAGGCCCATCGCGGCGAGTTCGCCGGCCAGCGCGGCGGGGAGCTCGTCGGCGCCTTCTGCGCCCTCGCCCAGGTCACGCGGGGTATTGGCAGCTTCGAGGTAACGCCAGCCCTGGTGCGCGCGCTTGGGCTGGGCAACCGTCGCGATCACGCGCGCTTTGATGACGATGTCGGTCTTGCCGCCCTCGGCTTCGTCAAAGGCAATGATCTCGCTGCGCCCGACGAGCTTGTGTTTCAATATCCAGAATAGCGAACCGCCGATGATTTCTTCATGGCGCTTTGGCCGATAACGCGTCGTCAGCCGCACGACGTCACCGCGCGCCTCAATCCGTTCGGACAGATGCTCAAGACTGGTGCAGCCAAATGCAACTTTGGTTAGGTGGAGCATCTCAGCCCGCCAGCCTCGCCAACGTCGCAAGCCCCAGAAACGCGAAAAAGCCCATTGAGTCCGTAAGCATCGTAACAAAGACTGACGAAGCGACTGCCGGGTCCTGATCCATCCGGTCGAGCGTCACGGGCACGAGAACACCGGCGAGCCCCGCGACAAAGATATTGGTCATCATGGCAGCGGCAATGACCATGCCCAATTGCGGATTTTGAAATACGATGCTGACGCCCACGCCGATCACTGCGGCCACTGTCGCGCCATTCAACAACGCGATCCGCATCTCGCGCATGATCGTCCGCACAGTGTTCGAATCAGTCAGCTGGTTGGTCGCGATCGCGCGCACGGCCACCGCCATCGTCTGAGTGCCCGCATTCCCGCCGACGCCCGCAACAATGGGCATTAGTGTGGCAAGCGCGACCATCTGCGCGATCGTCCCCTCGAACATCGCGATGATCGACGACGCGACCAGCGCGGTCACCAGATTGGCGAGCAGCCAGCGGACGCGGCCTTTGTAACTTTCCAGTATCGGCTGGTTGATGTCGCCATCGCCTGCGCCAGAGAGTTTGAGGATGTCCTCGCCGGCTTCCTCCTGAATGACATGGACGATGTCATCGACCGTAATCATCCCCACCAGCCGCCCGCCGTCGTCGACAACCGCCGCAGAAATCAGGGCATATTTCTGGAAGCGCAGTGCGACTTCTTCCTGGTCCATATCAACCGGGATCAGCGTCTGTTCGCGCTTCATCACATCGGCGAGCGGGATCGCGCGCGGCGTCCGCAATATCCACGACAACTGACACGTGCCGATGGGCCGGTGCTGCGGATCGACAATGAAAATTTCCCAGAAATCGGTCGTCAGATCGGGATTGTCGCGCAGGTAATCGATAACTTGCCCGACTGTCATATGTTCGGGCACCGCGATCAGCTCGCGCTGCATCAGGCGTCCGGCGGACTCCTCGGGGAAAGCGAGCGCCGCTTCGATGGCGGCACGGTCATCGGGATCAAGCGCGCGCAGGACAGCAGCTTGATCGGCGTCGTCCATATCCTCGATGATCGCAACCGCGTCATCAGTATCGAGTTCGGAGGCAATATCGGCAACTTGCGTCGCGGTCAGCGCATCAACCAGTTCCTCGCGGACGTGATCGTTCATTTCCGAAAGGACATCGCCGTCGAGCAAGTCCGCCAGCGCCGCTGCCAGCGGTGCGCGCCGGTCCGACGGAGTCAGTTCGAATAGGTCGGCAATGTCGGCGGGATGCAGCGGCGAAACGAGATCACGCGCCCCCTGATCATCCCCTGCCTCAACCCGCGCCAATACGTCGCGCACGAATTCGGGACGAAGACGGTCGTCTTCGTCAAGCTGGGTCTCGGGTGCCGTATCAGTCTGGAGGTCGGTCTCGCTCATCGCCACGCCTCGTCCCGCGAATGGCGCGTTAGGTCAAGCGGTTATGGGGGCGGTAGGTTTAATCGATCAGAGGCCGGTATGGACTTCTTCCACGTTGATCGATTGCAGCAATTTATCGCGTCCGAAAATGAACGTGATGCTAATGTCGGTCGTCACAAAAAACGACTTGTGAACATTTCGCACAATGGTCTCAAGCGCGTAAGTTGATGGATCTTTCCCGATATGAGCCATCTTCGCATTATCTATTTCGCCTGAACTCCCTAAACCTCTTTTTGTGAGGTAGTCATCGACCACAGACATCGGGGTACCCTTTGGGAGGTTGTCGGCAAATTCAGTTTGTAGCGCTTCTACCGACACAGCCCTATCCTTTTCGGCGGCGCTGCAACTAGACATTGTTGGTGTTGCAATAAAGAGTGCAGCGGCGAACAGGCACCACTGTTTCATTGCTGCATGGGGAGTTGCGTGTTCCATGCCGGAGCCCATACCACGGGTTGAACATTCGGGTAACCTGCGCGCTCAAGAGCCTCTCGAACCGTTGAATTGCTGTTCTGTTCAAGAGGCGTGTAGTTAATCTTGGCATCCCGAATTTCACGAATCGCCTGCGCTAGCTTCGCCTCGATACCATTGCAGTTTCCTGCAAGGCGATCAACAACTTGCGACCCGGTTGGGGTGGTTGTCCAGTCAACAGACTTTGGATTATATTCACCCGATTTAGTAACGATTGGTCCATAAATTCCAAATCGTCCGTCGTAGGGTGCAGTGCCTCCGCTGGAGCCGCTTGAACTGTTGAGGCCGGTCTCTTTGGACTGCGGGCCACCGCGGAAATAAAGTTGCGAATCTGAATCGGTTGTGACGATAAACGCATGGTTGGTCGGGCCAACTGCGGGCTTGAACCGAACTTCAACGGTACAGACTTCGGGCGCTGCGGCGACCCTCGCAGCATCTGCCGCCCTTGCTGCTTCGCCCTGCTGAACAGGCGTCAATGTTGTCGGCGCGAAAACGGCAGTTTGCTGTTGATCCAAAGTGGACCGTGCCTGCGCACCTGATTGTGCGGACTGGCTACCTGCCAAATTTCCAATCTGCGTCGTCATCAGGAGGACTCCAGCTTCAACTCACTGGCGACGTTAACGACCCGCGGCACAACTGTATCTAAACGAATCGTTTAGTCGCCCTCGCCCGGCTCGGGCGAAAAGAACGTCGCGAACTTGTCGGCCATGCCTTTATGGTCATCGGCGTCGGCGGGGGCTTCGCGGCTGCGGGTGATGTTGGGCCATTGCGCCGAGAAGGTGTTGTTGAGTTCGAGCCATTGTTCCTGACCGCTTTCGGTATCGGGCAGGATCGCTTCGGCGGGGCATTCGGGTTCGCACACGCCGCAATCGATGCATTCGCTGGGGTTGATGACGAGCATATTCTCGCCTTCGTAAAAGCAATCGACCGGGCAGACTTCGACACAGTCCATATACTTGCACTTGATGCAGGCTTCGGTGACGACATAGGTCATTGGGCTTCGCGGCTCCCCGGTTCGGTTCAGATGAATCGTTAGGATTGCGCCGCGCCGCCGTCAACGGTCATCTCTTTTTGGCTGCTGACCAACCTTCGAGGGCGGCGAAGGCCGGTGATTTGGGCTTGGCGGGTTCGGGACGGGCACGCGGGCGGCTGCGCCATGTCCAATGGCCTTCCGGGCTGATGGCGAAACCACAGGCACGCAGGATCGCCGTGAAGGTGGCGGAATCAATCCCGAAGGACGTCGCCAGCGCGGGATCGGGAGTGAAACCTTTGTTCTTCTTGCGTTTGTCATGCAGCGCGCGGGCAACACGTTCGACAAGGTCAATGCGCACTTGTTTGGTGCCAAAGGCGCGGTAGCCGGGGCGCGACCCGGTCAGCGCGGTTACCGTTGTTCCGGGCGGCGGGAGCGCGGGAACGGCGCTCTTGATCCAAACCGCACTGAGCGTTGCAATCAGCCGTAACGCATCCGGTTTGAGCAAGCGCGGATCAAAGATGTCGAGCGTGCCCACCGTCAGCCCCGCCTGCCGCAATATGCGCCGGTCATCGACATCGAGCGCGGCCAATGCCGCGTCCAAATCATGCCGTTCGGTAAAGCCGCCGTTCGCTGCTAAGGGCGCAAGCAAGGCGCGGACGCGGGCGGGCGTGAACAAGTCCGTTGCGGACTCGGTCATCGCCAACAGCGGGGCAAGCGGGCGCGCCATTGTTACGGCGAACCAGCCTTCGATGCGGGTGATGACTTGGTCACGGTCGGTGGCGCTCAGCGTGTCAAGCGCGGCGTCGGGGCGAATGCGCGGCTCGACCAACGACCGGCCGGTCGTCAGGCGTGCGACGACATGCCCATTCCATGTGATGGCAAGCGCATCAGTATCAATTGCGAAAGCAGCATCGGAAGCGGCAACCAACGAAGCGGCACGGCGCGCGCGTTCCTTGGGCAAGCGGCGCTCGGCGGCGGCGAGCAAGCGTTTGCGGTCGCCGGTTCGTGCTGCGGGATCGACCGTGAAGGCAAAGCCGTCGAGGCGCCCGATGAACTCGCCTTCAACCGCAACATGGCCATCGTCGCGCACATCGACGTCGAGCAAAGCCGGATCATGACCCACATCGCGCATCAGTACGGCGGTGCGGCGGTCGACGAAACGTTCGGTCAGTCGGGCGTGAAGAGCGTCGGAGAGCTTCTCCTCCAGAGCTTGTGCGCGGGCGGCCCAATGCACCGGGTCTTCGAGCCAGTCGGGGCGCTGGGCGATGTAGGACCAGGTGCGGACGGCAGCGATGCGTCCGCCCAACGTGGCGATATCGCCTTCGACACGGTCGAGGCGGGCGAGTTCATCGGCAAACCAAGCCACCGGAATATAGCCGTTATTTTCACTGATATGGCGAAAGATGCGCGCGACCGTGCGGGCGTGATGATCGGGGCCGACCTTGCGGAAATCGGGCAGGCCACACGCCGCCCACAGCCGTGCGACCATCGCTGGATGGCGAACACGATCACGGACGAGCGGGTCTTCGGCAAGACGTTTTAGGACAGCAAGATCGATTGCTTCGGGGGCCGCCCACAACGCGGCGTCGCTTGGCTTGGCCTCCAGCGTCGCAATAAGCGTATCGACACTCGACAAATCGGGATCGCCATCGCGCCAATATAGATGCTCGAGTTTGGGGAAACGATGTTCCTCGATGGCTTCGATCTCTTCAGGGCGGAACGCGGCTGGCCCTTCCTCGCCGCCGAGGCTGCCAAAGGTCCCGTCTTTCTGGTGCCGCCCCGCCCGCCCCGCGATCTGCGCCATTTCCGCGACAGTCAGCCGCCGTTGCCGCCGCCCGTCGAACTTGTTGAGGCTGGCAAAGGCAACATGGCCGATGTCCATATTTAGCCCCATGCCGATGGCGTCGGTCGCGACGAGATAATCGACTTCGCCCGCCTGATACATCGCGACTTGTGCATTGCGCGTTCGTGGGGACAGCGCGCCCATAACAACCGCCGCACCACCGCGCGCCCGGCGCAGCATTTCAGCGACGGCATAAACTTCCTCAGCGCTGAACGCGACAACGGCCGAGCGTTTAGGGAGGCGCGAGAGCTTCTTTGCGCCCGCATAACTCAAGGTCGAAAAGCGCGGGCGCTTGATGATTTCGGCTTCGGGGATCAGCGACCGGACCATCGGACGCAGGCTTTCCGACCCGAGGATCATCGTTTCCTCACGCCCGCGCACATTGAGCATCCGGTCGGTAAAGATATGCCCGCGTTCAGGATCAGCCCCCAGCTGCCCCTCATCAAGAGCTGCAAAAGCAACATCACGGTCGCGCGGCATCGATTCCGCCGTGCACAACAGCCAGCGCGCGCCCGGCGGCATGATCTTTTCCTCGCCCGTGATCAGGCCGACTTCCTTTGGCCCCTTGATCGCGACGACGCGATCATAAACCTCACGCGCGAGCAATCGCAGCGGAAAGCCAATCATGCCGCTGGCGTGACCACAAAGCCGCTCAATGGCGAGATAGGTTTTGCCGGTATTGGTGGGCCCAAGCACCGCTTTGACAGTTGAAGACGGATGGCCGCGCATGGCCGCTAGATTGGCTGTTGGCTTTCGCGATGCAAGGACCGAGTCATCTTATCCACAGCACTGGGCAGTCTGCCGCAACTTCGGGCAGATTTTCATCGGTTAGTTTGACTTTAACGAAATTCGTCCACAGGCAGACGACCGGGCGGCGCAAGCCGTGCGGGTTGCAAACGACTTAAGGGCGAACGCCTTGTATTATCGGAACGACGGGGGGACCGGATTCGGTGGCGGCACAGCGGTGCTTTCGCTCGACTATGCAATTCCCGCTGGCACCCCGATTTTCGGTCGCGCAGATCCAATCTACAAATCGGGACGATTCGATAATTTTGATTTCACGCCTGATCTCGGCGCTGAAATTGGCACACGGACATGGTGGCGCGGACTTGCGACCTGCACCGCGTTGTGTGTGGCAACCTGGATGCTATCGCCCAGTTTCCGTCCGCTGCCCGGTGCTGTTCCGCCCGCCATGCCTGCGGCTGCGTTTGACGAGACCCGCGCGCAATCCATCGCGCCGCTGGCGTGGGGCGGCGATACGGGGCGCAAGATGGGCGCCACCGACACGGTTCAGGCGCTGACCGGTACGCCCGAGCGCCCGACGCTCGATTTATCCGCCTCGCTTGGTCAGGGTGACAGCCTCGCCCGTGCCCTTGAACGCGCAGGCGTTGGTGGCGCCGAAGCACGGCAGGTCGCCAACATGACCAGCGATGTCGTCAACCCGAGCGAAATCGCTCCGGGCACCGCGCTTGCGCTGAGCCTTGGTCGCCGCGCGAACAAAAATATTGCGCGTCCGCTCGACAGTCTCGCTTTTCGAGCACGCTTTGACATGCGGATCAGCTTTTCGCGGGTGAACGGGACGCTCCTCATGCAGCGTCACGCCATCACCATCGATAGCACACCGCTGCGCATTTCCGGTCCGGTCGGCGGCGGTATCTTTATGGCCGCAACCGCCGGTGGTGCGCCAAGCGACATCGCACAGGACTATATTCGCGCGCTCGCCCCCAAAGTGCCAATGGGCAATATTGACAATGACGCGCGATTCGACATGATTGTCGAACGCGATCGTGCCGCGACCGGCGAAGTCCGCTTCGGCAAATTGCTATACGTTGGCCTGAGCCAGGGCAATCGCGCGACAAGGATGATCCAATGGACCATTGGCGGGCGCACCGAATGGTATGACTTGTCAGGCGTGGGACAGACGCGTCCCGGCTTTACAATGCCCGTTGCCAATGCGCGCAAGACGAGCGGCTTTGGATGGCGGATGCATCCGCTGCTTGGCTATTCGCGGATGCATCAGGGCACCGATTATGGCGCGGCTTATGGCACGCCGATCCGCGCGGTGACCGACGGCATTGTTAGTTTCGCTGGCTGGCATGGCGGGCATGGCAATATGGTCAAGTTGAGCCACAATGGCGGCCTCGGCAGCGGTTATGCGCACATGAGCCGAATTGCGGTTTCACCGGGCGCCCGCGTTTCGCAGGGGCAGGTAATTGGTTATGTTGGGTCAACGGGATTGTCGACTGGCGCGCATCTGCATTTTGAAGTTTACCGTGGCGGCATTGCAGTGAGCCCGGGCAGCGTGAATTTCGCGTCGCAATCGCTGCTGTCGGGTAGCGAACTGGCCGCGTTCAAGGCAAAGTTTACGGCGATTACGGGATTGTAGAAACAGCGCCGTCATTGCGAGGAGCGAAGCGACGCGGCAATCCAGTGCCGCCCGTATTTCTGGATTGCTTCGCATTGCTCGCAATGACGAATTTTTTAATCCGCAACCCGCCCCTTAAACCCTTGCGCCACGACATACCATTCGGATGACCCCTTGCGACTAGCGGGGGGTTTGGCATGTTTGACGCTGGCGAAGTTGCGTTTGAGTTCGGCGACCAAGTCGCTGTCCGCCCCGCCCGCAAGCGACTTCGCGACGAACGTGCCGCCGGGCATGAGCACTTGGCACGCAAAATCGACCGCAAGTTCGACAAGGCCCATGGTTCGCAGGTGATCAGTCTGGGCGTGGCCGACAGTGTTCGCCGCCATATCGGACAGCACGAGGTCAGCGGGGCCACCCAGTGCGCCGGTCAGCCATACGGGGGCGGCGTCATCGGTGAAATCCATCTGGACAATCTCAACACCCGGGATCGGATCGACCGCGAGCAAGTCAATGCCAACGATGCGCGCTTTGGGGCATAATTTGCGCACGACTTGCGCCCAGCCACCCGGCGCAATGCCGAGGTCGATGACGGCACGGACGCCGCGCAGGAACTTGAAGCGCGCATCAAGTTCGATGAGTTTATAGGCAGCGCGGCTGCGATACCCCTCGGCATGCGCGCGCTTGACATAAGGGTCGTTCAGCTGCCGTTCGAGCCAGCGGTTCGACGAGGTCGTCCGCCCGCGCGCGGTTTTGACGCGGGTGCGCCCCCCGGAACCGCCCCTACTCATCGCTCGTTTGCCATCAAGTTGCGCAAGATGCCTTCGCGGATACCACGGTCCGCGACGCCGACGCGCGGGGCAGGCCACAGGTCGAGGATCGCTTCGAGGATCGCACAACCGGCGACGACGAGATCGGCGCGTTCCCGACCAATGCAGGCGACATGCGCGCGGTCTTCCATTGTCATTTTGGCAAGGCGGCGGCTGATCGCGCGGCATTCCCCGTCGGTCAACATCAAGCCGTCGACAAGATCGCGCGAATATCGCGTCAGGCCGAGGTGGACGCTGCCCAGTGTCGTAACGGTCCCGCTGGTTCCGAGCAGGCGCAGCGGCGCACCATTGCTGACGTGGCGGTGATCGACGAAATCGGCCATCGCCGCCGCCGCCCGCGCGCGCATTCGGTCATAGGCACCTATGCGGATGCTTAAATCGGGATCGCCATGGGGCTCGCTCTCGGACATCGAGACGACGCCCCACGGAATGCTCGTCCAATCGATGATGCGAAGATCGTCGCCCTGCGTTTCAACACGCACCAGCTCGGTCGATCCGCCTCCGATGTCGAAGATGAGCGCAGGACCGTCACCGGGTTCAAGCATGAGGTGACAGCCGCCAGCCGCCAGTCGTGCTTCTTCGCCGGGATCGATAATGTCGAGAAGAATGCCAGTTTCGCGGTAGACGCGCGCGACGAAATCGGGGCCATTTTCGGCACGGCGACAAGCTTCGGTGGCGACGGCGCGTGAGAGATGGACGCCGCGCCGCACAAGCTTGTCCGAGCAGATTTTGAGCGCCGCAATCGCACGTTCAATCGCCGCATCGCTGATCCGACCGCTCGCTCCCAGCCCCTCTCCCAACCGGACAATCCGTGAAAAGGCATCGACAACGGTAAAACTATCCCCAGCGCCGGGACGCGCGATCAACAGGCGACAGTTGTTGGTGCCAAGGTCGAGCGCGGCATAGGTCCGGCGATAAGCGCCACGCGATCCGCGCGGCTCGGGTGCTGGGTTGGCGGCCATTATGGTCTCTCGATCACCGGACGCTGGATAACATCGCGGCACTTAGCACTGACGTTAGCGGCAGCGCGCCTGTCCGGCAACCGGCGGGAACCAGCGCACATCGCTTGCAGTTTGATGACATATTTGCGAACGCGATCTTTCGTTAGAGTAACCCCAAGGATTTTATGACCATCGCTACGGCCAAGCCGATCAAACGCCGGCGCTTTTCTTTGGGCTTGCCGCGCACGCCTTGGGGCATGTTCTTTACCGGGTTCCTGAAGCATCCCGTGATGGTCGGATCGGTGATTCCGTCATCAGACCGGCTGATCCGCAAAATGCTCGGCCCTGTTGATTGGGCGCATACGAAACTCTTTGTCGAATATGGTCCCGGAGTGGGGACATTCTGTCGCCCGATTCTCGAGCGCCTGGCGCCCGATGCGGCACTGCTCGTGATCGACACAAATCCCGATTTCATTGCTTATCTGAAAGAAACAATCACCGATCCACGCTTCCGGGCGGTCCTCGGGTCCGCAGTGGACGTGCAAAAGATCGTGACCGACGCCGGGTTCAGGCAAGCCGATTATGTGTTGTCGGGCCTGCCCTTTTCAACGCTGCCAAACGGCGTTGGCGCAGCAATTGCGACAGCGACGCATGCCGTTTTGCGCAAGGGCGGCGGCTTTCTCGTATATCAGTTCAATCGCAAAAGCCGCGACTTTATGGCGCCCCATTTTGCCCGGATCGACCGTGGTTTTGAACCCTGGAACATTCTGCCCTGCTATTTATTCTGGGCGTGGAAAGACTGATCACTCCGCGCCAAAATTCAGTCGGCGTGCTACGTTGTAATCCATCACGGCAACAACAAAATAAGACAATGCCCGACGCAGTTTGGCCCCCCATGTTTGCCAGCCGGTGTAATCGGGTAAGAACTGCTCGACCGACGCGGCGATTTCACCGTCAATATAGGCGCGTACGTGGCCGGCAAAAGCGGGATCGTCGATGCGAAGCATAACTTCGAGATTCAAAAACAGGCTGCGCATATCGAAATTGGCGCTGCCGATATAAACGAGATCGTCGATCAGGATCAGTTTGGTGTGAAGCCGAGACGGCGCATATTCAAATATGCGAACGCCCTTTCGCAAAAGGCCCGGATACGTAAATCGCGCGGCACCAATGGTGGCCATATTGTCAGTTTTCGATGCTGTGACGATCCGCGCATCGCCGCGTTGCCCGATCTGGTCGAGCCGCCGGAGCATCGCGGGATTGGGCGCGAAATAAGCCGCAATCATCGACAGGCTGTTCGCCGTTTTCATATCGTCGCGGACGCTTTGCGCCCAGGGCGAGAGTCGCCGGACGGGGCCACCAAGCAACCAGCGCGTCCGCCCCGCCGGATTGCTCCAGTCGCGCAATGCTTTGCGCAGCTCACGCATCTTTGCCTTTGGTCGTTTGGTCCAACGTTGCAGCGTGTCGAAATAGCCCGAAAGGCGCGTGGCCGCTTCGCCTTCGACCATCAGGCCAAGATCGCGCCACGCGGTTACGCCCGATTCGGTGAAATAGTCAGCAGCAACATTGAACCCGCCGACAATCGCGCGAATATCATCGGCCAGCGCCATCTTCTGGTGATTGCGCAACAAATAGCGCCGCCCCCAGCGCGGATGAAATGCGCAGACATCGATTCCAGCCGTGGTCAGGGGCTTGAAGAACACGTCGTGCGACGACGAATCGCTGCCGAAGCCATCAACAATGAGAGCGACATTCACCCCGCGTGCTGCTGCGCTCAGCAGAGCATTATGAATTCGTCGACCGGCAGCATCGTCAGCATAGATATAATAGAGCAGTTTCAGACTGGATTGCGCCCCGTCAATCAGCGCGACGAGTTCATCGAGTCGCTCGGGTCCGTCCGTCAAAAGCGAAAGACGATTGCCGTCGACGTCATACGCTTGGGCCATCCGCAGCCACATGCGCGGGCGATGTTGCTTTTGCAAGCGACGGTTGCTAAGCGCCGCGCTCGCAAACAGCTGCAAGATTTTGAAGGAAGCGTTTCATGGCGCGCGTAACAGTCGAAGATTGTGTCGACAAGATTCCCAACCGGTTTGACCTCGTCCTGCTCGCTGCCCAGCGCGCGCGACAAATTTCTGGCGGTGCCGAACTGACCATCGACCGGGATCGCGATAAAAATCCGGTCGTCGCCTTGCGCGAAATCGCTGATGTGACTGTGTTCCCCGAAGAACTGCGCGAAGCGGTGATTTCGAACATGCAGCGCGTTCAAATCGATGATGATGATGTCGTCGACGAAATGGGTTCGCTCAGCCAGTCGGCCGAAGCGCTCCGCCTCACTGCCGCCGCACCACCGCGCAACCAGAACTTGGGGGGCGACTACGACGGCTAAACGGCGAACAGTTGCGAATCATCGGCAAACGCTTTGAACTCGAGTGCATTGCCGCTCGGGTCATAAAAAAACATCGTGGCTTGCTCGCCAACTCGTCCCTTGAACCGGACAGTGGGAGCAATGGCGAAATGCGTTCCCGATGCCTGCAACCGCGCCGCCAACGCATGCCACTGGTCCATCGTCAGCACGACGCCGAAATGGGGCACGGGCACGTCGTGACCATCGACCGGATTGGTTATGACCGCATGCGCCGACGCCGCCAGATGCGTCACGATCTGATGGCCATATAAATTAAAATCAATCCACTCATCCGAACTGCGCCCTTCGGGACAGCCGAGTGCGCGGCCATAGAAATCCCTCGCCGCGTTTAAGTCATGGACGGGAAAAGCGAGGTGAAATGGCCTCATGGTTCGACGCCTTCCAGCGCGATCCGGGCGCGCATTTGCGTGATGCAGGTCGCGGATTCAACGGCGGCAGGTTTGGCTTTGCGGATGATGCGAACTTGCGCGAAGATCAAGTCACGGACGGCCTCACGGCTTTGGCCCGTCGCGTCCATTGCGCCTGCGCCGACGATAGCGGTGTAAAGCGCGCCGTCCTTTGCCAGTGCCGGGTTTTGCGACACGCCAATGATGGCGACACAACGCAAATCGCGGGCGATTTCGGGCGGGAGCAAGGGAGCGGTGGCAGCAGCAAGCGCGAACAGGATCATAGCGGACTCGTTAGCGCAGACAGTTGCGCCTGTCACACGCACAGGCAATAGCAGCGCGCGTGAAACGGTTTCCCAAAATGATTGCGCTGCTTGTCGGGCTGGCTTCGGCGACAGGGTTTGCGCCGCTTAACCTGTGGCCTGTTACGATTGCGGCATTCGCGCTGTGGATGTGGCTTGTTGCCGAGGCGCCCGATCTCCGCGCGGCGCTCGCGCGGGGATGGTGGTTCGGGCTTGGCCATTTTGTCGTCGGCATGAACTGGATTGCAGGCGCATTCCGCTATCAGGACACGATGCCGGTTTGGCTAGGGTTTGTCGCCGTCGTGCTGCTGTCGCTCTATCTTGCGGTGTACCCGGCGGTTGCGGCGGGGCTGGCGTGGCGGTGGGGACGGGTGGGGGGGCGCGCGAACAAGCCCGTCCACATCCTGCTGTTTGCCGCCGCCTGGATCGTGACCGAATATCTGCGCGCGAGCCTGTTTACAGGGTTTGCGTGGAATCCATTGGGAGTGGTCATGGTGCCCACACCTGCCGATGGCGTGGCGAAGGTGGTTGGCACTTATGGGCTGTCGGGATTTGTTATCCTGATTGCAGGGGCGCTGGTTCATGCGCGGCGGTTGATTGCCTTTCCGGTGGCATTGGCCAGTGTGCTGCTGGCTGGCTGGCTGACGACATCTCTGGCAGAGAATCCGGGACGGAGCGGCACGTTGGTGCGCGTGATTCAGCCAAACATCGGCCTCAATGAGGGCCGAGATTTGGCGGTCGCGCGCGCAGGTCTTGAGAAACTGGCGCAGTTGAGCGGCCCACCACGCGGCGAACCGCGCTTGCTATTCTGGCCCGAGGCGGCGCTCAACGATGCTTATGAGATTGCTTATGATGATCGGCTGCGCGCTGATCTTGCGTCGCTGCTCGGCCCGCGTGACGTGTTGGTGACTGGCGGTACGCGCGTCGAATATGCGCGGCGGCGCACCGGGGCGGGGATCGAGGAAATCGGGGTAGCCGCGACGAACAGTGCCTTCGTGCTTGATGCCACCGGCGCGGTGCGCGCACGCTATGACAAGGCGCATCTGGTGCCTTATGGCGAGTATCTGCCGATGCGGCCGCTGCTGTCGGCTGTCGGCCTGTCGCGACTTGTGCCGGGTGACATTGATTTCAAGCCGGGACCGGGACCGCAGAGCCTTACGCTGCCCGGCTTTGGTAGGATCGGCGTCCAGATCTGTTACGAGATCATCTTTTCAGGGCAAGTCGCCGACCCGAAAAACCGACCCGATTTCCTGTTCAATCCGTCGAACGATGCGTGGTTCGGCAGCTGGGGCCCGCCCGAACATCTGGCGCAAGCCCGTCTTCGGGCCATCGAGGAAGGGCTCCCCGTTATCCGCTCGACCCCCACCGGGATTTCCGCCGTCATTGATTCAAACGGGACTGTCCTCGTCGCGTTGCCCATGAACAAGGCTGGGTTTATCCAGACCAAACTTCCCGCCGCCGCCCCGCCCACGCTTTTCGCCCGCTTCGGCAACACCCTGCCGCTCGGCTTTGCCTTAACCCTGATCGGCTTTGCCGTTGCCCTTCGCCGTCGGCATCGCTAAGGGCGCAAGCCACACATAAAGCATTCTTTATATCTCTCGACAGGAGTCGCCCATGCGTGCCAATTATCTCTTTACATCCGAAAGCGTTTCGGAAGGTCATCCGGACAAGGTTTCGGACCAGATTTCGGACGCCATTGTCGACCTCTTCCTGTCGAAAGATCCCGAAGCGCGTATTGCCTGCGAAACGCTGACGACGACGCAGCTTGTGGTGCTCGCCGGTGAAATCCGTTGCAAGGGCGTTTACGAAAACGGCGAATGGGCAGCCGGAGCCAAGGAAGAAATCGAAGCGACCGTCCGCCGCACCGTCAAGGAAATCGGTTATGAACAGGACGGTTTTCACTGGAATACGCTGACGTTCATGAACAACCTTCACGGCCAGTCGGCGCACATTGCCCAGGGCGTGGATGCAAGCGGCAACAAGGATGAAGGCGCGGGCGATCAGGGGATCATGTTCGGCTATGCGACCGACGAAACACCCGACCTGATGCCGGCCACGCTGTATTACAGCCACAAAATCCTGAAGCAGATGGCCGAAGACCGTCACTCGGGCGCGGCCCCGTTTCTTGAGCCTGATGCCAAGAGCCAAGTGACGCTGCGCTACGAAGGCAGCGTTCCTGTCGCCGCCACGGCCATCGTGGTCTCAACACAGCACGGCAAAGGTTATGACGAAGGTGCGAACGAAGCCGAACTTCATGCGTATGTGAAGAAAGTCGTGGCCGACATTCTGCCCGCAAACTTGCTCACTGAGACCGAATATCACATCAACCCGACGGGCAGCTTCGAAATTGGCGGGCCCGATGGTGACGCGGGCCTGACCGGTCGCAAAATCATTGTTGATACCTACGGCGGTGCGGCCCCGCATGGCGGCGGTGCGTTCAGCGGGAAAGACCCTACGAAAGTGGACCGCTCGGCGGCCTATATCACCCGCTATCTGGCCAAGAATATCGTCGCGGCGGGTCTCGCCACGCGCTGCACGATCCAGTTGGCCTATGCCATTGGCGTGTCAAAGCCGCTGTCGCTTTACGTCGACACGCATGATACGGGCACGGTGGGCGACGACCGCATCGAAGCGGCGATCATGAGCATTGCTAAGCTCGGCGGCCTGACCCCGCGCGGCATCCGCACGCACCTCGGCCTCAACAAACCAATCTATCGCAAGACCGCCGCTTATGGCCATTTCGGGCAAAAGGCCGAGGGCGATTTCTTCCCATGGGAAAAGACCGATCTGGTCGCGGATTTGAAGGCGGCTTTGGTTTAAGCGACGCGAAACACTGTGCTCCGGACTTGATCCGGAGCCTTGCAAGAATTGGTGCAAACTGACCGCACGGCTTCGGGTCAAGCCCGGCGCACAGCTCAGCTCGGGTTATGTAACCGCCCTGTCCTACGTGTGCGCCCTGTGATAGCGTTGCAGAATGTCGATGTTCCCGTCCATATTGTCCGTCCGCGACGCTTTCCAGGGCATTGCCTTAAGTTCACTCGTGATGCCTGAACCCCGGGAACTTAGGGAACTTACCGCAGGATTTTTGGCGCGTTTGGGTAAAGGCAGGATAACGCAATGACGTTCATCCTGCTCCTCGCCGGAACAATGATGGCCGCACCGACGACTGCCGAAACCGACGCGATGTTTGCGGCGGCGGGTGGAGCGCGTCGCGGCACGGCGTGGACAATGTGTCGAAAAGATCCGCGTGCGACGATGCGCATCGACCTTATGCGTGACCTTAATGGCGATGGCCGCAAGGACGTGATTGTGGCAGACGATAGCGCGCGCTGCTATGGCGGCGCAGGGACGTCGTTCGTGCTGCTTGCGGCGCAACCCGGTGGCAAGTGGAAGAAAATGTTGAACAGCGTCGGCGTTGCTGAAGTCCTCGACCAACGGCGCGGCGTCGGCAACTGGCCCGACATTTCGATTGGCGGACAAGGCCTGTGCTTTCCGGTGTTGCGCTGGAACGGCCGCACCTACGCCCCTCATCGCCGCGAATATCTCGGCAAGCCCTGTCGCTAAGCTTGCATGAGTGATCCGGTCACCATTGGTCGCCTGTACGGGCGGCGCGCGGGGCATAAGCTGCGCGAGGGGCAGGCAGCACTGGTCGAGGCGTTGTTGCCCCAGTTGGCCGTGCCCGACGGACCCCTCGATGCGACGACGCTGTTCGGCAAACCTTCTCCGCTCGAACTCGAAGTCGGCTTTGGCGGCGGTGAGCATCTGGCGGGTCAGGCGGCAATGCGGCCTGATACGGGCTTCATTGGTTGCGAACCGTTCCTTAACGGAGTGGTCGGCGCGCTGGGGCATGTGCAAGAAGGCGCGTTGAAAAACATCCGCATTCACATGGGTGATGCCCTCGATGTTCTAAACCGTCTGCCCGGTGAATCATTGGACCGTGTTTATCTCCTTCATCCGGACCCGTGGCCCAAGGCGCGCCATGCCAAGCGGCGCTTCATGAACGCGGGGCCACTCGACAGAGTCGCGGCCAAACTCAAACCCGGCGGCGAGTTCCGCTTTGGTACTGATCACCCGGTCTATGTCGCACATGCGATGATGATCATGAACATGCGCCGTGATTTCGACTGGCAAGTCTCGACATCAGCAGACTTCCTGACTCGCCCCGCCGATTGGCCCGAAACGCGTTACGAACGCAAGGCCCGGCGATTGGGGCACGAAGTCTGGTATTTTCGGTACCTCAAGATTTGATCGTCGGCGTTAGGTGCTGGAAAATCGGCACGCACACAAATGCGACGCATGAAGACCATCGCCCATGCGTAACGCCACTCATCCTCGACACACGTTGCCGAAGAATGTCAGCGGCGGCGCGCCTCAATCGGTGGACGGCGAGCCGGGGGAGCGGCGATTGCGGCGTCGCGTCCGCATCGCGAGTAAGTCCCAGCGCGATAAGCAGACCGTCGACCGCACGGAAACGATCGGGCGAGAGGGTCAGTTGCGCAGCATCGGCATCGTCCCAGCCGCTTTCGACGAGCGCGGGCGGTCGTGCGAGCAGAGCAGGTTCACCGACGGGCTGGCGGAGCGGCAGGGATTCGAACCCTGGATACGCTTTTGGCGCATACTCACTTTCCAGGCGAGCGCCTTCGACCACTCGGCCACCGCTCCGCATATCGCTGGAATGCGCGGCCTAGACAGGCGCGGACGGATGCGCAAGGTTATGTCCTATGAAAACACTACTCATGATGGCCGCTGCGGCGGCTGCCACGCCTGCGCCGAAGGCGGCGCTTGCCCCATCGGAGATTGTCGCGGCGGCGCCCAAGGGGGATTGGGTGGCGATCCCGGCTTCGGATTTGCTTGTCATGGACCTCGCCAACGGCAAGCGCGTGGTGATCCAGCTGATGCCGCCGCCGTTTTCGCAAGGGTGGGTCGGCAATATCCGCAAGCTCGCCGCCGCGCGCTTCTGGGACGGGACGAGCGTCAACCGCGTGCAGGACAATTATGTCGTGCAATGGGGTGACGCGACCGAGAAGAAGGCGCTGCCGACGGGGTTGGTGACGGTGGGGCAAGCCGACTATGTTTTCAAAATAGACAACGTCGAATGGATCGGCAAAGACCCTAAGACAATAATGGACTTATATGTCGCCGAAAATGCGAACGAGCCTCGGAAGTTCTTTGCTCGGGCATATAGCGCTGGAGGAATGTTCCATCGCGGCTGGCCAATTTCCAGCGGGAGCACGAAAAGCGATGACGACCTTTTTCAAGGTGGCGCTTTCTGGCCCGTCCA
>JANOVZ010000115.1:0-21769 GCA_031417655.1 Sphingomonas sp. | reverse complement strand
CCTTTTCCGGTCCAAAAAATGGATTGATCGCCGTATTTAGAGGAGCGTCAGCATTAAAGCCGCCGCTTTTGTATCCTTGCGAATACGTTGCATAGACCATGATGTCGGGTGTAATCTTGTATTGCACGCCGCCCATTGGAGTTAGCACCGTGTCCTTGAACCGTTTAAGGAAAACCAACGGAGCATTTGGCTCATCGACTATAACGGCACCCGTAGCGTCGAACGCCCTGAGTCCGCTTGCATCACTTCCGAAGGTCTTCAGTTCGCGGTTCAAGCGAAAGCCAGCCAGGATCGTCAATTTATCAGACAAGTGAATATTGCCTTGCCCGTACCATGCATATGATTCGACGGTGCTCCGTCGTTTCTCGGATGTTTGAAAACGGGCAAACGATGCCGGCAGTTCGCCTGCGTCAACAAGAATGGCGGTCAGCACGGTGCCGTTGCTGCCAATCGTGCTAGCTCGCTCCTTGAGCGAATAATAGTATAAACCTGTCGTAAAGTCGAATAATCCGCCTGTCGGTGATGTTAGCCGAAGCTCTTGTGAGAACTGCTCACTCCTGTCGGGAGCATCCAGTTGCCCGGTGCGAGATGTGAATATATCCTGTGCGGTCTGGTCTTCATCAAAGATACCAGAGCTTTTTAGGGAACGATAGCCGCTTATTGAGCTAATAGTGTAGCGCCCAGCCTGATATTCAACGATGCCGGTAATTGTAGCAACCTTTGTTTTTGAGAAGCCAAAATCATTCACTTCACCGACTCGCGTCCGCCCGTTATTGCCAAGCGTGAAGGAAGGGGGTCCACTGATGTATAGGGCGAGTGCTTGTGAGCTCGTCTCATCTGCGTAGCTGCCGATTAGAGTAATTTTCAAACCGTCCGTAGGCTTCGCGACGACACTAACCCGCACGGCATCGCTGTTCTGTATCCCAAGCGTTCCACCGGACAGGCGACGGATATAGCCGTCGCGTTCCAGATGCGTGCCAGCGACGCGGATCGCCAGTTTATCGTCGATAACTGGAATTGAAACGGCGCCCTTGATCGAGCGCAGCGCGTAGTTGCCGACTTCGACGTCGACATAGCCCTCCAAATCGGACGAGGGGCGTGCGGAGGTGAAACTGATCGCCCCAGCCGCGGTGTTGCGGCCAAAAAGGGTGCCTTGAGGACCACGGACGACTTCAATCTGCTGAATGTCGAAGATTTGCGATCCAAGCACTGAATTGCCCGCAAACACTTGATCCAGATATGTACCGACGGGTTGCTCGACACCAGCACCGCCGCGTGACGGACTTGAGATACCTCGAATCGACACGTTGGCGATGCCGTTTAATCCGTCCGGTGCGCGCAAGTTCGGAATTGAGTTGGCGATTTGAGCAAAGTCACGGACGTTGTTGCGCGCGAGGTAGTCCGATCCATATGCCGAGATCGAGATGGGCGTGTCCTGTAGGTTTGTGCTGCGTTTTGTTGCTGTTACGACGATGTCCGAGGTATCAACGGCAGCAGGATTTTCGGACTTGGCTTGGGGCGCAGTCGTTTGACCGAAGGCCATTGTCGAATAACTAGAGCAGATGAGACATCCTGTAGCCAACAGCGTCTTCTTAAAACCGTCTACCATTGCTTTTTCCTTTATGGTCTCCAATCCAGCATACCGGACGTCTGGCGTAGATTGCTTCATTCGGGCTGCGCCTTGGCGATGGCCGCCTTGGCGGCGGCAATCATCGCCTCGCGCGTTGGGCCATCGATCCATTGGCCATTGGCCATCACGCCGATGATGGACCGGGTGTTCTGAACTTTGGTAAGAGGGTCGGCAACCAACAGGATCAGGTCGGCACGTGCGCCAACGCGGACGATGCCACGATCACTAAGCCCCGGAATAATCTGAGAAGGCGTTACGGTCGCTGTCTTCAGGGCTTCATAGGGTGAAAGCCCTGCACCAACGAGAAGTTCGAGTTCATTATGAGTTCCCCAGTCGGGGACAAGCGATGGAATACCACCAGAATCTGTTCCCATCAGAAGGGGAACTTTGGCATCTTCAAGCGCTCTAATCGTGGATTTGTAGAACGGCAAAACGACATCGGCTAGATAATGAGCCGGCAACCGGTTGGCATACGGATAATCTGGCGCTTTCATCATCGCGGTTGCATAGTCGGGCTGGTAAGCGATCTCGGGTCGATTAAGCACCGCGTCAATGTCGGAGGTGTCGTCGTAAAGGAGCTGCAGAGTTGACAGGCTTGTGACGACTGCGACGTCACTCTTCTTAAGTAGGTCAGCGACTGGCTGGATTCGAGCGCGATCCAACGAATAGAGCGCGAACATCTTTTGGGGATCGTAGTTTGCTATGAAAGCGCTTCGGAGCCCTTCGGTATGCGCTATCTCTTTTTGACCGGCTGCGATCACTCCCTCGAGCCCGACGCTGTCAGGCACATGGCCTGTCACATACATTCCAAGTTTTTGAGCCTCGGCAATAGCGGCTTGATACGCAGCTGCAGTAAGTCCTGTGTAAGGCTTAATTGACCGAAAACCCTCCACCCATTGCCGCCTCACTTCGGCACGGGCTTGTTCGGCGGTGTCCACCTGATATTTCTTGCCGTCCTCGAGCACCACGGAATCGAGTATTGGACCGGTCGTTAAAAGATCGGGACCCAGTCGCCTTCCCTTGACGATGTCATCGGTCCAACGCAAATATACTTTTCGTCCGTCGAGCGTCCGGACAGAAGTCACTCCATTAGCGATAAACAGATCAAGGTTTTTACGAATGTTGAGTAGATGGACGTGGGTATCGATAAGACCTGGCATTAACCAATTGCCATCGGCCATTATGCTCTTCGCTGAGGTGGGAACCTTTATAGTATTACGAGGCCCTATAGATTGAATATGACGATTCTTCACGATGACAGTTTGATTGATTAGGGGCTGATCATCCGTCATCGTCACAACATTAACACCGACAAAAGCGGTGCTATCGTCTTTGGCAAAAACAGGAGCGATATTGGTCGTCAACACGGCAATCGATACCAAGGCAAAAGCCTTGAGGCCCTTGGAATGATACGGACGTGATCGTGTGAATGCGACCATTCTATTCTTCCTTATGGCTTAATGAGTGGGCGCAATCTTTTGCGAATTGCCCAAGGAGCCTTGACCCAAAGCCGGTGGCCCCCTTGGGGCAAATGAACGTGTCCTGATGGGCAAATTCAAGCCCGGCCATCTCGATTTGCGCCCATGGCACGTCTGCAGCGGCGTGACGTAGAAGGCGCATCACATAGGTGCCGTCTGCACCGAGTTCGAATGGTGCCATTTGAAGGTAGTCAGCCGTTCCCGACAGCAAATCCTCGTCATATTTTTCGCTGACCGGCAGACGCCACAAGGACTCGGCTGCTTCACTGCCTGCGAGTGTCAACCGCTGCGCGAGGTCATCGTCGCTTGAATAGAGTCCGGCATAGTGACGACCCAAGCCGAATATGCCTGAACCCGTTATGGTTCCGATGCCAACGATCGTGCCCGCACCCATTTTCTCGCGTGCGTACCAAATGGCGTCGATCAGTGCGAGGCGGCCTTCAGCGTCGGTGTGCATGACCTCGATCGACACACCGCAAGCCGTTACGATGACGTCGGATGGACGATAGGCACTGCCTGAAATGGCATTTTCGGCCAGGGGTATGACGGCTGCAATATTGATGGGCAATTTTGCTTCGGCTGAGGACATTATCGCTGCAAGTGCGGCCGCTCCGCCCGCCATGTCGCCCTTCATACCCTTCATCCATTCAGGGGTTTTGAGATTAATACCGCCGGTATCGAATGTGATGCCTTTGCCGACAAAGACGATGGGCTTTTCGTCTGGATCCTTGGCTCCGTTCCAACGAAGCGCGAGCAATCGCGGTTGAAAGGCGCTACCTCGCCCTACTGCCAGCAGAGCATTCATGCCGAGCGCTTGCAGCTGTTCGGGTTCCAGCGCGTCGACTGTGATACCGAGACTTACCAACGACTGCGCTAGATCAACAAAGGAAGCGGGATAGAGGACATTGGGTGGAGTGTTTATGAGGTCGCGCGCATGGTGGATCGATTTGATCTGGCCAGAAATCGCGGAATACAGAGCTTCCACGTCGGCCTTTTGCTGCGTGATCATTGTGAGCTTTGTGAGCTTTACAGCTTCGGAGGGCTCAGGTTTCCGCGATCGCGCAAAGGTATATTTGTAATTCCTGAGAGCAGCGCCAAAGGCCACATGTGCCGCTGAATGTGGGATATCGCCGTTGATAAGCCCCGAGGCGTCGATAACGGCCTCGGTCTCTCCTAGTTGCCCAAGCCGAGCAGCAGCAGCACCACCAAACCTTTCCAGAAGCCCTTGATCGATCTCGTCCAATCTACCAACACAAAGCCCGACGAGCCGACGACAAATCGATCCGGACGGGGCGATGATTTCCACAGATTGGCCGAATTTCCCCGTGAACCTGCCGCAGGACTTTTGAACTTCGACTGCATAAATCAGCAGGTCCAATATGGCTTTGTCCTGCAAAGCGGAAAGAACGCGCCCATGGCTATCGATCCCGACCACAAGAGCACGGCCAGAGCCATCCAGAGCTTCTGCAAAGCCGATTTGCATAAATAAATCCCGAGCTCCCTAAGCGACATCTCTGCATCGTTTGATACAACGTTCTACGCGGTAACGCGTAACTGTTTCAAGAAAAATATTTCATCGTTTGAAACGGTGTTCTAAGAGATATCCGAAATGCAGTGCAGAGGGAATGACGGATGTCGGTTTTTAAGGAATATGAGAATCGCGACGGTATTGGGATCAACCAGTTATTGCGAAATGGCGAGGTCAGCCGACTGGAGGTTATTGAAGCCGCAATTGCAAAGATCGAGACATTGAACCCGTCGCTCAACGCCGTCGTCAATCAGATGTTTGACCTAGCCTCAGAACAGGCACGCAGACCTTTGCCGGACTCGCCCTTGGCAGGCGTCCCAATGCTATTGAAGGATGAACGGGCAGACTATGCAGGCGTTGTGACTGGTAATGGCTGCAAATTATTTGATCATCGTCCCGCGGCGCAGGACGCGCACGTTGTGACCCGATATAAGACTGCTGGGCTGCTAATTATCGGCAAGGCCAACCTGCCCGAGTTGGGTATTAGCGTTTCGACTGAATCGGTGACGCACGGCCCTGCCCGAAACCCTTGGAATACCGAACTGACCGCTGGCGGTTCAAGCGGTGGGTCCGCCGTTGCGGTTGCCGCGCGCATGGTGCCAATAGCGCATGGGACCGATGCAGGCGGCTCGATTCGTATTCCGGCGTCGTTTTGCGGTGCTTTCGGACTGAAGCCTACGCGCGCGCGCATATCCTCGGGACCACTGCATGGCGAAGCATGGGGGGGTATGACCAACGAACATGCAATCACGCGAAGCGTGCGCGACAGTGCCGCGCTGCTTGATGCGAGCGCAGGCCCCGCGACGGGCGACCCGTATTTTCCGGCATATCCAGAGGCCAGCTTTTTGTCGGAAGTCGATAGGGAACCAGGAAGACTGCGCATTGGCGTGTCAGTGACCGCACCGAGCGGTGAAGCGCTTGACGCAGAAATTGTTGAGGCAACAAAGCGGACGGCGATGTTGCTGGAGTCGCTTGGTCACGAGATTGTCGTCATGGGCAGGCCACCATTTGATAAGAAGGCTTTCGATGATGCGTTTCGTGTCGTTGGGAGTTCATACATAGCGTCATCATTACGTGCCGTAGAGCGAGAAATCGGTCGATCACTTGTCCGAGACGATGTGGAACAAATGACATGGGAAATCTTGAAAGAGGCTTCATCGGTTGACGGCGTTGGCTTTGTGGATGCTCGCGAGTTTATGCACGGCGTTGGTCGACAATTGTCAGGTTGGTGTGATCAGGTTGATGTTATGCTGACGCCAACGGTTGGCTGCGCGCCATTCCCACTTGGTGTGCTTGATCCGAAAAGAGAGGACATGTTCGAAAAACTTTGGGAAGTGATGCGCACCATGAATCCGTTCTGCATGATTGCCAATGTGACAGGGCGCCCGGCAATGTCGGTCCCCATCGAAGCGAGTTTAACCGGAATGCCGATCGGCATGCACTTTATTGGTTCATACGCTGGCGAAGGCTTGCTTTTCAGACTGGCGGGGCAACTTGAGCGCGCTGCACCTTGGGATCACCGGCGACCCCAGATTGCAATCACTTAAGGCGAAAAGGTCAATCCGGAAACCTGCTCCCATCGCGGATTGCGTGCATCATCTCGCTTTCCGAAATCCCAAACATCAGCATGGCGGCAACTAGAAACTCTTTTCTGAAAGTTTCTAAGTCCGCCGCATCACATAATCCTTCTGACGCCATCAACATGAAATCACTGTTGGACAGTGCAAGCGATACCGACCCGATTAAGAAATGGAAACGCCAGCAAACCGTCTCTAAGGACAAATCGGGCTTGGCACGCTGAAGAGCTTTACCAAACTGAATGAGATAGTTCTGGTAGGGGCTGATCGCGCTCAAAATTGATTTTGATTCTGCAGCCATTACTTGATCAAGAGCATATAGAATTTTCACATGCCTCGGATTTATGGCAAGGTGCCGAAGCATTGGATCGAGCCAAGATTGTAACAGTTGCAGCGTGATTTGTGCGCCATTGGCTGGCGACGCTGCTCCAATCGCCCTTAACCCAGACATCCGTTCCAGGAGCAACGGACCAAACTGCCGCTCCACGACAGCTTCGAGCAAGCCCTCCTTGGAACCGAAATGATAGTTTACTGCGCCTAAGCTGGCAGCTGCCTTAGCTGTGATCCGACGCATTGAAGATTCAGAAAAACCCTCGTCGATGAACAAGTGTTCAGCGACGTCCAAAATTCGATCCTTGGTGCTGGCATCTCTGCCCTTTGGACGCGCCTTCAACAACGTAGTGGTGCCATTCTGGCGATCTGCAACTAGGCTCTTCATACTGTTAGCCTTAGCAAAAAGACTGGATTGCAACAATTGGAAAGAGGCATCAAGTTCGGTCCTAGCATCAGCCTGAGCCTAGGGCCGCCAAACCCTTGACCACTGTTGAACATTGTATCATACCTTGTTCCAAATCGACCTCAACGGCGAGTGGGATGTTATGAAGAGTGATCGAGCATCTCCCGTGTCTGGTCGCCTTTCGACGCTTCGCCTTGGGGCATATGGCGGGCTAGGCATGCCTGTCTACATGCTGATGATGCCGACAATCGTCTACCTCCCGCCGTTTTATGCAGGTGAGTTGGGGTTGGGTCTTTCGGCCATTGGAGCAATTTTTTTCATAGCGAGAATTTTGGACGGTATTTCCGACCTAGTGGTTGGCGCGCTATCGGATCGAACAAAGCACCGCAACGGGCCGCGCAAAATATGGATCGCGTGCGGCATCCCGCTTTTGATGATTGCCACCTACTTTTTATGTCGCCCCGTTGCCGGGGCGGGAACGATGTATCTGACGATATGGCTGATCCTTCTCTACGTTGCTTGGACCATGGTCCAAGTGCCCTATCTTTCTTGGGGCGCGGAGATGTCCTCCGATTATAATGAGCGCAGCCGGATCACCGCATTCCGTGAGGGCGGAGGGATGATCGGAGTGATGCTCGCGGTTGGCCTGCCCTATCTAATTTTTGGCGAAGGTCAGCCACCCTTTCGTGATGTGTTGGCTATTTTCGTAGTTTCCATTCTTGTCCTACTTCCGATTACAGGCGCCTTAGCATTATCGTTGGCACCCCAAGGTGTAAGAAACGAGGCCGTAACACCAGACTTCAAAGAAATATGGCAGACTATAGCTGGAAATAAGCCTTTCCTGCGAATCATGACGATCATGTTTTTTATACGAACAAGCGCATGTATCTACGATGCCACTGAATTCTGGTTGCTGTCATACTGGTGCAAGACGCCCAACATATTCCTGATGGTCCTGTTCATTCAATATATCTGCTCGATCTTGGCAATTCCGCTCGTGTTGCGAGTATCGCGCCTGATCGGTAAGCATGGCGTGCTGATCATAGCGACGTGCACTAATTTGACGTTCCTTGCGATTCTGGTTCTTTCGCCCACTGGATTGCGTTGGCCCATCATCGCTGCGTTTATGATTAATGCTGTCGGTAATGCTGCGACTTGGGTAATCCCGACATCTATGGTTGCAGATACGGTTGACTATGGCGAAGTCCGGGGCGTCCAAGGACAGAGCGGAACCTACATGGCGATATATACGCTTTCATTCAAAATATCACTCGCGCTCGGCGTCGCGATTGCATTGCCACTCCTTGACCTCGCCAATTTTTCTGCCATCGACGGCGCAAATCCAGCCGGACTGAATGGCCTTGTGTGGGTCGCGTGCGGCCTGCCCGCGCTAATGCTACTACCCGCCATATTCATGCTCAGGCGCTATCCTCTCACCGAGCAGAAGCATGATCGCATTCGTAAGATTCTGGATCGCTCTCGGAAACTGAATGTCGAGCAGCAGAGTAATGCTGCTCTCCCGTATCAATCAGGGGCGTTGCAAAGCACAGCCGACGTTTAGCTGACAATTGGTCAGTCAGCTGAGCGTCGGCTAGTCTAGGAGGCGGTTTGTGCAGTATGCATTGTCTGCGAGGAAGGCCCGTTGGGTCAGAGCTGCGACATTTTAAGATTCAGTTCTGATATCTTTCCTGCCAGATCCACATCTCGCGAAGACAACCCACGAGCATCGTGGGTTGTCAGCACAATGCTGACCTTGTTGTAGACATTCGACCATTCAGGGTGATGGTTCGCCTTTTCAGCCAGCGATGCAACGGCGGTCATGAACGCGAAGGCGGTCACAAAATCGGTGAATTCCAGATGCCGGACCAACGCATCACGATGGGGGTCGTGAGACCATTCCGTCAGTAGCGTCAGGGCATTGGCCCGTTCAACGGGGGTCAGTTGCTTCACCGGATTGCCTTCACGCGCTACTCGATGCCTTCAAAGATTGAAGGCGCGGCTGCGTCGTCCATCCACACCCCCGCATTGTCGCTTTTCATCGGAAAGCGCGCCGACTTTTCGTCGGCGTCGCGGCAGTGATGGGCAACTTGGCGAAACCGCCAAACCGTGAATGATGCACTCACGCGACATCTCGCGCCGGAACGACGCCGCGCCGGATTTGGTCTAGCTCGATGCTTTCGAACAACGCCTTGAAATTGCCCTCGCCGAAGCCGTCATTGCCTTTGCGCTGGATTATTTCGAAGAAGATCGGGCCAATCATTTTTTCCGTGAAGATCTGTAACAGAAGCCCACCACCGGTTTCCGGCGCGCCATCGATCAGAATGTCGCGCTTTCGCATCTCCTCGACGTCGTGGTTGTGGCCGGGCAGGCGACTGTCGATCAGGTCGAAATATGTCTGCGGAGTGACCTGGAACCGGATACCGTTGGCCCGCAGCGCATCGACCGTGGCGAAAATATCATCGGTCGCCAGCGCGATATGCTGGATGCCCTCGCCATTATATTCCTTGATGAATTCCTCGATCTGCGAATGCTCGTCCTGGCTTTCGTTGAGTGGGATGCGAATCTTGTCGTCGGGAGCAGTCATCGCTTTAGAGAATAGACCGGTGGACTGCCCCTCAATGTCGAAATATCGGATTTCGCGAAAGTCAAAGATCTGCTCGTAGTAGTTCGCCCAATAGTCCATCCGCCCGCGTTGCAAATTGTGTGTGAGATGATCGAGCGTATGCAAGCCGACACTATGTTGATCGGGACTGGCACCCGGCACCGGTTCAAAATCGATGTCGTAGATGGTCGTCGCGCCGCGGCAATCGACGAGGTATAGATTCGTTCCGCCAATGCCTTCGATTGCTGGAATGTTGAGTTCGGCCGGGCCTGCCTTACCCTCGACCGGCGCCGCGCCGCGCTCGACAGTGAGCTTGAGCGCCTTGGCTGCATCGGCCACGCGAAAAGCCATCGCGTTAGCAGAAGGTCCATGCTGCTCGCGAAAATGCGCTACCTGGCCGACAGCGTCCATGTTCAGAAGGAAGTTGATGTCGCCCTGCGCGTAACGGCGCACATTTTTGGAGCGGTGCGTCGCGATATGGGTGAAGCCCAAGTTCGCGAAAATGTCGACGAGTGCTGCCGGATCGGGACTGGTGAATTCGACGAACTCGAAACCGTTAAGCCCGAGAGGGTTGTCATTGTTGGTCATAATCGGCGTCCTTGAAAGAGATGTGGCGCGAGAAGCAGGTTTGCAAACCGGCAAGGAAATCGTTCACGCGACTGACCTCGCAATGGCGTGAGCCTGTGTCCCCGCGCGCAAGACCGTGTCGGAAGCGACGAGCTCAGCGATGTTTATCGGCGGAAGACCCCGGAGCCGTTCGTAAAGCGGGCCGAAGTCTGCATCACGGGTCTGGCAAAGCAGGTCCTCGAAACTATCGATCACGAAGTAATTCTGCTGAAAATCGTCGATGCGATAGTCCGTACGCATGATCCGCTCGAGGTCGAAGCCTATCCTGTGCGGCGACGGATCGTCCAAGGCGAAAAGGCTCTCGCCATGAGACGAGACGATGCCGGCGCCGTATAGCTTGAGATCGGAACCGTCACGGATAAGCCCGAACTCGACCGTGTACCAGTAAAGCCGCGCAAGTGCGTGGATCATCCCGATCTCCGCGGCCCGCAGTCCACCTTCGCCATAGGCCTGCATGTAATCGGCGAACACCGGGTTAACGAGCAGTGGCACATGGCCGAATACGTCGTGAAAGATGTCTGGTTCTTGGAGATAATCGAGTTGTTCGGGCTGGCGAATGAAGCGCCCTGCGACGAAACGGCGATTGGCCAAGTGCTCGAAGAATATTTCGTCAGGCACGAGACCGGGGACAGCTACGATCTCCCAGCCCGTCGCCTTCGACAATCGCTCGTTCAACTCGTCAAAATCGGGGATCCCGGGCTTCGTCAACCGAAGCACGGCGAGTCCATCCATGAAGGCCGGGACGACGCGCGAAGGCAGCATCGCGGCCTGCCGCGCGAACAACTTGTCCCACATTGCATGCTCGGCAGGGGAGTATGATTCCCACTCTTGGGGGATTGTCCAGTCGGACGCGGCATGGGCGGAGTGAGAGCGATCTGTAGCCATGATCACAAAGTAACGAAAATCTGTGAAAAACGATTTCAAACTTTGCATATTTAAGTAATATTATGAGTATAACGTTTCACATAATGGTCTAATTCGAGTGGAATTTATCAGGTCAATCGCTAAACCGGAAATCCAGAATTGCATATGCAGTGAGATAATGAATGAGCATCGTCCTTAATCGCTACCCGCGATCGTCAGCAGCCAATCGCGTTCACATCAGTTTCAGCCTAAAGGCGCTCGACTACCGGCAGGTGACATACGATCGGCATACCGGCGCGTATCGCGAGCCAGCGCATCCCACGCTTTCGGCGATTGCCTTTCAGGCGCTGCGTGCCATCGATAAGCTCGCCCAGGCGCTTGACCCTTGTGCGGTCGCTAAACTTGAAATGCGGCCTTACGCAGACGTCGTGAAATGAAGACGCAACGCCAGCTAGATGCGATCGACCGCAAGCTCCTTGCCGAATTGCAACGCGACGCATCAATTAGTCACGCCGAACTTGCGGGGAGGGTCGGAGCGTCCACTGCTTCGTGCTGGCGGCGCATAAAAGCTTTGGAGGCTAACGGCGTATTGGGCCGTCACGTTCGGCTGGTCGACGCGACGCGTTTGGGGCGGGGGATCAATGTGCTTTGTCATGTCCGGATGAAAAGCCATTCGGCTGAGGCAACGGGGGCGTTTGAGAGCTTCGTTGGATCCCGTGACGAGATCATCGAATGCTATTCGATGTCAGGCGACTGGGATTACCTCCTACGGATTCTCGTGGCCGACGTTGAAGACTACAATCGCTTCCTGATGCAGATCGTGCTGCGGCATCCGTCCGTTGCCACAGGCTCGTCTCATTTCGCGCTTGCCCAAGTGAAATACACAACAGCAGTTCCGTTATAGCGATTACCTGCGCGCATCGCGCGTGCCTATCGACTATCATGGCTTTGCCCGGCGCGTGAGGACGGAAATGCTCAATGATGCGAATGTCGATGTAGCTCATCGCAAAGCTGTCGCTGGCAGCGGCGCGCGCGCAGTTTTCGCAGCACTCTTACAGTCAGCGGCATCGTCGCGTATGGCCGCGGGTCATGCTGCACGCGCTGCTTGGCGCGGCATAGCGTGCCACTTATGGAGGCGGCCAGCTCGTGATCATACCTACCTTTCCAGGGGCAACTCGATCCCCGACAGCCGGTCTGCGTCCCGGTACACAGTCCACGATGCCGCACCTGACTTCGGTGTCCGATCGAATTGGCCATCTGCGGCCCCCGCAAGCGCTATGCGAAGGCGATGTCCGGCCTTGATCTGTATCGACGTGGCATAAAGCGGTATGCGGACTTGCATCACTTCGCCGGGAACCACTGGCAAGGCGTCGGACCGGCGGAAGCTGCGATTTACGCCCAACGCGACATACGGCAGATTCGCGTTCGATTCCTTGCGGTTCGTCAGGCGCAAGACCCCTTCAGTGATGTAAGTCACCTGGCCATCCGGTGCGACATCTTCCAGATACGCGATGACGATGCCGTCGCTTGCGGTGGTTGAAAGATGAACCGTAACGACAGGAGTGCCTGTTATCGTTGTTGCAGCAGGATATGGAATGCTGGTGTAACTTAGTAGCTTTTTGTCTGCTTCGCGCCTGTCTGTATAAATCACATCGGTACCACCCATTTGAGTAGCCCAACGCGTTAGCTTTCCTGTTGCGGCGGAGAAATCGACAGCATAGCGATCCGACGCCGTACCGACTGGCGAAGATGTTAAGCTGGATTTGCCACCGAAATAAAGCATTTGGTTGGTGGTGCCAACGGGAGGCCAAACTGCTGTTTGTTTCCATGTCCGTGCGCCCATTGTGAAGTAATTGATTACACGCTTGGGTGCAGCGGGTTTGATGCCGCGTAGATAGGTGTCGAAGAAGTCCGCGATAACCGCCCATTGCTTTTCTCGGGCGGGTGCAGCCGGAGTTTCCACGGGCATTGTGGGGTCGGCGTCTTGGCCTCCGCCATGTGTATAGGCACCGATGTGGACGACCTGCGGGGTGTTCAAAGTAAGATAGCGGCTTAACGTCCCGTCGGTCGTCGCAGCGTCCATCCAGCTAGACCACACCATCATTGGCACTTGATACTTTTCGGCCGCCTGTTTTTTTGAAAATGGACTGACATCGGCAAGGAGAACACCGGCGCCATCTTTGATTGCGTCGTCGCGATATTCCACCCCATCAAGGCCATTCAAGACATTATTGTTTTTGCGCACGCGGAGAATTTCAGAGAGTTGCACGCCCGACCGGTCGGCATCGACGGGCTTGACGCCGGATATCATCCATTTGGTGACGGTGCACATAAAGCCTGAGGTTTCGAAAAGGGGGCATATGTCATTGCGGTCCAGTCCGGCCGTCGCCTTACCCCAAATCGTAATAAATCCAGTGTTGAAGGTGCCACCGGGATTGGAGTTGTGAAGCTGTGGGTCGAAGTCGTCATAGAGCGGGGCGACTGCCTTGATTGACGGTGCCCCAACCGACGCATAAAATTCGGCAGTATTGCCGTCATATGACCAGCCCGTGGCACCGACACTGCCGTTCGACCAGGGTTGAACCGACGCCCACTTTGCCACTTCTCCAAAGTCTTTCACCTCATCGGGCGCCCACTCGGTAAGCCGCTTACCGCCTGATGCGCCGGAGCCACGCGCGTCCACTCTCAAAACCACAAAACCGCGTCTGTTCATGAATTCCACAAGGGGATTAATTACAGCTTTCTTACCAATCCCAAGGCCGTAGAGGGCGCGCAGCAACCAACCCGCGTTCATCGTCCGCCAATAGCGTGTCGTAATGGCGATCACGGGCATTTTTTCGCCAGCTTTCATTTGTGGCGGAAGCCAGACATCAACAGCGATCTTCGTGCCGTCGGTCATCGTGACATACACTGCGCTGTTGCGTTTGATGTTCCCCGCCAGAAATTGTTCGCTGGGTAGTTTGGTCAGCATGGCCGAGCCCGCGAGCACGCCAGCACCTGCAAAAAGCAGAAAACCTGTGTATTTAAGGGCGGTACGAACAATGCGGCGCTTTGGTTTTTCGTTCTGCATTTCCTTCATCCTTGTATTATTTTATAATTAGAATTTTTTTGACGTTATTTGCCCTCGCGCGCATCGCTGGGGCTGTGGCGGCTTCGACGCAGTTTCGGCTTTTGATCGCCAGCGCGGTTTCGATACGTTCCCGCCATTCGTGGGTCCGCTGCGCTTTCACGGTTTGCGTGATTCGACTGGCAGATCGGCAACCTCGTTGGCTGTCCGTTTGCGGCGCCGCTTACGGCACCTTCGAACAGGCAGAGGATCGACCCTGTTGCAGGCATTCCGTCGAGTGCGGCTACGAGATGCATTTCGCTTATGCCGGGATTGGCGCAGCACACCTGGGCAGCAGAATCGGCTATTCAGCATTCTGGTGACTTGTCGGAGCGTTTGATGAAGGCGACCGGCCGCCAAGTCGTCGCGGTGCCGGGTCTAGGTCACGCCCCAGCGCACCCGGAGATGCCGGTAAACGCCTGTCGGTCGTCGGCACGCGGCGTGCTCCCCAGCCTGTTCGGCAGCAACGGCGCGACCACTTGCCGCACGAGCCTAGTCGGTTAACAGCGATGCGTACCGCCATGCTTTGGTCCAGAAAAGTGTGGATCTAGTAGCGACGCTTGAAGAATATGCCGACCGTACGTGGTGGCCCTAGCGACTGGAAGACTTGTCCGATTGGACCGCCGCTTTGGTCGAAAATACGGGTTTTATAGAGGATATTCGTGAAGTTCTTTGTCCATATTCCTGCTGTCCAACGGCTGCCGTCGCCGCCATCGATTGAAAGGGTTGCGTTGATAACCGCAAGGCCAGGTTGGCGGTTTAAGCCGGAGCGCAATATACCAGCACTATCCTTCACTGCTAAGGCGTTGTTTAAACCGAGGAATGATGAGCCACGATAAAGAACCTCGGGGCTGAAGGTAATTGTCAGATCGTCGCGCACAGGCACGCGATACGTGAATGATCCGCTCGCGGTAAATCTGGGGGCGTCAAGCGCACGATCGAGCGTAAAGCCCGGTGCCTGGCGGTCCTTCAAGCTCCCCAGAAAACGCGCATCAAGCAACGCCATGCTGGCGGTGATTGAAAGCCGTTCGCTTGCTTTGTAGATCCCTTCAGCTTCAAGTCCATATGAGCGCGCCCTGCCTGCGTTACGAAGCGTCGGGTCGAATATCGGAGTAGCCGGATTATCCGCCGAAATCAGTATGTCGTCCCACTTCAAGTAGAACGCAGCAAGGTTTAGCCGCAATCTCCGATCCAGGAGCTCCGACTTCAAACCGACTTCAGCGCTATTTACTTTTTCTGGATCAAAACCAATACCTGTCGCGTCGCCTAAGGCGTCATTGAAGCCGCCACTTTTGAATCCTTTCGCTGCTGATGCGTAAAGTAGCACGTGGCTACTTGCTTTCAACGATATATTCACACTCGGAGAAAAATCCTCATACTCTTTCAAACCAGTTATATTGAAGGTCCCTCCCAAAAATCCAAGAGGATCAGCCTGAGAATAGACAATCGACTTGCGTTCTTTTGTAAAGCGACCGCCAAAGGTAACCACCAATTTTTCATTTGGGCGCACAGTTACAGACCCGAAGGCCGCATAGCTGCTTACTTTGACCGTTCCATTAGACCCGCCTACGATCGGAACGTTAGATCCAGTCAGGTCTTTTCCAAACTCGACGAAGCTCAGATTACTCGACTTCTGATTATAATAGAACCCGCCAATCAACCAACTGAACTTTGACAGTTCGGTGCCACCGGCAAGGCGTATTTCTTGGCTGAAGGCGGTGACACTCTCCGGGTCGCCGTCATATACGAACTTTAGGGGCGTGCCATCTGTGTCCGATCGACTAAAGTAATTATGCTTCCGATAACCAGTGATGCTTGTCAGGCTTGCATCGCCGACAGCGATTTTTCCACGTAATGAAATTCGATAGCCATCGAATTCCTCTCGATTTTTTGAGTCGGCAAAGATTCGACGATCATTTGGATCCGTGTTGCCTGGATTTATGCCTGTGGCATCGACGAGGGTCTCAAATGCTTTGCCTGATTGTTGCACTTCCCTGTATTCACCGCTTAATAGCCATTCCATGCCTTCGGATGGCTTGAACAGCAGCTGCCCTCGAAGATTCCAGTTGTTGTCATCGTCACTGCGCGTACCAAGTGGCACGATTTCGGTAAAGCCAGCCCTGCGTGTCATTGAACCAGACACGCGCGCGGCGAGCACATCATCAATTAGTGCGCCGCCAAGTGCGCCTGCAACCCGGAGATGATTAAAATTGCCGAACTCCGCTTCGGCGTACCCCTCGGTGGTGAAGGTCGGCCTGCGGGTCCTTATGTTGATGACGCCACCTATGGCGTTGCGCCCGAATAGTGTGCCTTGGGGTCCACGCAAAACCTCGACTGCTTCAAGATCGAAATAAGAGATGTTGGCACCAGCCCCCGCTCCTAAGAACACCTCATCGACGTAAGTCGCGACAGAGGGGTCTTGGCCGGCGGAGCCAGTCAACGCGAAAACGCCACGGAGCGAAATTGGTGACAGCTTGATATCTGCGGTGTTGCGAAAACTCAAATTGGGAACACGCGAGGCGGCCTCGTCCAAGCTGCGAATGCCCTTGGACGACAGCTGATCGCCCGTGATGGCCGTGATCGCGATAGGCACGTTCTGCAGGTTTTCAGACTTCTTTTGAGCGGTGACGACGATTTCGTCCAACACGCTGGAACCAGTCTTCTGAGCGAACGCAGGTTTTGCAAGAATGCTGCTTACGGCCAAGGCAGCCATAAAGGTTTTTCTGTTCATTCGTTCTCTCCCCTGCGGCGGAACTTGACCGTTCGCTACCGTGAAACGCCCAGTATGTGAACTTGAAGTCCAATTCAAGTTGTACGATTTTTGGGGCTGTTTTGCGCGGTGTAAGATTGATCGGTAGGGGAGTGCTGCACCGCGTTAGGGTTCCCGGCGCAGCGTGCTTCGCGATATTCGGCGATTTCCAGCTGCCTCACTGGTCCATAGCCGCGCACTATGTCCGGCAGACTTGCGAGCGCCTTGCCATGGTCGAGGCCAGCCTTGTCCAGCCCCTCGCACAGCGTCTCGATCATGGTGATGTATTCGTCACGCAGGGCGCGCGCTCTCGCACGCGTTATGAGCGGCCACTCGGATTACATGCTGCATGCCCTGGTGCGGGATCTTGAACATTGACCCGAGATGACGCTCAACTCTTCCGTGCAAGTGTCAGGAATTTCAAATTCGATAAATCGTCAAGCTGGTCGATGGTTGGATTCGTCAGATAAACTGCGCGGTACCACATGATCGATAGAAAGTGTGCCGCATCGGATGGATTGGGGAAAGCTTCGACCAGCACCGGGTTTCGATCAACAAACCGTTCGAACAGAAAATTGTCCACCATGCCTCCGAGCGCATAAGCAACCATCAGCAATGTCGGCTCGTCAGCCGGTATCTCAGGAAATCGCTTGTGCATGCCTTTGGCAATTTTTTGGTGCCAATCTAGCGACACCGCTCGGAAAATATCTGAGAATTTTCTTTCCTCTTCATCAAAATGCACGAGACAGCGCATAAGCCCAGGGGAGTTAGCGTAGAAATTAGCAACGGTGACATTTGCTTCGTAGATCGCCGAAAATGGATCTCGCTGCGAGACGCCGCGATTCCCGACGGCATTAAAGCTCTCCACAAACTCTTCTAAAATTTCATGCGTCAGTTCTGTTTTGCTGGCGAAGTAATGGTAGAAAAGGCTAAAGTTCATACCAGCCTCGTCAGCTACATCTTGCAGACGCATATTCCGATAGCCGTGACGCTCGAGCACCAGAATCGCCGCTTCCTTTAAGCGCTTGCGGGTAGCAATCCCGCGTTTTGTCGTTGGTGCAGAAGGAGACGACCGGACCGCATTTTTTCGGCCTTTGCGATTTGGCGATGCCGTCGCCGCGCGCGCCGGCGATTGTTTTGAACTGTTCCTACTGTTGACCATAGTCGATGGTTGTAAGTGATAGGATATCGCCTTGCCAAGGTTTTTGCAGTCATCGCTGCCGAACGTTTCTGGCCCCCAACGACTTGGCTCATAGAAATATGGTTTGAACACACCGGAGCGCCAATCATCCACATCGCACTCTCGCCGGTCTCCGTTATCGGGAATCGCATTCCCCGGGCGTAATCGGACGGGAAGGCGCTTCGCCTTGATATTGAGCCGCGGGTCGATTGGACACTGACCGCGCGGGCGCTCGCGATTCAATCAAACTACGCATAGCCAGTTCAAAATTGAATATAATATCGAATTCAGCTTGAAATGGCTCCTCAAGGCAGCCATGAACGAGGCTCTATTTTTTCGGAGCCGGGTCGCCGATATGAAGATTGTAGCTGGTGGCGGGAGGTCTGTGGTTGCTCGCGAAGATAACCAGATCTGCCCAAAAAATATAGTCTGATGGACGGCATCGAGATCACCGGTGCGCGCGCCCTCGTGCAATCATTGGCCGATCATGGTGTTCGAGTTTGTTTCGCCAACCCGGGAACCAGCGAAATGCATCTGGTGGCCGCTCTCGACGGCGTGCCAGCAATACGGTCGGTGCTATGCCTTTTTGAAGGCGTGGTTAGCGGTGCCGCCGATGGATATGGAAGGATTGCCGACAAGCCGGCGATGACCCTGTTGCATCTCGGGTCGGGCCTGACCAATGCGGCGGCCAATCTGCACAATGCAAAGCGGGCACACACGCCCATCATAAATATTGTCGGCGATCACGCCCGCTATCACCGGGCGCTTGATGCGCCGCTGACCTCAGATATCAATAGCGTCGCACGCGCCTGCTCTTCATGGGCAGGTGAGGTTGCCTCCGCCAGCGATGCAGCAAATGCTGCCGTGCGTGTAACTAGCGCCGCCACGCGGAGTCACCGTGGTCCCGCAACGCTGATCCTACCCGCCGACTGCGCTTGGATGTCGGTGAACCCAGATGATCCGATCAAGCCGGTGGAAGTCCCTCAAGCCGAGCCGGTCGACATAGCAGCAATCGCATCAGCTCTGCGCGACCATGCAAGGCCCTGCCTATTTATGTCCGGGGATGCCTGTTCCGCTGCCGGCGTTTTTCAGGCGGGTCGAATTGCTGCGGCTGGCGTACGGATCATGTGCGCGACATTCGTTCCCCTCCTCGCGAGGGGCGCGTCGCATTATCCTGTTGAACGGCTGGCTTATCACGCTGAAATGGCGGCGGCGCAGACGGCCGATATCGACCTGATGGTGCTTGTAGGTGCGGCAGCGCCCGTCGCGTTCTTCGCCTATCCTGACAAGCCGAGCCATATTCTGCCGCTCAATTGTGAAATGCGAGTGTTAACCGAACCAGGTCAATGCTCTGTCGACGTACTGCGGCAACTGGCAGATGCAATAGAGACGCCTGATGCGCCTGACGGTGCAGCCGAACGACAGACTCCTCCTGCACCTCAAGGCGCTCTCTCGGTGATGACGATCGGAGCCAGTCTTGCGCGATGGATGCCCGACAATGCGATCGTTTCCGATGACTCGGTCTCGGCGGGCCTCGTGCTCTATCCTTCGACGGCAAATGCGGCATCGCATGACTGGTTGATGCTGACGGGAGGCGCCATCGGCCAAGGCCTGCCGCTCGCGCTGGGTGCCGCGATCGCCGCTCCCGATCGCCGCGTTATCGCACTGACGGGTGATGGCGCGGGAATGTACACGCTCCAAGCTTTGTGGAGCATGGCCCGGGAACAAACCGATGTGGTCGTCGTGGTGCTTGCCAACCGGGCCTACACAATCCTCAACGTCGAATGGATGCGGATGCAACTGGGCACGCCGGGAACGACGGCAGCTAGCATGTTTAACCTGTCCGAACCCGATATCGCCTGGGCGACGCTGGCAACCGGCATGGGAGTCCCGGCACTAACCGTCTCCACCGCTGAGGAATTCGACGCAGCTCTACGCGAGGCCGTGGGCCTAAAAGGCCCTTATCTGATTGAAGCAATTACACATTAAGGAGCTGAGAAAATGGTAGAAACCAGTGAGACTTTTGCTGGTGCGGGGTTCACTATCGGGCAAGTTATCAGCGGTCCGGGCTGGGTGGAGGTCACTCAGACTCTGCTCGACGGCTTTGGCAAATATACGATTGATCCCGACCCATTTCATATCGATCCTACGTGGGCCGAAGAACACAGTCCCTACGGCGGCACGATTGCTTTCGGGTTTTTCACGATATCGATGCTCACCCATATGCTTCACCTTGCGCAAGGCACGGGGGCTAGAGACGTGGCGGCAGATCCTACGAAATATGGGCATTATTTGAATTACGGTTTTAATCGGCTGCGACTTGTTTCTCCCGTTCATGTCGGCAGCAAAATCCGCGGCATATTCAAAGTTAAGCAGCTGGCCGTGGACGAAAAGGGCCGCAGCATCCTGACGTTTGATGTGACAATAGAGATTGAGGGCGAAGAGCGACCGGCTCTTGTTGCCGATTGGCTCGCCGTTTGGATTCCGGGCGAAACAAACTGATGCCAAAGGCTATCACCACAGGTGATACTGTCAGCTACGCAATGGGCTCGCTTGGCACCGGAGTTTTCTCAGCGGTCCCTGCGGTCCTGCTGCTCTATTTCTGCACAGAGACTTTGAAGATATCAGGTTCGGTAGCCGCAATGCTGATCTTGGTTCCGAAACTCTGGTCGATTGGGTGGGATCCGTTCGTCGGCTCTTGGTCGGATCGCTCAAAGCACCCTTGGGGTCGTCGCCGTCCGTTCATGGTGACTGGGATCATCGGGACGGTGGCATCGTTCATACTGTTGTTCAACGTGCCCGAATTGTCTCCGTCGCTGACAATGGCATGGGTTGGCATCAGCTATTTTGCGCTGGCAACGCTTTATTCGCTGTTTGCCGTGCCTTACACGGCGATCCCGGCCGAGGTGTCGGATGATCAGGCCTCTCTGGCGCGGCTCGTGTCGTGGCGGATGGTGCTTGTGATGATCGGCATATTGGCTGGTGCCGCGGGCGCTCCGATGATTGTTGAAGCGGGTGGCGGTGGCCGCATGGGTTACGGTGCTATGGGCTGGGCAATCGGGGCACTGTGCCTGACCGCCATGTCATTGCCGCTCTTCATGTTGCGGGGTCGTGATCGTCCCGCACAGGCAGCAGCGATTGATGCCCCGCGCGCAGCGCTTATTGCCGATATGATCGCATCAATGGCGAATATGAACTTTCGCAAACTCTCACTCGCCTATCTGTGGCAGGCAATGGCCTTTGGGTCCTTTTCAGCCATCGTGCCCTATGTCGTAACCAAGAGCCTCGGAAAAACCGATGGCGACATAGGCACAGCACTTGGCGTCTATCTTTTGGCCACGATCTTTGCGGTCCCCTTTTGGTCTTGGCTTGGCAAGAGGATCGGCTTGCGGACAGCTCTTAAATGGTCGGCAGTGAGTTACGGCTTCGGTGCGTCGGGCCTTGGCCTGATTGTTTTATACCAGCTCGATTGGGTTGTCGCATTGGCACTATTGGCCTTTGCCGGCATTCCGTTTGCAGGATTACAGGTGTTGTCGTTCACCTTGGTCGGGGATGTTATCCGCGCCGAAGGCACCGCCGCCGAAGGGCGCTTTACCGGCATCTGGACCTCTGTTGAAAAACTCGGGCTGGCCTTGGGCGCGGTGCTGGTGGGTCAGACGATCAACCTAGCGCAGGGCAATCTGGTGTCCGGC
>JANOVZ010000114.1:0-39833 GCA_031417655.1 Sphingomonas sp. | reverse complement strand
AGCTTGGTGGCCATAGCGTCTGTGACCCACCCGATCCCATCTCGAACTCGGCCGTGAAACCAGACAGCGCCGATGGTACTACCGCTCAAGCGTTGGAAGAGTAGGACGTCGCCAGGCTTTGTAGCAGGCGCGGATATGTGTGTCGGGTGTTCTGTATGAACCCATTCCAATGTTGAAAACCAAAGCCCCGGGGCTCTTGCCCCGCAAGGCCGAACGGCCGCCCGCGCTGATGCGCGGTCTCCGGCAAACAGTGTCGCGGGATGGAGCAGCCCGGTAGCTCGTCAGGCTCATAACCTGAAGGTCGTAGGTTCAAATCCTACTCCCGCAACCATGATCTTAAGCAAATACCACTAGTTAAAAGAAATCCTCGGTCGAAAGATCGGGGTTTTTGTTCGGTTTGGAGCCACACAAAGCTAACACAAATTAACTGTTTATCAAAAACCTGATAGCCAGAGGTCATAATCCGAGATGCTTTGGAGAAAGCCCGTGGAAAGCACCAGATTTTGAACGGCAAAGTTCAACTCTACAGGCGCGGCGACAGCCGGATTTGGCAGTGTGCCACATCGGTTGGCGGCAAGCAGCGACGGGCTACGACAAAACGCGAAAGTGTTTCGCTGGCGACCGAGTTTGCCGAGTACTAGTATCTCGAACTTCGCGGCAAGGACAAAATCGGCACCCTGCTCTCCCGAATGAGCTTTGCACAGGCTGCGGTTCAATTTTCTCGCGAGTATGAAATTATCACCGAAGGTGAGCGCAGCCAGACGTGGACCGACGGCCGTGAGATCCGGCTGCGGGTTCACTTACTGCCGTCCTTTGGCGAACTAAACGTCTCGAAGGTCACGCCGGGTTCAGACGTGCCCAAGGGTACGGCGTCGTTCTGGAGGAAAACGAGTGGCTTGTGGCGCGACACCGTGAAGGACTCGTCGCCCGCTTGGGTTGTTCGTGACAGGAACTAGATCTCCGCGCGCTGGCCGGGCGATGTTCACACCTTTGCCAGCCGATTTTCGGAAATGTTGGGCGAGCCCGATATGCGGTATCGCCGTTAAGTCGCGTCATGGCCGATACGCTTTCATAAATCGAGCAACACCCGCTTTCACCAGCTCTTCAATTTCCTGCTCGTTGGGAGGCTCGGTAATCCCAAAGTGCGCCTCGATCATGTGGAACCCGTGCCAAAGGCCATAGAGATCAGCCGCAGCCTGCATCGGGTGCTCAGCTGCCAGTTCGTTCCTGTCCATAGCGTCCTCGATGATCGCGGCGAGCGTCGTTCGGCTCCGGCCGGGACCGGCGTCATAGAATCGACGGGCCAGATCAGGATGGCGCACCAGCTCGCCGGCCAAGTTGCGCTCGAACGCGACGAGGCGCGGGGACATCAGCTCGGTCATCAGGCTAATGCCATAGCCGATCAGCGCCTCCTCGGCATTGGCGGGCAGTTCCCCCGGCTGGGGCGCGCCCGTCTCCATGCGTGCCGAGACGTGCTTCACCATTGCTTCGAACAGCCCGGCCTTGTCGCGGAAGCGGGCGTAGATCGTGACTTTCGAAACGCCCGCGCGCTCGGCAATGGCCTCAATGGTCGTGTCTGCGTAGCCGCGCTCGAAAAAGACATCGCCGGCCGCGTTGATCATCGCTGCTGACTTGTCATGATCGCGGGGCCGTCCCGGCAGTTTCACGGCCATTGACTTTCCTCTGTTAATGAACTCTATAGTTCAGTAATCGGCAGTATCAACGTGATTCGGGACAAAAAGCAATGATCTCATGAATTGGGTAGCGATACGGATGCTGACCGGTGACAGGGTCAAGTTTCTCGGCCTAGTGTTCGGCATTGCGTTTTCCACGCTGCTGATCACGCAGCAGCTGACCATCTTCGTCAACCTTCTGATGCGCGGGGCATCGGCGGTCTACGATGTCCCGATGGCGAATATATGGGTCTTGGACCCGGTCGGGCGCACCCCCGACGTCACGCTGCCGATGCCATCGACGGCGCTCGAACGCGTGCGGAGCGTGCCCGGCGTTGCTTACGCCGTGCCGATGCTGCGCTCTGCGGCGACGATCCGGACGGCGGAGGGCAATGTGGAGGGCGTCACGGTCGTCGGTCTCGACGATGCGACGCTGATCGGGCTGCCCCGGCGCATGATTGAGGGGACGCACCAAGGACTTTCGGCCCCCGACGCGGTTTTCATCGACGGTGTCGGCGCCACCAAGCTGTTTAAACGGAACACGGGTCTCACCGATACAATGTTCGAGCTCAACGATCGTCGCGCCGTCATCAAGGGCGTGGTCGATGCGACGCCGACGTTCACCTCGGGCGTCACGCTGTTCACGCGGTATTCGAACGCATTGAGCTACGTGCCGGGCACCCGTAACCGCATGTCGTTCGTGCTCGTCCAGACGGAGGCCGACCGCGACCCGCTCGCGGTCGCCAGGGCGATCAGCGACCAGACGGGGTTGCGTGCTCGCACCAGCGACCAGTTCGCGCGCGATGGCATCGACTTCATCATTGCGAACACCGGCATTCCGGTCAATTTCGGGATCACGGTGGTGCTTGGGACGATTGTCGGCGTGGCCATCGTCGGGCTGACGTTCAGCCTGTTCATCCGCGACAACATCAAGCAGTTCGGTGCGTTAAAGGCGATTGGTGTCACGAACGGCGTCATTCGCATGATGGTCGCCTCCCAATCCGCACTGGTCGCGCTCATCGGCTACGGGATCGGTGTTTTCCTCGCGGTCGGTTTCATCAGCGCGAGCGCGGGCGCCGATGCGTTCAAGGGCTTCTACACGCCGTGGCAGATTCCGCTGATCACTGCCGTGGTGGTGGTGGTGATGCTTCTGCTTACCGGCCTGATCGCGCTGCGCTCCGTGCTGAAAATGGAACCTGCAGAGGTGTTCCGGTGAGTTCGGCTGCGATCGAAATTACGAACGTCACCAAGGATTTCACCGTTGGCGATCAGGTGGCGCGCATCCTCCACGGCATCAGCGTGTCGATCAGGTCGGGCGAGCTCACCTACCTCATCGGCGAATCCGGATCCGGCAAGACGACGCTCATCTCGATTATCGCCGGAATCCTGTTTCCGACAGAGGGGTCGGTGAGGGTCTTCGATAACGACATCTACAAGCTGTCTGATACCGATCTGGTCCGCTTCCGGCTGTCGAACATCGGCTTCATCTTCCAGCAGTATAACTTGCTGCCGACACTTACTGCTGCTGAAAACGCTGCCATCCCATTGATTGCGGCAGGGATGAAGCGTCACGAGGCGGTTGATCGCGCGCGGGCGCTTCTCGACAGGCTCAACATCGGCAAGCAGGCCGACAAGTTTCCAAGGGCCATGTCGGGTGGACAGCAGCAGCGTGTCGCCATCGCCCGCGCGCTTGTCCATGAGCCGCGCCTCGTCGTCTGCGATGAGCCAACTGCTGCGCTGGATGCAAGGTCTGGACGCCGGGTGATGGACCTCCTGCGTGAAGTGGCCTTGGCCGCCGAACGTGCCGTAATCATCGTCACGCACGACAATAGGATTTTCGATCTCGCCGACCGCATTCTCGCCATGGAGGACGGTCGCATCACCAGCGACGGCGACGCTATGCCCGCTGGTCATCATTGAAGGAAACGCAGCCAATGACCCGACCCAGCTTCTCCCGTATCATTCTGCCTGCGATCGCAGTGATCGGGATCATCCTGGCTGCGGTCATGATCTTTCGCAGTCAACCGGATCGTTCTCCTGAAACACCGGCGGTTGCCCCCGCGACAGCACCGGCTAGCCAGCGTGGTAGCGGTAGCGTCGCTGGATCAGGCGTTGTTGAACCCTCAAGCGAACTGGTGGAGGTCGGGACGCCGATCGGAGGCATCGTTGAAGACGTCTTCGTCAAGGCTGGTGATCAGGTGACACTTGGGCAACCGCTGTTTCGTATCGATACGCGCGATGCTCGCGCCGCCGTGACGGAGGCGTTGGCGCGCGCCGATACGGCTCGAAAGAGCGCGGCTGCAGCGCGCGCCAATTTAGGATTCACCCAGAGCCAGTTGGCGCTTTACCGCAACGTCGGCGATCCGCGCGCCGTGTCGCGGCTCGAGGTCGTCGATCGCCAGGGCGGCGTAACAAATGCGCGGGCGCAGCTTGCGCTTCAGGATGCGCAAGTGCGCACATCGATCGCCGAACTCGACCGGCTGAGAACCGATCTTGGTCGCCGCACGATCCGTGCACAGATCACCGGTCAGATCCTTCAGGTCCGCGTTCGGGCGGGCGAGTTCGCGAACGCGGGTTCGGCACAAGGTGGCGGATCCGACGTCTCGCTGATGACGATGGGCAATACGACGCCGTTGCACGTCCGGGTCGATATCGACGAGGATGAGATTGACCGGGTCGCGAATGGCAGGGATGCGGTGGTGTCACCGCGCGGTGACGCACGCGCTCGGATCACGGCGAGTTTCGTTCGGGTCGAACCGCAGGTGATACCGAAGAAGTCATTGACCAACGACGCCAGCGAACGCGTCGATGTTCGCGTGCTGCAGCTGATCTACGCACTTCCTCAAGCTGGGCATCGCCTGTTTGTCGGGCAGCAGATTGATGCGTTCATACCGGCAAAGGGTGGAGCAGCCAAATGAGGCACGCGATGCTCTTGGCCGCAATCGCGCTCGGCGGATGCGCGTCCATTCGCCCGTTGCCGGATGTGTCGAGTGTCGTCGTCCCCGCACGTTATGCCTATGCGCCCGAAGCGACCGATGGAACCGGTGTTGCTGGGCTGTTGCCGTCCGACCCCGCCTTCATGGTGCTGAGGGAAGCCGCACGGTCCGCGCCCAATCTCGAAGCGGCGCTCGCCCGGATCGACGCGGCACGGGCGGTCGTTCGCGCGTCGCGCGCGGCGCAGGCTCCCGATATCACGGCCAGCGGCAACCTGTCCCGTGACCGCGGCAGCGCCGCAGCACAGCCGAATAATCCTTTTTTCAATCGTGACCGTACGCTGATCCAGCCCCAGCTGCAGGCCAGCTGGGATCTCGACATTTTCGGTGGCTTGCGCGCTAGCCGTCGTGCGGGTCAAGCACGGCTGGACGCGGTTGGTGCAGACGCCGATGCCGTACGGCTGGCGCTCGAATGCGACATCGCGCTGGCCTTATTCGATTTTCGTGACGCGGCCGCACGCGAAATTCTTGTTCAACATGATGTGAGGGACAATGAAGAACTGGTGCGACTGACCCGCATAAGAGCGCGGGCGGGCGTCGTGCCCGAGTTCGACGCGGTCAGGGCCGAGGCGCTGGTGAAGGACGCCCAAGCACGGCTGGCGCCGTTCGCGGGTCAGATGGCGAACGCAGTGGGGCGGCTGGTCGCTTTGAGTGCCCTTGATGCTCGTGCCGTCCTTGATGCTCTCGCGGCCCAGCCTAACGCCATGGCACCTGCCGATCTTTCAGCAGGCCTGCCGTCGCAACTTTTGCGCAACCGGCCCGACGTACGCGCCGCCGAATACCGGCTCGCCGCGGCCAAGGAGGATGTCGCCCATGCGGCAGCACAGCGCTTTCCGAAGCTGACGCTGACCGGCACGCTCGGACTGCTCGCGCTGGCGGCCGGTGACCTGTTCAGTGCTGACGCTTTAACTGCAAACATTGGTGCGGGCGTGTCTGGGCCGCTGCTCGATTTTGGCCGCGTGGCGTCGGAGATCGACCGTCGCGATGCCTTGGCGCGTGAAGCGTTTGCGACCTATCGCGGCACGGTGTTTCAGGCGATCGGTGATACCGAGGGGTATCTCGGTCAGTTGGCGGCGGCACGCAAGCGGAACGCCGCGCTCGTTGCACAGGCACGCACCGACGCGGACGCACTCGGTTTGGCGCGTGAGCGCTACCGACTTGGACTGACCGACTTCCTCACTGTCATCGACTCGCAGCGGACGCTGAACCAGACACGGCAGAACGTCGCGACCGCCCACTGGCAGAGCTGGCGCGATGCGACACAGCTTTATCGCTCCCTCGGCGGTGACCCTTCGATTGCCGGTGCCTCGACACGCCTCTTGGCTTCTCCAGAACGATCGTTCGTGAAGTAGGCAATGGGCTACGGATCGTGCCTGCCGTCGGGAAGCATGTCAAAGACCACCCACTTTGTACCGATGACTTTTAATGCCCCCGGCATTGGCGGGACACTGAATGAGATAGGCGTGTCGATGGGTTCTGATGTGCTGCGTGCACCTGGCGGGTCCTTACCTGCTGATCCGACAGAGGATGTTCATCTCGGCGCCGAACTGGGCGGCCTCAAGGCCGATGCAGACCGCTTGCTCGGCGAATGGCTGGCGACGGGCAGCAGTTTGGTGTCGTCGTCATGGGCGCGACAACTGCTTGATTAAGTCTTCGGTGCCGCTATCTGCGGCGCATCTTCGGTCTCAACATAACAATTCCACAACGGTGCCTTGGGAAACGGGAGTTGCAGCCGGTGTTGGCGCTTGATTGGCTTGCGCGTTGCGCGACACGAGGAGGCCGTTAGGCGCTCTTTAATTCCACTTTTGCTTTCACTGTCGTCAGTCCGAAAGCAATGATGATCGCGTAGCAGACTGCGGGAACGACCAGCGCGGCGCTCGGCCCTGCAGCATCGGCAGTCGCGCCCGTCAATATCGGCACAATAGCCCCCCGACGATTGCCGTGCACAGGAGGCCCGAGGCTTTTGGTGCCTCCGCATCCAGGCCTTCGACCGCCAAACTGAAGATGGTCGGAAACATGATCGAAACTTCAGCGCCGACATAGACAAAAATGCACAAGCATCCGAAAGCGAGGCGCGGGCGCCGCAACAGAGAAAATGTTCCGGCGGTCGCAACGCGCTCGACCTGTTGGCTGTCAATGACCGAGCGGCGCCTGCGTATAATTAAGCGAAAACAGGCCTTCGAGTTTGGGGATCAAGACATCATTGAGGTTGGTGATACCGCCGAACAGGAAAAAGACCGCGACCACTAGAATGAGAAGCCCACGCGCATTGGCCGGGGCGATTGATGCTCCGCGATGCGCTTGTGGCATAACAGCCATTATAGCCGCGCTTGCGTAGGGCGATGCGGCGTCAAACCAATTCGCTGCACTCGAGCCATTTCGATGTTGCCTTACTTTGCAAAGGATTGCATTCTGAGGGGATGAAGCATGACCGACAAGGCCGATAATGGAGCGGGTAGAGCGCGTCGTCATTCTGGGAGGAGGCACTGCTGGTTGGATGACAGCTACGGCGCTCGCCAAGACTTTCGGTCGCCACGTTTTAATCGAGCTGCTTGAGTCCGACGCGATCGGCATTGTTGGCGTCGGCGAAGCGACGATCCCGACGATCCATTGGTTTAACGATTTGATCGGGCTGGATGAGGCCGAATTTGTTCGTGCCACGAAAGCGAGTTACAAACTTGGCATCGAATTCGTTGGCTGGGCGCGTCCGGGACACAGTTATTTTCACCCATTCGGCCGATACGGTGTCGAGCTGGGGCAGGTGCCGTTCCATCAGCGTTGGCTAAAGGCGCAGGCCGATGGGTTGGAAGCGCCGCTTTCGGCCTATTCATTAGCGACGCCGTTGGCCGCTGCAAATCGCTTCGCCAAGCCATCCGATGATCCACGCTCTATCTTGTCGACACTCGGTTATGCCTATCATTTCGACGCATCGCTCTATGCCGCTCATCTGCGCGGCATTGCCGAGAAGGCGGGTGTTCGACGGCACGAAGGCGCGCTGGAAAATGTCGAACAGGATCCCCAAACCGGGTTCGTTAGAGCGATCACCACAGAGCGCGGCGAGCGCATCGAAGGCGATCTGTTCATCGATTGTTCGGGCTTCCGCGCGATCCTTTCCGCGGACACTTTGGGTGTCGCGTTCGAGGATTGGTCGCACTGGCTACCGTGCGACCGTGCAGCAGCCGTGCCATGTGAGCGCGTTGCCGAGACGACGCCCTACACGCGATCAACAGCAAGGTCCGCGGGGTGGCAGTGGCGCATCCCGCTGCAGCATCGCACCGGCAACGGCTATGTCTATTCGAGTGCGTTCATATCCGACGATGAGGCGGCAGCGACGCTGCTTGCCAATCTCGATGGCGCACCGCTTGCTGATCCACGTTTCCTCCGCTTCACGGCGGGGTTCCGCCGCGCGGCGTGGACCAAGAATGTCGTTGCAATCGGCCTGTCGTCGGGCTTTCTCGAACCGCTTGAATCAACGAGCATTCACCTTATCCAAAGCGGTATCGCCAAGCTCCTTTCGCTGTTTCCGGATCGCGATTGCGACCCCATGCTGGCGCGTCGGTTCAATACGCTGTTTGGGCGTGATATGGACGGGATCAAGGACTTCCTTATCCTCCACTATCACGCGACACAGGGGCATGATCAGCCGTTGTGGCAACACACCCGCAATATGCCACTCCCCGATACGCTGGTCGAAAGGGAAGAACAGTATCGCCGTTCGGGAAGGCTGATGCTGGCTGACGATGAATTGTTTCGCGATGCCAGCTGGCTTGCGGTCCTGAATGGGCAGGGGGTCGTCGCACAGGGTTATACCCCGCTTGCCGACACACTCGACAGCGATGTTAATCGGCGTCAGCTTGACCAGATCGAAGGCGTCATCGCGCGTGCGGTGTCGACGCTTCCAAAACATGACGACGCAATTGCGGCACTGATCGGACAACCCACGCCGCAGACGGTCGAGGCTGTTGCCGGGTGAAGCTGCCGACAGTCACCGTTCATTCGCTCGGCAACGAGAGGGAGCCGGTGGCCGTTGTCGAAAACTTCGCATCCGATCCCGATGTCCTTCGCGCCGAGGCGGCGTTGAAATCGTTCGAGTCGAGCAACGACTATTACCCGGGTTTGAAGGCGCCAGTATCTAACACCTATCTGGCGGCCCAACATGCACTTTTGACGACAGTGCTGCGCGAAATATTCGGAATCGCTGGCGAGGTTTCGGTGCTCGATGTCTGTTATGCAATAGTGACCACGCCCGCAGCCGCGCTCACGCTTCAACAATGCATTCCGCATGTCGATGGGCTCGAGCCCGACCGCATCGCTCTTATCCACTATCTCGTGCCGGAAGGTTGCGACGGAACCGCATTTTACCGTCACCGCAGCACCCAGTTCGAGACTGTCGATCAAGCGCGCAGTTCCCAGTACTTTGCGAGCCTAAACGGTGATTTTAAAACACATGGCCATCCGCCGTCCGCTTATCTGGACGGAGACACATCGATCTTCGAGCGAACCGGGCATTTTGCGGGCGTTTACAACCGGGCGCTCATCTATCGCGGGCGGCTGCTGCACTGTGGTGCAATCGGCGCGGGTCCGCCGCTACCCAAAACTCCGGAAACCGGACGTCTGACGATTACCGGCTTTTTCGCAGCGGCATGACGGCCCGGGGCGGCTGCACGGCGAGATAAACCGTGCTCCACAGCTGAGCCGCGTTGGACTCATCGACATCATCCCGACCCGCGCCGAAGGGCACCACTTCGTAGCGCCCGTTCGCATATCTCCAGGACCACAGCTCGGAATTCTGCAATCCCCGGGTGGCGCGGATCGCTTGCCACAGCGAAGACTGCGCCTTGACCAGTTTCGCGCGCACATCAGTTGGCAGGTCGCGTCTGGCAAGCTGCCGTTCGAGGCCTGCCGCAAACAGCGCTTGCTGCCAGGACCAGACAACGGTGCCGTGATATGCGCCTGGCATGAAGCGCGCCTGCGCCGCCTTGTCCACGAACACCGGATTGGCAGTCAGCATGCCAATGCCGGTCAGTAGGCCTGCCGGAAACGGACGCATTAATGCGCTAACATATGTATCGAGATCGGCGGGGGAGGGGTTGCCGAACAGCAGCACAAATCCTTCGTCCGAGTGAACGATAGGGACGGGCTTTCCGTCAGCATCAAGCGCAATGGCGTGATAGGTCGCGGGTTGATTGCCCACGGCGGCGATGGCTGCAGCGGGTGGAATTCCAACGGTCGCTGAATAGGCCGTGATGCGTTGCCGGGCTTCATCGGCGGCAAACTGAACGCGGAAGAGGGGCGCAGCCTTGTCGTGCCAAACCCGTGCCATCGCTCCGGCCCTAGCGAACAGCACGCGATCGTTCGCGTTCAGATACGGGTCGAGCAGTCCCGCGCGTAGCAGGTCGTCGGCGGCGTCAATTGCGGCGGGGACAAGTGCTGCATTGACATCAAACGGGTATCGCCCGCGCCCGATCCCCTCGTCACTGTCGCGCCATTGTCCGGCCATGAAGCCGTCTTTGATCGCCAACAACGTCTTGGTAGATGGAGCCTCGGCAAAGGGCGTCGCCTGAATCAGGACGAAGCGCAGGTTCCGGACGAGCGACGCGCCAACGGCTTCGGTCGTTCCCGGCGTCGCTTCGCTGTCGAGCCGTTTGGCGAGATAGATTTTAGCACGTGCCGTCCCTGCGCCACTGACATATTCGGCGAGGACTGGCGCCAGCATATAATCGTCGTCGATCATTTTATAGTCGAGTTCCGCCGCGTCGCCCACGCGTCCTGCTTTCCTATTCTGGACGATCGCAAATTCGGAAATACCCTCTTCGTGCGAGACTTCACCGCCGGGAGAAAGGCGCGCGAGGACCGAATTTAGGCCAGCTTCAATCGCGGCGGGGCGCAGCGCAGGCATGAGCAGACGTAGCGACATCAGCGTGTCGCGGCCAAAATAGGTATTGAAGCGCCACGATCCGGCCAGAAACTTCTCGCGATAGCTGAGAAACGCCAGCGCGTTACGCGCAGCCGGATCGGCTGCCGCCCGCGCATTCAATACGTCGCCAATCGGAAGCGGCGTAAGCGGCGCATCGCCCGTAAACGCAGTGATTTCCATTCGAATGCGACCACTCGCGCCGGCCCTGATCATGCCGTTTTCGACACGGCCGTCGATCACACGCAGTGCAAGTTCATATCCTGGCGCACCGTCCAGACGGGTGCGGCGAAACCGGATCGTTGCGCCTGTGATTTGAGCTTCGGTCGCAACCTCGGCGGGGAAGCGGCTAACCGCCTGATAGTCACGCAGGAAGCGTACATTCGACAGCACAGCCTGTTTAATTGCAAGCGACGGAGCGTCGATGCTGGCGACCGCCACCACGCCATTTAAGCCACCGACGCTGATTGGTAAGGGCGCGCGGTCCAACCGCCACTGCACGGGCCTTGAGGTTTTGTCGAACCATAGGCCGACGCCACTATTGCCCGCCGGAAACGCGATGAGGATCCGCGGATCATGACCTGACCGCAACAGCATGTGGGCCGCGATTGGGCCGTTTCGGACAAAGGCATTGATGTTTTGCCCTTCGACGATCTGGTAAGCGATTTCGGGCTTGCCCGTGTTTGTGGCACCTGTGGTGGCCAAGGCGATTCCGGTCGCGATCGCAAGACGCAAGCTCATACGCATGTCTTTATCTCCAAAGAAAAGGCGGCGGAACGCTTGTGCGCCCGCCGCCTTTTGAACGCGATCTACCTTTATCAGAACTTGAGCGTGACCGAACCGCCATATGTTGGCCCGACAATACCGCGTGCATAAAAGAATCCCGACGACGCATTCTGCGTCTGGCCCTGCCGCGGATTGCCTTCGGTCAATCCGACAACATTAAAGATATTGTCTGCATTGAGGCTGACTTGAAGGTTTTCGGTCGCATTGATCGAAACGCCAACGCTGGTCACGCCATATGCCGGAAGTGCGACGCCATTGCCCGAATCAGCGAAAATACGCCCTACAAATTTATAGCGCCCATATATTTCACCCATACCGTTCGGCAATTTGAATGTCGGCGTGATGGTGAACAATTTCGCCGGTGTCCGTTCGGGTCGATTGCCATTGAACGTCGGCTGCGCAACGCCGTTTAGCCGCAAATTATTGAGCTTAGGCTCTTGCAGAACGCCGTTGAGGTCGACCGAGAACCAATTGACGGGACGAATGACAAGATCAAGTTCGATGCCCTTGGTGCTGAGATCTGCTTGAAACCCCGTCTGTTTGGTTGGATCGGTCGGGTCGATAAAATTGTAGAATTGGTCTTTGAAATCAGTTTTGAACACCGTCAGCGAACCATTAAACACCTTGCCATATTGTGCACGAACGCCAACTTCATATAGCTTGATGCCTGTTGTCGGATTGACGCCGTTCGTCTGAAAACCGCTCGCATAGCGCGCATACACCGAGAAATTGGGCGAGAAGAGATAGTTTGCCCCGACCGTATACGCGGCTTTTTGCTGGGTCTTTCGCGTGACCGTATAAGTCCCGTCAAAGGTCGATCCAACATTGCGGACGACGCCGACAACGCCGGGTTGGACGGGTTGATTGACTGCGGCGGTGTTGCCGTCGCGGAATTCCGCTCTGTCACTTTCCCAGCGAATACCGCCATCAATGCGAAGATCACCGATCGCGAGTTCGTCATTGATGTAAAGCGACAGCGACTTGTCGCTCGATTGCCGAATGCCCGCGCCCCAGTTGCCGTAAGAGATGAGCCCATTGTCGCTCAACGTGCCGATCACGTTGTTCGCGGCGTCAAGCGCCACGATGTCGTAAATGTCGCTGTTAGTCCGAACGTCGTTGACGACAGGGGCGGTCGCAGACTGGTTCTGAAAGCGCTTCACATCGTAATAAAGTATGCCCGCAGTCAGCGAGTTCTTGAAGCGGCCGTTGTCGACTTCCCATCGCCCACCGAAATTCGAGCCGAAGTCGTGGCCCGACTGGAAATCATGATTGAGCGTTGTCTGTTGCAGGAAACCATTGCCGTTGAGCGCGTTCAACGCCGCGACCTGATTTGAACCCGTCACCACGCCGGTCCGCAGATTCTTGATGCCGAACCGGGTCCGTGTCGGGAATGCCGCCGTGCCCAACGTCAGCAGCCCGTTAATCGGCGATGCGGCACCCGGTGTCAGGTAAGTCACGGCGCTGGCAAGGCCGGCATTGCCCGTTCCAGAGCCTGCGAACAGGCCGTTAAAATCGTCGGTCAGACCGAGATAGCGCGCGCGGCCAAACAGCTGAAACGAGTCAGACACCGGAACTTCAAGGTCAAGGCGGATTTGCTTGGTTTTGACGCGGACACCTTCGGTGAGCCGGAAATCGCGAAAACCGCTGGGCTCGACAAAGGTCGAAACAGGGACCGAAATCCGCGCGAACGCATCACCACCAATGTTACCGAATTGTGTATCGAGCCCCGGAATGCTCCCCGGCTTGCCGTTGATGTAGGCATAGGGCTGATCGGCGTAATAGGCCGCTTTCAAATCGCCGACCTTTGCGGTCAACCGCGCGAAACCGCCGCTGGGAAAGCGGTATTCGAGCATCGCTTTGACGCGATACCCATCATAATTGAACGGATTGCGCCGCACACCCGGTGTCGACTGAATATAGCCGCCGATATTGAACGAGAGATTTTCAGCAATCGGTGACGAGAAGTAAAAATCCCCGCGCTTCAGCCCGTAATTATAGGCAGTGACCCGCGCGATCCCTTCTGTCTTGGTGAAATTGGGCTTCTTCGAGATGAAGTTGATTGTAGCGCCAGCACCGTTCACGGTGAGAACGCCCGACGAACCCCCTTTGACCGCTTCCAAACGATCAATCGTAATATCTTGCGAAAAGAAGAAATCCGCGCCGCCGCCTGGATAGACAACCGGAAGTCCATCCTCCTCAAGCTGAATGAAGCGCTGACCGCCGCCCTGCAAACCACGCACAGAATAATTGTTCGATAACTCGCCAGCGGTACCTTCAACGAAGATGCCCGGAATCAATTCTAGCAGGTCGGACGTCGAGCGCGGTGCTTTGCGGCTTATGTCTTCGGAAGTCGCGATCGTTATGTCAGCGGATGCCGTGATCAGCGGGCGATTGCGCGTCGTTTGTCCGGTAACGATGATATCGGCGCTTTCGTCTGCGGCTTCTGCTCCAGGACTTGGGTTCGGCGCCGTGATTTGTGCGAAGCTAGGGGAAGCGAGACTTGCAACACCCGCGAGAAGGGTTGTTCTGATCTTGATTTGGATGCTCATGCATACCTCCCGGAAGATTGACGCGTCGGCATGTTCTGCCCGACTATTGGGTAGAGCATTAAATCCTTTGCAAAAATCTTGCAATCGTTTGTTTTTGAGACGTTCGAGCGACCTTTGTCAGGGAAAATGCGCGAGCCGTTCGAATTAGGCCGAGTCGCGAATTACTAACCTTGGCTCCATAATCATTGAAACGGTTTCTTCTCCGGCGATCCGAAGAAACAGCTTATCGACCATCGCGGCTGCACCGGTTTTAATGTCCTGCCGGATCGTTGTAAGCCGCGGTACTGTTTGTGTTGCCAACACGAGATCGTCGAAGCCAATGACCGCCACTTGTTGAGGAATGTTAACATCATGGTCGGCGAGCGCACGTAATGTCTGCATGGCAATCATGTTCGACGCTGCGGCTACGCCGTCGAATCGCCCCTCCATTAATGCTGCATACCGACCCGTGTCGTCCTTTATATCGTCAGCCGCGACGTTCGTGTGTAGCTGCGTCGCTTCCAGTCCAGCAGCTTTGGCAGCTGAGTCGAAGCCGTTGTAGCGCGCGGCAATTTCAATGCTGCGTATGTCACCCAAAAAGGCGAGGCGTTTCGCGCCGCGTGTTAACAAATGTTGTGCTGCCATTCGACCAGCGGTGACATTGTCGATCCCTACAGAGCAGTGTTTCTGGCCGGGTTGATACTGTCCCCACGCTACGAGTGGGCGATAGCGCGCGGCGACACGTTCGATTGCTTCAAACTGGTCTGATTGACCGATAAGGAGCAAACCATCGAGCATCCCGGAATCGACGATGCGGGCAAGCCAATCGTCACTACTGGGAATGACCCGAGATAATAAGAGGTCGTGCCCGCTCTCGGTTATGAGGTCAGCGAGTTCGCCGAGCATGGTCATGAAGAACGGATCGGAGACGTGTTGATGCCGATCATGGCCAAGCGGGATCGCCACACCGATCATCCCGGTGCGCTTCGTTCGCAACCGACTAGCCATCTGGTTGGGTCGAAAATCATGTTCACGCGCGATCGCAATGATTTTTTCGCGCGTGGGCGTCTTTACGAGTGTGCTACCCTTCAGTGCCCGCGATACTGTTCCTGGGGAGACGCCTGCGATACGCGCAAGATCGGTGATGTTGCGTACGCGCTGCGAATGCCCCTGTATTTCTGAATTGTCTTTCCCCATTACAGGACCGATAGACCACTTCTACACAACGGCAAGCGGTTTGGCTGCGGCGTCGGAGCCGAGCATTCTCGAACCAAGATGAAATTTGCCGCACTGCCATTCAATCGCAGCCGCAACCCGGTCGTGATCGTGAATTAGTCATGACGATCGGGATCAAGCTCGGGATAACGCTCAAGCAACGCACTGGCCACGCCGTTCGTCCAGCCAAAGCCATCCTGCAGCGGATATTCGCCGCCTCCGCCCGGTTGATGTTGTTCGATATTGTATTTTTCAAGCAGCTTTCCCGATTCACGAAAATTGCGGTCAACGGTCGCGATCCAACGGCGTGCAATCTCACGGGCAGCAGCGTGTTCACCGTAGCGCGCGAGCCCATCGACTGCGATCCATTGCAAGGGTGCCCAGCCATTGGGGGCGTCCCATTGCTGGCTTGTCCGAGTCAAGGTGGTGCGAAGGCCGCCCGGCGCCACCAGTTGCGCGCGCACCGTAGCAGCGACTGACCGTCCTTGGTCGCGCGACGCAAGGCCGACAAACAAAGGATAGAGCGTCGCCGCCGAAATGACTGGCGTCGGCTTTCGGGTATCGCGATCCCAGTCCGCGAAGCGACCCCCAGCACTGTCCCACAGGTAGCGCGTTATCGCTGCGCGACGGGCGTCGGCGCGCATGGCAAAGGGGCGGGCGCAAGACCGATCGACCCGCGCGCAACGCTCGGCAATCGCGCGTTCGAGCTGCCATAAAAGGCTGTTAAGATCGATGGGAATGATCTGCGTCGTTCGAATTGTTGAAAGATCATTCGACTCGGCAAGCCAACGCGATGAAAAATCCCATCCGCTTTCGGCCGCAGCGCGCAGGTCGCGATAGGTGTCGCGCACCGGGCGCGTGCCGTGCGCAGCAGTGGCCATGTCTTCGGCATAGGATTCATCTCTCGGACTATCCTTTGCATCCCAATACCTGTTCAGCAACGAACCGTCGGGCATACGCACGACATGTTCGCACGCATTGTCTTTACCGATACAGCTCTCCCCTCGCGTCCAAAACCGATGTTCGGCACGCAATGCTTTTAAGCGGCGCAGCTCGGTCGTCCGGTCACCCGGAGGAGCAAGTGCCATCATCGCAGCAAAGAACGGCGGCTGCGAGCGCGACAGATAATAGGTCCGCGTGCCATTCGGGATCATACCATAACGCTCGACGAGGCCCGTGAAATTCTGCATCATCGTATCGACGAGTTCTTCGCGATGATCCGCCTTCAGGCCGAGCATCGTGAAGTAGCTGTCCCAGTAATACATCTCGCGAAACCGACCGCCGGGAACGACATAGGCTGCCGGAAGGGCGATTGATGATCCGTTTGCCTTGCTCGCGCCTGATGGCGGACGGGTCAGTGGCGACCACAAGGCGCGAATGTGATTACGGAGTCCGGTCGGTCGGGTGTCTTCCGGCAAGCGGAAATTACGCGCTACAAAGGCGCGCAACTGATCGGCGCTCACTGGCTTTTCAGAAGCGAAGCGTTTTAGAATCGCCGTCGGCGTATCGCGCGGTTCGGCGTCGGCGAAAGTCTTGCTGTCGGCAAATACACGCTGGTTTTGCACAGCTGAAAAAAGCGGCCCGAACACCTCCGCCGGTCCCGCCTGAGCCAGCGCTGTCGCGAGCAGGCTCACAAGCATTGTGATTGTGACGATCAAAACACGCACCGAAAATTCGTAAGTATTTTTCATGTCTCACCTTCAGTGATTCACCACATTTCGTGGATTGAAATTGTATGTCGGCTTTCACGATTGAAACAAGCGGCACTGAGTGACCGAAATGCGGCAGAAAACCGACACTGAAATAAACAGGTCAGGGCCGCGTCCTTTCGCTCACCCTCAAATACTTTCCATAAGTTGTGGGCGACGGGCGGTCGACGTTGCGCGAACTTATCCTTTCGGACTGGCGCGCGGCGAAGAGTTTGCGATTGTCGAACATAATGGCACTGGTGCTGAAATGACGCACATTTGGGACAACCGCACGACGTTGGTCGAGCCTTTGCGCACGCTATGCATGCAATTCTCGCTGCTGTTCCGCATCGGCGCTGCCAATCGCAGGCGCGGCGCGCGGCCCGAACGCTGGCGCAATTCTTTTCGTCAATGGCGGCGTGAAAGGCAGCTGGAAACCGGTGAGCTTGAAGTAGTTCTACTAGACGATCAGCTCATTCCGATGTCTATTCATGCCATCCTGCCATCGGGTGGTTTCGTGTCGGCACGAACACGCGCTTCTCGAGCATTTAGTCGAAGAATTTGCCAATGATTCATTGCTCGCCAGTTCTTTTATTTGAGGCTTGCCACCCGATCGCAACACAAAATAGCTTTTAAGGAGTCGATGCATGTCCGTTGCCCGCAATTTTGCCACCCTGCTCGTTGCCACGGCGATGACGCCGCTCCCCGCGGTCGCCGACGCATTCGAAGATGGCTTCAAAAACCCTCCCGCCTCGGCCCGTCCGCGTGTCTGGTGGCATTGGATGAGTGGCAATGTAACCGAAGAGGGGATCAAGCTCGATCTCGAATGGATGAAACGCATCGGCATTGGTGGCGTTCAAAATTTTGATGCCGAATTGCAAACACCGCAAGTTGTTGAGAAGCGGATTATTTATATGACGCCCGCATGGAAAAAGGCATTCCGATTTGCCGCGCAAACGGCCGACCGGCTCGGCCTCGAAATGGCGATTGCCGCGTCGCCCGGGTGGAGTGAAACCGGCGGGCCTTGGGTAAAACCTGAAGACGGAATGAAAAAACTTATCTGGACCGAAACGGCCGTCACGGGCGGTAGGGTTTATAAGGGCAAACTTCCGCAACTCGCTGCCGTGACGGGCCCCTTTCAGGATATGGTCGCGCCTGCTGACCCCCTGAACAAAGATCATAGCGGCAGGCGGGAAACCCCACAGCTCTATCGTGATACTCATGTTATCGCCTATCGCGCCAGCGCGCCCGCCTCCGTGCCAAATATCTCCGCATCACAGGGCACTGGCAATTACGCGCTGCTCACTGATGGCCGCTATGACAGCGCCATCTCGCTCGCCAAAGGCACCGAAAAAGAACCCGCTTGGATCCGCGCCGATTATGCCAAGCCGCAGGTCATCCGTTCGGCCTCACTGGCCATGCCGCCTGCATGGCTGTTTGGGGTTGGCCCATATGACCCTGTGGTCGAGGCCAGCACTGACGGCGTGACCTTCACCGAAGTCGCGCACTTTCCCAACAAAGCGAGTCCCCAATATACTGTCAGCTTCGCGCCGATAAAGGCCAAGGCCATGCGGATCATGTTCCGCCCGAACAGCAAACCATTCAACCTGCCATCACCCCCTGCGCCAGGCGTTGATTTTTCGGCATTGGCCGGATTTGGCTCGGGCGCATCATCAACGATCACGATTAATGAGATTGCTTTTACAAGTACGGCACGCGTCCATCGTTTTGAAGAAAAAGCCGCGTTTGCAATGAACCCCGATTATTACGCCATTGCCTCGCCTGATGCTGTTGGCATCGCCGCGTCGGATGTCATTGACCTGACCGGGAAAATGGCACCCGACGGTACACTCAACTGGACTCCACCGAAAGGAGAGTGGCGCGTGTTGCGGTTTGGCTACTCACTGACCGGAAAGCAAAACCATCCCGCCACGCCCGAGGCGACCGGTCTTGAGGTCGACAAGTTCGATGCCGATGCTGTGAAGCGCTATATCAACGCCTATCTCGATACTTATGTCAGCGCTGCTGGTGCCGACCTGATTGGCAAACGCGGCATGCAGGCGGTGTTGAACGACAGCATCGAAGTCGGCGCAGCGAACTGGACTAATGGCCTTGTCGCCGACTTTAAAACGCGGCGCGGGTATGATCCCGTCGTCTGGATGCCGACGCTTACGGGCGTAATCATACGATCGGCGGAAAAGACAGATTCTTTCCTCTATGATTTCCGCAAGACGCTTTCCGAACTGATTGAAGAAGCGCACTACGGCACGATCACCAACGAACTGCACAAGCGCGATCTTATCCATTATTCGGAAGCGCTTGAATCGGGCCGACCGTCGATGGGCGACGATATGGCGATGCGCAAAACGGCGGATATTCCGATGGCGGCGATGTGGACCTATCCGAAAGGCGACGTCGGCCCGCAATCGCAATATTGGGGTGATATTCGCGGTGCCGCGTCCGTCGCGCATATTTATGGGCAAAACTTGGTCGCGGCGGAATCGCTTACGGCGGCTATGTCTTATTGGTCGTTTGCGCCGCGTGATCTTCAACCGATGATCGACATGGAGTTTGCACTCGGCGTCAACCGCCCGGTCATCCACACGTCAGTTCACCAACCGCTGACCGCGAAAATGCCGGGTTTCTCGCTCTGGATTTTCGGGCAGTATTTCAGCCGCCTCGAAACTTGGGGCGAGATGGCCAAGCCATGGATCGATTACATTTCGCGCAACTCATATGTGCTGCAACAGGGGCGTTTCGCGGCTGACGTTGCGTTCTTTTATGGTGAGGAATCACCCATTACCGCACTTTACCATAGCAAAGTGCCGACCGACACGCCGACGAACACGGGCTTTGACTATGTGAATGCCGATGTCGTACTCAACCAATTGTCGAATGACGATGGTGACGTCGTTGCGAAAAGCGGCGCGCGTTACCGCTTCATTTATCTTGGCGGGACAAGCCGCAAGATGACGCTGCCCGTGCTCAAACGCCTTAACGCGCTGGTACAAGGCGGCGCGACGCTGGTCGGTATAAAACCCCAAGGCACGCCCAGCCTGTCCGATGATCCTGCGGCCTTCAATGTCCTGGCCGATCGCCTGTGGAACGGCAACACGGGCAAGGGCCGGGTGCTTGCCTCGAACGACGTTGACGCTGCCCTTGCATCGCTCAACATCGCACCCGATTTCAACCATTCCAAACCCGTCGCCGACACCACCGTAATGTTTGTCCACCGCAAAATGCCTGACGCCGACATCTATTATTATACCAACCGCAAGGACCGCGCCGAAACCGTCGATCTCAGCTTTCGCATCACCGGCAAAATACCTGAACTTTGGGATGCCGCGACGGGGACGATAGCCGCTGTCAGTTTTTCGGTGCGCGATGGTCAAACGATCATTCCGGTGGCGCTGCGCCCCTATCAGTCTGGTTATATCGTCTTTCGCAAAACCACCGCCATGACTAGGGCGACGCAAGCCGCGTCGCTTACAACAACTGTGAGCGAACTTGCTGGCCCTTGGACTCTCGCATTCCAGCCCGGTCGTGGCGCACCAGCCAGCATTACAATCGCCGCTCTAAATGATTGGTCGAAAGATAAAACAAATGAAATTAAATACTTCTTAGGTGTTGGCACCTACCGCAAACATATGATCATTGCTGCCTCGGCCATCGCCAAGGGCAAGGCATTGATGCTCGACATGGGCGATGTTCGCGATGTTGCGGAGGTTTTTGTTAACGGCAAATCAGCCGGCACATTGTGGAAAGCGCCCTATCGCATCGACATCAGCAGCTTTGCGAAGCCGGGCAAGAATGCCCTCGAAATCCGCGTCGCCAATCTGTGGGTCAATCGCTTGATCGGTGATGCCCAGCCGGATGCGAAGACGATTACCTTCACCACGCTCAGGACTTATACAGCGGGCGCGCCCTTGCGACCATCGGGACTGATCGGCCCGGTCAAGCTGGAGGTAGAAACACGCTGAGCGCTGCCCGAAACCAAGCAACGGCATGACGGCGACAGCGTGCTATTCGCATATCTTCGTGCGCGTCATTTCACAAAAAGCGATGCTATTTGTCGGGTCACGAAAAGTCCGCGCCACCATATTGATTTCGGCGGCGTGACGCATCAAATCAGCTTCGTCGCGATAGATAAGCTGCCAATCCATGACCGCGTCCATCCAGCCAATCGCAAGGTGCCCGGGCAGAAAATTAGCCAGCATGATCTCGCCATCCGGCGCGAGGCAGGCTTTCATGAGACGGTGAAGCAACGACATCGCGCGGGCATCAAAATAATCGGTCAGTCCTAATGTGTAGATCAGGTCGAACTTGATGCCGCGTTTGGCCGCGTTGCGCAGAAAGTGCATGACATTGGCTTGTTCGGTGCGGATCGTTTGACCATGATTGGCTCGCACAACGTCGAGCGACAACGGATCCTGATCGACCGCGATTATGTTGCTGACGTCGTGGCCGATTAGCGAGTCCGCCTCACGCAAATGTCCGCAGGCAAGAGCACAAATGCGCTTACCTTCGCGCCACGCCGTCGACAGGCGACCTTCGGCGTAATGCCGACGCTGGCGCACAGCTTCTGAGACAGGAAACGCAATCGAATGATTGAACATTTCTGTCGCGCGCGATGAAGCGCCATGCGGCACTTGCTGGTCATAAACCAAGTCGATCAGTTCGGCATCACCGGCATAACCACGCGGTTTCGTCGCCGCGCGCGCGGTATAAGGGTCTTCCATCAAAACGCGGTGCAGCGCGTGCCCGTGCAATGCGCGCCGTGACGCCGACCAATTATCGGGGTCAGCATAGTCGGCAAACAATTTACCGACGAGCATTGGATAGGCCATCTGCAACTGCCCGGATTCTATTGCGAGCAGTGTGAGGTCAAAAAATCGGGCATTGTGCATCGCTGTTTTCCTTATGGTTTTGCCAGCATCAAGAGCTCGTCTGCGGCGTCAATCACGGCCCGGTCATGTGACACGCAGATCACAACGGCTTGGCGTTCGCGGGCGTAGGAGCGCAACGTGTGTGCAACGAGTTCGGCGTTGGTCTGGTCAAGTGCTGCAGTCGGTTCATCGGCAAGAATGATCGACGGGTGGCAACACAGCGCCTGAGCAATCGCGACGCGCTGCTTCTCGCCACCCGAAAGCTTATCAGGCGTTTGCGTGAGTTTGGTTTCCATGCCCAGTGCCTTGAGGATCGCTAGACCATCGCTTTCTGCTTCGGGTATCCCACGGATTGCAGCCGCCAGCTTGATATGTTCAACGGCGGTCATAACGCCGACAAGTCGACTGGTCTGAAATACCAGTCCAAGATGATCACGCCGCCACTTTGCTTGCCCCGAAGGCCGAAGCCCCGTCAAACTTTCGGACCCCCACAGGATCATACCGCGCGTTGCTTTCACCGTGAGCGACAAGATCGACAGTAAAGTCGTTTTGCCCGATCCGGACGGGCCACCAATGACATGAAATCGACCGGGCTCGAATGAACGCGACAGCGGCGCGAGCGTTACCTTTTCGGATTGCCCCTCCATGACTGAATGAGCGATATGATCGAGTGTAAGGGCCAAGGGCGTCACTTCTTCAACCCAACGGCGACACGCAAACCGACAAGCGGCGGTGGCGCGGCGTCGTCAAAAACTATGAAAGCCTCACGCACATCGCGATCAAAACGATCAGTCGGGTCAAGTGAGCGCGCACTGCGACGACCCATGACACTCGCCAAGTGGGTAACGTGCCCTGCCCAGCGTTGGGGTTGTCCTTCGATCCAGACTTCAGCTCGCTGACCGGGGCGGGCGAGCGCTGCGTCGCGCTCGTTGATTTCGGCGCGGACGATCAGGCGCGACATATCGCCGATAATAATCAGCGTCGTTCCGGCTGACGCGCCCGAATACTCGCCTTCGCGCCGCAGTATCTGTAATACTTGGCCATTAATCGGACTTTTGAGCGTGCATTGACCAGCCATCGCCAGAGCAGTCCGTACGCTGCTTTGCGCCGCTGCTGCTTCTGCATGTTTTTCGGCGCGCTCACTTCGACGTGCGCCATTTTTCAACTGGTCGAGCCTTGCGCCCGCAGCAACCAGTGCTGCCCCGGCCGCGTCACGATCGTTGGTCCGCGCTTGAACTTCGCGTTTCGAAATGAATCCACGCTCGATCAGTGCATTTGCCTGATCGAGCCGCTGTTGCTGGTTGCGCGCAATGCTTTGAGCGGCGTCAGCATTGGCTTGCGCGACAGCGATCTCTTCATAGCGCGCCCCCGCATCGGTCGTTATGGCGGACGCAGCAGCCCGTGCTGCGTCCGCCTCGCGAGTGGCAACCTCGGTTACGCGCGGGTCGCAATCGACGCGCAGCAGAGGTTGTCCGCGAACCACAGTCGCTCCACGCGCAACAAATATCTGCGCGATTACCCCGTCGACTGCGGCAACCAGTTGTCTCGACTCTTCGGCGCTGTCGATCCGACCGACAGCAGTCGCAACCCAAGGCGATGGCGGCACCGGCGCATCATCGCCGCGCGCGCTTTCGCATCCAGCCAAGATCAGGAGCGTTGGCAGGAAACATCGTTTCATGACCGGAACACCGCTTCGGGACCAAACGTCGCGATGGATCGCCGCGCTGATATCAGGGCGAAAATCAATGACATGACGACAGCAGCGAGCGGCACGAGCGCATCAAACAAATTAAAGCTTGCCCACGGCAGCAGCCCGCGAAATGCAAGGATCATCGCCGGGGTGATCAACATAGCGGCGAGCATCGTGACGACAGCAATCAGCGTCGCAATTCCGGCGACAATCGCTGTAATGTCACGTTGGTTCGCGCCATGACCGAGCAATGAAATAAAATCTTGATGGTAACGCTGGATAAAGCGCAGCACGCCATTCGCCAGCAGGATTGCCATCAATAGCCCAGCGAGCAGCGCCGCCAGCAGAATGGCCATCCCCGCGCCTGTCTTATTTTGCCAATATGCCGACGAGCTCGCCTGAAAATCGCCCGCCGTGATGAGCGCGACTTCGGGAAAGCGCTTCGCCGCTGCTTGCCTTGCCACCATCAGATCATGCGGGTGTCCGTTGAAATTGCCGATCAGGAACGATGTCGAACTCGGGTCCATCCGCAACAGCATGCGCCCGCGTTCGAACGGCACGATGACATAGGGCGCGCCGAGAAAAGTCGGCATCGTGTCGACCGTCCGTGCTAGATACAGCGTGGTGTCTGAAATCGAGCCTTGCTGATACCGCTCGGGCTCGCCGCCCGATAAGTCGAGCCGCTTCATATCTGATCGATCAACCGCGAATCCCAAGTCGGGTAATCCACTTCCATCGACACCAACGACGGCAACATTTCCGCGACGCCCCGTTGGCGATCGCCAAGTCGCAAAGCCAAACACGACCCGACGAAAGCTGGCACCCGGCACATAGCGCGCGAGCGTGGCGGCATAATCCTCGCTCACGGGATCGGGAAAATCGAAGCATTCGACACTGGCCGCCGTTACCCAGAAATCACCGCCCAGCGCGCGCGGCACAACGGCAGACGCGCGCACGAACGACGTGTAAACTGAATATTGAAAGGTGGCGACGATCGCTGCCACGGCACAAGAGAGGAGAGTCACGGCAAGGAAACCCCCGTCGCGCGCCACAACCGTGCGGATGAAGAGGCGGGGAGCGGAGGTCATTTGAGTTTGGGCCTCACCGTGCCGCTTCGCGCGTGTTCATAGGCCGATTAGATCACCAAAAAGGCCAACGATCTCAGTGCCTTGATCGACCAAAGCTGCCAATTCTTCAATGTGCTTGGTTGCATTCTTGATGCGATCCGCCTCCTTCTTCGCTTTAATTGCAGCGTCGGAGATACGCGTAATTACTCCGCTCGAAGCAATTTCATTGTTGATCATCTCAAGCGCATAAATTGAGTGGGCCTCGATATTTATTAGTGTCTTTTCAACACCTTTTCTCAGCCGTGCGTAATCTGATGCTGGATCCGCGGAATATGCCGTGTGCTGAAGTGCTTGGCGATGCACGATCAGAGTGGAAATCAACAGATTGCGGGTTTTTAACCATGAGCCGAGTTTTTGGATTTCAGTTGCCATTATTTGTCTCCTATCGGCTGCGACGAGATGCCCTGATTTGAATTCCAGCGGATTAATTGCTCGATTGCTTCTGTGAGTTGTCGATGGGATGCACCGCGTGCTGCTGCCGACGCGAGCGCGGCATGAAGACGTCCCAACGGAAGGGTTTGCGATTGTCGTTGAGCCAGAATGTTGACCCCATCAATGCTTTCAAAAACCGCGTTAATCGCAGCTTGCCGCTCGGCAGTACTGGAAGTTTGTTGCGCGGCGGCACTGTTGTAGACCTCTAGGAGTGTGTCCGCATTTCTGGTGGCCTGCGACGCTAGTATCTGGACGTTCTGCCTATCGGCTTGGTCGAGCAGCCCTATCGCCTTTTGAACAAAGGGATCTGTGTCCCGAATGATTTCCTTGAGTGCATGTTCCCGCTGAATCGCAAAAGCCAATCCAGCGATCTTTGCGATTGCGTTTGCAACTATACCAAGTTTTGCGGCGCCTACATTCGGCGCGCTCACGGCCAGCTTGGAAATCGCGCCATCGAGTTTACCAACCGATGTAGCAAGGCCGGTCGCCGCTTCAGCAAACTTCTTGTTATCGGCCGATGCACTTTCTGCGAGCAACGCAAGGTTTTCGCCATAAGCTGCGAGAGCATCTTGGAGTTCTATGATGCTCGATATATTAATGACTTTCTCAATGTCCCTTGATCCAGCCTGCGCAGACACAAAAGCTCTCACGGTGCATGGCTTAAAAGACTCTTCAGTGGTGGCCGTTGCCGCTCCGCATTCGTCATTGAACCTAAGCGATGCCCTCGACTCTGCGAGTGCTGATCGAATACGATCCCGGTCGCCAACGATAATCTGACCAAGCTCAGCCGATTGCGCTTTCATGGCGACATCAGTTTGCGCTCCGAACCGAGCAACAGCCGCTCGAAAAGGCTGGTTGGCGCAACCCGTGACTGTAAACGCGACAGCGGTCGTCAGCATCTTCGCTTTTATTGAAAGTGCCATCACTAAATTCCCCGCTCCGCCGAAGGGTCTAGTTGCCACCACACCTCACCCTCCGGCGGTGCTATCCCTCACACGCTGCTTGTGATGTTCCGCACAGTTGGGCATTGAAGGAGGCCATTGGCGGGGGCCGGGGACATGTCGCTTACGTTTGATGCTGCTGCAGCACAGGACCAGGAAGGGATTTTCCCTCCGGCCTTGAAGGATGCCCTGCTCGCACGAACGCGTTCTATGCATGTGCGCCGAAAACAGATCATTATCGCTGACGAAACTGAATCGACCGATGTCTTTTTCATCATCAGCGGTTGTGTCCAAATTTCGTTGCTGACATCACACGGGCGTGAGACGATCTTACGTGAAATGGGGCCGGGTCGACTGTTTGGCGAACTTGCCGCGATTGATGGGCATCCCCGTTCGGCCAGCGTCATCGCACTGGAGGACACTGTCCTTGCCACGCTGTCGGGATCAGATTTTAGAGAGTTTCTCTCCAATGTCCCGAAAGCAGGCTTTTGGATGGCGCAGCAGTTAGCGGCGCGCGTAAGAAACCTGACCGAAAAAACCTTTGAAATGGCGACAATGCCGGTCAGCAACCGGTTGCAAAGCGAGCTGATCCGTCTCGCGGAAGAATCCGGCATCGCAGCGGATCGAAGTACCATCGATCCGTTGCCGACACACGCGGATTTGGCGGCACGGATCGGTACGCACCGAGAAGCTGTAACGCGTGAACTTGGCACACTCGCGGGGGAGGGGATCGTGGCGCAGACCGGTCGCAAGCTGAATATCTATTCGGTCAGCAAGCTTAAGGCGCTGCGTAAGCGGACACTGCGTTAATGGCGGCGGTGCAACCGGATGCTGACGTAAACCAACGCCGACATATCACGATATTCTTTTCTGATCTGTCTGATTCCACGCGCATTGCCGCTTCGATGGAGCCCGAAGACTACGCCGATCTGCTTCAGAAACTTCGCGATCTATGCGAGCAGATTGTTCCCCGACACGGTGGTGAAATCGTCCGAATCGATGGCGACGGGGTGCTGTGCATCTTTGGTTATCCAATCCCCTATGAAGACGCAGGTCGTCGCGCCACGGAGGCCGCAATTGATTTGCACAACGCGGCAAGTACGCTCGACCAGAGTTATGCGTCGGCTGATCTGGCGATCCGGCTTCATACCGGTATCCATGCAGGCCTTGTGCTGGTTCGTCCGGGCGACCTTATCCGTGGACGGTTTGAAATGCTCGGCGATGCGACAAATGTTGCGGCGCGCCTGTGCGATCACGCGAGCGCAGACGAAATTGTTGTCAGCGAAGCGACGCTGGGGTCAGACCGGCCATTTTTCAGCACCGGGCCGCGGCGGCAAGTCCAGATCAGTGGTCGCCAGCATGATCTCAATATTTTTTCAGTGTTCAGCCGTGAACCTATCGCGAACCGGTTTGCGGCGCGTGTGCGCCTTGGCGTTGCACCGTTTGCTGGACGGTCCGAACAAATGGCTCGCCTCGACGCTCTTCTTGCAGAATCGCTGAACGGGCAATGGTGTGTTGCGGTTGTTGCGGGACCCGCAGGCATAGGAAAGACGCGCACGATTGGCGAATTTCTTGACCATGTCGAGGCAAATGGCGCCGTCGTCCATCGCGGTTATTGTGAAGCATATCTCGGTGCCCGGCCGCTTCAGCCTTTCACCCAGATCAGTCATTCGCTACTCACGGCGGGATCGCAAACCGGTGACGTGGGACTGCCACCGGGTCTCGATACGCTGATCCCGGTGATCGAGGCTGCGCTCCGTGATGCGCAAAGCCAAGGGCCGGTCATTCTATGGATCGACGATTGGCAATGGGCGGACGATGCCAGTCGGCAGCTGTTTGAAGCCTTGTGCTTTAACCAATGTGTGCCCTTATTATTCATCCTTTCAACGCGACATGATGATCCGGCTCAGGCCGACATAGCGAATTCGGCCTTCATTTCGATGCCGCCGCTAACGTCGACCGAAGCGGGCGCCGCAATCGAAGGTTTGCTTGCAATGCCTGAACCGTTTCTGGTTGAACGGATAATAAGCCAAGCCGGGGGCAGCCCCTTGCATATCGAAGAGCTTTGTCATGCATTGATGGATGGAAAGAACACGAATCTACGGGGAGATCGTGGCGCTTGGCTAGAAATGTTGATTCAAGCGCGTTTTGCACGGCTGCCGCCCGAACAATCGACGCTGGTCAAGACTGCGGCTGTTATTGGTCACATGATTCCGAAATGGCTTTTCGAAGATATCACTGGTTTGAGCACGACCGATTTGACGGTGCGACAACTGATGGCTGACGACTTCATTTACGATGCTGGGTTGGGCGATATGCTTCGGTTTAAGCACGCCATCACGCGCGACGCGATTTATCGAACGGTGGGCTTGAAAGAACGAAAGGCAATGCATCGCCGCGTTGCCGACGCGTTGCAGGCATATAGTCAAATCAGCCAAATGCCCGAACAACTTGAACCGCTCGCCTATCATCACGGTGCCAGTGGCAATGCGGAACGGGCACTGCATTTTGCCGTCCTAGCCGGGGATGCGGCGATGGCGGTATCGGCACTTGACCGGGCGCAGGCGCTATATTCTGCTGGATTTGAAGCACTTTCGTCACTTCATGAACGCAGCGGATTGAGCGAACAGAGCAATTCACTTGTCAACCGATACGGGCGCGCCTGTATCATTGATCCCTCGCGCGACCAGCTGAACGTGTTGCATGCCATGGTAAACCAAGCACAGAGTGACGGTAACATCAGCGGTGTCGTGATCGCTCGTTACTGGCTTGGCACTGTCTACTACGGGCTCGGCGACGCGCACGCATCCATAGAGCAACTTGACTTAGCGCTGGTCAGTGCAGCCGGATTGGGCACACCCGGATTGACCGCTCATATCACAGCAGGCTTGGGCCAGTCGCACGGTATCGCTTGCAACTATCCGCAAGCCATCAAACTGATCGAAGCTGCAATCTCGTTGAAGCGACCACATTGGTCGGGATCGAAACCGTCACCGGGATTAGCCTATCTCGTTGCGACGCGGGGGCTGCTTTATGCAGATCAGGGATTATTTGCAGACGGTGAGCTTTGCTTTGCCCGCGCGAACGAATTTCTGGTTGGTGTCGAGCATGAAATCACGGCGTCAATCTTGGGTCACCAAGCTGCCGCCTGTCTTTGGCAAGGTAATTATGCCGACGCGAAGGAAAGAGCGATGCAATGCAATAAAGTGTCCGCTCGCGTCAAAGCACGCTATCTTTTTGCGATGTCACAAGCATTGGCAGCGTGTGCCGAATGGCATCTTAAGCAAAATCCGGAGTCAATCGAAGCGATGATCCGGCAGACTGCGTGGTTAAGTGCAGGCGCCAGCCGCCAGCGCATCTCATTGCTTTATGGCTGGCTTGCTGAAATTTTGGTTTCCGTCAATCGCTTTGAGGAAGCGCGCAACTATGCCGTGATGGCGCTTTGGCGCGCGCGAGATGGCGACCGGCTGGGCGAGGCTGCGGCGTTCCGCGCGCTGGCGCGTATCGCCGCGACGGGTATCGGCAAACGAAGTGCCGAACATTATGTGACACGGGCTCTAGCGGCTGCTGCTCGGCGTGATTCAAAACATGAGCGCGCCCGGACCGAATATTGTGCAGCGGCGTTGGCGCTCGCACGCGGGGCGATTCCTGAGGCGCAACACTTCGTCGCCCGAGCACGCGGAGGTTTCGCGGCGATGGCAATGCAGGCCGATCTCAATCGGGCAGAGGCGCTGGCGCAGACGATGGCCAGTCACTGATCTTCAGGATGAGCGATGCGGGAAGCGCTTGGATACGGCCCGCTTCAAGCAACGCTGCCAATATCCCCATCATCGCGCCCATCGCCATTTTTTGCGCGGGACAAGCGTGGACGGGAAGTTCGGGAACCACATCCTCGCCATCATCGTCGACGCCATAGTCACCCTGCCACGGACATTCGCGCTTGCCCCCGAAAATGATCGAAACATTGCCCGGTCCTTCCGGATCATTGTGCAGTGATCGCTGCGCGACCGAGACAAGGCTTATGATGACTTGGTCACCTTCTTGGACTTGCACATCTTTGGCGCCGACTTCCTCGCTGCTGCGGGCGCCAGCTTTGAGTGTGGCATCGGTACGTGCCTTTCGATAAATCAAATCGGGCGCTGGTCGTTTGCACATCGCCCGGCTCATCGGAATGCGCAGGGCCGCATCGGCAGCAGCGAATTCCAAGGGTTGGTTTTTTCGTTCGCGAAATAGTGCGGCCTGATGACGCCACAGCGTCTTTTCACCCAGCCATTCGACCAATATACCGCGCAGGTTTCCATCCATCGGCGGCATGGCCCCGACCATGATTCCGATCAGATTCCGTGCAAAGCCATCTTTGGTCAGTTCACCTTTTTTGAACAGATCAAACATTGCCGAGGCAAACGAACCCGGTGGACGGACATCCGCTGTTAGATATTTCTCGACAAAGGCGAGGCCGGCTTTGCGGATCGCCCGACCATGATCATGGCCGAACAGCGAAATCGTTGGTCCGGGACGCGGATAGAACGCATCGCGCGACGGGGACAAGCAATCACCCGGGCACTGTGCCTTACGCAATGATGGTGCGTTTTCGGCGGGGTCGCCTGTTGCCCGTTTCCAATTCCAGCCACCATTGATCATAATCGCCGAAGTATAGTCAGCGCTGGCCTGCGCCTCTTGTCCCGGCTCATATCTAAATGGGTCCCAATCGGGAATGCCAAACCATTCGGTGCAGACAAGGCCAAGCGCCGGCATCAGATATTGTCGGCGCAATTCGAGTTTGAAATAGTCGAGTTTTGGCTTCACTGGCAGGCTTTCAGCACGTGATCGTGCAGCAGCCAATACTTTTTTGCCTGCTGCATAGCCTACATTGAATCCATCAGCTTCGCTATAGGCTAATAGGATCTCGTTGGTCCCGAGCGACTCCTCGCGATAATTAGACTGCTCTTTAAGATGCTCCAGATCATAGTCGTCGTCGGGCTGCTGCGTGACGTAAATCGACCCACTCGTTTTTGTAATGCGGTCGAGCTGCCCTTCGACTGAATATGTTTTCCAGTCGGACAACACATGGATCGCATGGCTATACGATGCGGTCAGCACGACTGGTCTGAAATTGTCCTTCACGATTTCGACAAGGGGGGCGTCGGTGTTTGCATCGAAGTTCGCAAGCGGAGCCATCATTGTTGCCGGCACGAACCCGACACCGGCATCTGCGCGATACGAGCCGCCCCCGTACCAGCGGATTGCTGACCAAACATGCGGCATTTCGTTCAACTCTGCCGGATCCTTGGCCTGAAAATCTTCGAGCAGTCGCTTCCACTCAGATCGTTGCTGCGTTTCGGACAGCAGCCCAATTAGGCTAATTGCTTCCTTTCCCTGATTTTCAAGCGCTTCATCCATATCGCGGCGCGCTTGCGTGCTCGCGCAGAGTTTTTGGATGGACGTGCGCGATGGCACATAAAGATACAGGCCCCAATTCAGTGAAACAAATGGGTTGGGCATCGCGACGTGGATGACTTTGCCGTCGATTTCAAATGTGAACAGCCGTGCCCCACGCTTTGGGCCAACGCCCATCATGGGGTCATTTTGTGCCGAGGATACGTCCGTGCTGTTGCCGCCGTTTATCCAGCGCTGAATCGTTTCAAATTGTTCAGCGATGCTTGCATTATAACACATAAACATGAGGCCACGTGTGGCGCTGGGGTCGGCGGCGCGCGGTTTTCCAAAAGACATCCCACGACGCACGATGCGCGGGGTTGGTCGCCCAAGAACATTTGCGCGCGGATTACTACGACGGATATGCGACGCAAAGGGGCATTGCGCGCCTGTCTCATCGTTCTTGTAAGTGAAGTCGTTCTCGTTTGATCCCGCCGGCTGAATCAGGGACGTCCCGTCGCGGTTGCGCCCGACAAGGCGTGCGGCGAGGTCATCTTCGGACATCGACAAACCATGTTGGGCATTGATCAGCGCTGTCTGCGTCTTGAGGAAGTCGGTGAAAACATCGTCATGCTGTTCGAGTTTGCGGACAACAAGATAGCTGCTATTCTTCTGATAAGATGCTGCTTCTTTTTGAAGATCACGACGCCAGCGTCGCTTTTCCCACTCCTTTTTTTCTGCATCATTATAGTTGCTGGGTGGCTCGTCGAAATAGTCTGGGTTGATGGCAAAGTCGTTGCGATCATTGCGATAGCCACAAAGAACCTCGCCGAGACGCACTTCGTTCACGTCGGGCTGTGCGCTCGGCGTCGTCAGAACGTCGGGCTGGCTTACGCCATCCCGGAAACCAAAATGGTCGCTTGTTTTTGTTTGAGGATTATAAAGCCCATCCATGAGTTCATAGGCGGCCATCGCGATGCCTTCCCGATCCGCAGCGTCCGCAATTTTTTTAATTTCTGACTGGATGGCTGCCGCATGGTCGCCGTCGGCAATTTCGGGGGCATAACGCAGCTGTATGACGAAGTCGATTTCGCTCAACTCAACGGGCGGGCGTCGTGCGTCATCAGCGAGCAACGGCGGCCAATTTCTCTTCGGCAAATGCCATTGGCGCGGATGGTTCTCGCGCATGTCACCCAACAAGCCCGAGCGCGCGGCCATGCCTTCGCGGAACTCTTTGGGAAATTGCCTGACAATGTCGCTATCGAGCCCAATGCGTTCGAGCCCTTCAGCTGTAAAACCAATTGTTCGGTAGAATCCGCCGTCATGATCAGCGCCTTCCCCGTTCTGGAAATGGAATTTCTGGTTCTTGATGAATTCACGCGCGCTTGATGCCTTTTTGATGGTCATCAATAGGAGCGCGCCGATGCGCACGGGTCTATCTTTGCTGCCCTGATGTGCCAACATTCCGCCCTGAACTTCCAAATCTTGGAAGGGATCGTCATTCGGTCGTCGCATCGCCGACGCAATCGGTGACCTGCCGCTTGCGTCGGGCTGGGCCGCCGTTCGATACCAGTCGAGCGGCTCTCGATAGACTTGCTGCGTTGCCGGCAGCAGCATCTGATCGTTCCAGCCTTTCAACAGTTGATGCGCCACGCGGGCCAGATATTTTCCTTCGTTAAGTGTCTTGCCATCATCCTTGATGAGCCATTCGGGCGGATAGAAATCGGCGAGACGGAAGAGCACCGTTAACGCTTCGAGAGCGAGCTCATGAACTTTCAAGAGCAATTGAAGATCGGGCAGCGCGTGAATTGCTGCGTCGCGAACAGCTGCTGCGGCCTTTTCGGGATCGGGCATCGTCGCACGCGCTATGGCAAGATCGTTATCGGTCACGCTCGGCTCGCGTTGCAAGCGATCAAGATTGCTGAGGTAAAGTTGGTCTTTTACCGTCATGCCCGTCGTGGCGTAAAAGATCGCGCTATCCATCTGATGGTCGCGTACCCATTGGGCATATTGCGGAAAATCATGATCGCCGGCAGTGACATACCCTTCACAGTTGCAAAACAGCAGGTCGAGAAATGGCCCAAGCGGATCCCAGATGAGCCGCATATAGGGTTCCCAAGCCCCGTCGAATGTGGCGGTCAAATAAAGATAGCGCTTTGCCTTCAGTCCGTCCTTGAGGCTCAGATTAAATAAGTCCCGATCAAGCACCCCGACCCGGAAGTCGAGCAGTGTCAAAATGCGCTCGGTTGTGTCCGAAAAGGGAACAGCCGATTCATGCTCGCGCGCGCTGACCCTGATCCGGTGCAATGCTTCCGCCACGATTTGCAGGCGCGTTGCATAAGTGATGTTTTCATAGGCTTTGATAAAACCGTCTTTGATCGGTGCGATGATGACCAAATCGGTGATGCCGTCAATGTTCTTGCTTGTGATTTCGCGCATCATGTCGTCACCCCCCGGCTAACGAAGCACAGGCTCTATGTGCTGGTCAGGTCGGCAAAAACTGAATGAGCGGGCGCCATATGACAACGACAAAAATCACAACGTGCTAAAACTCACGTTCGTGCGTGACATTCCATCTCAACGTCCTTCTGGCGAAAATGTAGCGATCAGATCAAACCGGTCTCCCCGGCATGTCTGGCGAACATAGGTCACCGGCGTGCCAGAACGCCAAGTCCAGCGTTCGACCAGAAGACAAGGGGTATGGCGCGAAACGGCAAGGTGAACGCTGACATCAGCACTCGCACCGACCGCACTGATCCGGTGGTGAGCTTTTGTCCAAGGCACGGACTGCAGCAGCCAGGCACCGGGCGATTGGATCGTGAAGTCAGCGTCGTGGGCGCTTGGCACGGTATCAAGGCTAATCACCCGATCTTCATAAGCAAAAGGACCGTTTTGCCCCTGATGAATGCCAACGACGCGGCGCAATTTGGCATCGGCTGCAAAATCGCCGCTTTTGCCGTCGCTTTCGCGTACTTCCGACAAAAGCAGATCAAAGCGGTAACTGCCGGTCCGTTCGGCAATTGCCATACCGATATCGGGAATGTTGAGCACAGCGGATTGCACATGCGGATAAGCAACGAAGGTACCAGCTTTGCGCCGTCTTTCCAGCAGTCCCGCACGGGCGAGCGCCGTCAAAGCCTTACCAACGGTCGCACGCGCACACCCATATTGGGTGACAAGTTCATGCTCAAACGGGATCCGGCTGCCTGGCGGCCATTGCCCTGAAGCAATCCGCATTTCAATTTCTGAGCGTATCCGTTCAGCGATCATCATGTCGCCATAATCCGGTCAACCACCCGACGGTAACGGTCTGTCACGAGTACGTGATCCCTGTGCTTGCCGCCTGACACCAGCTTTCGCCCGCGCTTCCATACCGTGTCGATGCAGTTGTTGCGCGCAGCGAACACCCAGCTGTCGAGCACTTGATCATCGCAGCGGGCATGGAGCGATAGATGCGTTGCATCAAGCGTCACAAAATCAGCCGCACGACCGACGGCCAGCCCCGGAGCGATGCCCATCGCTTGCGCGCCGCCTGTCACCGCAGCGTCGAACAGGCGCCGCGCAACTGATGGGTGCGCCTCACAGGCCAGGACGTTTCGCGCCTTATGCACCAGCCGCTGACTATACTCCAACGCGCGTAATTCCTGCGTGGCATCGATCAATATGTTTGAATCGCTGCCTATCCCAATCCGTCCGCCTGCGCTCAGGAACCGCCGCGCGGGAAAAATACCATCGCCCAGATTGGCTTCGGTGATGGGACACAGACCGGCGACTGCATCGCTTTTAGCCAGCGCGTCGGTTTCCGTCTCATTCAAATGAGTTGCATGGATGAGACACCAGCGCTCATCCAGAGTCGCGTGATCGAGCAGCCATTCAACAGGGCGTTTTCCCGAATAGGCAAGACTGTCCTGCACTTCCTTCAATTGCTCCGCAGCGTGGATGTGGATCGGCCCCTGCGGATGCAAGGCGATCAGCGCGGTAAGTTCATCAGCCGTTACCGCACGGAGGCTGTGCGGCGCCAAACCAAGCCGGTCGCCGTCTGAAAGCAATGGACGGCATGCGTCGAGCAGCTGTGCAAACCCGTCCAAGTCATGGATGAATCGACGCTGGCCATGCGTGGGGGCATGCCCGCCAAAATTGCTATGTGCGTAGAAGACCGGCAGTAATGTAAGCCCGATTCCAGTCGTTTGGGCGGCCGCGGCAATGCGCCCGGCCATTTCAGCGGGATTGGCATAAGCCCGACCATCGACGTCATGGTGTAGATAATGAAACTCGCCGACATGGGTGAAGCCCGTTTCAAGCATCTCGATATAAGCCATGGCCGCAATGGCTTCCGCATCGTCTGGGGTCAGCCGGTCGAGAAAACGGTACATGACTTCGCGCCAGCTCCAAAAATTATCATTGCGGTTGCCGTCACAATGTTCAGTCAGCCCTGCCATCGCGCGTTGGAACGTGTGGCTGTGGACGTTGGCAAGCCCCGGCAGGGTAATCTGGTGGGTTTCATCCTCTGACGCTGCGGGTACGCCCGTTTGCACGGATGCGATCACGCCCTCTGCAATCGTGAACCGAACATCTTGTGCCCAGCCATCCGGGAGCAGGGCAGTTGCGGACCAGAATGCGGACATGACGCCCCTTTTGAGATGAGTATTATGTCTAGACATAATCGAAATTGTCTGCAACTTTTGTGTCTATGATCAGTGAGGCTGGACTCAAATGTGATCGCATGTGGCGAAGCGCGCGGCTTGCCACGATGACCGACGCTGGGGCCGTGGACGACGGCATTGTTGCCTGCAAAAATGGGCGAATTATCTATGCCGGTACCAAAACGGAAGCGCCGCAATTTCAGGCAGCGGAGATTGTAGAGTGCGCCGGGCGCTGGATCACGCCGGGGCTGATCGACTGTCACACGCACCTTGTCCACGCTGGCAATCGTGCGCATGAATTTGAATTGCGCTTGGCGGGCGCAAGCTATGAAGAGATTGCCCGCTCAGGCGGTGGCATCGTCTCCACAATGAAGGCGACGCGCGCGGCGAGCGAAGCAGAACTGGTACGGTCCGCCCTGCCTCGCGTCGATGCCCTTATCGCCGAGGGCGTGACAACAATAGAGACCAAATCTGGCTATGGATTGTCGTTAGACGATGAACTCAAGATGCTTCGCGCGGCGCGGAAACTCGCCCAGCTGCGCCCCGTAACGGTTAAGACCAGCCTGCTGGCAGCTCATGCCCTGCCGCCCGAATTTGCGGACGACGCCGATGGGTACATGGACCACATTTGCAATGCTGTGATCCCAGCTGCGGCGCAAGCGGGCCTTGCCGATGCGGTGGATGGGTTTTGCGAAACCATCGGTTTCTCTCTCGCACAGATCGAGCGCGTGTTTCAGGCTGCAAAAGCGCACGGTTTGCCCGTGAAGCTTCATGCCGAGCAACGGTCCAACAGTCAGGGTGCTGCGCTCGCGGCCCGTTACAATGCCTTGTCCGCCGACCATCTCGAACATCTGGATGAAGCGGGCATTGCAGCCATGGCGCAAGCGGGGACCGTCGCGGTGTTGCTGCCGGGTGCCTTTTATTTCACACGCGAAACGCAGCGACCGCCGGTGGCAAAGCTGCGCGGGGCAGGCGTACCGCTGGCACTGGCGACTGATTATAATCCGGGCACTTCGCCGCTGACATCGCTGCTGCTGGCGATGAACATGGGGGCGACTCTTTTTCGCCTGACGGTTGACGAATGCTTGGCCGGAGTGACTCGCGAAGCTGCGCGCGCGCTGGGCCTACAGGACAAGATCGGGACGCTGGAGACGGGCAAGGATTGTGACCTTGCGATCTGGGACGTCGAACGTCCGGCAGAGCTAGTTTATCGCATCGGCGCAAATCCGCTCCATGAACGTGTGTGGAGAGGGCAATGAGCATCACCATACGAGCAGGTGCGGTGCCGCTTGCTGACTGGCGACGCATTTACCGTGGCGAGACGCCAGTGCTTGATGCGTCCTGTCATGCAAATGTCATCGCCAGCGCCGACGCGGTCGCACGCATTTTGGCCAGGCACGAACCAGTTTACGGCATCAACACCGGTTTCGGCAAACTCGCGAGCGTAAAGATTAGCGATGATGACCTGCAGATATTGCAGCGAAATATCGTCCTAAGCCATGCTGCCGGCGTCGGGGACCCTATGCCGGTACCGGTCGCACGCTTAATGATGGCGCTAAAGCTTGGTAGCCTCGCACGGGGTGCGTCAGGTGTGCAATTGGCCACGGTTGAGCTGCTCGGGGCGCTGTTAGAAAAGGGCCTGACTCCGGTCGTTCCGGCGCAAGGCTCGGTTGGCGCCTCGGGCGATCTTGCGCCGCTTGCTCATATGGCCGCTGCGATGATCGGCATCGGCGAGATGTGGGTTGGCGATTTGCGCAAACCGGCGTTGCAGGCGCTTGACGCGGCTGGTCTGAGTGCCCTGACGCTTGGGCCCAAGGAAGGTCTCGCCTTGCTCAACGGCACGCAGTTTTCCTGCGCCTATGCGCTGGCTGGACTATTTGAGGCCGAGCGACTTTTTGCGTCCGCGCTCCTGACAGGCGCGCTATCGACCGAAGCAGCCAAAGGTTCCGACGCTCCGTTCGATCCGCGCATCCATGCGTTACGCGGGCACAAGGGGCAGATCGAAACCGCAGACGCGCTCCGTCAATTGATGCGCGATTCTGAGATCCGCGCGTCACACCTGATGGGCGATAGCCGCGTACAGGACCCTTATTGCCTGCGCTGCCAGCCGCAGGTGATGGGGGCCGTGCTCGATCTGCTGCGACAGGCGGCCGCCACTCTGTTGATCGAGGCGAACGGTGTATCCGATAACCCCCTGATTTTCGCTGACACTGATGAGGCCCTTTCGGGCGGTAATTTCCATGCTGAGCCCGTCGCTTTTGCTGCCGACATGATCGCGATGGGGCTATGCGAAATTGGCTCGATTGCTGAACGGCGTATCGCGATGCTGGTGGATCCCGCGCTGTCGGGCCTGCCTGCGTTCCTTACGCCGCACCCCGGCCTCAATTCAGGCTTCATGATTCCGCAGGTGACGGCTGCGGCGCTGGTATCGGAAAACAAGCAACGCGCCTATCCGGCCAGCGTCGATTCGATCCCGACCTCGGCCAATCAGGAAGATCATGTGTCCATGGCGGCGCACGGCGCCCGGCGATTGATTGCCATGGCCGACAATGTTGCGGGGGTGCTGGCGATCGAATATCTGGCAGCAGCGCAAGGTTGTGATTTCCACACGCCGCTCAAATCGAGCGGTACGCTGGAATCTGTCCGGATGCTGCTGCGCAAGACCGTGCCGAGGCTGGACGACGATCGTTATTTTCACCCCGATATCGCCTTTGCCCAGCTGCTGGTTTCGTCAGGCGTGCTGGCCGCGCTGGCTGAGCTGCCGGGGGTCGCATGACCGACTGGCTTTCGCTTACTCTCGGCGATGCGCCGCTTATCGTCAGCGTTCCGCACGCGGGCACGATGATTCCCGCTGATGTTACGGGGTTGCGCTCGGACGACCTGGCGCGATGGGACGCGGACCACCATGTCACCGAACTTTATGGTTTTGCAACCGAACTCGGCGCCACTGTTATTCACAGCCATATCTCGCGCACTGTGATTGACCTCAATCGTGATCCATCGGGCCAATCGCTTTATCCGGGTCAGGTCACAACCGGTCTGTGCCCGGAAACAACATTTGACGGGGAACCGCTTTACGAGGTTGGGAAGAAACCGAACGCGAGGGAAGTCACTCGGCGGCGTGCGGCCTATTTTGATCCTTATCACGCGATGCTGAATGAGCAGATCGAACGGTTGCGCGCGGTTTACCCAGCTGTTGTGTTGTATGACGCCCATTCGATCCGCAGCCATGTGCCGCGCCTGTTCGAGGGGGAATTGCCGCATTTCAACATCGGCAGCTTTAATGGTGTCAGTTGTAGTCCGGCATTGACCGACGCGATTGCCGCGCGCTGTGAAAGGCAATCTTTTGTCGTCAATGGTCGATTTAAGGGTGGCTGGATTACGCGCAGCTATGGCGATCCGACGCACGGCATTCACGCTGTTCAAATGGAACTCGCGATCCGGGGCTATGCTGACGAAGACGGTCTTTGGCCGCCGCCATGGGACGCCACCCGCGCCGCGCCGATGCAAGCCAAGCTCCGAACCATTCTTACCGCCTGTCTCAACTTTGCGAGGGAACAGCAGTGAACCGCCTTGATAACAGCCGCGTCATCCGCGCCGCCCATGGGACCGATCTCAGCGCCAAAAGTTGGCTTACCGAAGCGCCGCTGCGCATGTTGATGAATAATCTTGACCCTGACGTGGCCGAAGATCCCGCTTCGCTGGTCGTTTATGGCGGCATCGGTCGCGCCGCACGCAATTGGGAATGCTATGACCAGATCGTTGCGACGCTCAAGCGGTTGGATGATGACCAGACGCTTTTGATCCAGTCGGGCAAACCAGTCGGGGTCTTCCGCACCCACAAAGACGCGCCGCGCGTTCTGCTTGCCAACTCTAACCTTGTGCCAGCATGGGCGACGTGGGAGCATTTTCATGAGCTCGATCGCGCCGGGCTGATGATG
>JANOVZ010000113.1:0-2877 GCA_031417655.1 Sphingomonas sp. | reverse complement strand
GATCTGTTCAAGCCACCTTTTGCACTTCCCGCGACGATGGCGCTGGAGCGGTTTGCCGATTTTGCCCCGCCCGCCCCGCCGCGCGACATGATCCTGTTACGTCGGGAGGCATTGGCCGCGCATCTCAAGACGCTGCGGCGTTGATCACCTCCCTCCTCATTGCCAATCGCGGCGAAATTGCCTGCCGGATCATCCGCACTGCACGCGCGATGGGTATTCGTACCGTCGCGGTCTATTCGGATGCGGATGCCAAGGCGCTGCATGTGCTGCAGGCTGATGAGGCAGTGCATATCGGGGCGTCTCCGGCGCGTGAGAGCTATCTGGTGGGCGAGAAAATCATTGCCGCCGCGCTCGCTACCAAAGCGGAGGGGATCCATCCGGGCTATGGGTTCCTGTCCGAAAACGCCGCGTTCGCGCAAGGAGTGATCGACGCGGGGCTGATCTGGGTCGGGCCGCACCCCGCCAGCATCACGGCGATGGGGCTGAAGGATGCGGCGAAGAAACTGATGGCCGAGGCGGGCGTGCCGGTGACGCCCGGCTATATGGGCGCGAACCAGGACCCTAGCTTTCTCGCCGAAAAAGCAGCCGAGATCGGCTATCCCGTGCTCATCAAGGCTGTCGCGGGCGGCGGCGGGAAGGGAATGCGTAAGGTCGAGGACGCGAGCGCCTTCCTCGACGCACTCGCCTCATGCCAGCGCGAGGCCACCGGCTCTTTCGGCAACGCGCATGTCCTGATCGAAAAATACATTCAGCGCCCGCGCCATATCGAGGTGCAGGTGTTCGGCGACACGCACGGGAACATCGTTCACCTATTCGAACGCGATTGCTCGCTGCAACGCCGCCATCAGAAGGTGATCGAAGAAGCCCCCGCGCCGGGCATGGACGAGGCGACCCGCGAACAACTCTGCGCGGTCGCGGTCCTGGCGGCGAAGGCAGTCGACTATGTCGGCGCCGGCACGATCGAGTTCATCGCCGATGCGTCAGAAGGCCTGCGCGCCGACCGCATCTGGTTCATGGAAATGAACACGCGGTTGCAGGTGGAGCACCCCGTGACCGAGGAAATCACCGGCGTCGATCTGGTCGAATGGCAACTCCGCGTGGCGAGCGGGGAGGCGTTGCCCAAGCGGCAGGACGAGCTGAGCATCAACGGCTGGGCAATGGAAGCGCGGCTTTATGCGGAGGACCCGGCGAAGGGGTTTTTACCTTCCATTGGCAAACTTGAACATCTGGTTTTCCCCGAAAACTTACGCGTCGATACCGGCGTAACCGATGGGGCCGAGGTGTCGCCTTATTATGACCCCATGATCGCCAAGCTGATCGCCACCGGCGAAACGCGTGAAGCGGCCATTGATGAGCTGATCGAAGGCATTTCAGACACTGAAGTCTGGCCGGTCAAAACCAACGCCGGATTTTTGGCGCAATTGTGCGATCATGCCGATTTCCGCAGCGGAGATGTGGACACCGGCCTTATTGCGCGAGAAGGCGATTTGCTGACAAGAGATGAGGCTGACGATGCAGTCGATCTTTCAGCGGTAAGCTGGAGAATGGAAGCGTTCGAGGCGGCACGGTGGGCGGAAGATATCCACCTGTCACCGGACGGCTTGTTCGGGTTCAGACTGAACGCGCATCGTGCACCGGCGCGGATAAGTATGTCGGTCAATGGCAATTCCAAGCTGGCTTTAGTGGCAGCAGCACCGAATGGAAATTGGGACGTCACAATCAACGGTCGCAGTGACTTCGATCACGTTGATCGATTACCAACCACTCATGGCCCAAATGCGGAGCAGGAACCCGACGGGACAATCTTGATTTTCGAAAAAGGAACGGCACATACGATTAGCTTTTCCCCAGAACGCGGCTCCGGCCATCACTCCGCCCATGACGGCGACATCCTCTCCCACATGCCGGGCCGGATCATCGCGGTCGAGGTTGCGGCTGGCGACACCGTGACCAAGGGCCAGAAACTCCTCACGCTCGAAGCGATGAAGATGGAACACAGCCTGACCGCGCCGTTCGACGGGGTCGTGGCGGAATTAAATGCCGAGGTCGGCGCGCAGGTGCAGGTCGAGGCGTTACTTGTCCGTGTGGAGGAAACGAAATGACCCAGATTCTCGTCCGTCGCGATACCATCAGCACCAGCGAAATCCGCGACACGCCGACACCCGACATTGGCCCCGGCGAAATTCTGCTCGCGGTTGAACAATTCGCGGTAACCGCCAACAATGTCACCTACGCCGCGATGGGCGAGGGCATGAAATATTGGGATTTCTTTCCCGCCTCTGAAGGTTTCGGGATCGTCCCCGTTTGGGGTCATGCCCATGTCGCCGCATCGAATGTCGAGGGGTTCGACATTGGCGAGCGGGTGTATGGTTACTTGCCGATGGCATCGCATCTCGTCGTCTCGCCCGGCGCGGTCAAACCGGGGAGCTTTGCCGATACCTCGCCGCATCGTCAGCACTTGGCCGCTGTCTATAACCAGTATCGGCGGCTGGCTGCGGACCCGGGGCATCATGCCGACCGCGAGGATGTGCGTTCTGTGTTCGAACCGCTGTTCATGACCAGTTGGCTAATCGAGCGCATGTTCGCGCGCGAAAACTGGCACGGTGCGGATACGCTGGTGATGACAAGCGCGTCATCGAAAACGGCCCTAGCGCTGGCGCATGTGGCGAAGGCGCAGTCGCCCGGGATTGCGCGGATCGGGCTGACATCGGCAGGCAATGTCGATTTCGTGCGGGATACGGGCCTTTATGATCGCGTGCTGCCCTACGACGGGATTGCCGCGCTGGCGGGGGCGAATGCTGTTTCAGTTGACTTCGCAGGCAATGGCGCGGTGTTGCGCGCGGTGCATGAAGCATTGGGCGAGGGGCTGAAATACTC
>JANOVZ010000112.1:0-1702 GCA_031417655.1 Sphingomonas sp. | reverse complement strand
CAAACGGAGCAAGACAGAGGTTAAGCACCACGCTGCGCTTCCGTTTGTTGAGATTGCTTCATTCATGGTGAAGGTGAGCGAAAGACAAGAAATGACGGCTCGGGCGCTTGAGTTTACGATACTGACAGCGGCTCGATCCGGTGAGGTCCGCGGAATGACTTGGGCTGAACTCGACATAGAAAAGAAACTATGGACTGTGCCCGGCATCCGCATGAAGGCAGGCGCGACGCATCAGGTGCCGCTTAGCGATACCGCCGTCGCAATCGTAACAGGCCTCAAGAACAAGACGACCAAACACGGCGACTTTGTGTTTAAAGCCCCGCGGGGCGGCGCATTTCCGGATATGGCATTGAGCCAATTACTGAAACGCATGGGACAAGCCGATATTACTGTCCACGGCTTTCGCTCATCCTTTCGGGATTGGGCTGGTGAAAAGACGCAGTTCGGGCGTGAAGAAGTCGAAATGGCCTTGGCGCATACGCTGGGATCGTCAGTTGGACGCGAATATCGGCAGGGACGGGCTCTCGAAAAGCGGCGCGAGCTATTGGCAGCTTGGGCTGATTATTGTGCTGGCAAGCTTGTGGTGGCGCAGCAAACGTCAGAATCAAACGATACTGCGGCGAATCGGTGATTCTTCAATCCAGGTAAGCAATAAATTGGTAACGAAAGTTAGTTTGCGCGCGCTGCCGCGTATTGTGAGCGATGCGCCAGCCGATGCGACGGCGGCGCTGGCGGCGGTTATTCCAGGGCAGATTTTGACAGGGATGCCGTGGGCTGTAGGGTGAGTGAGTTCTTCGACGGCGCGGCCGAAGATGGCAGGGTCGCTGCCTTTGAGGCGCAAGACGCGTTTGCCCATCTGCGCGGCTGTGAGAAGAAGGTCGTTAATGCTAGCTAGTCTTTCGAGTGGCGGCCTGCGCGTTTGCCAACGCTGATGCGATCAGCACTAGTCGGTATCAGGTCGAGAACGCCTTGACCGACGAGAGCGTCGTAAAACACGATGTCGGCGGCAGCGATCAGCTTTTCAGCTTTGCGGGTCAGCAGGTCTGGGTCGCCCGGACCCGCGCCGACCAGCCAAACGGATCCGGGTGCGATGATTTCAGACATATAGGGCTTCGTTTTCGGTTTGCAGTAAACGGGCTATGGCGGGGCGGCACGATCCGCAATTCGTGCCAGCGTTTAGCGCAGCGCCAACCGCTTCGACGTTGGTCAGCGTGTCAGCGCGGATCGCGTCGAGAATAGTGGTCATGCCGATATCAAAACACACGCAGACGATTGGGCCGCGATCAACCTGCGGGGTGGCGGGGCGGCCCGCGAGTAGTTCAATCGTCGATGCGCCTTCGCCGCCGAGTTGCTCGATCAACCACTCGCGGGGGGGCAGGCCGCCGTCGCGGGCGATGAATAACGCGCCTTGCAGGTGGCCGTCGCTGATCACAGCAGCGCGGACAACGCCGCGTCTTTGGTCTTGGACTTCTGCGCGCTCGCCTGCGGGTAATAACTCCGTGAGCGAGGCGGGGTCGCCGCCGCCCGCCAATTCAGTCAGCCATCCATGTGCGGTGCGGATGCGGGTCCAGTAGCTGCAATCGGGCAATGCGGTTTGTTCTCGCGTGACCAGAAAGCCGGTCCATGCAGGGGTGTAGGGACGAATAGTCGCGGCGGTATTTTTGAAGCCCGGCTGGCCCGATATTGGATCGCGGTCTTGGCT
>JANOVZ010000111.1:0-65865 GCA_031417655.1 Sphingomonas sp. | reverse complement strand
GCGCGATTGATGGCGGATATCGACGCCGTAGGCCGAGGTGTCCTGACTGATAACCAGAAGCTCTTTGGTCCCCGCAGCGACCAGCTTTTCGGCTTCGCGCAGGATGGCGTCGGGGCGGCGGCTGACGAGGTCGCCGCGGATGCTGGGGATGATGCAGAAGGCGCAGCGGTGATTGCAACCCTCCGAAATCTTCAAATAGCTGTAATGGCGCGGGGTGAGTTTCAGACCGCTGTCGGGCACGAGGTTCAGGAACGCGTTGGCGGGCATCGGTGCGGCTTCGTGGACGGCACCAACGACGGCTTCATATTGATGCGCACCACTAATCGCGAGGACTTTGGGGAAACGCGCGCGGATCATTTCGGCTTGCTGGCCCAAACAGCCGGTCACGATGACGCGGCCATTTTCGGCGAGCGCCTCGCCGATGGCTTCGAGTGATTCTTCTTTCGCGCTATCAAGGAAACCGCAGGTGTTGACGAGCACAACGTCGGCACCGGCATAGTCGGGGGAAAGGCCGTAACCGTCGGCGCGCAGCTTTGTCAGGATGCGTTCGCTGTCGACCAAAGCCTTGGGACAGCCGAGCGAAACCATGCCGACTTTAGGCGGAAGGGGGAGTGTTGTTGCCATGTGAATGGCGCGCCATACGCGCAGTGTGGCGGTTTTGCCAGCCTAGCGCGAGGGCAATTGCCCGATCGGGTCGACAGGCGTGCGGTTGCGGCGCAATTCGAAATGGAGTTTGGCGTCGTCGCTGATGCTGCCGATGACTTGCCCCGCCTCAACGCGCTGGCCGTTTGCGACATTGGCTTGCGCGGCGCGACCGTAAACGCTGATCCATCCGTCGCCGTGGCGCAGAAGGATGAGGCCGCCATAGCCTGCGGAGCCGCCATTGCCGACAAAGGCGACTGTGCCACCTGCCGCCGCACGGATGTTGCTTCCCGCCGGTGCCGCGATTTCGATGCCGCGATTGACGCGGCCTTCGCCGGCGGGGCCGAATTTTTCGGCAACGGTGCCGATTATGGGCCAAATGAAACGGCCACTGAAGTTTGAGACAGGCGTACTGGCGACAGTGGTTTGCGCAGGTGCACTCCCGGTTTCGATGTCGTCGATGTTGACGCGGAAAGCAGCAGCGCGGACTTCGGCGGAGAGTGTGGCTGCGCCGGGGAGGAGAAGGCGTTGACCGACGCGGAGGACATAAGGCTCGGCGAGGTTGTTTGCCGTGACGATTGCGCTCCAGGGAACGCTGTAAGCGCGGGCAATTGCTATGCCGGTCTCTCCGGCGCCGACCCGGTGGTAGCGACCGGCGGGAATGCGCAGAAGCTGGCCGGGTCTTAGGAGATAAGGTGGCGACAGGCCGTTGACGCGAGCGAGCGCTTCAAACCCCGCGCCAGTCGCTTCGCCGATCGCATGTAGACCGTCGCCGGGTCTCACGCGGTATATTGAGGAGTCGACTAATGCTGCATTGGCGGTGACCGGGCTCGCTTCCCAAATCGGGGTTTCGTCAATGAGGCCGTCCATAAGCGGCTCGATGTATGGTGTTGGCGGGCGTTTGGTGGCGTTGTTGTCCGAAACGCGCGGGGCGCCCGTAGGCACGCAGGCTGCGAGCGTTAGCATGAGCGGAAGCGCTAGGCGCTCACGCATCGGCAAACGCGGCTCCGAGGGTTTGCATCGAGTCATAGTGCGTCAGGTCGAGGTGCAACGGCGTTACCGTGATAAACCCCTGATCAATGGCTTCAAGGTCGGTGTCGTGCCCCGGCACATGCGCGACGTGGCCGAGGCCGAACCAGTAATAGGGATAACCGCGCGGGTCCGTGCCCTTCACGATTTTTGCACGGCCATAGTCATGGAAACCCTGTTCGACGACTTTCACGCCTTTGACGGCGTCGGGATCGAGCGCGGGGAAGTTGATGTTGATCAATGTGCGCGGCGGCATTGCTGCGTCGAGGAGCGGGCGCAGGACTTTCTCGCCCCAAGCCTCTGCAGCCGCGAACGGAACCGTGTCGCCCATGCCTTCGCGGGCATAAACTTGGCTGAGTGCAATCGAGCGGTATCCGGCAAGCGTCCCTTCCATCGCGGCGGACACGGTGCCCGAATAGGTGACGTCCTCTGCCAAGTTCGCACCGCGATTGACGCCCGACAGGATGAGGTCGGGCTTTAGGCCACCTTCAACCACGCCGAGCGCCATCATGACGGCGTCGGTCGGTGTGCCGCTGACCGAGAAACGGCGGTCTTCATGTTTGCGCAGGCGAACAGGGCGCGACAGGGTGAGCGAATGGCCCGCACCCGATTGCTCCTCGTGCGGGGCGACGATCCAGATGTCGTCCGACAGGGTGCGGGCGATGGTTTCGAGAACGGTCAGGCCGGGGGCGTAAATGCCGTCGTCATTGGTTAAAAGAATGCGCATTACGGCTCCAGCTTTGTTAGGCCACCCATGTAGGGCAGCAGCGCATCGGGCACAGTGACACTGCCGTTTTCCTGTTGATAATTTTCGAGAACTGCAACGAGCGCGCGGCCGACAGCGACGCCCGAGCCGTTTAGGGTGTGGACGAAGGTCGTGCCTTTTTCGCCAGTCTTTCGGAACCGTGCATTCATTCGTCGTGCTTGAAAATCGCCACAGTTCGAACACGACGAAATTTCGCGGTAAGCGGCTTGGCCGGGGAGCCAAACTTCGAGGTCGTAAGTCTTTTTAGCGGTAAAGCCCATGTCACCAGCGCACAGTAGCATTCGTCGATAAGGAAGGTTTAGGCGATCAAGAATTGTCTCAGCCGCTTGAGTCATGCGCTCATGTTCGGCTTCCGAATCGTCGGGTGTCGTGATCGAGACTAGTTCTACCTTGTCGAATTGATGCTGGCGGATTAGTCCTCGGGTGTCTCGCCCAGCCGCCCCAGCTTCCGAACGGAAGCAAGGCGTGAGCGCCGTGAATCGCAATGGTAATTCATCTTGCTTGAGGATTTTCTCGCGGACGAGATTTGTCAGCGAGACTTCGGATGTCGGGATCAGCCAGCGGCCATCGGTCGTGCGGAACAGGTCTTCGGCAAATTTGGGCAATTGTCCCGTGCCGATCAACGCATCGTCGCGGACAAGCAGCGGCGGCGCGACTTCCTCATAGCCGAATTTGGTCGTGTGGATGTCGAGCATGAACTGCCCAAGCGCCCGCGACAAGCGTGCAATTCCGCCGCGCAGATAGGCAAAGCGCGCGCCCGACACAGCTTGTGCCGATTCGAAATCGAGGCCGAGGGCAGGTGCGAAATCGGGATGTTCCTGAGGCTTGAATGCAAAGATTGGCAAAGCCCCCCGTTCATGCAGGATGATGTTGCTTTCTTCATCGAGACCATCGGGTACATCATCCGCCGGAATATTGGGCAGCGCTGCCAAACGGCTGATCAAGTCGGCGTCCATCCGCGCAACGGCTTCTTCACCGAGCGGTATGTCGTTTTTCAGCGTTTCCAATTCGGCAACCAGTTCGGGCGGGATCGCTTGCCCTTTGGCCTTCAGCGTCCCGAATTCCTGCGATAGGGTTTTGCGCCGCGCTTGCCCGACTTCGGTTTGCTGGATCGACAGCCGTTTCTGCGCGTCGATGGTGAGTAAACTCCCTGCCGTCGGCGCAAGCCCGCGCCGCGCGAGGCCTGCGTCAAAGGCTATAGGGTTTTCGCGAATGGCTTTGATGTCGTGCATGGCCGCCAGCCTATGACGATGGCCGTTGACCCCCGCAACCCCCGCACCTATAGGCGCGCCCACCCCTTACGACTTGGGCCGTTGGGGCGGAGTAGCTCAGCTGGTTAGAGCACGGGAATCATAATCCTGGGGTCGGGGGTTCGAGTCCCTCCTCCGCTACCACGACGCGACAATCATTCGCGCCTTCGGTAACGAATGTCGCGTCTTTACCGAAAGATGGGCATGGCCGAGACGATAAACACGAAAATGCTCATTCTTGGGTCGGGTCCGGCGGGGCTTTCCGCGGCCATTTATGCAGCACGCGCGGGCCTGAACCCGATTGTCGTGCAGGGTATCCAGCCGGGCGGGCAGCTGACGATCACCACCGATGTCGAAAATTATCCGGGCTTTGCCGACGTGATCCAGGGGCCGTGGCTCATGGAACAGATGACCAAGCAGGCCGAGCATGTCGGCACCACTATGATGTGGGATACGGTTGTCAGCGTCGATCTGTCGGCGCGACCGTTCACGCTGACGGGCGATGGAGGGACGATCTACAAATGCGAGACTTTGGTAATCGCAACGGGTGCGCAGGCACGCTGGCTGGGGCTTGAAAGTGAAACAAGGCTTCAGGGCAAGGGCGTGTCGGCCTGCGCGACGTGCGACGGGTTTTTCTATCGCGGCAAGAAAGTGGTTGTGATCGGCGGCGGGAATACGGCAGTCGAGGAAGCGCTGTATATGACCAATCACTCGCCCGATGTGACGCTGATCCACCGGCGTGATCATTTGCGGGCCGAGAAGATTTTGCAGGACCGCCTGTTTGCCAACCCGAAGATCAGCGTGCTGTTCAACAAGCGTGTTGAGGCGTTTGTCGGGTCGGGCGATCCGGAAGGGATGATTGGTGTTGACCTGATCGACACCGTGACCGGCGACAAATCGTATGTGGCAGCCGACGGTGGCTTTGTCGCGATCGGCCATTCACCGGCCACCGAGATATTTAAGGGCCATTTGCCGATGGATGACGGCGGCTATCTGCTGATCGAAACCGGATCGTCGCGCACGTCGATCCCCGGTGTGTTTGCGGCGGGCGATGTAACCGACAAAATCTATCGTCAGGCCGTCACGGCTGCGGGTATGGGCTGCATGGCGGCGCTTGATGCGGAGAAGTATCTGGGCGTCGCGGAGTTTGGCGCGGGTTACTGAGCGAGAGCCGACGCCAAAGTATCGACGAGAGTCGCAAAATCGCCGTTGCCGGCAAAGCTGTGCGACGGTGAATCGATTTTGATAACATTGACGTTCCCGCGCATACGAGCTTTCTCAAATGCTTTACTTGTCCAGACATCGGCAAAGGCAATCGCTGTATTATCCCCTGTGGCAAGCAATAGGGTTGTCGGTTTTTTGTCGTTGGCAAGCAGATCTCCGACCCTGGACGCAAGCGCTGTCACGTCCGGCTGGTTACCAAAAATCCGCTTTAGCCCTTTGATTGCCGACCGAATGTTAAGCTTGCCGGTGACAAGCGCCTTCCATGCGGCAGGGTCGCGCAGCCGACGGGTGTAACGATCCTTGATCGCGGCAGTTGGGGGCAGGTCGCCCGTTGGTTTAATAACCCACGGGTTTGCAAGTACAAGCCCATCAATATCAACCTGATGTAGAACTAAAGCCGTTGCTGCATCGCAATTGCCAAACGCAACGATTTTGGTCAGCGCAGGACAGTGAAAGCGAAATGCAACAATTGCTGCAGAGATGTCAGGCTTGCTCGATTCAAAACCGCCATTGTCGCCGTCGCTGTCACCGATCCCGCGCCGATCAAACCGGAAAACGGGGTACCCCTTTGCGGCGATGACATGAGCAAGCTGCGCCATGCCGCGATGGGCACCAATGCGGATTTCATTGCCGCCGGAAACAATCAGGAGACCAGTCTGCGCTGACCCTTCGTCAAGTGTGCCGACAAGCTTTGCGCTTTCGCATCCGAATTCGATTATGCGCCGCATAGTTTTATCCACGCTGCAATATCATCAGCAATTCGCGCGGCAAATTTGGGATCGTCACCGGGCTCGGCTGCGCGCCAGAGTTTGGGGCCATCGACCGTTGTCATATGGGCGCCATCAATGGGAGCTGCATCATGCAGTGCCGCGTATAGTGCTGGATTGAGGATGTTGCCGGCTAGTCGGATCGGTGCGGTTCTTGCCCGCTGATCCAATTCGTTTGCGGCAATGCCCTCAGAAAAGGCCGTTGCGCGCACCATATCACGCAGGAGCCGTTTGCCGCTTTCAGGGGCGAGTTGCCAGCGGCTTTTGATCGAGCCGTCGAGCAGGGTTCCGCCACGAATTGCGATTGACCCCGCTATGCCATCGCTGTGCGATGCAGCGGCGTCTTGCCAATCCGAAAACGTAACGCCCACCAGATCGGTTTCGCTTTCGCCTGTGCCCGGCAAGTCAGGCAGGATTGTTCCGATCCCGCGCGCTGCCAGCAGCCGCATCACCGACACTGTGAAGCGCCGCATCCGATTGGCTTCTTCAAAAAGCGCAGGAAGCACGAGAAGCGTTATCGGCGAACCAGCACCGTGGCGGAGCAGCATCTCTGTGCCGCCGCGCCAGCGGTAAGTTTCCATCATTTTCTTGACTTGCGAATGGCGTAGTCCGTCAAGCTGCCAAAAGTTGCGAGGAGATCGCCATCGACATCGTCATCATCGATAATGATGCCGAGGCGGTCTTCCATTTCGGTGAGTAAGCCCGCAACCGCCATCGAATCCAGTTCGGGGAGCGCGCCAAAAAGTGGCGTGTCGGCGTGAAAGGCATCAGCTCGCGCAACGTCAATAGACAAAACGTCGCGCAACACCGCGCGGACAACATCGGAAACGGATTCAGCGTTGATCATCGCGGCGCGATTAGCGATTGCTGTTGCGCCCGACAAGCGCCGAAAGGCCCGCCTTGGCTGCGCCCCAAAGACCTGAGGGACGACGTGGATTGAACAGGCTTACGGTGTAAAGTGGCGTGCGTGTATCCATCCAGTCGCTTTTGTAACGGTCATCACCGGTGCCAAAGTCAACGAGCGATACCTTATCATAAGTCATAACATAGTCGAACAACGAAGCGGTTAGGACGGATCCGGGCGATTGTTCCTTCGCTGTTTCAAGATGAGCAAGCTTGTGGATAATTGCATGCCCATTTTCGACGGTCCAAAGCTGCGCAGCAACAGCTTCGCCCTCGATTGTTGCCAAGCCCATTCTTAACGTTCCGGCGGCGCTTTCGGTGAGGGCCATGTCGCGCAGAAACGCGTTCGATCCTTCTTCGGGTTTCCAGCTGGCTGCATAAATCAACTCATACGACGCCCACGCATTGCCGTCGAAGTTTGCGAAAATCTTGGTTTCGACACCGAATTTCGCAGCTTTTCTCTTTACCGTTGAACGCAGTTCGCCCGGACGCAGCGCCCAATAATCCTCAAAACTCAAACCCTCGGTCGCAATCGTCCAATTGACTGTCGATTCTTGCGAGTGTGCCACCCAACGGGCGCGGTCAAACGCACGGCAGATCAACGCGGCATCAGCCTTAGGCATTGGGGCAAGAGTAATGCTCGACAAGCGCTTGCGAAGACGGCGTGCACTGGCCAGAAGCAGCGCAAATTTTGTTACTTCGCTCGGGTCGCCAGTAAAAACTGGCTGAAAAGCAAGCGTGTACCAGCTTGCTAGGGCTTTTGCATGGCCGCTGCGTTCCATCATGAACAGCCAGCAATCGGAACCGTCGGCCCGCGCACGGACGATAAGCGGCTGTCCGGCCGGGGCGGCGTGTTCATAAGTGCGGCGAAACCAATCGATTCGATTGAACAGCGAGCGCTGCGTCGGACGGTCAAGTTCGCCGCGCGCGCTTGCCATAACCTCATCGAGGTTACGAAATATTTCACCCTTTACCCACAAAGCGTTACGTCCCTGACTGGCCGCGATCGTGCGGTGAACCTATAGGAGCAACGGTGAGCCTACCAGACCCGATACCGCGTCCAATCGACCACTTGCTGCTTGATGCGCACGCTGATGCACCGGCTTTGGTTACCAAGTCGGTAACGCTGACCTATGCTCAAGCAGAAAAAATGGTTGGCGCACTCGCAGCGGCCTTGGCAGCGCGAGGCTTTGTGTCGGGAGCGCGAGTGGCAACTTGGTTGCCGAAAACTGTCGAGGCCTGCCTGATGCCTTTAGCGGCGGCAAGAGCGGGGCTGGTTCATATTCCCGTCAACCCCGTGCTGCGACGGGCACAGGTCGCACATATTTTAGCGGATAGCGGGGCATCACTGCTGCTGACGAGTTCGGAACGTGCGGATTCGCTCATGGCGGGGGATATGCCGGTTGGGTGTGCACTTTGGCGTGAAGGCGATGCGATTGCGGCGCAACACTCGTCCGAGAATCGACGGCCATCATCGGCGGATTGCGACTCACTTGTTGCTATTCTTTACACATCAGGTTCGACCGGGCGCCCCAAAGGGGTGATGTTGAGTCACGCAAATCTCTGGCTCGGAGCTGTCAGCGTCGCGCATTATTTGGGACTGAGTACCAACGACCGGACGCTCGCCGTACTGCCGCTGGGCTTCGATTACGGACAGAACCAGCTATTTTCGACTTGGAAGGCAGGCGGATCCGTCATGCCATTCGATTATCTGGTACCGCGCGATGTCGTAAAAGCAGTTGCGCATCACAAAATTACAACGCTCGCTGCCGTGCCGCCCTTGTGGTTGCAGTTGGTTGATTACGACTGGGGTGAATCGGCTGTAAGCATCCGGCGCGTCACGAACTCAGGTGGCGCCCTGACACCGGCTTTGATCGACCGGATGCGCGCGACCTTTCCAAATGCCGATATCTATCCGATGTATGGTCTGACAGAGGCGTTTCGGTCGACTTATTTGTCACCCAAACTGGTCGCTAAGCATCCGACGTCGATGGGCAAAGCCATCCCGTTCGCCGAAATTATGGTGATCGGTGCTAATGGTTATGAAAGCGACCAAGGCGAACTTGTTCATGCCGGGCCGCTCGTGGCTCAAGGCTATTGGCACGATGCCGAACGGACAGCGGCACGGTTCAAACCCGCGCCACAGGGATCCGTGCATAGCGGCACAGCCGTCTGGTCCGGCGATACGGTTCGACGCGATGCAGATGGCCTCCTTTATTTCGTGGGTCGTGAAGATGAGATGATTAAGTCTTCCGGTCACCGGATCAGCCCGCTCGAAATCGAAGAAGCTGCGTTGGCCAGCGGCATCGTTACCGAAGCGGTGGCTCACGGCATTCCTGATGATCGTCTGGGGCAGGCCATACGGCTCATCGTGCGCGGTGCCAAAGACGATGCCGCATTGCGGGGTTTTTTGAAAACCGAGCTACCGCGCCATATGCAGCCGCGCATCATCGACTGGCGCGCGGCAATGCCGGTGAACGCCAATGGCAAGATTGATCGTACGGCCTTAAAAGCTGAAGTGACGTTATGAAACCGCACGGCACAATTCCTCATTGGTTCGATCGTGCGCGAATGGCAGCTGTATGTGCAGCAGCCAAATCGACCCCTGCTTTTGTTTACGACCTTAACGTGGTTCGCGACAAAGTATCGGCATTGCGCAATGCGCTCCCCAAGGGCGTCGCCATCCACTATGCGATGAAAGCCAATCCGCTTCCGGAAATGGTCGCCGCGATTGTTCCTTTGGTCGATGGTATCGACATCGCTTCGGGCGGTGAACTTGCCGTTGCGCGAAATGCGGGCGCTTCACATATTTCGTTTGCAGGTCCGGGAAAGCGCGATGCTGAACTTCAAGCAGCCATCGGCGCGCAGATTACCATCAACCTTGAATCGGACGGCGAAGCGTCGCGGGCGTTTGCAATCGCAAACCGTTCGGGCCTGACACCGAAACTGGCGGTGCGTGTAAACCCTGATTTTTCGCTCAAAGGATCGGGCATGAAAATGGGGGGCGGCGCGGCTGCCTTTGGCGTCGATGCCGAGCATGTCACACCGTTGGCACGCCGTCTGATTGCATCTGGCGCTGATTGGCGCGGATTTCATATTTTTGCGGGAAGTCAGGCGCTCGACAGCGAAGCGATTGCCGAGACGCAGGCCGCAACAGTGGCGCTGGCGGGGCGGCTTGCTGACGAGGTTGGTGTTGAACCGCCGCTCGTCAATATAGGGGGCGGTTTCGGTATCCCCTATTTCCCGAATGAGGTGCCTATTGATCTGGATTTGATCGGCGGGCGGCTTGGTGAAGTACTGGATCGTCGGATCAGCAGTTTAGAGGGAAGCCGCTTCGCCATCGAACTTGGACGCTGGCTAGTTGGGGAGTGCGGTGTTTATCTGACGCGCGTTATTGACCGCAAGGAAAGCCGGGGTGAGACGTTTCTTGTGACGGACGGCGGTTTGCATCATCAGTTAGCAGCGAGCGGAAATTTCGGAACGGTCGTGCGAAGAAATTATCCGATTGCGGTCGCTGATAAAGTTAGCGCTGTTCCAACTGAAACAGTAAACGTCGTCGGGTGTCTTTGCACTCCTATCGACAAGCTTGGGGATCAGGTCGAATTGCCCAAAGCGGACGTTGGTGACGTCATTGCCGTCTTCATGGCGGGTGCTTATGGAGCAACGGCAAGCCCTGCGTCCTTCCTTGGCCACGGTCCGGCGCAGGAAGTCGTGATCGGGAAATAGCTAAACGCTATATTCACCTATTGTCATGTAATGCCGCAAAATCCGGACGTTATGGGTGATCGATCATGACGTCACTTCGGACAAAACGAGGGTTTTTAAGATGGGTAAATCGTCACTTGTGCTGGGGGTCAGCTGTGTCGCCGTCGTGCTTGCCGGCTGTGCGGGAGGTTCACGGGGTGGCAATGAATTGCCGCCTGCGGCGTTCGTCGCGTCAACCGATATTCCGAGTGAGGAATATATTATTGGTCCGCTCGATCAGCTTACGATTTTCGTCTGGCGCAATCCTGAACTCGGCGCGAAAGTACAGGTTCGTCCCGATGGGCGCATCACAACACCGTTGATCGCGGACTTGCCTGCGGTGGGCAAAACGCCGGCCCAGCTCGCTGCTGACATCACGACCGAGCTCAAGCAATATATCAACGCCCCGCGCGTTTCGGTGATTGTTGACAATTTCTCGGGTACTTTCTCGCAACAGGTTCGAGTGGTTGGTGCAACGGAAAAGCCAGCATCAATTCCGTATCGCGCGAATATGACGCTCCTTGATGCGATGATTGCCGTTGGCGGTCTGTCCGAGTTTGCAGCTGGAGATCGCGCGCGCTTGATCCGTGCCGAAAAGGCGACGGGCAAGCAAAAGGAATATGCATTGCGGCTCAACAAACTGCTCAAGCGCGGTGACTCCAGCGCAAATGTGCGGCTTGAGCCCGGCGACGTCATCATCATTCCGTCGAGCATGTTCTGATGAGTGGGCTTTACGACGAACTACTGATTGCGCTGCACAGTGTGTGGAAACGGCGCTGGCTTGCGCTGGCCGTCGGGTGGGCGATCGCATTGATGGGTTGGCTCGTGATTAGCTTGATCCCGAACAAATATGAATCGACTGCCAAATTGCTCGTGCAAGCATCCACATTGCTGCCTGAAAAGGTTGGCATCACCGCGTCGGATCGCCAGCAAGGCGTTGATGCGGTGCGCCAGACGCTGACGTCGGCAGTCAATCTCGAAAAGGTTGTTCGCGGCACGGATTTGGCAATGCAAGTTGCCAGTGATCGCGAGGTGAGCGAACGTGCCGTGGCTTTGTCCAAAAGTGTGAAAGTTGTGGCTGAGCAAGATAATTTGTTCAAGATTTCGGCCGAGTCAGGTGATTCGAGCCTTTCAGATGCGGCAAACGCGAAACTTTCGCGACAGATTGTGCAGAAGATCATCGACCTGTTTGTTGACGGCAGCTTGTCGGGGAGTCGTCTCGAAACTGGTCAAACCATAAAGTTTCTTGATGCCCAACTTGACGCGCGCGCCAAACAACTGGCCGATGCGGAAACCAAGCGCAGCGCTTTTGAGCAGAAATATCTCGCGTTGTTGCCAGGCGCGGGCACGATTGCTGATCGTATTTCAGCGGCGCGTAGCGAAATGTCGCGGATCGACGGCGAGCTGGGTGCTGCGCAAGCTAGTCTTTCGGCTGTGCGTGGCCAGATGGCGTCGACACCAGCAAGCACACGCACAGCGGGCGCCATGATAGGCGGCACGGTCGGCGGCCCCGATCCATCGGCTGGCATCCGCGCGCAGATTGCTCAAGGTCGCTCGCGCGGGTGGACGGATCAACACCCTGATATGATTTCTTTGCGCGATGAATTGAGCCGTACGCCATCAGGTGGCGGCGGCGGTACGGCAGCCCGGCAGGGGCCAGCCATCGTGACGGCAAACCCGATGTATGTGTCGCTGCGGTCGATGCTTGCCGAAAAGCAGGCGGTGGCGAGCTCCCTGTCGTCGCGCAAGGCGCAGATTCAGGGGCAAATCAATGCTGTGCTCGCGCAGCAGGCATCAAACCCCGAAGTCTCGGCCGAGCAAACGCGACTTGAGCGCAATTATCAGGTGCTGAAGACACAATATGACAAATTGCTTGCCGACCGTGACGATGTCCGGCTGCGTGGCGATGTCCAGTCGCAAACGGCGTCGGCCAAGTTTAGCGTCATCGATCCGCCATCATCGCCAAAAACACCTGCGACTCCCAATCGACCTTTGTTGCTGACGGTTGTTCTGCTCGCGGCCTTGGCTGGCGGTACGGGCGCAGCCTTTGCGATGGGGCAGTTACAGGGCAGCTATGCAACTCCATCCGCCTTGGCAAAGGCCTCTGGTCTGCCCGTCCTCGGATCAATCCATGAAGTGCTTACGCGCGATCAACGGACCGAGCGGCGGAAAAAAATGAAACTTTTTGCAGGCGGCACAGCGGCGTTGGTAGGGATTTATGCGCTCCTGATGGTCGTTGAATTCGTGCAGCGCAGCATGGTGGCGTGAGGAAATGGGCATGAGCCAGAAAGTCACCCCGCAGACGGGTTCGTTAATTGAGCGTGCGGCCGAGATTTATGATTTCAAGGCGGCCATCAAGGCACCTGTTGTTGCGCCCATCGCTCCGACACCGTTCGTCGCGACCCCGGTTGGGCGGCCATCCGCGCCAGCAGAAGTGTCTCGACTGCAATCGACACAAACGAATTACACCGGCGCAACAGTGGCTGTTGATCGCAATCGCCTTCGAGTGAATGGGTTCATTGTGCCCGATTCGGCACCGGGGTCGCTTGCTGAGGAATTTCGTATCGTTAAGCGGCAGTTGCTGCTCAACTCAAGTGGTGCCGCTTCAGGTAAACCACTTGAGCGCGGACGTATGATCCTCGTTTGCTCAGCGCAGCCCAATGACGGCAAGACATTCTGTGCGGTCAACCTCGCGCTAAGCCTCGCATCCGAACGCGATACCGATGTGCTGCTCGTTGATGCCGACGTTGCCAAGCCTGAAATTCTCTCAACCTTAGGTATCGAAGGTGGTCCAGGGTTGATGGATGCGCTTGAGAATCCATCAATTGATGTCGAGAACCTCATCATTCGCACGGACATTCCAAAGCTTTCCGTTCTCGCGGCGGGTCGTCAGGCGAACAACGATACCGAAATGCTCGCTTCCGCGCGTACAAAGCAAGTGCTCGACGGACTCGCCAGCAATCACCCGAGCCGCATCATTATTTTCGATTCGGCTCCTGCGCTTGCCGCGTCCCCTGCCTCCGTGCTCGCCCTTAATGTCGGGCAGGTGATGATGGTGGTCCGCGCGGATCGCACCACAGAATCCGAGCTGCGCGATGCGCTCGCGCTGGTCGATGGCTGCCCCAACATTAGTCTTTTGCTCAATGGTTCGAGCTATTTCGGCGGAAACCACAGCTTCGGTTCTTATTACGGTCAGGGAGAATGACCATGCGTAAAACCTTTATTCTTGCCAGCGCAAGTGCGCTGATTTTCGCGCCACAAGCCCATGCCAAAGAGCGGCAAGTCTCGGTGACGCCCTATTTGGAAGTTAGTCAGGCGTTCTTTGCCGATCTGAAAAACGGTGGTGATGTTTTGACTTACACGACGCTCACAAGCGGCGTCGATGCGTCGGTGCGCACGCAGCGCACCGAGGTTCAGGTCAATTACCGCTATGATTACCGGTTCAGCTGGAACCGCAATCAAGGCGACCAGCAGATTCACAGCGGTATTGCGCGGGCGCGCCAGATCATCGTGCCGAACTTGCTGAGCCTTGAAGTGGGTGCTCTCGCCACGCGCACACGGCTCGACATTCGCGGTGCTGCGCCGAACGCGTTGGTCGGCAATCCGAGCAACGCCACGCAGCTTTATTCAGTTTATGCTGGACCTTCGCTGGCCACCAACTTTGGCGAGCTTCAAGTCGGTGCAAACTATCGTTTTGGCTATACCAAGGTTGAAAGCCGCACGCGGAACGCGCTGATCAGCGGACAGCCACTGCTCGACATTTTCGATTCGTCGACCAGCCATGTTGCGACCGGCACAATCGGCATGGGCGCTGGCACGCTGCCATTCGCCTGGACCGTGTCGGGCGGCTATGAACGTGAAGACGCGCGTCAACTCGACCAGCGCTTCGAAAGCAAGTTCGTTCGCGGTGACGTGACATTGCCCGTGACCGAAACGCTCGCCCTTGTTGGCGGCGTTGGCTACGAAGATATTAAAGCCAGCCAGCGCGATGTCCTGCGCGATGTGGCGGGTGATCCTGTGCTCGACGGCAATGGTCGATTTCAGACGGATCCCGCATCACCGCGACTGCTCGCGTTCGATCAAAGCGGCTTCATCTGGGATACAGGCGTCGTCTGGCGGCCGAGCCGTCGCACATCGGCTGAGTTCCGCGTCGGACGCCGCTATGGCAGCATGACGTATACCGGCAGCGTTTCGTATCAGATGAGCGAGTCGCTGGGCTTTCAAGCAGGTTTATATGACGGCATCCAGACATTTGGTCGCCAACTGAACCAGAGCCTTGCTGCGCTCCCAACTCAGTTCACCGTTGCACGCAATCCGTTTGGCAATCAGGTCGGTGGCTGCGTCTACTCAGCGACGAACGGCGGCGGATGCCTCGATTCGGCGCTCCAGTCGGTCGCGACGGGCACCTATCGTTCACGCGGACTCAATGCTGTGCTCAGCTATCAGCGTGGGCCGATGCGTGCCGGGATCGGTGGCGGCTATGCTCAGCGCAAGTTCTTTGCGCCCACCGGCGCTTTCTTCTCGACCAATGGCGTCAAGGACGAAAGCTATTATCTGCAGGCTTTCGTTGCGCGTCAGCTTGACGAGATGTCGAGCGTGGATGCCAGCGTGTATGCAAATCTGTTCGACAGTGGCATCCTCGGCGCACCAAACGTAATCGGCACGGGGGCAACAGCGGCCTATTATCGCCGCTTTGGCAGCCGCTTTACGGGAACTGCGGCGCTGGGGTTGTATTCCTCGCGCGTTAAAGATGTTGCGTCGAGCTTGACGGGGTCAGCCCTGTTGGGTGCAAAGTACGAGTTCTAGGGGCAAGACGAATGTATACTGACCATTATGGCCTGACCACTGCCCCGTTCCAGCTGACGCCTGATGCGCGTTTCTGGTTCCAAAGCGGCACGCACAAGAAGGCGATGGCTTATCTTGGATATGGCCTTGCGCAAAACGAAGGCTTTATCGTGGTGACCGGCGACATCGGCGCGGGCAAGACGACACTGGTCGGACATTTGATGGCTTCGATTGATCCAGCGCGTCTTCAAGCGTTCAAGATTGTGTCGACGCAGGTCGCGGGCGACGACATGCTGCGACTTGCAGCGCAGTCGTTTGGCTTGCCGACGGAAGGCGTTGAAAAAGCCCAGCTTCTGGGAAGGATCGAGCGTTATCTACTGGATACAGGGCGCGGCGGGCGGCGGACATTGCTGATCGTTGACGAAGCACAGAATCTGCCAGTCGAAAGTCTCGAAGAATTACGGATGCTGTCAAACTTTCAGGCCGATGGACAGGCGCTGCTGCAAATCTTTCTGCTTGGGCAACCCGAATTCCGCGACCGGTTGAATACGCTCCCCTCACTTGAGCAGATGCGCCAGCGAGTGATTGCGACGCATCATCTTGATCCGATGGTAGGGGAAGAGACGCTCCCTTATCTCGAGCATCGCCTGAAATTGGCAGGTTGGACAAACAATCCGCAATTTACCCCAGATGCGGCGGCTGCGCTTCACGCTGCGAGTGGCGGTTTGCCGCGCAAACTCAACACGCTCGCCACGCGGACGCTGCTGATGGGGTCGATTGAAAGCGCCGATGTTATCGACGGTGCGCTGGTGGCCCGCGTTCTGCAGGATTTGGGCAACGAGACGCCTAAGGGCGCGATGATCGCCGCCGCAACACCAAGTGCCGTTGACACACCGGTCGCCGCAATGACTGTCGTCGATGAAAACCGTTTGCTCGATCATGAAGCGCGGATATCAATGCTCGAAGCGCAGGTTCAGGAGCAGGAAGCAGCGCTCCGCCGTGTGTTGACCCTGCTCGTCGATTGGGTCGAGCGCGAAGACACGATGGCGCGTGCATCTGCTGCCTGACCCTTCGACAAGTTCGGGGCGAACAATTAAGGGTTTGCAATGCTTAACGCGCTGTCGGTCGATATTGAGGACTGGTTTCACGTCGGCGCGTTTGAAAAGACGATCCGGCGCGAGGATTGGGATGGATTGCAATGCCGCGTCGAGATGAACACCGATGCGGTGCTCGATCTGTTTGCTGCAGCCAACGTCAAGGCGACGTTCTTTACTCTTGGGTGGGTCGCTTCACGCTATCCGGCTTTGATGCGGCGGATCGTTGAGGCGGGGCATGAGGTTGCCAGTCATGGCTGGGACCATATTCGTGTTTTTAATATGACACCGACACAGTTTTCCGACGATCTGTCGAGGACGCGTAAGACACTTGAAGACGCGAGCGGCGTCAAGGTGAGTGGCTATCGCGCGCCCAGTTTCTCGATCGACAAGCGGACGCCGTGGGCGCATCAGATTTTGGCTGATTTAGGCTATATTTATTCGTCGAGCGTCGCACCGGTGGTTCATGATCATTATGGGTGGCCCGAGGCACCGCGCTTTGCGTTCCGGCCCGTTGCCGGATCGGCGTTGATTGAATTGCCGGTGACAACCGCGAAATTTGCCGGACGGACTCTCGCGGCGGGGGGCGGAGGATTTTTCCGCTTGCTGCCTTACGGGTTTTCGAAATGGGCGTTCAAGCAGGTCAATGCGGCGGGAGAGCCGGGCGTATTCTATTTTCATCCGTGGGAAATCGACCCTGATCAGCCGCGTGTACCCGATGCGCCGATCCGCTCGAAAATTCGCCATTATACCAATCTCGACGTGATGGCGCCGAAGCTGACGCGCATCATGGCAGCATTTGAATGGGGGCGGGTGGATGCGGTGGCAGCGCAGGCTTTGGCACAAATGCGATGATCCGCCATGCCGATCTATCGTCGCCCGCCGATTGCGCAGTCATTGATGACTTTCTGAAGGGGCATCCTGATGCAACGCCATTTCATAGGCGGGCATGGGTTGAAGCCGTGATGAGGGGATGCGGGCATAAGGGGCATTATCTTATTGCAGAGTCTGATGTTGTCACCGGCATATTGCCGCTGCATGAAATTCATTCGCCACTGTTCGGGCGAGCGCTCGTGTCGAGTGGCTTTGCTGTTGGTGGCGGGATTTTGGCGAGCAATCAAAGCAATGTAACAGCGTTATCCGAAGCGGCGTGGGAGCTGGCACAGGCAACATCGTGCCCGACGCTCGAACTGCGCGGCGGCGCGTTGCCCGAACTCCAGCGCGTTCGCTCTGAGCTTGTCGAAGGGTTGCCTTTTTCTTCGGCGCTTTCTCAGCAAGAAGAACAAAGCTTCGACAAGCTCAGCCCGAACGGTATTTGGGTGTTGGATCATACAACCTACCTCGATTTTTCGCGTGATCTGGCGGGCGATGACGAAGCCGAACTGCTCGCAATCCCGCGCAAGCAACGCGCCGAAGTCCGCAAAGCGCTGGAAAATGGGTTGACGGTCGATATTGGTGCCAATCACGAACAGCGCGCGGCTCATTATGCGGTTTACGCTGAAAGCGTCCGCAACCTGGGGACGCCGGTTTTTCCGCGCTCATTGTTTGCGGCGGTGCTTGATGCATTTGGCGATGATGCCGACATCGTGTCGGTGCGCAAGGATGGCGTGCCATTGGCGAGCGTACTTAGTCTGTACCATCGAGGGGTGGTAATGCCCTATTGGGGCGGCGGCACGGCGGCGGCGCGACCGGCGCGGGCCAATGACATGATGTATTTCGCGCTGATGCGTCATGCTCGGGAGCGGGGCTGCACGCGGTTCGATTTCGGACGATCAAAGACTGGGACGGGAGCCGCCGCATTTAAGCATAACTGGGGATTTGAGGGCGTGCCGCTCGCTTATGCCAAGCGCTCGATTGGCAAAGCGCGCGAGATCAACCCGCTCGACCCGCAATATAGTCGCAAAGTTCAGTTGTGGCAGAAGTTGCCACTGTCCATCGCAAACCGGCTAGGGCCGATGATTGCGCGCGGGCTGGGGTGATGGCTGAAATATTGTTCCTCGCGCACCGCTTACCATATCCGCCCGACCGTGGCGACCGGATCCGGTCATGGCATGTGTTGAAGGCGCTGGCGACTCTCGGGCCGGTCCATGTCTTTGCGCTCATTGATGAAGAGGCGGACCGGACGCATGTCGCGATGGTTGAAAACGTGGCAGCGAGTGTAACGGTAGCGCATCGCCGCAAATCGAAATTGTTGGCGATGGTCGAAGCGTTAGCGACGGGTGGTTCGGCATCGGTTGCAGCTTTCATCGACAAAGACCTGATGGCAGCGGTGAAGGCGCGATTGGTATCGGTTGATACGGTCTATGCCTTTTCCAGCCAGATGGCGGCATATGTGCCGACTGACTTCGATGGCCGCTTTGTCATGGATTTCGTCGACATGGATTCGGCGAAGTTCGCGGCGATGGGCTTTGCGGGACGTCAAGAAGCAAAGCGTTTGTTGGCGTGGGAAGTCGCGACCGCGTCGCGCGCCAACGCGTCGCTGTTCGTCAGCGATGCCGAAGCTGCGTTGTTCACGCGCGCAACAGGGCTTCATGTACACGTAATGGGCAATGGTATTGATCTGACGCATTTTGCGCCGGATGTCGTTAAGCCGACGGACGCATCGAGACCGCTAATCGTATTTACGGGGCAGATGGATTATGCGCCGAATGTCGAGGCCGTCATCGGATTTGCGCAGCATATCTTTCCAAAAATCCAAACCTTTCACCCTGATGCGATATTCGCGATTGTTGGCCGGGCGCCGTCGGCTGCCGTTAGGAAGTTGGCACGTCCATCGGTGATCGTGACGGGCGAAGTACCTGATACGCGGCCGTGGTTGGCTGCTGCTTCGGTTGTGGTTGCCCCATTGCGGATTGCGCGCGGCGTGCAGAATAAAATTCTTGAAGCGATGGCGATGGGTAAGGCCTGTGTGGTGTCGCCGGACGCTGCGCGCGGGATTGACGCGGTTGACGGGCGTGATCTGATCGTTGCAGCGAACCCATCTGAGGCCATTATTGCGCTGCTTGGCGATGCTAAACGGGCGGCGGCAATGGGCGTCGCGGCACGGGTGCGTATGGCAGATTCATATAGTTGGGATGCGCAACTAACGCCATTGGCCGGATTTGTTGGACGGTGAGCGAATTGTGGCGACGTCGTTTGTTTGCGCTGGCGGGCGCCATTGTCGCAATCCTTGGCTTCTTTGCCCGCGATGCCGGAGCGATGGCGTGGCAGTGGTGGAATTCGTCGACCTACGGCCATTGTCTTTTTATCCTTCCGCTGGTTGGATGGCTGGTCTGGCAGCGGCGGCATGAAGTGTCGCAGGTCGAGCCGCGCGCGTGGTTACCGGGGCTGGCGGTGCTCGGGATTTCGGCCTTTGGCTGGTTGATTGGCGAGGCTGCCGGTGTATCGGTTGTTCGCCACGCGGCGCTGGTGGGGATGGTTCAGGCAACAATTCTGACGATCCTTGGTCCGGCGGCTTTTCGTGCGTTGCTATTTCCGGTTTTTTATCTCGTCTTTTTAATCCCTGTCGGAGATGAAATTGTTCCTGCGATGCAAACGCTGACGGCGAAAATGACGATGGTATTGCTTAATCTCGCCACCGTCCCGGCGCATATTGACGGGGTGTTCATCACCACACCGACCGGATGGTTCGAAGTCGCCGAAGCGTGTGCGGGCGTGAAGTTTCTTGTGGCCATGGTCGCTTATGGGGCGCTTGTCGCCAACGTCTGCTTCCGATGTTGGTCACGTCGTGTCGCATTCATGATGCTTTGCGTGGTTGCGCCAATCCTTGCCAATGGCGTGCGTGCGTTCGGAACAATCTATGCTGCACATCTGACTTCGGTCGAGGCGGCGACCGGATTTGACCATATTGTTTATGGCTGGTTTTTCTTCGCATTGGTTATGCTCGTCGTGATGGGCATTGGTTGGCGATATTTTGACCGCAAGATCGGCGACAAGTGGCTCGACAACGTACCGGTTGCGGTTGGCCGTGTGCGCCCACCCTATGCGGTGGCGGCCGCTTCGGTTGGCGTGGTTCTTTTGCCATTGCTCTGGAACGGTACAGTGATCGCAGCGGGGCAGCATCCACTGCCTTATGCAGTGACATTGCCCGACGTGCCGGGCTGGACCCGGGCATCCCGGATTGATGGTTATCCTTGGGCACCGCGCTTTGACGGGGCGGATCACAAACTGATCGGGCGTTATCGTGATGCGCAGGGGCAGACGGTTGATCTTGCGATTGCGCTCTATGGCTGGCAGGCGGAGCGGCGAAAGATTGTCGGCTTTGCGCAAGGCGCGATTGATCCGGAAAGCAAATGGTCGTGGTCTTCCAAAGCTCCTTCGCCTATCAATGGTAAAGCGCAGCGGATGCTTGCGCCTGGCAAGATCGAACGCGAGGCACTGACCTTTTATGTGCTCGGCGGGAGCGCTACGGGGGATGCCATGACCGTCAAACTCAGAACATTGCGGGCAAGGCTTCTTGGTGGCGATCAGGGGGCGGCAGTCGTTATTGTGTCATCCGAAGGCACAAACCGTCCGGCTATTGATGCCTTTTTGAGCGCATTCGGGCCAGTCGATGATCGAGCGCTGCGCTTGCTCGCAACTGCGCGAGGGCAGTAGCGGATGTGCGGCATTGCCGGCCTTTTCCATGTCGAGACGGCCAAACCGGTTGACCCGACGAGAGTGCGCACAATGATCGATGCTCAGGCCCACCGCGGGCCCGACGGTTCGGGCGTTTGGACGGCTCAGGGTATTGGTCTCGGGCATCGGCGGCTGTCGATCATTGATCTGGGTGGCGGTGCGCAACCGATGGCAAGCACCGATGGGCAGATCGTCGTGACATATAACGGCGAGATTTATAATTTCCTTGAGGTGCGGCGCGAGCTGGAAGCCAAGGGTGCGGTTTTCGTCACCAATAGCGATACTGAAGTGCTCATCCACGGCTGGCGGGCGTGGGGGCCGGAGCTTCTTACCAAGCTCAACGGCATGTTCGCGTTTGCGCTGTATGATGATGCCAAGAAATCACTGCTGCTGGCGCGCGACCGGCTGGGCGTGAAACCGCTGCACTACACGCGGTTGACCGATGGTGGTGTTGCATTTTCATCCGAATTAAAGGGGTTGCTCGCCAATCCGGCAGTTCGACGTGAGGTTAGGTCGACCGCCATCGAGGATTATTTTACCTTTGGTTACGTCCCAGATGACACGTGTCTGGTTGTGGGGATCGAGAAGCTTCCGGCTGGATCATATCTGCTGTTAAAGCGCGGGTCGGTGGTACCCAAGCCTGTTATATGGTGGGACGTTGATTTCTCACAGCGTGCGTCGGGCTCACGGATGACATTGGTTGCCGAAATGCAGCAACGGCTGCGCGCGGCGGTGACGTCGCGGATGGTAGCCGACGTCCCGCTCGGCGCTTTCCTGTCGGGAGGTGTCGACTCGTCGGCAGTTGTTGCTTTCATGGCCGAAGAAAGCACCCATCCGGTGCAAACGTGCTCGATCGGGTTCGACCGCGCCGATCATGACGAGACGCGCTATGCCGCCATGATTGCCGAGAAATTCGGGACTAATCACCGGACGCGAACAGTGGCGTCGGATGATTTTGCGGCCATTGATACGCTCGTCACCGCTTTTGACGAACCATTTGCTGATGCGTCCGCACTGCCGACGTGGCGCGTGTGTCAACTGGCGCGTGAAACAGTCACGGTGGCGTTATCAGGCGATGGCGCGGACGAGATTTTTGCCGGGTATCGCCGCTACAAGTTTCAGGCGGCGGAGGAGCGTGTGCGGTCGATTGTACCAGCACGTCTCAGGCGTTCGATCTTTGGGATTTTGGCAAAGGGCTATCCCAAGGCTGATTGGGCACCGCAGATGTTTCGCGCGAAATCGACGTTTGAGGCGTTAGCGCGAGACGGCGATGAGGCCTATGCGCTGTCGGTCGGCGTGACGGGGCCGGTCATGCGAGCAACGCTATTTTCGGATTCTTTGAAGCGCGAGTTGCAGGGGTATCGTGCGGAGGATCGCTATATGGAGGCGATGCGGCGTGCGCCTGCGCGTGATGCGCTTGACCGCGCGCAATATGCCGATCTCAAAATCTGGCTGCCCGGTGACATCCTGACCAAGGTTGATCGTACGAGCATGGCAGTCAGCCTCGAAGCGCGAGAGCCACTGCTCGACCATCGCTTGGTTGAATTTGGCGCGCGGTTGCCGGTGTCGATGCGGCTGCGCGGTGGGACGGGCAAGTGGTTGATGAAAAAAGCGTTGCGTGGGATATTGCCCGACGAAATTCTTTACCGAAAGAAAATGGGATTTGTCAGCCCGATTGGGTCATGGTTCCGCGGTCCCTTGTTTGGCGAGGCGCAGCGGGTGGTGGCGCGACTGAACGAGACGGGCTGGTTTGCGCCCGGCATATTGGACAGCGTCGTCAACGCGCATCAAACGGGCAAGAGCGATCATGGGCGGCTGTTGTGGCAGCTCGTGATGTTTGAAAAGTCCATGACGCGGTTGTTCGGTCAGTAATCGGCGCGCAGAAAGTAAAGACCATCGGGTGGAGCGTTGAAACCGAGTGCGCTACGGTCGCAGGCTTCAAGGGCGAATTTCAGGTCATTTTCCGACCATTTGCCGTCACCGACCATGGCCAGACAACCGACCATTGAGCGGACCTGATGATGCAGAAACGACCGGGCACTGGCGAAAACGCTAATATGATCACCTGCACGGATCACGTCGAGGCGGTCGAGGGTCTTCACCGGGCTGGCCGATTGGCAGTGGACCGAGCGAAAAGTGGTGAAGTCATGAAGACCGACCAGCGACTGTGCCGCCGCTTGCATCGCCCCTGCGTCGAGCGTCGCGGAAATGCGCCAAGCCTTGGCCGCATCGAGTGTGAGCGGGGCGCGGCGATTGATGATGCGATACTCATAATGCCGAGCGTAACATGCGAAGCGTGCGTGGAAATCGTCGGGGACGGGTTCGCATGACAGGATTGCAATCGGGGCAGGGCGGATACGAGCGTTCAGACCCTCCATCAGGCGAAATGGCGAGATCGGGCGAGTGACGTCAAGATGGGCAACCATGCCAAGGCCATGGACACCGGCGTCAGTACGTCCGGCGGCATGAACGGTAACTTTTTCTTGGAGAATTGTTTGGGCCGCTTCCTCTAAGGATGCTTGAACGGTCGGACCATGAGCTTGACGCTGCCAGCCCATGAACGAGCGGCCGTCATATTCCACCGTAAGCTTGAAGCGTGTCAAAGCTGTGTGCCTGCCGCGATTGGGAAGCCGCGCAGAAACTCAAGAACGTCCATCGTGCTGCGTCCGGCTCGTTGAACCCAAGTAGGTCGAACGACGCCATTACCGCAGCCTATTGCGAGTTGGTCATCAAGAACCATTCCGGGATTGGATGGAAAATCGAAGCGATAGTCGTCGGAACTCGCAACCAAAGGCACCGCTTCATGAATGCGAATGCGCTCGCCATCATGTTCGAACCATGCGCCCGGCTTGGGGTTGAACGCACGAATTTGGCGGATCACCTGTGGTGCACCTACTTCAAAATTGATCTGGGCTTCGGCTTTTGCGATTTTGGAAGCGTAAGTGATGCCGTCGGCAGCTTGTGGGATCAGTGGATAGGTCGATAGCCTGCCAAGTACTTCGACGAGCAATGCGGCGCCCTGTTGGGCCAAGAGATACTCGAGACCGCCCGTCGTCATCACATCGCTGATCGGAGTTTCAACCGTTGCCAGCATCGGACCCGTATCAAGCCCAGCCTCCATTTGCATGATCGTCACGCCCGTTGTCTTGTCGCCTGCAAGGATCGCTCGGTGGATCGGTGCCGCGCCTCGCCAGCGGGGAAGCAGCGAAGCGTGGACGTTGATGCAGCCATGTTTGGGGGCATCGAGAATGGATTGGGGGAGGATTAGGCCGTAGGCTGCAACGACGCCAATATCAGCGTCGAGCGCAGGAAAGGCCGCTTGTTCGTCGGCATTCCGCAGACTGACGGGATGTTGGACTTCGATGCCCATAGCTTCGGCTCGCAACTGGATGGGGGACGGCGTTAGAGTCTTGCCACGACCCGCACGGCGCGGCGGTTGGGTGTAAGCTGCAACAACGTCATGCCCCGCTGCGACGAGCGCAACGAGGCTGGGGACAGCGAATTCAGGGGTTCCCATGAAGATGATACGCATGATGAAAGCTGTTCGCCCCGAGCTGGTCGAAAGGTTACCCTTCTGGCTCCCGTTAGAAGAAAGGACAGGGCTTCGACAAGCTCAGCCTGAACGGTATAAGGACTAACCATGGCATCTCCCGAAATCGAAGCCTTGTCGCAAGCGCTCGCCAGGCTCCCCGGACTGGGACCGCGGTCGGCACGGCGCGCAGTGCTGCATCTGCTCAAAAAGCGCGAGGGGGCGCTGGTGCCGCTGCTGCGGGCGCTTGAGCGGGTCGATGAACGTCTTGCCGAATGCGCGACCTGCGGGAATATCGATACAACCAATCCATGCGGCATCTGTGCCGATCCGCGCCGTGATGATCGCTCGATCGCAGTCGTCGAGGAAGTTGCTGATTTGTGGGCGCTTGAGCGGTCGCGGCTGTTTCCGGGGCGGTTCCATGTCCTCGGCGGGCGGTTATCGGCGCTCGACGGCGTGCGGCCCGAGGACTTGACGATTGATCGGCTTGTGGCACGCGTCGCGGCTGGTGGGGTGGATGAAGTTGTGCTGGCGATGAATGCCACGTTGGAGGGGCAGACGACAGCGCATTATATTGCGGATCGACTTGAGACATATCCCGTTCGGCTGACGCAGCTGGCACATGGCCTTCCCGTCGGCGGTGAACTCGATTATCTTGATGATGGAACTTTGGCGCAGGCGCTTCGGGCACGTCGACCTGTCGCATAAAGGGGGGCAATCATGAGCGTGACCGGCATTGGCGGCATCTTTTTTCGAGCGAACAATCCAAAGGGAATGAGTGCGTGGTATGCCGAACATCTCGGCGTCGGCGCGGGCCAGTGGGGCGTGTGGCAAACCGAAGCGGGGCCGAGTGTTTTTTCACCCTTCGCGGCAGACACCGATTATTTTCCGGCAGATCGCCAATGGATGATGAACCTGCGCGTGACGGGCATTGATGCGTTGCTCGATTCGCTTCGAGCCGCCGGGATTGCGTTCGAGACGAAAACCGAATGGGACGACCCTTCGGTTGGAAGATTCGCGCGCATTCATGATCCCGAAGGGAACCCCATCGAATTGTGGGAACCAGCGGCGCTCGCTTGAAAACCGGCGCGCGCCGATTTAACTAACGCTCACATGGCAATTCTTCCGATCCTTGAGGCACCCGACGCCCGGCTGCGTGTTATCTCAACGCCCGTCGACGGCGTTGATGACGATCTGCGCGCACTGATCGCAGATATGTTCGAGACGATGTACGCCGCGCCGGGAATTGGCTTGGCTGCGGTACAGGTGGGCGTTCCCAAGCGCGTTCTTGTGATCGACCTGCAGGAAGAAGAAGGCGAAGACGGCAAGCCAGTCCGCGATCCGCGCGTGTTTATCAATCCTGAGATTGTTGATCCGGCCGACGCGTGGGCGCTTTATAATGAGGGCTGCCTATCAGTGCCGGATCAATATGCCGAAGTCGAGCGCCCTGAGTCATGCCGCGCGCGCTGGATGGATTTGGACGGTGTTCAGCATGACGAGCGGATTGATGGGATGCTGGCGACATGTTTGCAGCACGAGATGGACCACCTCGAAGGAATCCTCTTCATCGACCACCTGTCGCGGTTGAAACGCGATATGATTTTGCGGAAATTGGCCAAGCTGAAAAAGGCGGCTTAGTAACCGCGCACAAGATCGACCTGATGCAGCAGCGGTTCGCCAAGGTGCCAACGGTGCAGATTGTCGAGAAAGCGTTCCGCCGAGCGCATATACATCTTGTCCTGTGCGCGGCCCGAGAGGTGCATCGAGATGTGGGCATTTGGGATGGTCCAGAGTGGGTGCTTGGGCGGGAGTGGCTCGGGCGTCATTACATCCAGAAAAGCATGAGCGATGGTTTTTGTGGTCAGGGCGGTGATCAGCGCGTCCTGATCAATAACCGAACCGCGGGCGATATTGAGGAGAGTCGCGGTCGGTTTCATTGCCGCCAGTTCGCTCGCGCCGATCATCCTGTCGGTCTCGGGCGTGGCCGGGACGGCGAGGATGACCCAGTCGTAATCGCCGAGGCACGCCCGCCATTGATCGGGGCCGAGATCGCCGGGGCCGGGTGTGCGCCGTACTGACGTGACTGCAACGTCGAATGCGGTAAGGCGCGTTTTTATAAGGCCCCCAATGGCCCCCGCGCCAACCAGAAGCGCCTTTGAGTCTCCCAGTTCTATTTTGCCGGGCGAATCCGCCAGCCATTCGTGCCGGTCGCGGGCGCGAACAACATCGTCATAGCCCTTGGCGACCGTCAGCATTCCCATAATAACATATTCGGCAATTGTGACAGCGTTAATTCCCGCGCCGTTGGTGTAGGCGGTACCCTGCGCAATCAATTGAGTAAGCGGCATGTCGTCGACGCCCGCATAGATTGAGTTGAGCCATTTAAGATCGCGGGCATTCGCAATGGCCGCGACCATTTGACACTTGTCATACATGTCGAACCAACCGATTTCCGCGCCTGGACCATAATCAAGAGCATCATCCTTCGTCGTAAACCAACGCACGTCGAGCCAGTCGGGTAGGCGCGCTTCGATCAAGGGACGGATGAGCACCGGAAGGACAGCGATGGCCATGAATAAACATCTCCATTCCCCAGTAAGGAATTTAATGTGGCTTAAGTTGTCGAATTTTGACATCAATTTTCGTCATTATGACCTGCCCATTGGCATCGACGCGCAGATTAACGCATTTGCGATAGGCCAGCTCCCAAATCGTGCCTGCGGTGTCGAACATAAGCGACCATCAGGGCTATCGCTTCACCATAGCAAGCGGCGTTTGATTAGCCGAAGTGTGCGAGCACTCGAGTTGCCCATTCGGCGCGGCAGATGAGGAGATCGGGCATATAGGTGTTGCGCTGATTGTAGACGAGCGGGCCGCCGTTGATGCGGCTAACGTGGAGACCGTACGCTGAGGCAACGGCGACGGGCGCGCAACTGTCCCATTCATGTTGCCCGCCGGTGTGGAGATAGATCTCGGCTTCACCGCGGACGATGGCCATTGCTTTTGCGCCGGCGCTGCCCATCGGAATGAGTTGCGCGCCGATAGCTTCGGCGACCAGTAAAGCCTCTTTGGCGGGACGCGTGCGGCTAATGACCATTCGGGGCGTTTTGGGTGCGATGGATAACGCGGTCGGGTTGTCCGAGCGCAGGACAAGGTCCAATCCGGGTAGTGCCACCGCGCCGACACAAGCGACGCCGTTAACGGCAAGCGCAACATGCACCGCCCAGTCGCTGCGTCCTTCGCTATATTCGCGGGTACCGTCGACCGGGTCGATGATCCAGACGCGCGATTTCGACAGGCGCGCGTCGGTATCTTTGCTTTCTTCGGACAGCAGACCATCGTCGGGCCGTGCTTCGGTGATGGCGTGGATGAGATATTGGTTGGCGGTCTGGTCGCCCGACTTGCCCAGCGCCTTGCCCGTCGTGACGCCGCAATCGCGCACTTGCAGTAAGAGTTTACCGGCAACGGTTGCGAGGTGCGCAGCAAGTTCGGCGTCGGTCATCATTTAAGCGGCATGATCTGGCTGATGATGTACTCGGCGGCTTCGGCGGGCGTCATCTCGACGGTGTTCACACAGATTTCAGGCGCTTCGGGTGCTTCGTAGGGGCTGTCGATCCCAGTGAAGTTCTTAAGCTGTCCGGCGCGCGCTTTCTTGTAAAGCCCTTTCACGTCGCGTGCTTCGGCAACTTCCAGCGGCGTTTCGACGAAGATTTCAATAAACTCACCTTTCGGAAGCATTGACCGCACCATGTCGCGTTCGGCGCGGAAGGGCGAGATGAAGGCGGTCAGCACGATCAAGCCAGCGTCCGCCATAAGCTTGGCAACTTCGCCGACGCGGCGAATATTCTCGATCCGGTCCGTTTCTGTAAACCCCAAATCCCTATTCAGCCCGTGGCGGACATTGTCACCATCGAGTAGGAAGGTGTGGCGATTCATCAGGTTGAGCGACTTCTCGACTTCGTTGGCGATGGTCGATTTGCCCGAGCCGGAGAGGCCGGTGAACCAGAGCACTTTTGCTTTCTGGTTTTTTAGGCTCGCGTGTGCTTCACGGCTGACGTCGGTCGCCTGCCAATGAACATTCTGCGCGCGACGCAGGCTGAAATGCAGCATTCCCGCCGCGACTGTCGCATTGGTGATCTTGTCGATCATGATGAATCCACCAAGGCTGTGGTTCTCGGCATAGGGTTCGAAGACAATGGCTTTGTCGGTGGCAATCTCTGCAACGCCGATGGCATTCAACTCGAGCGTCTTGGCCGCCAGATGCTCCGTCGTATTGACGTTGACGACGTATTTGGGCGGTTGAACCGTGGCGGAGACCATCTGGGTGCCAAGCTTCAGCCAGTAAGCGCGACCTGGAATCATTGCATCGTCAGCCATCCACACGATGGTTGCTTCGAACTGATCGGAAACTTGCGGCGGCGCATCGGCAGCCGTAATCACATCGCCGCGCGAACAATCGATTTCGTCGGCAAAGCAAAGCGTGACTGACTGTCCGGCAACGGCCTCGCTCAATTCACCGCCGAGGGTAACGATCTTGCTGATCGTCGATGTCTTGCCGCTCGGAAGCACGCGAATGGAGTCGCCCGGATGAACCGTGCCCGTCGCGATCTGGCCGCTGAACCCGCGGAAATCGAGATTGGGGCGGTTGACCCATTGCACTGCCATGCGCAGCGGCTTAGTCTGGTTAGCGTCATTGTCGAGCGCGACGGTTTCGAGGTGTTTGATCAACGGGTTGCCACCGAACCAAGGCGTGTTGGGTGACTTCTCGGTGATATTGTCGCCCTTGAATCCCGATACGGGCAAGCAGGTGAAGTCGTCGATCCCGATGCTCTCTGCAAAACTATGGTAGTCATCGCAAATCGCATTATAGCGAGCGCGGTCATAACCGATCAGGTCCATCTTGTTCACGGCGAGCACGATGTTGCGGATGCCCAAGAGCTTTGCGAGATAGCTGTGCCGCCGCGTCTGCACGAGCACGCCCTTGCGCGCATCAATCAGGATGACGGCAAGGTCGGCAGTCGAGGCACCCGTCACCATGTTGCGGGTATATTGCTCGTGTCCGGGACAATCGGCGACAATAAACTTGCGCTTTTCAGTGGCGAAAAAGCGATAGGCAACGTCGATTGTAATGCCTTGTTCGCGCTCGGCGGCGAGGCCATCGACCAACAGCGCGAAATCGATTTCCTGACCCTGCGTTCCCACGCGTTTGCTGTCGGCTTCGAGCGTTGCCAACTGGTCCTCGAAGATCATCTTGCTGTCGTAGAGCAAGCGTCCAATCAGCGTGGATTTGCCGTCATCGACCGAACCGCACGTGATGAATCGAAGCAACGATTTGTGCTGGTGGACGTCGAGACAGGTATCGATGTCGGAAGCGATCAGATCGTCGGTTTTGTAAACTGAGGACATCAGAAATACCCCTCCGCCTTCTTTTTCTCCATGCTTGCCGCTTGGTCATGGTCGATAGCGCGGCCGTGGCGTTCTGAGGTGGTGGTCAGCAGCATTTCCTGAATGATTTGCGGTAATGTTGTCGCCGAACTCTCGACTGCGCCCGTCAATGGGTAACAGCCAAGCGTGCGAAAGCGGATCGAGCGTTCGACGGGGATTTCGCCATCGCGCAGCCTAAAACGATCATCATCGACCATTAGCAGCATCCCGTCGCGCTCCACGGTCGGACGCATCGCGCTGAAGTAAAGCGGCACAATTTCGATCCCCTCGAGCTGGATGTATTGCCAGATGTCGAGCTCGGTCCAGTTCGAGATCGGGAAAACGCGGATACTCTCACTCTTCGCCTTGCGGGCATTGTAGAGATTCCACAGCTCGGGCCGTTGGCTTTTGGGATCCCAGCCATGCGATGCGGTACGGAAAGAGAAGATGCGTTCCTTGGCGCGCGATTTCTCTTCGTCGCGCCGCGCGCCGCCGAATGCAACGTCGAAGCCATATTTGTCGAGTGCCTGCTTCAGCCCCTCGGTCTTCCAAATGTCAGTATGGAGCGAGCCATGATCGAACGGATTGATGCCGCGTTCGATGGCTTCGGGGTTTTGGTGGACCAGCAATTCCATCCCCGCGTTCGCTGCGGCCTTTTCACGCAGGTCATACATCGCCTTGAACTTCCACGTTGTATCGACGTGGAGCAGCGGGAAGGGCGGGGGCGATGGGTAAAACGCCTTGCGCGCCACATGCAGCATAACTGCCGAGTCCTTACCGACGGAATAGAGCATCACCGGCTTGGTCGCTTCCGCCAGCACTTCGCGCATGATGTGGATGCTTTCGGCTTCGAGCCGTTCGAGATGGGTCAGCGTCTTGGTCATAGGGATCCGATCCCGTCGCCGATGCCAGCAATTGCGCATCTGATCCACATAGTTTCGCTTCGGTCACCCCCGCCACTGACTATCAACAAGCAATGCGGCGTCTCCTTGCATCAATGCGCGGGATGATGCAGCCTATCGAATTAAAGGCTTAGGAATTAATCGAAAGGCTTGATGGACAAAGCCCTCGCCCGGATTGATGCGCAGGCCAGCGTCGGCAAAACGATCTTTGCAACCGGCGTGGAAGCGGCTGCGTTGGGCGTCAAAGCGGGTACATTCCATGTCGCGCCACCACATGCATCGCAGGTGGGGCCACGTGTTTACATCAACGAGTTCGGGCATCACCCCGATTGGATCGATGCCTATCGAGCGCCCGAAGTGCGGGTCCATGATCCTTTCCCCGATTTCATCATGCGCACCGGCAACGCGATGTCCTACGCTGATGCCCTCGCGCAGATCAGCCTGAGCGCGTACCAGCACGCGTTTGTCGCGCGGCTGAAAGACGCGATGCAATTCGATACGATGGCCATTCCGGTCTATGGCCCCTTTGATTTCGATACCTACGCAACAATTTCTATGGGGCGGCCGTTTTTGCCCGAAGACGAGCTGCTGGTTTACCGCGTCGTCGGCCTAATCGAAGCGAGCAACCGCCGCATTGCCCATCTCCTCGAAAGTAGTGCGGCCAAGCAGATCGAACTGTCCGAACGAGAGGCGCAGGTGCTCAACTGGATGGGTCGGTCAAAATCGAGCGGTGACATTGCCACGATTCTCAACATCGGCTCGGCAACGGTCGATACCTATGTGCGACGACTATATGCCAAACTTGACGTCAACGACCGGATTTCGGCGGTTTTGAAGGGCGTTCGCTTCGGGCTGATCCGATTTTAGGGTCTTAGTCTGAACTGCGGCTGACAGTGCTTGTCCATAAGGTGCGGGACAGACAAAGCGTAACGACCGCCCTAATGGCCAGCGCAGACCACGAGGTTGGTTCACAACAAATCACAGGTTCACCCCCGCGTATCTGGGGGCGTTCAGGGCATTGCGCTTATCTGCATGCCCGCGACGGGCGCTGCTCTTTCGGGTCGCTTTAGTGAGAAAGCGGCGCCCGTCGCATGTTTGTTCGTTCGTTGCTGCTTTCGGTATCGGCTGTAACGGACGTCTAGGTATTCAGCTTCCAGTCCCAGCGGAGCGGGTCGCCATCCATGACTTCGACGCCAGCGGCGATTAGGTCGTCGCGGATACGGTCCGACGTGGCGAAGTCCTTGGCGGCGCGCGCGGCTTTGCGTTCGTCGAGGCGGGCTTCGATGTCGGCTTCGGTGAGGGTTGCCGATTTGGGACGGATGCGGAGGTCGGCTCGGGTAAGGGTAAGGAGGTTGAGGCCGAGGACTGAATCCATATTCGCCAGATCTTCGGGCAATTCTCTTCGAATTGCGCGTTCAAATGCCACTAAGGCTGACGGCGTGTCGAGGTCGTCTGAAATTGCTGCATTAAAGTCATTATGAGCAGATTGCGCATGCTTTTGGTTTTGTTCAGAAATATCGTTGGAATCAAAACGCGAAACTATTTTATGTAATTCTTTCGCGCGCACGTTTTCTGCATCGGTGTATGTCGCGTTTGTCCCGTCGGCGCGCATTCCGGCAAGATACCTATCAAGGTTTTCCGGAGACTTCTTTTCGACAGCAGCGAGCATCCGCTTCAACCGCGTCTGCGCTGCCTCCAACCCCTCCCATGTGAATTCCATCTCACTGCGGTAATGTGCTTGCAGGCACATCATGCGGTAGGCGAGGGGATGAAAGCCTTTGTCGACAAGTGTTTGCAGGCGAAGGAACTCGCCTGATGACTTCGACATTTTTCCGCGCCGGTCGATCAGGAAATTATTGTGCATCCAGATGCGCGCGCCGCTGTCCGCGCACCCCTCATGCGCCTGATTCTGGGCGATTTCGCAGGGGTGGTGTATTTCGCGGTGGTCGATTCCGCCGGTGTGGATGTCGAACGGGAAGCCTAGGATCGCGCCTGACATGACCGAGCATTCGAGATGCCAGCCCGGCGCGCCGCGGCCCCACGGCGAGTCCCATTCCATTTGCCGCGACTCTCCCGGCGGCGTCGTGCGCCAGATCGCGAAATCGGTGGCGTGGCGCTTGCCTGGGACGGGGTCGATGCGGCTCTGGCCTTCGTCAGTGTTCGCACGGGCTAGGCGACCGTAATCGGGAACGGTCGAGGTGTCGAAATACAGGCCGCCGTCGAGGACATAGCAGTGCTTGGCTTCGATCGATTTTGCCCATTCGATCATTGCCTGCACGTAGTCGGTCGCACGCGGGTGCTCGGTCGGGCGGCAGTTTAACCGCGCGAGGTCCGCCTCGAAATCGGCTTGGTAGAATTTGGCGATGTCCCACGCGGTCTTGCCCTGCGCCGTCGCTGCTTTTTCCATTTTGTCGTCGCCGATGTCGGCATCGCTGGTCAGGTGACCGACGTCGGTGATGTTGATGACGTGTTTGAGGTCGTAGCCCTTGAAGCTGAGCGCGCGGCCAAGCGTGTCGGCAAAGACATAAGCGCGCATGTTACCGATGTGCTGGTAGTTATAGACGGTCGGGCCGCAGGTGTAGACGCGGGCTGTCTTGCCATCGAGGGGGGCGAAGTCTTCGAGTTGGCGGGTGAGGCTGTTGAACAGGCGGAGGGTCATGGGGTGCCTCTAACGCGGTAGTACGCCGTGGCAAAGCCACGTCATCGGTCCTCAGCGTCGCTGTGGCCGGCCGAGCCATTTTCGAGTCCCGCGCAAGCTTTGCTTGCGTGTGGCCGAAAATGGCTGGAGGCCCGACCGGGAATCGAACCCGGGTGCGAGGATTTGCAGTCCTCTACGTCACCACTCCGCCATCGGGCCGAAAGCGAGGAGCGCCTCTGCGCGGATGCCTGTCCGAAGTCAACAATCATGACGCTTGGCGGCGATGCTGCGTCGCGATAGAAGCTCTAGATTATGATTTGCTGTGTTGCATATGCAATACAGCTATGCGATAACGGAGAGAATGAGCGCGATGGTCCCCGATCTGTTCGACGAAATGCGACATGCAATGGTCGTCAGCCAGTTGCGCCCCGACGGCGTGACTGATGCGCGGGTCATTGAGGCAATGAGCTTCGTGCCTCGCGAAAACTATGTGCCCGAGGACCGCCGGTCGACAGCTTATGCCGACCGGATGATTGCATTGCAGGGTGGTCGTGGAATCAACCCGCCAATGGTAACCGGACGATTGCTTAGCGAAGCACGAATTGTGGCGGGTGAGCACGTGCTGATTATCGGATCGGCCACAGGATATACAGCTGCGGTTGCTGCGATGTTGACCGATTCGGTGACCGTTGCCGCAGCGGGCGAGACAATTACAGGCATTTATGATGTCGTCATGATCGACGGCGCGATTGAGCATGTGTCGGAGGCATTGACCGATCATTTGGCCACCAACGGGCGACTGGTTACCGGCATCGTCGAATCGGGCGTCACGCGCCTTGCCATTGGCCGTCGCGGCGGCAGCGGATTTGGCCTTGTTGCGTTCATGGATGCCGAAATGGTTATCTTGCCCGAATTTGCCCGCCCTCCTGCTTTTGTGTTTTGAAAGTATTACTAATGACATTTGCCGTTCGGACGCTTCTGCTCGCGACTGCCCTTTCGGCAACCATCCCGGCAACTGCGGGCACGCTGCGTGAAGCTTTGCAGAAAGCTTATGCGACCAACCCAACACTCACCGGCGCGCGTGCACAGCAGCGCGCGAATGACGAAAATGCGCCGATCAACCGCGCCCGTGGCCTTCCGGGGCTAGACGCGACGGCGAGCTATACCGAAAATCTCAAGCGGTCTTCGACGAGCTTTACGTCACCTGAGCGGCAGGCCGTCGTCGGATTAACGCTGGCCGTGCCAATTTATCAGGGCGGCGCGGTGAAAAATGCAATTCGTGGCGCCGATGCACGGATCGAAGCGGGGCGAGCCAATTTGCGTGACACCGAAGCCAGCCTGTTTTCGCAAGTTGTCGGAGCCTATATGGATGTGATCCGCGATCAGGCGATCGTGCAATTACAGCGCGCAAACGTCGGTGTGCTCAGTGTTAACCTCGAAGCTACCAAGGACCGGTTTCAAGTCGGCGACCTGACGCGGACCGATGTCGCGCAATCACAGGCACGGCTTGCATTGGCGAAAAGCCAGTATCAATCAGCGCAGGCCCAGCTGATCAATAGTCGCGAACAATATATTCGGCTCGTTGGCGAACCAGCCGAAAACCTTGAGCCGCCGCCGCCGTTGCCGAACTTGCCGTCATCGCCGACGACAGCCGTCACGACGGCGCTCGACAACAACCCAGGGTTGCTCGCAGCGAATCGCCAGCGCGAAGCGGCACGCTTCGACGTTGGCGTCGCCCGCGCCAGTAGATTGCCGAAGCTTCAAGCGGTCGGCACCGCAAATTATGTCGATTATCTCGGATCGCTCGGCGGCGGCTTTACGCAGACCTCAAAAACGGCTGGCGCGGGCCTTCAGGCAACGATCCCGCTCTTTCAAGGCGGTTTGCCCAGCGCCCAGATACGCCAGGCGCAGGCGCGCGAATCGCAGTCGATTGAAGCTGTGACCGAAGTCGAACGTGGCGTCGTGGCGCAAACGAGGGCGGCTTACGCGAGTTATCAGGCGTCGAACGAAGTGATCGTCTCGTCGCAATCCGCCGTCGATGCGAACACGCTTTCGCTCGAAGGCGTTCGCGCCGAGAACAGCGTCGGCAACCGTACGATTCTCGACATCCTGAATGCTGAGCAGGAGCTGCTGAATTCGCAGGTTCAGCTCGTCTCTGCGCGGCGGAACAGTTACGTTTCGGGCTTTTCGTTGCTCGCATCGATGGGTCAGGCAGAGGCACGCGATCTGGGGCTTGAAGGCGGGGCACTATATGACCCCGTCGTTAACTATAAGCGGGTCAAGAACAACGTTTGGGACTGGAACGACGACCCCAAGCCTGCACCCGTCGCGACACGAACAGTTGACACACCGGCGCAAACACCGGCAATCATGGGTCCGAAGCTGCCATAAAGCAGCATTTTGGGGGCGTAATGGGCGACGTGAGCAACGAACCATCGATGGAAGAAATCCTCTCCTCGATAAAACGCATCATTGCGGAGGATAGCGAAGCGTCGCTGTCGCCACCACGCGCGCGCCGCGCTGCCATGGTGCAGCCGGTCGCCGATCCGTTGCCCGAAGCGGACGAGCCGGAGGTATTGGAATTGACCGAAACTGTAGCGCCTGAAGTGATTGAAGAGGAGGCTCGTATGCCTGTTGCTGAGGCAAAACCTGCGCTGGTCTCGGATAAGACCGCCGAAGCGAGTCGTTCGTCCCTGGCCGCTTTGTCAGCGCTGATCGTGAAGCCCGAAGTGGTTGGCGGCGATACGCTTGAAGGCCTAGTGCGTGAAATGCTCAAGCCAATGCTCGCGGAATGGCTCGAGTCGCGCCTGCCCGATGTGGTCGAGCGGATGGTGGCACGGGAAATTTCCCGGATTACGGATAGAGGCTAACAAAAGATTCCCCTCCTTGTCAGGGAGGGGCTAGGGGTGGAGCTCGCCAACGGCGATCATAAGAGGCGCCTCTGGAATTGATCGTCTTCGCCGACACCCACCCCCTGACCCCTCCCTGACAGGGAGGGGAGTGAAGTGATTGATGACCGAACTTCCCAAGACTTTCGACCCCGCTGAAATCGAAGCGCGCTGGTATGCGCATTGGGAGGAGACGAACGCATTTCGTCCCAATCGCCCGAACGATCCGCCCTTCACCATTGTCATGCCACCGCCGAACGTCACGGGGTCATTGCATATCGGCCATGCGCTTGATGTGACGTTGCAGGACATATTGGTCCGTCACGCCCGCCTTCAGGGCAAGGATGCGCTGTGGGTCGCGGGAACCGACCATGCGGGGATCGCGACGCAGATGGTGGTCGAACGGCAGATGGCAGAGCGCGGTGAGAAACGCGGCGACTTTACGCGTGAACAGTTCGTCGAGAAAGTGTGGGACTGGAAAGCCGAGAGCGGCGGTACGATCACGCGGCAATTGCGGTGGCTCGGCGCGAGTTGTGATTGGGAAAACGAACGCTTCACGATGGACGAAGGCTTTTCGAAAGCCGTCATCAAGGTGTTTGTCGACCTTTATAACGAAGGTCTGCTGTATCGTGACAAGCGGCTGGTCAACTGGGATCCGGGCCTGAAGACGGCGATTTCCGACCTCGAAGTCGAGACTCGTGAAATTCAGGGGAAATTCTGGCACTTCAAATATCCACTGGCGGACGGCAGCGCGCATATCAGCGTGGCGACGACGCGGCCCGAGACGATGCTTGCCGATATGGCAGTCGCAGTGAATCCTTCGGACTCGCGTTACACGGCGATGGTCGGGAGGATGGTGCGGTTGCCAATTACGGGTCGGCTGATCCCGATAGTGGCGGACGAACATGCTGATCCCGAACTCGGATCGGGCGCGGTGAAGATTACACCGGGGCATGATTTCAACGACTTCGAAGTCGGCAAACGCGCGGGGTTTGCGCCTGCGGATATGCTCAACATGTTGAACGCCGAAGCGTTTGTGGTGCAAGTTAATGATCCTTTCCCGATCCCTGAGGACCTGATCGGCCTCGACCGCTTCGAAGCGCGCAAGCGCGTGGTCGAAATGCTCGAAGCCGATGGCACGCTGGAGCGCGTCGAGGATCGCGTCATCCAGACGCCTTATGGCGACCGCTCGGGGGTCGTTATCGAGCCGTGGTTGACCGACCAATGGTATGTCGATGCAAAGACTTTGGCGGGGCCGGCGATCGAGGCGGTGCGGTCGGGCGCGATCAGGGTCGTGCCGCAAAGCTGGGAAAAGACGTGGTTCCAGTGGCTGGAGAACATCCAGCCGTGGTGCGTCTCGCGGCAGCTGTGGTGGGGACACCGGATTCCGGCCTGGTATGGGCCGAAGATCGCTGACGATGGCGTCATGGAAATGTCGTTCAGCCCAATGATCCATAATAGATCGGACAGAGAGGTCTTTGTTGGGTGCAACGAGGCTGAGGTACTCGAAAAGGCGCGTGCCTATTACGGACCGAACTTTGATCCAATGCTCGATAAAGCGGAAGATCGGGAGGTCGGAGAGCAGGAATCTGAGTCCGACGAAATTTTTCTGATCGAACGCGGTGAAGTTCGCCCTATTGTGCTGAAACAAGACCCAGACGTCCTCGACACATGGTTTTCCTCTGCGCTGTGGCCGTTCGGGACGTTGGGGTGGCCGGATGCGCTGGAAAACCCCTCTTCCCTTGCGGGAGAGGGCGACTCGCGCCGCAGCGCGAGCGGGGAGAGGGGTTTGAGGGAAAACCCTGAAGCAGTTCCCTTGTCCCCCTCTCCCCGCTCAGCTGACGCTGAGTCGCCCTCCCCCGCGAGGGGGGAGGGGCAGTCCTTGCTCGCCAAACATTATCCCAATGACGTCCTGATCTCCGGCTTCGACATCCTGTTCTTCTGGGATGCCCGCATGGCGATGCAGGGTTTGCATTTTATGAAAGAGGTGCCGTGGAAGACATTGTATCTCCACGGTCTTGTCCGCGCGCCCGATGGGTCGAAAATGTCGAAATCGAAGGGCAACACGGTCGATCCGCTCGGCCTGATCGACCAATATGGCGCGGATGCGCTGCGCTTCACGCTGGCAGCGATGGAGAGTCAGGGGCGCGACATCAAGCTCGATGAAAAGCGCGTTGAGGGATACCGCAACTTCGCCACGAAACTGTGGAACGCCGCGCGCTTTTTGCAGGGTAATGGGGTGGGGGCGTCAACGTCCGTCGCGGCTCCGGTGGCAACGCTCGCGGTCAACAAATGGATCATCGGCGAAGTCGTCGAGACGCTGGCGAAACTCGACGCCGCGTTCGCCGACCTGCGCTACGACGCGATGGCCGACGCAGTGTATCATTTCGCGTGGGGCACATTCTGTGACTGGTATATTGAACTCGTCAAAGGAGAGTTTCAAACCGTTCGGGCTGAGCCTGTCGAAGCCTTGCCCTTATCTTCGACCGATGGCGCAGAAGAAAATGCAGCCCTTCGACAAGCTCAGGGCGAACGGGAGAGGGAGACGAGAGCCGTCGCCGCATGGGCGTTCGACCAGATTTTGGTAATGCTGCACCCGTTCATGCCATTCATCACCGAGGAATTGTGGGGTAAAATGGGGGCGCGGGGCGAGCATTTGCTCATTCATGCGCATTGGCCGGAGCCGGTGGCGCTCGTAAATGCCGAGGCGACGGCTGAGGTTGAATGGTTAATCCGCGTTGTGACCGAAATTCGTTCAACTCGCACGGAATTGAACATTCCTCCCGGCGCTATGCTTCCCGTCCGTCTTCAAAACGCTTCTGACGTGTCGCAGCACCGATACATGTCCAATGCGGCGGCGATACGTCGTTTGGCTCGCATTGATAACGACGGGGACCGTTTTGTGAACGGTTCAGTGCAAGTCGTGGTCGACGAAACTACGTTCACCTTCGACATTGGCGCCGTCATTGATTTTGATGCCGAACGCGCGCGCCTCACCAAATCGGCCGAAGCCGCCGAAAAGGAAGCTGCCTCGGTCGCTGCTCGCCTCAACAACCCCGCTTTCGTTGAAAAGGCAAAACCGGAAGCCATCGCAAAGGCCCGCGCCGATCATGCCGAAAAATCTGCCGAGGCCGAACGCCTCCGCGCGGCGCTAGCGCGATTGGGGTGACCTCCCCGTCATTGCCGAGCGCAGCGAAGCAATCCAGTCGAACAGTGCCACTGGATTGCTTCACTATGCTCGCAATGACGGTTTTCGTTCAGGGTGACGGCGGGTTTGTGTAAAGCCGTTGCTCAATGGCCGACTCCGAGACCCCACCCCACGCGCCGCCGAAGCGCAAAGACCTCACCACCGGCCCCATCGCGCGCACACTGATCCTGTTCGCTTTGCCCACGCTCGGGTCGAACATTCTCCAGTCGCTGAACGGCTCGATCAATGCGATCTGGGTGGGGCAAATACTTGGCGAGGCAGCGCTGGCGGCGACGAGCAATGCCAATCTCATCATGTTCCTGATGTTTGCCCTGTTGTTCGGCTTTGGCATGGCCGCGACGATCTTGGTGGGGCAGCATATTGGCCGCCGTGACATTGACGCGGCGCGGCGGGTCGTGGGCACGGGTGCGGGGCTTTTCCTTGCGATGTCGCTGGTGATCGCCATACTCGGCTATCTTGAGACGCCGACGCTGCTCCGCATGCTGGCGACACCGCCCGAAGCGATGCCGCTGGCGCAGGCCTATCTTGAGGTCGTTTTCCTGTCGATGCCGGCATCATTCGTCGTTGTGCAATTGACGATGAGCTTGCGGGGCTCGGGTGACGCCATGACGCCACTCGTCTGGATGATTGTAAGTGTGATGCTCGATATTGTGCTCAATCCGGTGCTGATGCTTGGCGTGGGCCCGTTTCCGACGATGGGGATCGCCGGTTCGGCTTGGGCGTCGACAATTGCAGCCTATGTCTCGCTCGTTGGGCTGCTGATCCACATTTATGCCAAGGATTTGGTAATCCGGTTGCGCGGGTCGGAATGGCGTTATCTGATCCCCGACAGTTCGATCCTGAAGATTGTTGTGACCAAAGGCTTTCCGATGGCGCTGCAGATGGTGATCCTTGCCGCATCGTCGCTCATCATGATTGGCCTGATCAACCGTGAAGGCGTAACGACGGCAGCAGCCTATGGTGTGACGCAACAGTTGTGGAACTACATCTCGATGCCCGCCATGGCCGTTGGTGGCGCGGTGAGTGCGATGACGGCGCAGAATATTGGAGCGAACCGCTGGGACCGAGTTAGCAGGATTACACGATCAGGCGTGATTTTTTCACTGATTGTAACAACGTCGATGGTCGTGCTGCTCGCATTGGTGGATCGCCAAGCGCTCGGCTTGTTCCTCGCGCAAAATTCGCCCGCGATTCCGATCGCTCAGCATATTCAACTGATGGCGACGTGGAGCTTCATCATGTTTGGCATCACGTTCATTTTGTTTGGTACGGTGCGAGCAAATGGTGCCGTTTGGCCGCCAGTCATTATCCTGCTGATTTCGCTGATCCCGTTCCGCTTGGGCGTTGCGTGGCTGATGCGACCACTGTGGGGGGCGGACGCGGTCTGGCTGAGCTTTCCGATCAGCTCCGCCATCACGTTGCTGCTCGCCATTGCTTATCATCGCTGGGGCAACTGGCGGCAGGCCCGAATGATCGATGCACCACAGCCAGGACATGACTCCCCCTTGCAGCACGCCGCCTGAACGGGTTTAAGGCGAAGCATGTCGCATTTTCCCGCTCTCCGCCTTCGTCGCACCCGCTCCACCCCCTGGAGCCGCGCACTGTTTGCTGAAACCCATTTGGGACCGCAGCATCTGATCTGGCCGCTGTTCGTAACGAGCGGGCAGGGCGTTGAGGAACCGATCGTGAGTTTGCCGGGCGTTTCACGCTGGTCGGTCGACGGGATTGTCGACCGCGCAAAGGAGGCAGGCGATCTGGGGATTAAATGCATTGCCCTGTTCCCAAACACACCACGCGTATTACGGACCGAGGATGGCCATGAGGCTCTGAACCCCGACAATCTGATGTGTCAAGCGATCCGCGCCGTGAAAGCGGTGGTTCCCGAAGTCGGTATTCTGACGGACGTGGCGCTCGATCCCTATACGGCGCACGGTCATGACGGGTTGGTTGATGACGGGGGTTATGTCCTGAATGATGTGACATCGGCTATGCTGGTGGCACAGGCGCTCAATCAGGCGGCGGCGGGCGCGGATATCATTGCGCCGAGCGACATGATGGACGGGCGGGTTGGCGCGATCCGCGATGCGCTCGAGGGCGCGGGGCATGTGAATGTCCAGATCATGGCCTATGCCGCGAAATATGCGTCCGCCTTTTATGGCCCGTTCCGCGATGCAGTGGGATCAGGCGGCTTGCTTAAAGGCGACAAGAAAACGTACCAAATGGATCCCGCTAATGCCGAAGAAGCGCTGCGCGAAGTGGCGCTCGATATTGACGAGGGGGCCGACAGCGTCATGGTGAAGCCGGGCTTGCCGTATCTCGACATTGTGCGTCGTGTTAAAGAACGCTTTGAAGTCCCTGTATTTGCTTATCAGGTCTCGGGAGAATATGCGATGATCGAGGCGGCGGCAGCGGCAGGGGCCGGGGACCGCGATGCGTTGGTATTGGAAACCTTGATGGCGTTTCGGCGGGCGGGCTGTTCGGGCGTACTAACGTATCACGCGGCACATGCGGCTCGGTTGCTCAATGGGTGAATTCCGCATTGAGACTGATCGTCTGATTTTGCGGGAGTGGTGTGACGCGGATGCGGAAGCTGTTTACCTGACTGGTCAAGACCCGCGCGTCATGGAGTTTCTGGGACCACTCGAGAGCACGAAACAGGCGCAGAGACTCATTGCGGGCCAAATCGTTAATCAACGACTTTTTGGGCATTGCTTTTGGCCAGTCGTGCGTCGGTCGGATGATGCCCTGCTCGGGTATTGCGGACTGAATCGCGGACCAGAGGGCAATCCGCTCGACGGAAAAATTGAAATTGGTTGGCGCTTAGCACATTCCGCGTGGGGTCACGGCTATGCTCGCGAGGCAGCGTCGGCGAGTATAAATTGGGCTTGGTCGAACCTGCCTGATGATGCTGTCTGGTCGATAACGACACTGGCCAATATTCGCAGTTGGGGACTTATGGAGCGTCTCGGAATGACCCGCCGCCACGATCTTGATTTCGATCACCCCGCGTTGGTAACGGACAACCCGCTGCGTCCGCATATAACCTACGTGATCGAACGACCGTTGCTCGTGCGTTAACCATAAGACAAGATCACCACGATAAGGCAGTGAAATTGCCAAAGGGGCTTATCGTGGACCAAGTCGAGACCAACCGCAGCCTGCGTTTCCGCTATATTTTCACGATCTGTGCGGGTTCTTTCCTGCTGTTTCTAGTCCAGCCGATGATTGCGCGGATGGCGTTGCCGCGGCTTGGCGGCGCGCCGACAGTGTGGAACTCGGCAATGCTCGTGTATCAGGCGCTGCTGCTCGGTGGCTATGCCTATGCGCATTGGCTCGGGCGGTTCGCGCCGAGACGGCAAGCGATGATCCATTTGACGTTGTTTGTGGCGGCGGCGCTGATGCTGCCGATTGGACTGATCGCCATTACACCGAGTGCAAACGCCAATCCGTTTCTGTGGGTGCCATGGCTGTTCATTGCGTCGATTGGGCCGCTGTTCTTCATGGTGGCCGCGCAAGCGCCGTTGATGCAGCGCTGGTTTGCGACGTCGGGGGGTGGTGATCCCTATCCGCTTTATGCAGCGTCGAATCTGGGCAGTTTTGCCGGGCTGATCGCTTATCCATTGATTGTCGAGCCGCTGCTTCCTTTGAGGGGGCAAAGCATGCTTTGGAGCCTTGGTTATGGCGTACTGCTCTTGCTTATCGCGGTTTGTGCGTTTGCACTGCCGAAAACGGGTGCTTCCGAGAAACAGGTTGCGACCGGCACGGCAGCGACTTGGCGCGAGATTTCGATGTGGATGCTGCTTGCAGCAATTCCGTCGGGGCTGATGCTGTCGACGAGTACGCATCTAACCACAGACATTGTCGCGATGCCGCTGCTCTGGGTCGTCCCTCTGGGGCTTTATCTGCTGAGTTTCTCAGTCGCGTTCTCGGCCAAGCGCGGCCTTTCAGATGCGATAACGTCTGCCACGCCAATCATATTATTGGCGGGCGGTGGTACTGCATTTGCCAATAGCGCGAAGTTCCCCTTCGTGTTTGCCGCGCTTGGTTTGGTGTTACTCTTCACTGTTTCCGTGACGCTTCATGCCGCACTTTATGACCGCAGGCCGAACCCGTCGCGGCTGACGGCATTTTATCTGGCGATGTCCGCCGGTGGCGCGCTTGGTGGGCTGTTTTGTGCGTTGATTGCGCCGCTGATTTTTGATTGGGGCTATGAGCATCCCATCCTGATCGTGGTGACAGCGCTGATCATATCGACCAAGCCGTTGCTCGGCATTGGCGCGCAGCTTTGGGAAAGCGAACGCCGCGCGCCTGCTGCCGTTATTATCAGCGCTATCGCGATTGGCGCCTTTCTTGTGTCGAATTACTCCGATGCGCCGAGCGGTATGGCGGCGACCGCAATCCTCATCATCGCGCTTGGCTTAATCGCTATTGGCAACCGGCCCGTTTTCACTGTCTGCCTTATCGCGCTTATGCTCAATTTCGGCGGATGGCGCGCGATCAGCAATTCGTTGACGACCGACAATCAGGTTCGCAGCTTTTTCGGCATTTACACGATCAGCACGACCCCCGGCGTTAGCCGCGCTCTGGTCCATGGGACGACAGTGCATGGGCTGCAAAGTTTGAAAGCCGGGCATGAGCGCGATCCGCTGACCTATTATGCGCCACGCTCGGGCGTAGGACTGGCGCTGGCAAATCTTCCCTTACTTTATGGCGCCAACGCCCGTGTCGGAATCGTCGGACTCGGTGCTGGAACAGTGTCGTGCTATGCGCGGCCTGGGCAGGATTGGCGGTTCTATGAAATCGATCCCGCCATTGCAAAGATCGCCCGTGATCCCGCGAAGTTCACTTTCCTGTCGCGCTGCCTTCCCAATGTCTCAATTGAGATCGGTGATGCGCGGATCGTTCTTGAACGAGAGAAGGCGGGCGGACTTGATGTTTTGGTGGTCGATGCGTTTTCATCCGACGCGGTGCCCATGCATCTGCTGACGCGCGAGGCGCTGAGCATTTATCGTACGCGATTGGCGGCAAACGGCCTGTTGCTGATGCACGTTTCAAATCGCTTTCTCGACCTCGAACCCATTCTTGCAGCAGCGAAGGCCGATGGCTGGTATGGCGCAGTGCGCGATTATCATGTCGATGCCGCCGAATCGAAAATTGGCTATGCAACATCGGCGTGGATTGCGCTTGCGCAGGATCAAGCAATGCTGGACCGACTTAAAGCGGCGTCGGGCAGGGATGAATGGCGGCAGCTTAAACCGCCAGCCAGTTTTGCGGGATGGACGGACGACCATGCAAGTATATTGCCGTTGCTGAAACCATTAAAGGACCATTGATGCAGATCATCTCCTTTGCCGGAAAATCGCCACAGATCGCGCCTGATGTGTTTGTGGCACCAGGCACTTTTATCATCGGAGATGTCGAAATCGGTGCTGGATCCAGTATCTGGTATAATTGTGTCTTGCGGGCTGACGTCAACCGCATTCGCATTGGCGCGCGGAGCAATATTCAAGATGGGACAGTGATCCACGTTGATTCGCCGCGTGATGGCGGCGCAGGTTTACCAACGATTGTCGGTGATGATGTTTTGATCGGTCATATGGTGATGCTTCACGGCAGCATATTGCATGACCGCGCCTTCGTCGGCCTTGGTAGCATTGTGATGGATGGCTGCACGATTGAATCAGACGGAATGCTGGCGGCAGGCGCGATGCTGACGCCCGGCAAGACCATTGGTGCGGGAGAACTCTGGATTGGGCGGCCCGCCAAGAAGCTGCGCGACCTGACAGTCGAAGAAATTACCGGAAACCAGATTGGTGTCGCGCATTATGTGCACAACGCTGCGGCGCACAAAGCGGCGCTTAGTGGCTGAATGCTTCCAGTCGGGCAGTCTGCCGCGCAACAATGGCTTCTATGTCAGCTTGAGCGGAGAGGATTTCGGGAAGCCCGCCCGTCGTCAAAGTGCGCGCGGCCACCTCGCCTTGATTAATCGCAAGCGTGTCGATCTCAGCAAGCGCTCCCGCACTGCGCTGCCTCGCTACCTGAAGAGCCGAGCGGACAAGTTCGGCGGCGATCCAGACTTCGCTGCCCTGAGGTGCATTGCGACCGACCACCAGTGTCCTGCTTCCGGCGGCTTCGGTTTTGACGAAGTCAGCGTTACCCGCTTTGGCTTCAATCAGCAACGCGTTGATTTTTAATGCCAAAGCCGGGGCAATGCCAGCCGGTGCGGCCATTGAAGGTCGTGCAGCCACAGTCTCTGTTTGCTTTTCAATAGCGCGCGGTAGCAGCGACGGTGGATTGGCGGGTGCCGCGCAGCCAACAACAACGACGCAAATCACGGGAATTACAAATCGCTTCATAAATCAGAGCCGTAAAGCCGCGGCGCGATTGTCGCAACGGGCTTGCACCAATGCGGTCATGCCACTAGGGACCCTCGTCGTGCGCGCCCGTAGCTCAGCTGGATAGAGCATAAGACTACGAATCTGAGGGTCGGACGTTCGAATCGTTCCGGGCGCGCCATTTTTCTTAAGCCATCAGATCAAGCCCAGCGCACGCATGCTGCTGTGGCCGGTTGCGCCGATGATCACATGATCATGCACTGCGACGTTTAACCGTTTGCCGGCATCAATAATGTCACGGGTTAACATGATGTCGGCGCGGCTGGGCGATGGGTCGCCGCTCGGGTGATTGTGGACAAGGATGATCGCCGATGAGCCGAGCTCAATCGCGCGGCGGATTACCTCGCGGACGTGGACGGTGGCTTGGTCAATCGATCCTTCGCTGATAACCTCATCGCGGATCAACATATTTTTTGCATTGAGATGCAGCACCCGGACGCGCTCGATGGTAATGTGCCCCATGTCCGCGCGGAGATAATCGATCAGCGCCTGCCAACTCGCCAGCACTGGCTTTTCAACAATCGCGTTGCGAAGCATCCGCAGCGCTGAGGCGTGAACAATCTTCAGGGCCGCAGCGGCGGTTTCGCCGACTCCATCGATGCGTAACAAAGCCTCAGGGTCTGCTGACAACAATGCGCCGATCCCACCAAATTCGCGGAGCAGCGCTTTCGCCAGCGGTTTGGTATCCCGACGGGGAATCGCCAGCGCAAGAAGATATTCGACTAGTTCATAATCCTGAAGTGCTTCGTTGCCACCGTCGAGCAGCCGCGTTCTGAGGCGGCTGCGATGACCGGCGGCGTCATTGGGGGCGGAAGCATCAGCCATGCACTGCTGCTAAGCTGCGCGAGGCAAACACGCAATTGCGCTTGATAGGGGAACCCGAAAGCGTCTCTAAGGCACATTGTGTCCAAAGTGATTGCTTCATGCGCCGTGTAACCGTGCTTCGTGTCCTTGGCGGCTTGGCGTCACTGATAGTGTTGGTCGTTGCGGTAACGTGGCTGGCGCGTCATCCGATTGCGGATTCAGCGTTTCGGCGTGCGCTTGAGTCGCGCGGCGTTCGGGCAAGCTACACCGTCAAGACCATCGGTTTGCGCTGGCAGCGGATCGAGAACCTTCGCATCGGTGATCCAAAATCGCCCGATTTGACCGCCAAGTGGGCAGAGGTCCGTATCTCAACGGGATTGGGGACACTGTCAGTTGCAGAAGTGCGCGCGGGGGACGTTCGAATACGCGGACGGATCATTGACGGCCGGCTCAGCCTTGGCGAGATTGATAAGTTGCTACCTAAAAATGACGGTAAGACGCCCTTTGCGCTGCCCGATCTGGTGGTTGACGTGGCTGATGCACGACTTCGCATCGATAGTCCGTGGGCGCAAATTGGTGCGCGTCTGGATGGTAAGGGCAATCTAGCGAATGGCTTTGTGGGCAAAGTCGCGGCGATTTCGTCGAGACTAGAAATAGCTGGATGCGAAGCAAGCCGATTTACCGCCTATGTTGACGTCAGCGTTCGCAACCGCGCGACCACATTGAACGGCCCAATCCGCGCCGATATGGCGCGGTGCAACGGTGCCGCGGCCGCGAAACCAGCGGTGGCAATCAACTTTGCCGTTAACGAGGCGCTGAACGGGTGGCGCGGCACAGCCACGGTGGAGGCTCAAGGCGTGCAGAGCGCGAGTTTAACGCTGGCGGCGATTACTGGACAACTGTCATTCGAAGGCGATGCCGCTAATACGAAAGGCTCGGCGGATTTGGCAGCAGAGGCAGGGCGAGTTGGGACAACGCGCCTTGCCGCCTTGGACGCGCGGGGTGCGTTTTCAACCCAAAACGGGCTTAACGGGACGGGGCAAATTGAGGTGGCGCGTCTTATGCCTGATATCAGCTTTATTGCTGCTATCGACAGCGCGGCACGCAGCGCTGCTGGCACGCCGTTGGGGCCGATGCTGGCCCAGATTGCGGTATCGGCGCGCGGCGCGGCGGCAGGTCTCAAGGTCATTTCGGACGTATCGTTTAATGGCGGCAGCGCGACGGTTTCAGAGCTGCGGGCCATCGGTGCCAATGGCGCACTTCTGCGTGTGACAGGTGGCAATGGTATCCGTTTCGGTAGCGCTGGGTTTGTCGCGGATACGACCGTCAGCCTTTCGGGCGGTGGTTTTCCCGTTGTGCAATCCACGCTGCGACGGCGCGGCGACGGGATGACATTGGGAATCGCGCAGATCAGTCCGTTTGTAGGCGGCACGGCGCGCATTGCCTTTGACTCTTTTCGTTTTGCGGTCAATCCGTCCGGCGCGTTGCGGTTTGAGACGGTGGCACTGCTTGATGGCCCGTTGAGCGGGGGGCGGGTCGAAGGACTCCGGTTTCCGGTCAATGCGACGATTGCCGCAAATGGAAACATGATCTTTAATAATGGCTGTACGCCACTGGCGTTCCGCGTGCTCTCAATATCAGGACTTGCGCTGAACCCGGCATCGCTTCGTTTGTGTCCAACAGGCGGTGGTGCGTTGTTCCGGTTGGCGGGAGGCGCCGTCAGCGGCGGTGCGATGATAAATTCAATGCGCTTTTCGGGGCGACTCGGTGGCACGCCGGTCAGCCTGAGCGCCGGCAACGGGCGAGTGACACTCGGCACGAACGGTTTTACCCTCGACCGTCTGTCGGCAAAGCTTGGCACGTTAGACCGGCTTTCCTCAGTCGACATTGGATCATTGGACGGTCGCTTTACCAATGGCGGTTTTCAGGGCCGTTTTCGCGGGACGTCTGGCAAGATTGGCAATGTCCCGCTTCTGATCAACAAAGGCGCCGGAGTTTGGACATTCCGTAACGGGGCGTTGGCGCTAGCGGGGGCGCTGATTGTTTCAGACGAAATGGTGCCGGGCCGGTTCAATCCATTAACGACTGAGGATGTGGCGCTTCGAATGAGGATGGGCCGGATTGAAGCAACGGCGACCCTGCGGTCGTCGGAAACGAAAACTGAAGTGACGAAAGTCGCAGTCACGCATAATCTGGATGCTGGAACGGGTAGAGCGACGCTTGATGTTGCGGATTTGCGCTTTGGCCGAAACCTTCAGCCCGAAGAACTGACGCGGCTCACATTGGGCGTGATTGCGAATGTCCAAGGGGATGTATCGGGTCACGGTGATATTCGCTGGAGTCCCAAGGGCGTGACCAGCAGCGGGCGGTTCAAGACCGAGAACCTCGACTTTGCCGCCGCCTTTGGCCCCGTGTCAGGGTTGAAAGGTGAAATCGTCTTCAATGATCTTCTTGCAATGGCCACGCCGCCCGGACAACAAGTCACGATTGGCAGTATCAATCCCGGTACGCTGGTGACCAATGGCGTCATAACCTATCGTCTCCTTCCCGAACAATTGATTGCGATTGAAAGCGGTGCCTGGCCTTTTGCCGGGGGTGAATTGCTGCTTGATCCGACGACCATTGACATGGGCCAAGACCGTGAGCGCAAGCTGACTTTTCGCGTGGTCGGCCTTGATGCAGCAAAGTTCATCCAGCAACTTGAGTTTGAAAATCTTGCCGCCACCGGCGTTTTCGACGGCATCATGCCAATGTATTTTGATGCAAACGGCGGAAAGATCGAAGGCGGACGGCTTGTCGTACGGCGAGGCGGCGGCACACTGGCCTATGTCGGCGAAATCTCGAACACGGCAATGAACGTCTATGCAAAACTGGCATTCGATGCCCTCAAATCAATTCGATATAATAATCTCACGATTGCCTTGAACGGCCCGCTCGATGGCGAAATCATCTCGCAGATTGCCTTCGACGGGATCAATGAAGCGCCGCTGAGTCCACCCAAAAGTTTTATTGCGCGCCGGTTCATCGGGCTGCCTTTCGTCTTCAATATCAAGGTGACGGCACCGTTCCGCAGCTTGCTCAACACCGCCCGCACATTTCAGGATCCGAGTTCATTGCTCCAGCGCACGCTTCCCGAGATGCGTAAGCCTTTCGTTCAGCCTCCCGAAAGCGAGACCAAGCCATGACAAGCACGACATTGACGCAAAGGATTTGCGGTGCGAGGCAAGGCTTCATGAAAAAGGCCGTCCTTCTCATCATCCTCGCAAGCTCCGGGTGCATTAATATTAAGGCACCTGATAAGCCAATCGAGATCAACCTGAACGTCAATATCAAACAGGAAGTCATCGTTAAGCTCCAAAAGGACGCCGATGATTTCATCACAAGCAATCCGGAGTTGTTCCCGAAATGACTTATCGTGCCAAACTCATTGCTGCTGCCGCTGTCGGTCTTGCGATTGCGGCAGGGGCCATCGCGACCGTTGCGCGTGCTCAGGTTAGCGCCGTTGCAACAGCCATCGATGCCGGAACAGTCGGCGAGCAGGCTGATGGCTACCTCGGCGTTCGTGGAACGATTTCGGCAGCGCTCAAGGCGGAGGTCGAAGCCATCAACATCAAACGGCGCGCAGGCTATACCCAGCTTGCCGAGGTACGCGGCGTGACCGTGAAGGATGTTGCAGCCGCAGTTGGTTGCAAGACCCTGGCCAACCGTGTTGGAACAGGCGAAGCATATCAGTTGCGTGACGGCGTCTGGCGAGTGCGCAACGGCAACGCGCCGATTGACTTGCCTGATTATTGCGCAAGCTAATCGGAGCAAATTGCCGCACTGCACAACTGTTGACTTGATGCGGTCACTTTCCTACACGCTCGCCCAAGCCGCCGACCCCGGACTTGATCCGGGGCTGGGCGGCGTTTGTTTATCTGCATGTGAAGGCACGCTGGCTTGGCCGACGACCGCAAAACCGAACAGGATACGCTTGACGCCCGCATTGCGGCGGCGAAAGCAGCTTCGGTGCGCCCATCGACAGCCGACGCACAAGCCGAAGGGCGGGGCTGGGCACTAGGCATTGAGTTTGTCGGCGCGGTTCTAGTTTCGGCATTCATCGGCTGGTTGATTGATCGTTTTGCGGGCACCGGCCCGTGGGCAATGATCGTCATGTTGCTGCTCGGCTTTGCTGCTGGGACTCGTCGCGCCATGCAAACGTCAAAGCAATTCGACGCTGATCCGAAGAGTTAAGAGAGACCTGATGGCCAATCCCATGGAACAGTTTGAGATTGTCCCCATCGCGCCGATGGCGGCGATGGGCCATGACATTACGTTCAGTAACTCGTCGCTTTGGATGATGATCGCGCTGGTGGCGGTTGCTGCATTTCTTTTTATCGGCACCGCCAAGCCACAGCTTGTCCCGAACCGTGCGCAGGCTGCGGTCGAATATCTTTATGATTTTGTACGAAAAATGATGGACGAAAACGTCGGCCCAGAAGGCAAACGCTTCGTGCCGCTTATCTTTAGCCTTTTTATCTTCGTACTTGCCTGCAATCTGCTCGGCCTTATCCCATGGATTGGGGCGTTTACGCCAACAAGCCATGTTGTGGTCACGTTTGGCCTTGCGATGCTGGTCTTCTTGATTGTCTGCGTGGTCGGATTTGCCAAGCACGGTTTTCATTTTTTTAGTTTGTTTTGGCCCAAGGGCGTCAATCCCGTGCTTGCCGTGTTTGTTGCCGCAATCGAATTTCTGAGCTTTCTGAGCCGCCCGTTCACTTTGGCGATTCGATTGTTTGCGAACATGACGGCGGGGCATGTGTTGCTCAAAGTCTTTGGTACATTTGTGGTGACGCTCGGCTCGTTCGGGGCACTCCCTTATGTGTTCGGCATTTTGCCGCTTGCGGTCAATGTCGCGCTATCGGCACTCGAAGTGCTGATCGCCGTGGTTCAGGCTTATGTTTTTGCGCTCCTAGCATCGCTTTATCTCAATGATGCTATCAATCTTCACTAATAAATCACTGTAAAGGAATAAAATAATGGATCTCGGTTCAGCAAAAGTTATCGGTGCTGGTCTCGCGGCAATCGGTGCGGGACTTGCCGCTATCGGCGTGGGTTCGATCTTCGGTCAATATCTTAATGGCGCGCTTCGCAACCCTGAGGCGGATGCCAAGATGGGCGGACGCTTGATTTTCGGTTTCGCCGTGACTGAAGCGCTGGGCTTGATCGCGGCAGTCGTCGCTCTCGCGCTCGCTTTCTCGTAAATCTTGATCGGAGCGGTCAGGCGCAATGCCTCAGTTTGATTTTGCCAATTCGATCGTCTGGGCGCAGCTTGCCTGGCTCGCGCTTGCGTTCCTCGTCCTTTATTTCGGGATTGTGCAACTGACATTGCCCAAGTTGGCAAAAACGCTGGATGCTCGCGAAAATCAGGTGGCGAATGATATTGCGACCGCCGAGCACGCTAAGAATGAGGCGGATCATATGGCTGAGGCTTATGCCAGCAGTATCGATGAAGCGCACAAATCGGCACGGGCAGCAATTGCCGACTCGAAAGCCAAGGCGGCCACCAGCGTCGAAAAGGCTATTGCGGCAGGTAATGCCGTCATCGCGGAAAAGGCAGAGGCAGCGGAGGCATCGTTGATCAACGCGAGGCGTAATGCGCTTGGCGAGATTGAAAGCGTTGCATCCGATGCGGCGTCGGACATTGTTGAGCGACTGACGGGCAAACGTCCTGATACCAAGACAGTGGCGATGGCAGCCAAGGGAGCATTTGCGGCGTGAGCATGGCAACTGAAACACATGCGACAACTGAATCCAATGGTGCAGCGCATGGCGGCGAGCATGGTCCTGAATTGCTTGGCCTGAACGCAGAGGGTTGGGTTTATGTTGGGCTGACCATCTTCATCCTGTTGGCAATTTTTGTGGCTAAAGCGCCAAAGATTATCACCGATGCGCTCGACGCTCGTATTGCCGAAACGCGTCGTACACTCGATGAAGCCAAAGCGATCCGCGCCGAAGCCGAAGCGTTGTTGGCAAAGGCCCAATCGCAGAGCAACGCCAGCGCGGGCGATGCTGCCGCTATCATCAGTCATGCCGAAGCCGAAGCAAAGGCTTTGCTGGCGCAAGCAAAAATACAGGCTGCCGAGTTGACCGCTAGGCGCGCTAAAATGGCTGAAGATAAAATTGGGGCCGCTCAACGCAGTGCAATTGCCGAGGTCCGTGCAACCGCCGCTGCCGCTGCGGCAGGTATCGCCGCGCGCGTAATTGCCCAATCGCATAACGCGAACGCTGACAACGCCCTTGTTGATGGGGCAATTTCCCGACTCAATTAAATGTGAAGAGGAAACCGATGATGAAATACGCAATTGCAGTTATGCTTTTGACCACCACTATTCCAGCTTTCGCACAAGTTCAGCCGGGAGCGCCGGTTGCCGCCGCAAAGTTCAACGTCGACATGCCGATTGAAGCCATTGCGGCAGATCCGAAAGCAAAGGCAGTACTCGATGCCGTGTTTCCCGGAATGACGACTCATGCGATGTATGAGCAGTTTAAGGGCATGAGCCTGAAAGCGCTTCAACCAATGGCGAGTGATCAGATCACTGATGCTGGCATTGCAAAGCTTTCGGCAGAGCTTGCTGCGATCAAATAGTTGGGTGGGGTGACGGCGCGGGTTCGAGTCCCTAAGTCCGCAAAATGTCGTCACCCCAATCCCCTGATCGCTTCAACGAAGAAAAGGCCACGTTCGCGGTCAAGGGCGGTGAGGTTCCGGACCTAGAAACTGGCATCGCGGCGATCCGCAATGTTTTAAACACATTGCCTCAAAAACCCGGGGTTTACCGGATGACCGACACGCGCGGCGATGTGCTCTATGTCGGCAAGGCGCGGTCGCTGCGGAATAGGGTGACCAACTATACGCAAGTTGGGCGCTTGCCGCGCCGGTTACAACGCATGGTCGCGCAAACGCGCGGAATGACGATTGTCACGACTAATAATGAGGCCGAGGCGCTGCTGCTCGAAGCGCAGCTGATCAAGCGATACCGGCCCGCCTACAACGTCCTCTTGCGCGATGATAAAAGTTTCCCGTTTATCCTGTTGCGTGCCGATCATGAATTTCCGCGTATCCAGAAGCACCGCGGGGCGCGAAGGGCGAAGGGCAACTATTATGGGCCGTTCGCAAGCGCAGGATCGGTCAATACGACGCTAAATGCGTTGCAGAAGCTATTTTTGTTGCGGAGCTGCAACGACAGTTTTTTCAAAAACCGTGACCGGCCATGCTTGCTTTACCAGATCAAGCGTTGTTCGGCGCCGTGCGTCGGTCGCATATCACCGCAAGATTATGCCGAGCTTGTGGGCGACGCCAAATCATTTCTTGCGGGCAAGGCGACGTCGGTTCAGGCAAAGCTGGGTTCTGCGATGGAGTCTGCCGCCGAGGCGATGGATTTCGAACGGGCAGCGTTGTACCGCGACCGGCTTCGTGCGCTGACCTACATTCAGGGGACGCAAGCCATCAATGCCGATGGCATTGGCGACGCCGACATCTGGGCGCTGGCTTGCAAATCAGGCGTGACGTGTGTGCAGGCCTTTTTCATTCGTGGCGGCCAGAATTGGGGGCACCGTGCGTTCTTTCCGGCGCACACTGCAGACGTACCTGAGGATGAAGTGCTAGCGAGCTTGCTAATGCAGTTTTACGAAGAAATTCCACCGCCGCGTACGATCCTGTTGGACCGTGTTTTAGCCGAGGCGGCACTGCTTGAGGAAGCGTTGGGCGGCAAAACCGTGCTGACAATGCCACAGCGGGGTGATCGCGTTCGTCTGGTTAAACAGGCGACGCGTAATGCCGAAGAAGCGCTTGACCGCCGTGCCGCTGAATCAACGACGCAAGGTAAACTGCTGCGCGACGTCGCCGAATTGTTCGACCTCGACGGGCTGCCCAAGCGCATCGAAGTCTATGACAACAGCCATATTCAGGGGACGAGTGCAGTCGGTGCGATGATCGTGGCGGGGGCAGAGGGGTTTATTAAAGGCCAGTATCGCAAGTTTAATATCAAGAACCCGGAGACAGTCCCCGGTGACGATTTCGGCATGATGCGCGAAGTGCTCGAACGGCGCTTTACACGCGCACAGGAGGAAGACCCCGACCGCGAGAATGGCTTGTGGCCCGATCTGTTGCTCATCGACGGCGGCAAGGGGCAGTTGTCGGCGGTGAAGGGCGTGCTTGATGCGATGGGCGTCGAGGATGTGCCGCTCGTCGGGATTGCCAAGGGACCGCATCATGGCCGCGATGGACGCGAGGTATTTCACCTGACTGACGGGCGCGAGTTTCAGCTGCCGGTAAATCATCCTGTACTCTTTTATCTACAGCGCCTTCGCGACGAAGCGCATCGGTTCGCCATTGGTGCCCATCGGACGAAACGCGCCAAGGCACTGATTACTTCGACGCTTGGCGATGTCCCTGGCATCGGACCCGCGCGGAAGAAGGCGTTGCTGATGCATTTTGGCACAGCGCGGGCAGTGAAGAACGCAAGTCTCGAAGATTTGCAGCAGGCACCGGGCGTGTCGGAGATCGTCGCGCGAACGATCTTTGATTTTTATCATGCGAATGCCGCTTCGTGACTTCGAGTTTCGACGTTATCATCCTTGGCGCTGGCGGCGCAGGACTGATGTGTGCCGCAACGGCAGGGCATCGTGGGCGACGCGTGCTGGTTATCGACCATGCCGATCAGCCGGGGAAGAAAATCCTTATTTCTGGCGGCGGGCGGTGCAATTTCACCAATATCCACGCTGTGCCGGACCGATATATTTCGGCCAACCCGCATTTCGCGAAATCAGCACTGGGCCGTTATGCACCAGCAGATTTTATAGACTTGGTCGACCGCCACGGCATTGCGTGGCATGAAAAGACGCTTGGCCAATTGTTCTGCGACGGGTCGGCCAAGCAGATCGTTGCGATGCTGATGGGCGAATGTGCGGCGGGTAGTGTCGCGTTCGCGTTCGGCGATACGATAACGGACGTCGGTCACGCTGATGGCCTGTTCACCGTTTGGTATGGCAATCAGGTTACGCACGCGCCTTCGCTGGTGATCGCAACCGGTGGGCCGTCGATTCCAAAGATGGGCGCGACTGGCTTCGCGTATGACCTTGCGCGACAGTTTGGGTTGAAAATCATCGAACCGCGCCCAGCACTCGTGCCGTTTACGCTGGGCGGTGACGATGTCCTGTTTCGTGAACTGTCGGGTGTGGCATGTGAAGTCACGGCAACAACGGCCAAGACGAAATTCCGTGAGGCCGCGTTGTTCACGCATCGCGGGCTGTCGGGTCCGGCAATGTTGCAAGTGTCATCATACTGGAAACACGGCGAGCCGGTCTCGGTCGACTTCATGCCAGATGCCCAAAGAGGATGGCTGCGCGCACTTAAACGCGCGACACCGCGAATTCGCGTCAGAACCGCTTTCGGAAGTAACTTGCCCATACGATTAGCGGTGACGTTGGCCGAGCGCGTGGAGCTGGATGGCGAATTGATCGATCATAAAGATGACGTGCTGGAAGCGGTCGAGCGCCGATTATCAGCATGGCCTTTTCATCCAAACGGGACGGAAGGGTTTGCAAAGGCCGAAGTCACGGTCGGCGGGATTAGCACTGACGAATTGTCATCGCGGACGATGGAAACGCGTAAGGCACCAGGACTGTACGCAATCGGTGAAGCCGTCGATGTGACGGGCTGGCTCGGCGGCTACAATTTCCAATGGGCGTGGGCCAGTGGCTGGGCAGCGGGGCAAGCGTTATAATCAATCGCGGCCGAGGATATGGCGGACTTTACGTATCGCACGAAAGCCCGTGGACTTTGCAAGATTGCGTGCGGGAAAGCGTTTGGGAGTTGTCGGGTTCAGGCCGGTTCGGCGCAGGATTGCGTTCATCCCGCGGGCTTCGGCTTCAGAATAGCTGTAAGCGCTGCGCCAAGTAACTGAAAAGCTTATCGAAACCGACGGGCCATTCTGCACCCAATGCGGAGCCATGAGCGGTACATAGATGCCGTCGCCGGCGCGAAGGTCAAACTTGGTTCCGCGTGATACATAACTATCATGCCACCGAAGATTACGGTGACCGGCGCCCAGATAGAATTGTTCGTGTGCATCGGGCGGTGCAATCTGCTCGTCGTTGGCCGGGAAAACCGTCATCGATTTTGTGCCACGCAACTGCAGCAGGATATTATGCTCGGGATCGAAATGCAGCGGAGTCACCGAATTGGGGCTAGAGATAAATATGAACGCCTCCTGCTTTAGCATCCGCCCTGTCTTTGCCCTAATCGAAGCATCGAGCTCAGCGAGTGTTTCGCCGAGTAGTAAACGGTAAGCAGCGTCGTTCTCGACAAACTTCAGGACCATCCATGACCCGTTGGTTTCGATTCCCCGAATTGTATCACCAACCGAAAGCCCGTTGCCCGGAACGGCATCAAAATCGATACCAAGCGGGAGGTCACCCCGATTATACTCGACATCATTGCGCGGCATCCGTTCCGCCAGTTTCGCAAGGGCATCGAGGCTGAACATGCCGTGATTGGCAAGATTATGCGTCACAAGACCCGGCATTTCGGGATAAAGCCGTTCGAACGACACGGTGTTTGGAAATGCCGCCATCATCGCCCCCGAAGCTTTGCAGCGAGCGTTTCGAGCGTGCGGGCCGAATGGAATGCAGCCTTTCGTTTAACCCCTGACAATGGCACCGTGACGCGAACGATTGTACGGCGCTCGGCCCACAGGCGGTTGATCATCGGGTGATCCTCGACCGCACAACTGTCCGTCCACTCGACGTCGTTACAATTCAGGATCTTCAGATTTTCGATCTTGATCAGCACGCCAGGCGAGAACCGAGCATAATTTTCGTCAAATGCAATCTTAAACGCGAAGCTACCGGGCGGCGTCGTGAAATTTACGAGCATCGCGATTGGCGTTCCGTCAAGCGTCAGCCGAAGCATGTCGAGTTTCCCCGAGCGATACGCGCCGATGATTGCTTCTTCAAAGAATTGCTTAGTGGATGCTTGTTCATTCAGCGCCGATCCTTCGCGGCCTTTCCAGCCCGACGCTTCAAGTGCGAGAAAGTCGACGATCCAGTTATCGACATTGCCAGCCGCGCCCAGCTTTTCGCATGCGACCGTTCCTAACTCGTCGAGTCGGGCACGGAGGCGCCTGATTTCCTTGCGCTTTTTCGGGCGGACGTTGGCTTCATAATAAGCGTCAGGATCGAGGTTGCTTTGTAAAAGTGCACGTTCGGTTTGATGAACGATATCGGCGCGACGTACTTTTCTTAAGCTGGCAAAAATCGGCCCGTGTGGATCTAACCCGACAAGGTGGAGAAAATTGGGTGCCCAATCGGCCGCATCGAGCGATTTGAGCGCGGTCTCCCAAAACATGATTTCAAAACCGGCGCGAACGAGCGGCGTGCCCAGAAAACAATGATAATGAAACCAGTTTTCCACATGTCGGATTGGAATGCGCCCATAAGGATTGGCTATCGTCAGCGGCAACATTCCCATGAGCACCGTATTTTGCCAGACTGCCAACATCCTGTCGTCTGCTTGAGTCATTAGCCTGTGGATAGCGGGCCGCATGAACCAGCGCTCAACGAAAGGGTTGGGCTCGCTCGCCGCAGACGCAAGATCGGTCCACGCCAAGTCCCATGTCGCCGGAATCGCGCCAAGCGGCACCATGTCAGCAAACACGGCGTCGCGCGGTGTCGTGATTTGCACTGGAAATGTCATGCCGCTTCGAAAGCAGCCACAATCTCGCTCGAACGGATTGGCAGCACGCCATGCTTGGCAAACAAGTTGAATACCCCGTCCCACCATGCCCAGAACTTTTTCAAGTCACTTGCGGTCCTAACATAGGGGGTATGTCCAGGAACGAGCGTCGGCGTGTGGAAGGACAAGCTAAACAATTGGTGCCCGCTATCGAGCAGTTGGCGGATTGCAATGAGCGCATCATGGAGCCGCACACCTTCAGGTGTCAGCGGTACGCGGTCAAAAAGACCGGTCCGGGCCAAAAATCCGCGCGTCGGCCCAAAATCGTTGACGCGAAGCTTGTCACGCAAAAGGCCGGTATACGTGGCCGTCAGCGGTAATTCGTAGAGCCGGTCACCCAGTTTCCAAGGCCAGATAGGATGGTTGGTGAAATCGGGGCCGCCTTGCGCAAGATAATTAAAGGAGGCGCGAACGGAAACATCAAGGCTATAGCCTTCATTTGCGAGTAACTCGGCAGTGTTCGCACCAATTCCGTAACGCCCGGCGCGGTAGACCGCTGGACGTACGCCAGTTGCAGCCTCAATTTTTTCGGTCAATGCCCTTAATTTTGCGGCTTCTAGCGAACGCGGCAAGTTGCCCGCATAGCTATTGTGCGGGTTCACATCTTCGTGGAACGGAGGATTAACCCAAGGGTGAAGCTGCGTCCCGATCTCACAGGCACCGTCGCCCACCATTGCACGCATGGCGCCCGCGCTATCGGGATTTGCAACAACTGGCCAATCGACAAGATATGTCGGGACGCAATCGGCGCGAACAAAGAACTGGTTTGCTTCAGGAAGGGCGTCAATCGCTTCGGTCGATGTAGACTCACGACGAAACGGTGCCTTCCAGTCGAATTCCTCTTCTGCATCGGCAAAAATGGCGAAACGCGGGCCGATATCGTTGGGAAGCTTGAGGCGCGCATCAAGGGGTGGCGGCAGATCAAGCCGCACTAAATCATGTTTTGTCGCTGCCGACTGAATGACTGACCCCCAATGAAACATCGTCGCCCCCGAAGATGTCGTTTAGCATCGATGATGTTTCCCAATGCTTACCGTGGTTGCGATTGATGGCATAGGGGGCGTATGCAGATCGCCGTTCCCGCTATCATCGTCGCCGTGCGTGCCCATGGAGAACATGGCGCCATTGTACGGACATTGACGGCGGAACATGGGCTGCTGGGAGGCTATGTGCGCGGTGGACGGTCCCGCACTGTTCGGCCGATACTGTCGGTTGGCAATCTCGTTGCTGCCGAATTTCGAGTGCGGAGCGAGACACAATTGGCTTCGCTATCCGTTGAGTTGTTGGTGAGTCGCGCACCATTGCTCGTTGAGCCTCTAGCAGCAGCGGCGATCGAGTGGGTGACCGCGCTGGCGGCAGTTTCGCTGCCCGAGGGACATCCCTATCTGCGAATTTTTACGACGCTTGATGCAATGCTCGTTGCCATCGAATCGGCACCATCGGCGCGACATTGGACAACGGCGCTTGTTCAATATGAAGCGCTGATCCTGACTGAACTTGGCTATGGCAGCGATGCTGATACGTTAGCGGAGACGGGTAAACGCCTGCGCCAAGACCTGCTGACTGGTCGTCGTGCCGACATCCTTCCGGCCAGGGATCGCCTGATTGACCGCATCGACCGCGCAATGGGGCGTTGACCATTTGCCCTTCGCAGCGGCAAGGGAGTGGCATGAAGCGCAAAGATGGCCAGAACCCTGAGATCACCGCCAAGTGGCGCCCTGCAACGCAAGCCGTGCGGGGCGGCACTGTTCGGAGCGAATGGGGCGAGACGAGTGAGGCGCTCATCCTGTCGTCGGGTTATACTTACGACGATGCAGAGACGGTGGCAGCGCGGTTTGCGGGCGAGGCGGAGGGGCCAACCTATTCGCGGTTGCAGAACCCAACGGTCGAGATGCTCGAATACCGCATCGCGCTGATGGAGGGGGCGGAAGCAGCGCGATGTCAGGCGACAGGCATGGCGGCAATGACGACGGCATTGTTGTGCCAATTGGAGCAGGGCGATCATGTCGTCGCGGCGCGTGCGGCGTTCGGGTCGTGCCGTTGGCTGACTGATCATCTGCTGCCCAAATGGGGGATTACGACGACGACCATCGACAGTCGCGACAATGATGCGTGGAAGGCGGCTATACGGCCCAATACGAAAGTATTTTTCTTCGAAACGCCTGCGAACCCGACGATGGATATCGTTGATATGGCGTATGTTTGCGGGTTGGCGCGCGAACACGGAATCACGTCGGTCGTGGACAATGTGTTTGCCACGTCGGTGTTGCAACGTCCGATGGATTTCGGGGCCGATGTTGTCGCTTATTCCGCGACGAAGATGATGGACGGGCAGGGGCGCGTGCTTGCCGGGGCCGTCGCTGGATCGAAGAAGTTCATCGAGGAAAGACTGCTGCCGTTTCAGCGCAATACCGGACCAAATCTGTCGCCTTTCAACGCGTGGGTGGTGATGAAAGGGCTCGAGACGCTTGAGTTACGCGCGATGCGGCAGTCGGAAAGTGCGATCACCGTCGGCAAGTTTATCGAAGGGCGGGTACCAAAGATGCTTCATCCCGGCCTGCCGAGCCATCCACAGCATAATCTGGCGGCGGTGCAAATGAAGGCATTCGGGCCGATCTTCTCGTTCGTGCTCGACGGCGGGCGGCGGCAAGCAATGGATTTGCTCAACGCGCTGACCCTGATCGATATATCGAACAACATCGGCGATTCGCGCTCGCTGATGACGCATCCCGCTTCGACAACGCATCACAGCGTCGGCCCCGATGCGCGCGCCGAAATGGGCGTCGACGAAGGGATGATCCGCATCAATATCGGCCTCGAAGACCCGCAGGATCTGATCGAAGACCTCGATCAGGCACTCACGGAAATCGGGCTATGATGAAAGCGCTTTTCCCCTTCGCCGAAACGACGCGCGGAATCACGGTGCGCGTGTCGGTCAGTTTCCTGCCCGAACAGTCCGAGCCCGCGAAAGGCCGCTGGTTCTGGGCTTATCACATCCGCATCGAGAACGAGGGTCAGATGGCCGCGCAATTGATGACGCGGCGCTGGGAAATCACTGACGGGCGCGGGGCCAAGAGCCTTGTCGAAGGTGATGGCGTCGTCGGGGATCAGCCGGTTGTGATGCCGGGCGCGTCCTATGATTATGTCTCCGGCTGCCCGCTGACGACGCCGTCGGGGCATATGGTCGGGTCGTTCGGGATGGTCGCCGAGGATGGATCGAGCTTCGACGTCGCGATCCCGAAGTTTCTGCTGACCGCCCCGGTGACGGCGCGGTGAGGATGAGTGCCAATTCCCCCCTCCCGAAGGGGAGGGGCGACTCGCCCACAGGCGAGCGGGGGAGGGCATCCGACTTTCGAAGTTTGGCACACCCCCACCCAACCCTCCCCCTCAAAGGGGAGGGCTTCTAAGCATGAAGCGCACCCATCTACCCCTCAACGGTCTCCGCGTCCTAGACGCCGCAGCGCGGCATTTGTCGTTTACTCGGGCCGCTGACGAACTCGCGGTGACGCCGGCTGCCGTCGGGCAGCAGATCAGGGCACTCGAAGATACGCTGGGCACCGTCCTGTTCCGCCGCACGCCCAAGGGACTGGAACTGACGCCCGAGGGCGAGGGTGGACTGGCCGATCTGCGCGCCGGGTTCCTGAGCTTCGAGGAATCGGTCCGTGCGATGCAGGCGGGGCAGTCGTCCAAGTCGCTGACCATCGCCGCGCCGCGCGACATCACGGCCAAGTGGCTGGCAGCGCGGCTGGCAGCGTATCGCAAGAGCGATTCCGACTTGCGGTTCCAGTTGCTGGCGAGCGACGCTTATAGTCGGGATGGGGGACTGGATTTCACGCAAGCCAATCTCGACCTTGCGATTATCTTCGGCACCAGCGCGGGCGAGCATGGAGGCGTCGCGCTGGGTCCACGCGGGTTCGTGAGCGTGGGGGAGGGCGATGCCATCGGCTGGCCAGGCTGCCCGTCAGACGAAAACGCGACGCTGACCGTAGCGGATGCGGGTCTGGCAATGGACGCGGCACTGGCAGGGCTTGGGCGGGCGGTGGTGCCTGCCATGCTCGCGGGCGCGGATGCGGCGACGGTGGAGGACGAGCGCGGCTACTGGCTGATCGCGCCGTTGCCGCAGTGGCGGCAGAAGAAGGTCAGGGCTTTGGTTGAGGTTTTGACGCTATAGTCATCCCGCTGAGCCTATTGCTGTGGCGATTTTGGACAGACTTCACGACCGTTCGCCTTTATCCCGCTCGACACAACGGGTTGAACACTGATCATTCTTACGCCGCCGTCTTCACGTTGACCACCTTCAATAAACGGACTCGTTTCAAGAATGCTCCCTCCACAATAGCTGACTAAGAGTGTGTCTGCATTCAAAAGGCTGATTACTGGTTTGCCTGCATAATATCCTTTGAAAACTAAAGTGCGCTCATCGCCATTTATGTAAAATATCGAATGATAAGTACCACTTAGCGGGTTACTGCGCCCTTCATACTCGAAGACAAATTCCCCACGAATGGTTGGCAGGCGCTCTGTGCCGTCTATTCCGTGATCACGTCCGCAACCTTGCCCAAGCAGGGCGATCATCGCGATCCCGGCAAGGTTTGTGACCCGCTCAAGCATCAATTGCTTCCTCATCCACCCGTGCCGCATTTTCCTGAATGAAATTAAAGCGATGCTCGGGGTTTTTGCCCATCAGGCGCTCGACGAGATCGCGTACCCCTGCGCGGTCTTCATATTCCTGGGGGAGGGTGACGCGCAATAACGTCCGCGATTTCGGGTCCATTGTTGTTTCGCGGAGCTGGTTCGGGTTCATTTCGCCCAGCCCCTTGAAGCGGCCGACATCGACGGTCTTTCCTTTAAACTCGTTCGCCTCGATTTGCGCCCGGTGCGCGTCGTCGCGGGCATAGAGTGACTTTGCGCCGACGGTGAGGCGGTAAAGCGGCGGCTGCGCGAGGAACAAATGCCCTTTGCGCACCACATCGGGCATTTCCTGAAAGAAGAAGGTCATGAGCAGCGTTGCGATGTGTGCACCATCGACGTCGGCGTCAGTCATGATAATTACGCGCTCGTAACGCAAATTGTCGGCATCGCATTTGTCGCGCATCCCGCAACCGAGCGCGAGAGCCAGGTCGGCGATTTCGCTATTCGCGCGGATCTTGTCCATCGTGGCGCTGGCGACGTTGAGGATTTTGCCGCGGATCGGGAGGATCGCCTGCGTCTTGCGGTCGCGCGCCTGTTTGGCCGATCCGCCCGCGCTGTCGCCTTCTACAATATACAGTTCAGTGCCTTCGTTGCCGTCGTTCGAACAATCGGTGAGCTTTCCGGGCAGGCGTAACTTGCGCGCCGACGTCGCGGTCTTGCGCTTGACCTCTCGTTCGGCTTTTCGGGCCAAACGATCATCCATCCGGTCCATGACATAAGTGAGCAGCGCGCGGCCGCGATCCATATTGTCGGTCAGATAATGGTCGAAATGATCGCGCAGGGCAGTCTCGACCAGCCGCGCAGCTTCGGGCGAGGTGAGGCGGTCCTTGGTTTGGCTCTGAAATTGCGGATCGCGGATGAAGACCGAGAGCATGAGTTCGGCAGGCGCGATGACGTCCTCGGGCTGGATGTCTGCCGCCTTCTTGTTGCTGACCAGCGCCCCGAACGCGCGCAGGCCTTTGACGATCGCCGCGCGCAGACCCGCTTCGTGGGTGCCGCCGTCGGGCGTCGGAATCGTGTTGCAATACCAGGAGAAACTGCCGTCGCTCCACAAGGGCCAGGCGACGGCCCATTCGACACGGCCTTGCGTGTCGCCGGGGAAATCCTGTAACCCCGCAAAGAATTCGGCGGTGGCACATTCGCGGGTGCCGACCTGTTCGCGCAAGTGGTCCGACAAGCCACCGGGAAATTGGAACACCGCTTCGGCGGGAGTGTCGTCGCTGATGAGTTCAGGCGCGCATTTCCAGCGGATCTCGACGCCGGCGAACAGATAGGCTTTCGAGCGCGCCAGCTTGTGCAGACGCGCGGGTTTGAAGCTCAGGTCGCCAAAGATTTCGGCATCGGGCACGAACGAGACGCTGGTTCCCCGTCGATTCTGCACAGGCCCCAGCTTTTCGAGCGCCCCAATCGTCTGACCCTGCGCGAACCGTTGCCGGTAAAGCTCCTTGTTGCGCGCCACCTCGACAACAGTTTCGGATGACAGCGCGTTGACGACACTTACGCCGACCCCGTGCAACCCGCCCGAGGTCGCATAGGCCTTCCCGTCAAATTTCCCGCCCGAGTGGAGCGTCGACATGATGACTTCGAGCGCCGACTTGCCAGGGAACTTGGGATGCGGATCAACGGGGATACCGCGGCCATTATCAGTAATGGTCAACCGATTGCCCGGCTCGAGCGTAATCTCGATCCGCGTCGCGTGCCCCGCAACCGCTTCGTCCATCGCATTGTCGAGCACTTCGGCGGCGAGGTGGTGATACGCCCGCTCGTCGGTGCCCCCGACATACATGCCCGGGCGACGGCGGACAGGCTCCAACCCCTCGAGAACCTCGATCGACGATGCGTCGTAACCGGTGGCGGGCGTGGCGGAGGAATTCGCGAACAGATCAGTCATTGCGCAACGCTATAGAAGCCGCGCTTCGAACTCTGCAAGCGTAACGGTTGTGGCGGATTTGCCACGGCGCATCGCTTTTTTCGTGCTGCAGTGCACCCTAATCGTTTGAAGCTTGTTCTCCCCGCTCCACAACCGAGGAGTATTCGGCATGATTAAAGCATTTCTCTTATCTGCAGCCGCAACGGCAGCGCTCGCCAGCCCTGCATTGGCTCAGGAAACCGACGAAAATCCGTTCGACGGTATCTATGTCGGTGGGTCGGTCGGCGCAGCTGTGCAGCCCAACGACGGCGGCAATTCGTCGATCCGGTTTGACCGCGATCTGAATGGTTCGTTCGGAGACACAGTCGTCACGTCAGGCGGCGCGAATGCATTCTCGACTGGTTTTTGCGGCGGCGGGGCTACCAGTTCGGCCAATGAAAATTGCACCAATGACAAGGACGCGGTCGAATATTACGGTCGTATCGGGGCGGATACGCACATGGGTCCGGTCGTGATTGGCGTCATGGGCGAGTTCGGTCGTCCCGAAATAAGTGACAGCGTGTCGGCATTCAGTACGACACCGGCTAGCTACACGATGACGCGCAAGCTCGATTACACTGCGAGCATCCGCGGTCGTATCGGCTTCACGCCGACGCCCATGCGCACGACATTGTTCTACGCCACCGGCGGCGCGATGTACGGCAAGGTCAAGAACAGCTTCTCGACGACCAATACTGCGAACAGCTTCACGCTGAATGGCGACAAGGATGCTTGGGGTTTCAGCGGCGGCGGCGGTGTCGAGCAGAAGATCGGCAAGAACTTCTCGGTCGGCCTCGAATATATCTACAACGAATTGAAGGACGATAAGGGCCGCGTTCGCGTTGGAGCAGGCACGGCGCCTGCGACCAATCCGTTCCTGCT
>JANOVZ010000110.1:0-4489 GCA_031417655.1 Sphingomonas sp. | reverse complement strand
ACAAAATTCAATCGAGGCCGGATCGCCGCCATGTTCACCGCAAATGCCCAGTTTGATGTCCGGTCGTGTCGCGCGGCCTTTATTGGTGGCGATTTCGATCAGTTGGCCGACGCCCTCGATATCCAGCGATATAAACGGGTCTCGGGCGTAGATGCCCTTGTCGACATAGTGCGTCAGGAAACGTGCGGCATCATCGCGGGAAACGCCCAATGTCGTTTGCGTCAGGTCGTTGGTGCCGAATGAGAAGAACGCGCCGACCTCGGCAATCTCATCGGCCATCAGGCAGGCGCGGGGTAGCTCAATCATGGTGCCGACCAGATACTCGATGCGCTTGCCCTGTTCGGCAAAGACTGCCTCTGCGGCCTTATCGACGACCTCTTTCATCAGCTCCAACTCCCGGCGTGTGCCGACCAGCGGGATCATGATTTCAGGCACGGGCGCAACCGCCAGCGAACACGCCGCTTCAAAAATGGCGCGGGCCTGCATCTCGTAAATTTCGGGGTAAGTCACGCCCAACCGGCAACCGCGATGGCCCAGCATCGGGTTAAACTCGTGCAGCTCGCTAGCACGCTGTTTCAGTGTTTCGATGCCCACGCCAGCGGCTGCTGCAACCTCGGCAAATTCGCTTTCCTGATGCGGCAAAAATTCATGCAAGGGCGGGTCGAGCAGGCGGATGGTGACGGGAAGGCCCGCCATCACCTCAAAAATGCCGATAAAGTCCGCGCGCTGTTCGGGCAGCAACCGGTCAAGCGCAACGCGGCGGCCTTTTTCATCGTCGGCAAGAATCATCTGGCGCACTGCGGTAATCCGCGCGGCGTCGAAAAACATATGTTCGGTGCGGCAAAGCCCGATGCCCTCTGCGCCAAAATCACGCGCGACCTGTGCGTCGTGCGGGGTTTCGGCGTTGGCGCGGACTTTCATCCGGCGGCCTGCATCGGCCCAGGCCATCAACGTGCCAAAATCGCCGACCAGTTCGGGTTGCAAAGTCGGCACAGCGCCTGCCATCACTTCGCCGGTTGAACCGTCGATGGTGATGATCTCACCTTCCTTAAACTCGCGGCCAGATACGCGCAGCACGCGTGCCGATAAATCGATGGACAGGCTGCCTGCGCCCGATACACAAGGCCGCCCCATGCCGCGTGCGACGACGGCGGCGTGCGATGTCATCCCGCCGCGTGCCGTCAGGATGCCGGTGGCGGCGTGCATGCCGTGAATGTCTTCTGGCGATGTTTCGGTGCGGACCAAAATCACGCTCTCGCCCATGTCGTTGCGGCGTTCGGCGGTGTCGGCGTCAAAGACGATTTGGCCGGAGGCGGCTCCCGGCGACGCAGGCAGACCCTTGGTCAGCACATCACGCGGGGCATCGGGATCAAGCGTCGGATGTAGCAATTGATCGAGCGCCATCGGATCGACACGGCACACCGCCTCGTCCTGCGCAATCAAGCCCTCGGCAGCCATATCGACAGCGATTTTCAGCGCGGCTTTGGCGGTGCGCTTGCCAGACCGCGTTTGCAGCATCCACAATTGGCCGCGTTCGACGGTGAATTCGATGTCCTGCATATCGCGGTAATGGCGTTCGAGGATGTCGAATACGCGCGCCAACTCGCTAAAGGCCGCAGGCATCGCTTCTTCCATGCTCAGCGGTTTTGCCCCTGCTGTCTCACGCGCAACTTTGGTCAAATACTGCGGCGTGCGGATGCCCGCGACCACGTCTTCGCCCTGCGCGTTGATCAGGTACTCGCCGTAATAGGCGTTCTCGCCAGTCGCTGGATCGCGGGTGAAGGCAACGCCGGTGGCCGAGGTTTCGCCCATATTGCCGAACACCATCGCCTGCACATTGACCGCGGTTCCCCAGTCGCCGGGGATGGAGTTCAGGCGGCGATAGACTTTGGCGCGGTCGGATTCCCAGCTGGAAAAGACGGCGCCGACGGCTCCCCAAAGTTGTTCATGCACATCCTGCGGAAATGGCTTGCCCCATTCGGCGGCAACAAGGTTTTTATACTCACCAACCAGTGCGCGCAAATCATCGGCGGATAGTTCTGTGTCGAGGAAATAGCCCTGATCTTCCTTGGCAATCTCCAGCGCGTCTTCGAATGCGTGGTGGTTCAGGCCGAGCACGACATCGGCATACATCTGAATGAAACGGCGATAGCTATCCCACGCAAAACGCGCATCGCCAGAGGATGCGGCAAGGCCCTCAACGGTTTGATCGTTCAGGCCAAGGTTGAGGACGGTGTCCATCATGCCGGGCATCGAAACGCGTGCGCCGGACCGGACAGAGACGAGCAGGGGGTTGGCTGGGTCGCCAAAACTGCGGTCGGTGGTGGATTGGATATGCGCGATGCCAGCGGCGACTTGGTCGCTCAGGCCATCGGGGAACGCCTCGCCGTTTGCGTAATAGGCGGTGCAGACTTCGGTAGTGATCGTAAAGCCAGGAGGGACAGGCAGGCCAATCGCCGCCATCCCATCAAGGTTCGCGCCTTTGCCGCCGAGCAGGTTTTTGGAAAGCCCACTGCCATCTGAAACGCCTCCGCCGAAACGGTACACATATTGGGTCATTGTCTTGTCACCTGATCGCTTGGGAGATTTGGGAGGGGAAGAATGATTTCACACGAAGGCACGAAGCAACAAAGAAGATTTTGTTCGGCGAAACCGTTTTAATATTGGGGCCTCGTGGGTGAACACAATGGCGCAAATTTGAACTGCGCTTCGCGCCAATCCCTCTTTGTGGCTTCGTGGCTTTGTGTGAATCATATGTCCGTATCCATCCGACGCAACGATTGAGATTGGTTCGCTACCCCTCAATCCTCGAAAAATCCGCAACTTGGCAAACCGCGTCACGGAACCTTGTCAGCAATCCCACCCTAAACGCCCGTTTTTCCGGGTCTGGATCATTCACCATTACGCCGTCAAAAAACGCGTCAATGGGTGCGCGCAAACCGGCGAGTGCCGCCATTGCGTCTTCGAACTGTTCGGCCTCGATTGCAGAGGCGGCGAGGGGTTCGGCGGTGTTTAGGGCGCTGAGTAACTGCACCTCGGCCGAGGACTGTCCCTCCTTGGGGACTGTCCCGTTGGATGCGCTGTCCTCAACCGCTCCGCCGGGGACAGTCCACGGCGCTTCGCTTGGGACAGTCCCCTTCGCATCACCCGACGATTTCAATATATTCGCCGCCCGTTTATACCCGGCCAGCAAATCCGCGCCCTCTTGGGTCGCGACAAAAGCCTGCAAAGCCTTCACCCGCGCCAGCAAGCGGACAAGATCATCCTCACCACCAAGCGCAAACACCGCGTCGATCAAATCATGCCGAACGCCAGCCTCGCGCTGCTGGACTTTGAGGCGGTCGGCGAAGAACCAAACGAGACCTGCTGCGCCGGTTGCTATTTCGCCGAATAATGCCTGTGCTACCCGCTCACGAGTAAGGGTCGGCTCGGTCGCGGTCACTCGGGTCCAACTATCCTTCGAAACCTCGACTAGATAGTCGGGGTCTTCGAAACGTCGGCTCAGATGAAGTCGTCCCCATTCGTTAAGAGGAACGCCGACAGCTTTAGAGAGGAAAGCATCTCGGTCGTTCGCAGAAAACAAGACGTCGGCCGCCATTGTTTCCAGTGTATCATCGAGACTGAAACGCAAGCCATTTTCCAGCACAATACGGATAGCACCGAGCACGGCGCGCCTTAGCGCAAATGGATCTTTGGAGCCGGTCGGCTTCTCCCCAATTGCGAAGAAACACATCAACGTATCCAACTTATCCGCCAAGCTGACCGCCACCGTCACCGGAGCCGTTGGCACATCATCGCCTTGGCCGACGGGCTTGTAATGGTCGCGCACCGCGTCGGCGACGGCATCGGGTTCGCCTTGGGCTCGGGCGTAATAGCCGCCCATGATGCCTTGCAGTTCGGGGAATTCGCCGACCATGCCGGTGACGAGATCGGCTTTGCACAGGCGCGCTGCGCGTTCGGCTTGGGCTGCCAATCGCACTGACGCAGGGGACTGTCCCCGCATGGGGACTGTCCCGTTGCCAGCGCTGTCGTTGCCTTCACCACCGGGGACAGTCCACGGCGCTTCGCTTGGGACAGTCCCCTCCGCGCCGACAATCCCCTCTTCAACCAACCACCTTGCCAGCTTGGCAACCCGCTCGACCTTATCGGCCACAGTGCCCAATTTCTCATGAAAGGTAATCTGCGACAGCTTCTCTGCCTGCACATCCAGAGCTACCTTCAAGTCCTGTTCCCAGAAGAACTTCGCATCGCTCAACCGCGCCGCCAGCACCTTCTCGTTACCTGCAACAATCGCGGCACCGCCATCATGCGCGCTGATATTGGCGGTGCAGACAAAGGCGTTGGCGAGTTTGCCGTCCGCATCGTTGCAGACAAAATACTTCTGATTCACCCGCGCGGTCAGCTGGATAACTTCTTGCGGCACAGCGAGAAACGCGGGGTCAAAGCGCCCCAGCATCGGCACCGGCCATTCGGTCAGGCCTGCGTTTTC
>JANOVZ010000109.1:0-6181 GCA_031417655.1 Sphingomonas sp. | reverse complement strand
AGCAATGTGCGCGCCAGTTTTGCCGTTGACACGATGACGGCCTTTGCACCCGAATCCTGCAGGATATGGCTATGGTCGCGCTCGGTATTGGTTGTGTAGGTCGGCACCGTAATTGCCCCTGCCGCCATGATCGCAAGATCGGCAATGCACCATTCGGGGCGGTTCTCGCTGACCAGCATTACGCGGTCGCCACGCTCAATCCCGAGTCGTTTAAGCGCCGCCGCCAGCGCCGATACTTCAAGCGCGGTTTGTTTCCAGCTGCGCGAGGTCCACGCTTTCCCGTCGCGGTGCCACAGGAACGGGGCATTGCCATATTCGGTCGCGCGCGTGAAAAACATTGTCACGAGATTGGGGAAATGTTCAAATTCGCGCATCGTCTCTCCTGTGGTCCGCGCCGGTTATGCCGGTCGCGGTTTACTCGTCGAGGGCATTGCCCGGACTGCGCGGATCGGCGGCACCACGCCAGCCCTTGGACGTCCGCTCGACAGCGTTCAGCTTCGATCCCAGATCGCTTACCACAACCATCTGCCCCAGCGCCGCCAGCTGCGCCTGCATTGCGCCCAGCTTGGTGTCTTTTTCAACCAGCAGCGCGGGGCCGCTATAATAGATATTGGGCAACGCGATCGCGTCCTGTGCGCTCAGGCCAAAATCCATGTAGCCAACGAGCGACTTCATGACATGCATGATGATACGCTTGCCGCCCGCCGATCCCACTGCCAGCACCACGCGGCCCTTGCGGTCATAGACAATGGTCGGCGACATCGATGACAGCGGTCGCTTGCCGGGGGCAACCGCATTGGCAACCGGCGCGCCGTCCTTGACCGGCACAAACGTAAAGTCGGTCAGCTCATTGTTGAGGAAATAGCCGTTCGCGACCAGCTGGCTGCCGAACGGCCCTTCGATCGTTGACGTCATCGAGGCAACATTGCCCGCGCCGTCGGTCGCCACGAAATGCGTGGTTGCTGGCACTTCCGAAGAGATGCCTGCGGTCCGCGGCTGTGCACCCGGCGGAGCGCCCGCGCTATAGCTTGGCAGCGACGTGGTCAGCGAAATCAGCGCTGACCGTGATTTCAGGTAACGCCGGTCAATCAATCCCGCGACGGGCACTTGCACGAAGTCGGGATCGCCAAGATACTTCTCGCGGTCCGCATAAGCGAGTTGCATCGCTTCGCCAATGACGTGCCACGCGGTCGGGCTGTCCGACCCCAGTTTCTTCATATCGAAGCGCTCTATCATGCCGAGCATCTGCAGGATCGTCGTCGCGCCGGAAGACGGCGGCCCCATGCCACACACTTTGTATTGGCGATAAGGCGCGCATACCGCATCGCGGTCCTGCACTTTATAGGCGCTAAGGTCAGCCATTGTCAGTACGGTCGGATTAAGCGTGGACCCCGCAACCGCATCGACAATCGCTTGCCCTTCGGCCCCCGAATAAAACGCATCCGGGCCATCCGCCGCCACCTTGCGCAAGAGCGCGGCCAGCGCCGGGTTACGCTGTGTCATGCCTGCCGTCTTGGGCTTGCCATCCTGCCAATAGAGCGCCTGTGCTGCCGGAAAATCCTTCCACAACGGCGCGAGTTGCCGCAGCGCCCCCGCCAGTGTCCGGTTAATCTCGAACCCTTCGGCCAGCCGGATCGCCGGATCGAACAGCTTTGCCCACGGCAGCTTCCCCCACCGTTCATGCGTGCGTGCCATCAGGCGGATGTTTCCGGGAACCCCCGTGGAAAGCCCGCCGGGGAACGCTTTCAGATATCCGGTCGGCTTGCCATCGGTCATAAACTGGTCTGGCCTGGCCGAGGCCGGTGCTTTTTCGCGCCCGTTGATCGTTGCGAGCTTGCCGGTTTTAGCATCATGATAAAGGATGAACCCGCCGCCGCCGATGCCCGACGATTGCGGCTCGACCACGGTCAGCGCGAGCATCATCGCCATTGCTGCGTCGGCGGCGCTACCGCCCTCGCGCAATATTTGCTGCCCCGCCTCGGTCGCGCGCGGATCGGCGGACGATACCACACCCCCCGCACCAAAAGCAGCCACGGGGAGTGCGAAAGCGACAAGCGCGAGGAGCATACGGATCATAGATACACTCTAGGCGGCAAAGCTAAATCGCGTCTACCCCCACGGCATCGGTGACATGCGCAAATCCGTCGCGTTCGAGCAGACGTGCCAGCCCAGCCGAAATCGATTTCGCGAGGCCAGGGCCATGATAGACTAGTGCCGAATAAACCTGGACCAGCGATGCGCCCGCCCGAATACGGGCATAGGCTTCGTCTGCGCTGTCGATCCCGCCTGCTGCGATCAGCGTCATATCCCCGCCGGTCGCAATGCGGAATGCCTTCAGCGTTGCCATCGCCAGCGATTTCAGCGGTGCTCCTGACAAGCCCCCCGCTTCGCTCTGCCAGCGCGACCGAAGCGCCGGTCGCGAAATCGTTGTATTGCCGACGATCAAAGCATCAACCCTGCGGGCCATCGTCACTGTCGCAACATCATCAATGGCTTGCGCATCGAGATCAGGCGCAACTTTCAGAAATACCGGCACAGTCCGCAGCGCCATGACTGCATCGAGCAATTCATCCAGCGCGCTCTTGTCTTGTAGCCCGCGCAAGCCCGGCGTGTTCGGCGAACTGATGTTGACGGTTATATAATCGGCATGCGGCGACATCGCCTGCATCCCCGCGACATAATCGGCAATCCTGTCCACGGCATCCTTGTTCGCGCCAATATTGACGCCTGCGATCCCGCGTCTCGGTCGCGCCGCAAGTCGCGACAGCGCCGCCGCATGGCCGCCGTTGTTGAATCCCATTCGGTTTATAACGCCGTCGTCCTCGACCAGCCTGAACAGGCGCGGCTTTGGATTACCGGCCTGCGGCAACGGCGTGATCGTTCCGACTTCGACAAACCCGAACCCCAGCCCCAGCATCGCGTCGGGAACTTCGGCATCCTTGTCGAACCCCGCCGCAAGACCCACGGGCGAGGGGAAATCGATGCCCGCCACGGTGCTTGCCAACCGCGAGTCGAACCGTGGCTTTCCTGTTGGCAATCCGCGCAAGGCAAAAATCGTTGCCCGGTGTGCCGATTCGGGATCGAGCGAAAACAACAAAGGGCGCGCAAGGCGGTAAAGCATCGTTTTGCCGCTATCAGGGCGCGACCAGCGGGTCAAAAATTGCGCCATAAAAAAACCCGAGAATAAAGGGTTAATGTCGATTCTGTCCAATACGACTCTCTTTAAGGCGCGTAGCAAACCCCTGCGACCCGAAGGGCTCCCGGGCGAAAGTTCGGGAAACCTTTTCACTTACGGCCTGGCGCGGGAAACCGAGCCGGGCCGCTTTTCTTTACGGGCCGTTTGTGGTTATATCACTGCCATAAAGCATAATCTGGGGCGCTTTCTTGCAAATGGCTGCCATTAAGCTCGACTATGCGGCCGCCGATGAGTCGCTTCGCAAGCACCTTTCGGTGTTTTACGAGTTCCGTGCTGATGTGCCTGTGTTCGAAGATGTCGAACGGGCAGACCTCGCGCAGGTGCGTTTCCAATTGTCGGGCACTGATACAACCTACACCTTCGCAGACGGGACAGTCCAGAAAGCGCCCAATATCCAGATTATCGGTCCCACCACCGGGCCAACCAAAGTCCGCGTTGTCGGCCCGGTGCATACATTTGGTGCAGGGTTGCTGCCTGCGGGCTGGGGCAGTTTGCTTGATTTCGAAGCCTCGCTCCTCGTCAACCGCGTGGTTGATGCCACCGAACTGTTCGGCAAGGGGCTTTACAAAACGCTCGAAGAATTGCGCGCCACGACAACGCTCGACCAAAAAGTTCTGATCGGCAGTCGGTTGGCGCGCCAATTGATCGAACGCGGGCATAGTGCCGCATTCGATTTTGCGCGGATCGTTGATGATTGGCTGGCCGATTCACCGTCGCCCAGCGTCGATACGCTCGTTGCCGCGACGGGCTTGTCGCGGCGTCAGGTTGAGCGCAATTGCAAAGCGATTTATGGGTCACCGCCAAAACTCCTCGCACGCAAATATCGTGCGCTACGGGCCGCGATCATGCTCGCCAAACACGAAGCGGGTGCGCAGGAACTGATCGATCACGGATTTTATGATCAGTCGCATTTCATTCGCGAGATCAAGCATTTCACGGGCGTTACGCCCAAAACAATCACGGACGACCTGCCGACACTGGCTACGCTGACGCTCAAGCGCACCGAGTTTATCGGCCTGTCCCCGCTGGTCACCAAAACCTAAGCGGCCTTGCAATCCGACTAAATTAGTCCGATTAACGACTCATGCGACTCTCCAGCCTCGCCGATTATGCCGTTGTGATGATGAGTGCGGCTGCGCGGCATGGTTGTGGCGCGCGTCTGTCCGCGCATGTTTTGTCCGACGAAACGCATGTTCCCCTGCCGACCGCGCAAAAGCTGATGCAGCGATTGGCGCAGGCGGGTTTGCTGTCGTCGTTGCGCGGCACCGGCGGGGGGTTCAAACTCACCCGCCCTGCTTCGTGCATTACGCTGGCCGACATTATCGAAGCCGTTGAAGGGCCGATTGCGATGACGACGTGCGTCGACGACACGCGCGACGATTGCGCGCTTGATCATCATTGCGCGGTCAAACCACATTGGAATGTCGTGAACAGTGCCGTGCGTGGCGCATTGGCCGCCGTCCCCCTCTCGCAACTGGCGGCAGCAATATGAACATGAAAAACGCCGAAGCCTTCGCCGCCGCCGAACAGGTTGCCGATTACGAACATGGCTGGGCGTCGGACATCGAGACCGACTTCGCGCCCAAGGGGCTGACCGAGGATACCGTCCGCTTCATCAGTGGCAAGAAGAACGAGCCGCAGTGGATGCTCGACTGGCGGCTGAAGGCGTTCCGGATGTGGCAGACGATGGAAGCACCCGATTGGGCCAAGCTCGACATTGCGCCGATCGATTATCAGGACGCCTATTATTATGCCGCTCCAAAGGCGAAGCCAAAGCTTGGTTCGCTTGACGAGGTCGATCCCGAAATCCTGCGCGTCTATGAAAAGCTCGGCATTCCTATCGAAGAGCAGAAAGTGCTCGCGGGTGTCGAGGGGGCGCGCAAGGTTGCGGTCGATGCGGTGTTCGACAGCGTCTCGGTTGCGACGACATTTCGCGCCGAACTCGAGCGCGCGGGCGTGATCTTCCGCAGCATCTCCGAGGCGATCAAGGAATATCCCGAGCTGGTCAAAAAATGGCTCGGCAAGGTCGTGCCGATGCGCGACAATTATTTCGCGACACTCAATTGCGCGGTCTTCAGCGACGGCACCTTCGTCTACATCCCCGAAGGTGTGCGCTGCCCGATGGAGCTGTCCACCTATTTCCGCATCAATGCCGAGAACACCGGCCAGTTCGAACGAACATTGATCGTCGCCGACAAGGGCAGTTACGTCAGCTACCTCGAAGGCTGCACCGCGCCGATGCGTGACGAGAACCAGCTCCACGCCGCGGTGGTCGAACTGGTCGCGCTCGACGATGCCGAGATCAAATATTCGACCGTGCAGAACTGGTATCCCGGCGACGCCGAGGGCAAGGGCGGCATCTATAATTTCGTCACCAAGCGCGCCTTGTGCCAGGGGCGGAACAGCAAGGTCAGCTGGACGCAGGTCGAGACCGGCAGCGCGGTGACGTGGAAGTATCCGAGCTGCGTGCTGAACGGCGAAAACAGCGTCGGCGAATTCTATTCGGTCGCGGTGACCAACAATTACCAGCAGGCCGACACCGGCACCAAGATGATCCACAATGGCAAGGGGTCGCGCTCGACCATCGTGTCGAAGGGCATCAGCGCCGGACACAGCAACAACACCTATCGCGGCCTCGTCCGCGTCGCGCCCAATGCCGAAGGGGTGCGCAATTTCACCCAGTGCGATTCGCTGCTGCTCGGCTCGCTCAGCGGCGCGCACACCGTCCCCTATATCGAAGTCCGCAACCCCAGCGCGCAGATCGAACATGAAGCGACGACGAGCAAGATCAGTGACGACCAGATGTTCTACGCCCAGCAACGCGGGCTGAACGCCGAGGAAGCGGTGGCGCTGATCGTCAACGGCTTCGCCAAGGAAGTGCTGCAGCAACTGCCGATGGAATTCGCAGTCGAGGCGCAGAAACTGCTGGGGATCAGCCTTGAGGGGAGTGTGGGGTGATGCGCCTTTTCGTCGTTCTCCTCGGGC
>JANOVZ010000108.1:0-26882 GCA_031417655.1 Sphingomonas sp. | reverse complement strand
ACACCATTACGCGATCATCCCGTCATCGCACATGGTGAGGCCTATTTCCTTCACGGCTATGCGTTCGAGGCGTCCGAGGCCGCAGACGTTCTTGCGATGACCGACCACGGCGGTCCGCGTGCTGCCGCCATCGGACGTGACAATATGCTCGGCGTGCAATTCCACCCAGAGAAGAGCCAGACCTACGGGATTGAAACGCTGAAGAGGTTCTTGAAATGGCGGCCCTGATCCGCATTCAGCTTCGTGCCTTCGTGCCTTCGTGTGAATGTGCACAATCGCGCGAAGGCACGAAGGCATGAAGGGGACGCGAAGTATGAGCCTTATCGTCTTCCCCGCGATTGACCTAAAACGCGGCAAAGTGGTTCGCTTGGCCGAGGGCGATATGGACCGCGCCACCGTTTATGGCGACGATCCAGCCGCGCAGGCGATGTTCTTTGCCGAAGCAGGCGCTCAGCATTTGCACGTCGTTGACTTGGACGGTGCGTTTGCTGGCCGCGCCGTCAATGCCGATGCGGTGGCCCGGATTGTCGAAACTTTCCCCGGCCATGTGCAAGTCGGCGGTGGTATCCGCACGATGGCGGCGGTCGAGGGCTGGTTCGAACGCGGCGTTGCGCGGATCGTGATCGGGACGGCGGCGCTCAAAGACCCGCAGCTGGTCCGCGATGCGGCAACGGCATTTCCCGGCGGTGTTGTCGTCGGCGTCGATGCGCGTGATGGTTTCATCGCAACCGAAGGGTGGGCCGATATGTCCGACGTCTCGGTGCTCGATATGGCCCGCCGGTTCGAGGATGCGGGCGTTGCGGCACTACTGTTCACTGACGTCGGGCGCGACGGCATGCTGACGGGGTGCAATGTCGAAGCCACGGTCGATCTCGCCCGCGCCCAGACATTGCCCGTTATCGCGAGCGGCGGCGTGAAGAACGTCGGCGACATCCGCATGCTCGCGATCCACGCGAAAGACGGCATCGAAGGGGTGATCACGGGCCGCGCGCTCTATGATGGGCGGCTCGATCTGGCGACAGCGCTGGCCGTGGCGGCGGCGTGACTGTCCGAATCCGCGTCATCCCCTGTCTCGATGTTGCGAATGGCAGCGTGGTGAAGGGTGTGAACTTTGTTAATTTGCGCGATGCAGGTGATCCTGTGGAGGTTGCACGCGCTTATGATGCGGCGGGAGCGGACGAGCTTTGTTTCCTCGACATCAGTGCAAGCCATGAAGGGCGTGACACGATTATCGACGTTGTGCGCCGCACCGCCGAAGTCTGTTTTATGCCGCTGACTGTTGGCGGCGGGGTGCGGTCCGCCGATGACGCACGCGCACTGCTGCTGGCAGGTGCGGATAAAGTCGCGGTCAACTCCGCCGCCGTCGCGCGCCCCGAACTCGTCACTGACATCGCGACCCGCTTCGGCAGTCAATGTGTCGTCGGATCGGTAGATGCCCGCCGCGTTGGTCATCACTGGGAAGTCTTCACGCACGGCGGCCGCACCGCAACCGGCATCGATGCCATCGAACACGCTCTCAATCTCGCAAGACTGGGCGCTGGCGAGTTGCTGGTCACGTCAATGGACCGCGACGGCACCCGCGACGGCTATGATCTCGACCTCACCCGCACCATCGCCGATGCCGTCGATATTCCCGTCATTGCCAGCGGCGGCGTCGGCAATCTGGGGCATCTCGTCGAAGGCGTGCGCGACGGGCATGCCAGCGCTGTCCTCGCTGCATCGATATTTCATTTCGGCGATTCAACGATCGGGGATGCCCATCGTGCGCTTGAAGCCGCTGGATACCCGGTCCGCCGCGCTAACTAACTGTCCCAATTCGGTATTCCGCACCGCAGCAAATACCTAGCGACTCGGTAACCATCCGTGTAACGCTTACGGAATGATACGGGGGTATTCATTGGCCGCGTTGCTCGTCATGAGCGCACCGGCATTTGCGCAGGGAAGCATCAAGATTCCCGAGCCTACCGATATTGCCCTGTTCGGATTGGCTGTTGCCGGGCTCATCATCGGTCGCCGGTCGAGTAAGGCGCCACCACATAACGATGATAACGACGCTTGACGCGCCATCCCGTCCCCCGCTTAAACGGGGACGTGACTGAAACGCTACGCAAACTCGAAACAATCATCGCCGCTCGCCGCAATGGCGATCCCGCGATGTCCTATGTTGCCAAGCTTAACGCCGGGGGTATCCCACTAATCGCGCGCAAATTGGGTGAGGAAGCGGTAGAGACGGTGGTTGCTGCGCTGTCGCATGGCAAAGCCGAACTGACTGCTGAAGCCGCCGACATGATTTTTCACTTGCTTGTATTGCTGAACGCCAAGGGCGTAACGCTCGCCGATGTCGAGGCCGAACTGGCGCAACGCGAAGGCGTGTCGGGGATAGTGGAAAAAGCGGGGCGAAAGGACTGACTATGCCCATTGACGCGACCCTCCCCTATGATGACACCAACATCTTCGCCCGCATCCTGCGCAGCGAGATTCCAAACCGCACGGTTTATGAGAACGACTATGCACTCGCCTTTCATGACATCAATCCGCAGGCACCGGTCCACATTCTGGTGATCCCTAAGGGCGCATATGTGTCGTGGGATGACTTCAGCGCCAAAGCATCCGATGCTGAAATCACCGGCTTTGTCCGCGCTGTCGGCCATGTTGCGCGCGAGGCAGGACTGCCCGCACCTGGATACCGGTTGCTGAGCAATATTGGTGGACACGGGCATCAGGAAGTACCGCACCTGCATGTCCATCTCTTCGGCGGCAAACAGCTGGGTGCGATGCTGCCGCGCTAGGCCAAGCGTGTTTCGATCAAGGCGATCAACTTATCGACCGTCGCGGCGTCCTTGAAGTCATCAGCGCCGACAAGCATTTCCAAGTCTCCGTCACGTTCGGCCATAATCACCGGCAGATCGACCTGCAAATCCGGATAGGCCGCGCGAAAATCGGGGCGGTGGTAAAACACGCTTTCGAACGTTCGTGTTTTTAGCCACGTTTTCCAAATCGGGTCCATGCGCACCGCGCCATAAGTTATCGCACATAGGCCGCACGGATAAGTTGCGGGCGAAAGCGTTTTGTGGATGCTGTCCATGATGCCCGCCACGATTCCAGCATTCGCATTATAGACAAAGATCAACTTCACTTGAGCGCGCGCACCGCAGGCGTATCGATACACGCCGGGTTGAGCGGGATCGGAGGTGGCAACGCCACCATCGGCGCAGTCAAGGGCACGATTTCGGTGAACTGGCCAAGCGTCACGGTCTCAAACCCGCGTATGCCGCGACACTGGTTGACGATGTCGAGCAGCTTGGGCGGCGTAGCATAGGCTTCGAAACTCAGTCGGAATGTGCCCCAGTGGATACCGATCGCAGACCGTGCTTTTGACCGGACAAACACTTCGGCCGCATCGATCGGACCGATATGACTGCCGATGCCCATTTGTCCGGGTTGAAAACGAAATGCGCCGATGGGGATAAGGGCAAGGCGAACCGGGCCATATTTAGCCGCTTCGATTGGCCACTGCCCGTCGCCGAAACCGGTATCGCCCGAAAACATGACATTGCCGCCGGGCAGCGTGATGACAAAGCTCGACCACAGCGCGCGGTTGCGGTCCACACCCCACCGGCTACTCCAGTGGTGGTTGCGCGTCACGATGACATCGACACCCGGCTTGACCGCAACCCGGCTGCCCCAATCCCGCGCGACTGCGGTGATTCCGGCATTTTTCATAACTTCGTCATTGCCGAGGCTGGTAACGATGAGCGGCTTGTCACGATCCCACAGTTTTTTAAGCGTTCCCAAATCCATGTGGTCATAATGATTGTGGCTGACGACCACGAGGTCGATCTTGGGCAGGTCATCGAAAGCGATGCCGGGCACCGCCGCTCGGCGCGGGCCAACGCCGAATGGTCCTGCCGTCGCCCCATAAATCGGGTCCGTGAGGATATTGAGACCGTTGGTCTGGACAAGGACAGTTGCATGGCCGATCCATGTTGCGAACATGCGGGTCGGATTTACCTTGTCGACGCACCGCTTCCAGTTTTCGGCGATGCGCGGATTGGTAACGGGGCATGGCGTTGCTTCGGCGGCACCATAGCCTTGTTTGACCGTAACAGTGTCAGGCCACGGCGGACGACCATCACTGCCAGTGATGTATCGGACAAGAAAATTGCCGCGATTTCCGCCCGGCGGACGCATCGTGTCGTCACCACCGGGGTTAAAAAAGCGTTCGCCGTCATAATGCGCACTGTCGGGCCCGTTGTAATAAATACGGTCGAGAAACGGTGGCGCAATGATAATCAATGCGCACAGCCCAACGATCAGGAACAACAACCCGACCCCCACGTTACGCAACACCCGACCCAGAACCGTTTTCATCATTTCCCCAACGGCGAAAATCCGCGCATAGCCGAGTTTCGCAGTAAGAAAAGGGTCGATTCCCATGCGCGTCGAAATCGATGTCGTGCTCGATTATGATTTACCCGAACCGCATGACGTCCTGCTTCAGGTCGAAGTCGCGCAAATGGCTGACCAGCGCATCATCGGCGACAAGCTGACCGTATCATCGCCCGAAAGACTCCGCCCTGTCGAAGGCAATGAGGCCGTCGGGCAGCGGACGTGGGCGGCAGGCGTCGGGCAGTTTCATGCGCATTACAGCGCGCTTGTCGAAATCGACCGCGTTGTCATCGCTCTCGACAACCTAACTGCGGCTGATCCGCGCGATTTACCCGCGCTGGTCGTCCCCTATCTGCTGCCCAGCCGATACTGCGAAAGCGACAAATTTGAATCGCTCGTTGCTCAGGATTTTGGTGGTCATGACGGCGGTGCAAAAATCCTTGCCATGCGTGATTGGATCGCGGCCAACATCGCTTATGTATCGGGGGCATCGACGACCGATACCAGTGCGTCGGACACATTCGTCCAGCGACAAGGTGTGTGCCGCGATTATGCACACCTCATGACCAGCTTCGCCCGCGCCGCAATGATTCCTGCGCGGATCGTGTCGGCCTATGCCCCCGATGTCACTCCGCCCGATTTCCATGCGGTTGTCGAAGTCTGGCTCGAGGATGCCTGGCATCTTGTCGACGCAACGGGCATGGCAAAGGCGGAAGAGGTTGTTCGCATTGCCGTGGGCCGCGACGCCACCGATATCGCCTTCATGACTGTCTTCGGCACAGCAACCTTTCGCAACCAGAGTGTCCGCGTTACGCGCCTATGAAGGCTGGACAGCCGCGCAGCGCCCGCATAAGAGCGCGCTTCGCCTTTTCGCGCGAAATGCCCGGGTAGCTCAGTTGGTAGAGCATGCGACTGAAAATCGCAGTGTCGGCGGTTCGATCCCGTCCCCGGGCACCATAATTCATCGAAAATCCGGATTTCATCGCCTTGAACTGAATCGAGTGGCCAACCGTGGAGGTCGCGATCCCAAATGACGGAGCCCGCGTTCGAGCGGCAATCCCCACCTTCAGTACGTTTGAAGTTTTTGGAATTACCGAATTAATATCAAAATCAAGACCTTACGTTCATTTCTCTTCCAGTCGAATTTGATCAATTACTTCTCGCATTAAAGATTTGACTGAGACATCAGTAACCATCGATTGCGTTACTCGATCAATAATCTGTTGAAATTTTGCGTCATTTGCCAGCTTTACGCCAAATTCCTCGACGAGCAGTTGCTCCACGATCAAGCGCTGCAAATGGTTTTCTTCTACACCGGCGTTCGCGATTGGGCTGGTAATTGCCTTCACGGCAGCAGAGCCGCGCAGCGGTATCCGGTCTGCGCTATTGGTCTTGGTCGCTATTGCTGCCTTTGATCGTTCTTCAAGTCGCTGACGAATCTGACGGACGATACGATCTGTGTTTGAAACGGGGTTCATCAGTGCCGCGTCTTATTCACGCTGCCCCTAAGTTCAAATTGTTGAAGCATTTGGTGCGTAGCAGAGCCGACCGTTGATACGTCGTCGACAATTATATCTTTAATCAACTTGTCAGCAATTTCATCAAGCAGCAACTGCATGTCACTGTTAATCAATGGATGTTCCAAATTCGCAGCGATGCCGCGACGCAACAAATGATCCGCTTTACCGAAATCGTCGCATGCCAGGCTGTCGAGGCCTTCGGACAAGAGACGAAACGCTGCGCCTTCGTCGAGACTTATAAACGGGCCCCAAGTTTCGACTGCTGCTTCGGGCATCCCTGACGTAAATTCCAGAAACCCGAGTTGAAAACGTGCAAGATGGTACTCAGGCGCAAGTTCAATGGCCCGCCGCATAGCGGCACAACCCTCTTCATAGCGCTGCACACCCGCAAGGATCGAACCCTTTAGAAAATGCAGGCGCGGGTCTCCGGAATAAATGGCCAATAGCCGATCAATCTCGATCAGCCCCGCCTCATCGCTTTGTTGGATGATTGCGACGGCAGTTTGAATCGAAGCTTCAGGGCAAAGCGCAATAATATCGTTCATCCAAGCGAAATCCTTATCCTAGCCTCGAAAAACGAACGGGCTTGCTTGTAACAGCCGCTTTCGCATCAAAGCAATTGCCGCCTTGTGCAATTGGGATATCCGCCCTTTTGTGACGCCAAACATGGTGCCCAGTTGTTCGAACGACAATCCCTCGCAATAATGGAGCCTGACGATATCCTGCTCGCGCGCAGGAAGGCGGTCGAGTTCGTTGGCAAGCAGCGTCGTCATCTGCTTCCACGCGAGCGTATCGTACCCGTTACTCGCCAAGCCTGGTTCTGCCGCCATATGTGAGCCCGACTCTTCCAACATGAAGCCGACGGCTAAACCGATTGCGATTTCGCCAAGGCGATCAAGCGTTTCGATTACTGTTCCGCCGTCTGGCGTATCCGGACGAAGTGACGCCATGCGATCACGCATCATGCGATTTCGAACGGTGACTTGTCGATTGACTTCGCTATGCGCCGCCACACCGTTCAAGATGCTGCCCATAATCCGTCGACCGCAAAAGTATCGGAACGGAACGCCGAGTTCGGGTTTGAACCTGTCAATTGCCTCGAGAAGTCCGGTGCTCGCCATCTGAACAAGTTCAAGGAATTCGATGGCACCCGTGGCACGACTTCGAAAATGCCGCCCGGCCAATTGGCGCGCCAATGGCTGGTAAAGACAAAATAGTTGTTCGCGCGCCGTTGAAGAACCATCGCGCTTTAACGCAGCCCAGAGCTGCGCCTCTGCTTCGTATGGGATGAATGAAGCCGCTCGCCTTTCACCGACAGCCGGACCGGTCATCGAAAGCTCCCGAGGACACCTTTCAGGACCAATCCCCACCCATCGATAATAACGAACATCAGGATTTTTAGCGGCAACGATATTGTCGCGGGCGGCACCATGAGCATGCCTAGCGACAGGAGCACAGCGGAGACCACCAAATCGATGAGTAGGAAAGGCAACAGGATGACGAACCCAATGGTGAAGGCCGTCCGCAATTCATTCAGCATGAAGGCCGGGATAAGCTGGATCGTTCCAACATCGGCGGGCGTCGTCGGCAACGGCTTGCGGGCAATTTCATAGACGGTCTTGAGATCGCGATCATGCACTTGGCTGAGCATAAAATCGCGCAACGGCGCTGATCCGCGGTCAAGCGCCTGGTCAATTGAGATCTGTCCATCCAGAAAGGGCTGAACGCCATTTTCTGCGACGGCCTGAAGCGCGGGGCCTGTTGATAGCGCCGTCAGAAACAGGGCGAGACTGATGATGACGACATTGGGTGGTGTCTCGGGCATGCTCAGCGCGTGACGGATCATCGACAAGACAACCACAATCCGCACGAAGGAGGTCGTGCAGATTAGCAATGACGGAATGATCGCCATCAACGAAAGCACTAAAACCGTCCGTACGACTTGGGTCGTTTCCGGGCTTGCCGAGATGGTCGGCGCTGCAAGTGCAGTCGTCACGGAAAGACCGACTAGAGTGACAACGACCGTGAGCGCTGCTTTCGTACGCCGCCTCATTGCGCGTCGGGCGCCGCGGTCGGTGTATCAATCACCGATACGCTACCCGCCGTTAAAGCGATGAGATATTCTTTACCGTCGCACGACGCGAGACAGAGTGCGGCTTGAGGTGACAGCCGCGTGGTTTCGATCACCTTTATCCGTTTCGTCGATACCGAACGCCAAGTTGTCAGATCGATTTGGCGCGATCGCGCCGCGAGGAACATGCCGACCCCAAGAATCAGAATAAAGCCCAAACCAGCCAGGACGCGCCATCCCGAGATATCAACCTCGGTCCCATGCCCAAGCTGCTGGGCCATAGCGGGCGCTACAAGAACTGTCGGCCAAAGAAGTCCGGCCCAACAACCCATTTTCATCCAACACATTGTCATCCGCGCGTGACCGCAGTTTTTGTAATACGGATGCCGAACCTGTCGTTGACCGTCACGATTTCGCCCTGTGCAACAATATTATTGTTCAATGTAATATCGATCAATCCGTCGAGCGGGGTATCAAGATTAACCACACTGCCTTCCGTCAAGTCGAGCAGCGCCCGCACGGCAATAGTCCCTTGACCCAGAACAGCCGTGAGCCGCACATCGACGTCGTTAAAAATTTCCGCATCAATTTTTGTGATTGGACGTTGGGTCTCCTTGCTCGTCACTGTCGATGTGCGATCATCAATCAGATGAGGCGTCGCACCTAAATCCCCCGTCATCGAGTCACTTTTCATGAATATGCCCCTGCGCATTGCTTGCAACGAGATTGATCTGACCGTCCTTCTGCGCAACGCGAGCGGCAAAAATAAAGCTTCCGCTACTTTGAGTTGTAACAGCGACGGTTTCGTCCAGCATCGTGTCGAGCATCATAACGTCACCGACATGAAGCCCCCGAAAGTCGGCAATCGACATCGTGGTTGATCCCAGAGCGGCTGAAAATGACAGTGACTCGGCATCGAAAAGCGATGCCATTGATACCGGGCTGAGTGGAGGTGCACTGGGTGACCGGACATAAGACTTGCGAGTGGGGACAAGCGCGAAGGCTGGAATTGCGATACGCATTGACGGCAGATCGCCACACCGGTCGAGTTTGATTTCGACGCCGCCCGAGTTGAGAAGCGGGTTTGGAACCGGCATCATCTGGCTCTCCGGCCTGCGTGAAAGGTTCAAAGCCGCCCCGATGGCCGTGACGAGGTCCAAGCCGATCAATTCGGCGCATTTCCGCAAAAGGGATTTATCGGCACTGTGCAGACCAGCTTTTACTTTCGGCGCATTTACGGCTTGCTTGGCGAGGTCAACACCACCATCTGCCGGCCACAAAACGGCAACAGCGTTACAAAATGACACCCACGAATCTTTACCGGTAACAGCGCGATCGCGTGGCTCGTGCAGTGTCATATTTGACGCGCCATAGTGCTCATGGACGAACCACCGCCCCGACCAGCGCTCAACCGCTGACGCGATCATTGACAGTATCCGCGTGTCGTCCAATGCGGGGAGCGGAAGCCAGTCGAGGCATTGCTCCGTCATCCCCGTCCCCGAATGCCGAACAGTTCCTGGATCATGTCATTTGTGGCGCTGACCACTTGCGATGAAGCTTGAAACCCGCGCTGAATCAGAATCAGGTCGCCAAATTGCTGCGAGAGATCGACGTTTGACGCCTCAGTTTGTTTTGATAACAGACGGCCAATCCCCTCCGTTCCACTCGTCAGCAAACGGCTCGGCCCCTTGCCGGCGTTTTCGAACAAGCCGCCACTCAGCCGACGCAACTGCTGAGGATCACGAAAATCAGCGAGGGCTACGGCGCCGAGCGTTTCTGTTTTGCCATTGGAATAGGACAGCTTGACCTGCCCCACATCATCAATGCCAACCGTCGTTAACGCGCCAACCGCATTACCGTCGATCAATGACGACCGCAGTGTCGATGTTGTCCCCCCCGAAAATGACGTGACGCCTGACGAAAAATCGAACACGACGGACACAGGGTTTGCGTCGGCGAATGAACCAGCAAACGTCAGTTTCGTCGTTGTGGGGTCCACTGCGCTACCGACGAATTTAAGCGTTTGAGTACCAATGGTCGTACCGGCTTGATCCGTTACGGATACCGTCCATTCGCCGCTGCTGCCCGTGACTTTGTCAAACTTTGCCCGCCACGTCTGCTTGCCGCCCAACGTGTCATAAACGGCGAGGTCGGCGACAGTCGCCGTTGTCGCCGAAGACGAGAGATTGTCGGCAAATTTCACTGTCGTTGTCGCAACTGGCACGCTTGTCCGACGAGTGTCGAGATTGAGCGCGACCGCGCGACCGGTCCCGTCGAGAACGCCCAGCCGATATTCGGTTCCTTGCTGCGACACATAACCGTCCTTGTCGACGACGAACTGCCCTGTGCGCGTGTAATATGTCTTTGCGTCCTTCAGCAGGACAAGGAACCCTGTCCCTTGTATTGCAAGATCGAGATCGCCCTGTGACTGGCGCAGGTCACCCTGCCCAAAATCGATGCGTGATCCCGAAAAGCGCACGCCGTTGCCCGGTTGGCCACTACCCACGCCGTTGAAAAACGTCAGGCCGCCACCGCCATAGCTGAAAACATCGCTAAAACTGGTCGTTGTCGTTTTGAAACCTTGTGAATTGAGGTTCGCCACATTGTTGCTGATCGTCTGCAGCCCGCGACTGAACGCGTTCATCCCGCTCAAACCAGTATAAATTGCCCCTAGCATTTCCTGTCACTCCCCAATTAACGTCAGCGCACCTGTGCAATACGAGCCACCGAAATATTTGAAATGGTCTGACCATCGCTCGTCTTAACCGTTACCGTCGGCTGACCCGATGTAAAAGAAACGGCCTCTACCTTGCCTGATATCGTCGTTTGTCCGGTGGTAAAATCGACCGTGTGGCCAAGAAGACTGGTCGCTTGCGTCGCCGATTGTGCTGAAAGCAGGCTAGAAATCTGATCGTTGAGTGATTGCGTTTGTTGAAGCTGTGAGAATTGTGCAAGCTGGGACACAAATTCGCTGTTATCGAGCGGCTTCAACGGGTCCTGATACGTCAATTGGGTGAGAATAATGCGCAGAAGCGATTGAAAATCGAGCCCAAACGCACTCTGTGCATTTTGACTTATCGACTGCGCTGTATTCGTCACGGGTGCCAAAGCCACATTAATCTCCCGAATCCATCGTACATTTTATGTCATGACCTGAAATGCCATTTATTGTAATATTTTTCAAAGTCATACCATATTGGTGTAGCAGTATTGTCAGACTTTGGTTTAGTTTTTTTAGTTTATCTTCTTTAAGCGATGGCGATCCGATCAAAATAGAAATGGCGTGCTTATCGTCATTCATGAAGAGCGTTTCGCGCCGTCGCCGCTTAACGGCTGTTGGGTACAAAACTGAATTGCCGTTCGCCCTGCAAACCTCTGGACTTGTCGCATCGACAGTGCTCAGTCTCGTCACGTTCGAGCCCAACGTCGGACTTGTCGAGATCGCGGGTTTGATTTTACTCGGCACAGACCGGACATCTTGCCCAGACCTCGCTACAGTCGACGGCGTAGCCGAGTGATGCGTTTCCATCGAGTGCTCGTTCAAAATGCGAAGCGGCGGCTGAGTGTTTTCGGAGCGCGCGCCAGTTTGCGAGCTGGAGCCGTCGGATTGATCACGAAACGCCGTTTCAGGAAAGGTGCGATAAACGCCCAACAGACCCGCTTCTTGAAATCCTAAGGCGCGCTGACTTCGAGCCTCCGCACGCGACCTGGACGACGAAAGCGCCGCCGCAAAGGATTGCTGCGAAATCACTAAGGCAGGTTTGCCCATCGTACGCTGGTGACCAAATGGTGAGTCGGTGATCGCAATTGTCATCGGCTGACGTGCTTCAGTGCCGCGATATCGGCCAGTGCTGCGACCTGCTGCTCTGAGCGCCAGCAAGCCGCTCTTCGCGTCGCTGCGGTCAAATCATCGGCAGCTCGTCGTGCGCGCATGGCACTCTGTTGCCAGTCTTTCACAGCACGCGCTTGTTCGTCCTGTTTCGAAGACGCAACGTCTTCGGCGTCCATCAGATTGGCATCCCGAGCGTTTAACTCATGCGCCCAAATCGCAGCAAGGGCCGGATCAAAGCGCGCGCCTTCGCCTAGGGACAGCGCCCACCGAACCAGAGCATCTTCACAGTATTTTTCGGCGTCCGACCGATTTGCGATCGCGACTCCAACCGCCGCAACGGCTTGGCGCGCGGACCATTCGGCCTGCTGTGCTTGGGCGTCGCGAATGCGACTGATCCATTCGAGTGATCGACGCTTGGTATCTCGCGCTGTCATCTAAACTGCTACCGCAGCGGAGAGTTGCGATTGCATCGCCTCAAGGTCGGTGTGGTCGTTGGATTCCTGCTGCATGAACGCGTTCAGCGCTGATCGTGCTGCAATTGCGGCGTCGATGTCCGACGCACTACCACTTGTATAAAGGCCTGCTTCGATGACGGGCCGCGCACTTTCATAACGCGCGATAAGCTGTTGTGCTTTACGCGCAAGCTCGCGGTGACTGTTACTCTTAAGCGTCGGCGCGTTGCGGCTGACGCTCTTTAGCGGATCGATAGCCGGAAAATGGCCACTTTCGGCAAGCTGCCGCGACAACAGTAAATGTCCATCAAGCAACGATTTCATAAGTTCGGACAACGGGTCGTCGATATCATCCGTTTCGCTCAAAACCGTCATCACGGCAGAGATCGAGCCGCCCCGCTTCAAGGCGCCGAATTGCTCGACAATGCGCGGAATGGTCGCGAATACATTTGGGGTATAAGCACGCACGGTTGGCGGCTCGCCGGCAGCAAGCCCCATTTCACGCAGCGCCATGGCAAAGCGCGTCACGGAATCGAGAACGAAAAAAACACTCAACCCCTGATCACGCCAATAGCGCGCAATGGCAACGGCCTGATGCACGGCCCGTACGCGCAGGGCAGCGGCTTGATCCGATGTTGCGGCAACCATGACCGAACGTGCTCGTGCAGGGCCGCTCAACTCATTTGACCAGATCGCCTCGACCTCACGACCGCGCTCCCCCACAAGGCAAGCAACGCAAACATCGGCCTGAACTTGCCGCAGCAATTGGCTCAACAGACTGGTTTTACCAACGCCGCTCGCAGCAAAGATGCCAACGCGTTGCCCTTTGGCAAGCGTCAGAAGTCCGTCGATCGTACGAATCCCAGTCTCGAGGATTTCGCCGCTCGTCGCTCGCTCCATGGCGGCGGGCGGATCCGAATTGAGGGCGACAAAGGCTTCGGGAACGATTATCTTACCGCCGTCAAGCGGTCGTCCCAACGCATCGACCGCACGCCCCAGAAACGACGCGCCTACTGGCAATTGCGCATTGTCGGACAGGGCAACGACGCGCGCGCCAATCGACAAGCGGGTAACGTCGCCGTGCGGTACCAGTGCTATACCTTCACGATCAACACGCACGACTTCGGCAATGACTTCGCCCCTGTCAGCGACCCCTTCGATCCGGCACAATGTTCCGACCGGAACGCTCGGGCCATCCGCTACAAGCCAAGTCGGCATGATCGTGCGCAATTTTCCGACGAGCGTCATCGCTGATGTTGAACGGATTAGCGTGATTGCAGCGTGATCGCTCATCATGTGGCAGTGTCTTCAGCGGCCAGTGCGACCAGCAGCGTTTTCATCGCGTCCCACTGACGAGGCAGACTGACCTCCCCCATGCCCAAAGCGAGTTCGATGTTGCACGCACCTCGGTCCAGATCATCGCTAACGCACAGCATCTCTCGCGCCGCTCCAAGCGATGTCTTGAGATCGACGATCTCACTTGGATCGGGAAAGTCGTGGCGCGAGACGGTAACGGAAATGATGCCCGCATCGGTAACATTGCGCACTTGCATCGCAATCGCATCGGTCAACATGCTGCGATAATGATCAGGGTTGCCCGTCAGTTTATCCACCGCTTCGGTCGCCACCAAGATGGCCAGCGCTTCGAAGCCTTTCATCGCATGCGCAAGGGTTTCACGGGCCGACAGCACACCGGCCTTCAATGTTGCGAGTGCAGCGTCACGATCTTCCTCAAGTGCATCTTGCGCCGCCGCGCGGCCACTCTCCTCACCATGTGCATAAGCAGCAGCAAGTGCATCCTCGTGGCTGGCGATGTCGGCATCGCGCAGGGCGAGAGTCTCCATCAGTTCAACAATTACGGAGCGAGTGGGCGAAGCGGCCATCATGTCCTTCTGATGATCACCCCTGAACAGGAAAGGCTGCACAAGGGCTTGGCCGCTGCTGTTTTCTGCTCGGATGATCGCCTCACTTGTCACGCAAAAAGGCTGACCAGCCGTGAAGCCAGCGATGGCTTGGGGAGAACCCGCGCCGGCTGCGGCAAAAGATCGGCGGCGCAGCGACGCAAAGCTTTGTGCGCATGCTCCGTCATGACAAACTGATCTGCCGTCTCGTCTCCCCCGTCACCGTGCCCATTGATCCGTGCGACCAGCCAGCCCGACAGATTCGGCGGCAAAACGACGGCTTCGAACGATTGCGAGGCTTCTAAAGAAGTCTCGCATGCCGGCTGACCGTGAAGGTCACTGAGAAGTGTCAGAACCCGCGTACGCTGGGCTTGGTCAAGCGTTTCAAGTACCGCATCAAAATCCTCGCGCGGCAGAGTCTGCAGCCGCACCACGGCACGGCGCAGCATTCGGTCAGGTAGAGCGCTGGGCATGACGCGCGTCCTCTTCGAGCAAAGCTTTTAATCGCGCCGCAAACGCCTCCCGTTCGTTTGGTGACGATCCCGAGCGTTTGGTCCAGGCCCACCACGCAAGCAGCCCTGACAAAACCAGCAACACCCCCGCAATAATCGGCCAAACCAAAACGGATGACCAAGCAGAACTGGGCACGGTGGATGGAAGCGCAATCGGCACAACCGCCTGAACCGGCCATCGCCCAGGCAATGAACCACCGCGTGGCGCCGCGACATTTATCGATATGACATCGCCAAGCGCTGAATCAAATCCGACCGCCCGACGTGCCGCCGCAAGCAAGCGCTCGCGCACGGGCGGTCCCGGTTCAGCCGTCAGGATAATCGAGATTTTGAGCGGCCCTTTCCGCCCCTTGGGGGGCGTTAACCCGCCCGCATCGGCATCACCACCAATTGAGGATGAGGCGAAATCTTCAAACGAAATCACGTCTACGGTCATCGGCATCGTCAACCCGGCCGCATTGATTGCGCCGCGTATCGTGGCTGAATAGACCTGCTCAAGCGCCGAGCGGCGTTCTTCCTGTGGTGTTTGCGTTTGCACCGTCGGCGCGACGCTGTTGAGCAAACGACCGCGGGAATCGAGAATGGCGACATTTTCTGCCTGTAAGTCCAGGACGGCAGACGCGACAAGTTGCTGAATACCGCCGACGGCAGCGTCATCGACCACTGTCCCTGCCTTTGTTGTGATCGTTATCGACGCCTTGGCAAGTTGGCGATCGCGCTGGAAAATGCCGGACTCAGGCAGCGACAAATGGACCCGTGCGGTGTCCACTTCGTCGAGTGCCATGATCGTCCGCGCGAGTTCTCCCTGGAGCGCACGCTGGTAGTTGATGTTTTGAGCGAACTCGGAGAGCCCCATGTCGGTCTTGTTGAACAGTTCAAAGCCAACCGCGCCTTTGATCGGAAGGTCGCTGCCCAAAATGTTGATCCGTGTGGCATCGACTTTGTCTGATGGCACAAGGACCGTCGTACCGTCGTCAGCCAAACGATAAGGTGTTTTCAATCGGTCCAGCTCGCCGACGATGGAAACGGCATCGGCGGATTTCATTCGGGTAAAGGCGGGCACATAAGGCACGCGCACGATAAAATACCAGAGGGTAAAAAGAAGTGCGGCACCCGCAAGAGCGGCCCCAGCGATCAGCATAATCTGGCGGCGGTTGGCCTGTTTCAAAATATCGCCTGTGGTCATCGTAAAAGTCATCAAACCTGCATATTCATGATTTGCTGGTAACCCTCGATCATCTTGTTGCGGACTTGGATCATCAGTTCGAGGGACAGCCGCGCTTCTTCGAGCGCAAAGGTCACCTGATGGGCAGGAACCGAGTCATCGACAGCAAACGCCGCGACCAGTCGATCCGCTTCAGCAATCTTGGTATTGGTTGCCTCGACACCACTGTGCAGCATCTGCTCGAACGAAATGCTGGGTGCCGCCGCCGGCGGGCCAACCACCGCTGGAACCAGCGGCTGGAGTGCGGTTAACGATGTGGCGGTGATTGCCTCAATCATGCCGAGCGCCTCCCGATTTCCATCGCTTTCGCATACATCTGACGCGCGGCGTTGAGCGCCACGACGTTGGCCTCATAGGCGCGCGACGTCTTGACCATCAGCGCCATCTCGCCCGTGTGGTCGAAGCCAGGATAGGACACATAACCTTCGGTATCAGCTTGAGGATGCGCAGGCTCATAGACCCGGCGCGGCGGCAGATTCTGGGGTTCGACGGAATAGACTGCCACGCCTTTTAAGTTCGCCACCCCAGATGGGGCGCGGACCATCTCGCTGAACGAAATGTTCGGGCCCGACAGCAGGCGAAGCGCACGATAGGGTTCGCCGCTGGCATCGAGAGTTGTTCCGGCATTCGCGATATTCTGTGCGATGATTTCAAGTCGACGCCATTCGACGTCAAGCGCCGTGCGGCTAATTTCCATTGCATTCATGGTCAGCGGTTCCCCGATACGGCCAGCGCGGCCATCTGGAGCTGGCGATTAAGCAGTTCGATGAGAGTGCCATAACGTCCGGCAGTGGACGTCGCCGTTGCCAGTTCAAGGTCAATGCGAAGCGCGCTTCGGCCTTCCTGATCAAAGGCGGGTCCCATCTGCGGCTGCACGGCATTGATCGCAGCGGCGCCGCCCGGTGCCGCCGCGATCAATGCCGCTTCAAAGGTTACCTTGATTGGCTTGTATCCGGGCGAATTGGCATTCGCGATGTTTTGCGCGGTCGCCACGGCGCGCATCGACAAGCCGTCCAGCGCTTTCAAGATAATCGCAGTTGATATGGGTTCCATGTCCGTCAGCCCCTATTGAACGATAATTTCGGCATGAAGCGCGCCCGCTGCTTTCATCGCCTGAAGGATCGCGATCATGTCGCGCGTTTTTACTTTCGAGCGTGCCAGCCCCTGAATCAGATCGGCAATAGTGTTTCCCGAGGCGCGGATCACGGCGTCCGCTTCGTCAACGGCGAGCCGCGTATTGGTGACGATCAAGCCATTGGCATTGCGAACATAACCACCGTAGATGTTGGCCTGACTGGCCATGTTGTCGACTGTGACGGACACTTTGATGTCCCCCTGTGCTACGACGACGTCGGAAATTTGGACACGGGCACCCGCAACGACAGTACCCGAACGCTCGTTGATGACGACGCGCGCGATCTGATCCGTTTGCACGGCAACATTTTCAATTCGCATCAAAAGCGTATTGAGCGGCGCAGTCCAGCCGACGGTTGAAATGCGCACCGAGTCCGCCGACCGCACGATCGCAGCATTTCCACCGAGCATCATGTTAATACCGGATGCGACTGATTCCGCCGTCGTGAAATCGGGATTGCGAAGGATGAACACCAGCGCGCCGGCATCGGCTTGCAGATTCGCAACGACGGATCGTTCGACCGTTGCGCCATCAGGAAGAACACCGACCGTCGGGTAATTTTTCTGCCGCAAACTCAAATCCGCCTCGAACCGATATCCGCCAACAACGAGCGCGCCTTGCGCAAGCGCGTAGCTCTGTCGGTCGGGACCCTGAAGCGGCGTCATCAACAAGGACCCACCGGCCAGACTTCGCGCATCGCCGATGGACGTCACGGTCACATCAATCTTGTCACCAATGTTTGCAGAGGGCGGCAGTGTCGCCGTGACCATCACCACAGCGACATTGCGACTTTGCACCTGTTCAGGCAGCACAGTGGCCCCGAGCCGACCGAGCACATTCTTCAGCGCTTGGCGCATCACTTCATTGCGCGGGGAATCGCCCGAGCCCGCAAGGCCGGTGACGATGCCGTAACCGACCAGCGGATTGTCGCGCCATCCATCGAAACGGCCGATGTCCTTAAGCCGAACAGAATTTGCGGTGGCGGGCAACGAACTCGCGCACACCAAAATGACTGCCCAGGCCAGTGCGATCAGGCGCATCACAAGATTCCCAACCAGTTAAAGAGGCGCGTCACGACACCCGGCTTGGCACTTCGCGACGCAAAACCACGACCGTTATAATCGATCATCGCGTCGGCCAGCCGTGACGATAACACCGTATTTTCGCTGGAGATGTCGTCGCGACGTAGTCGCCCGCTCACCTTTATATTGGTGGATTCGCCGTTGATGTTCAGGCGCTGCCAACCCGACACGCGTAAATCACCATTGGGCTCAACCTGCGTCACGGTGGCAGTTAACTGCGCAAGCACCCGATCAGACCGGGCATTGGTCCCTTCGCCATCATATGTTCCCCCAAGACTGAGACTGGCCGTCTCGTTGAGCGCCTTCCCCGCTGAAATTTTACCATCGATGGCGTTCCGCTTCCGGCTGCCTTTGCGGACGGTGTTACTGGCCTGCTGGTTTTCGGAAATGATGATCGTTATTGTATCGCCAACCCGCTCGGGTCGCCGGTCCGACGCCAACGCCGCCCAATTGTCATGCGGGAACAGGTTGGTCGAAAATGCGGGCGTTGAAAGCGCGCATGCGACACAGATCATGCCCTGTCGGATCATCGCGCACCATCACAGCAATAGGCGGCGACCACGCCGTCGGTTGTTCGCACGAAGAACCGCTCGCCTGATTTTGCAGACTGGAGTGCCCGCCCCTCCCGTTCGATCGTGTAGATACCGGCACGCAGGTGAGTCGTGACAGCATCGCCGACGACCACTGCTTTTAAACCACCACGTGAAGCCGAAATGCGCTGCACCGTTGCGTTTATATGGAGGACCCCGTGATAAGCTTGATCGAGCCACGGTCCAAGCACGGGCATGAGCGCGCGTGTGCGAGATGCGAGCATCCGGTGGCTCAGCGTCAGACCGGGTCGTACCGCTCCGTCTGTATACAGCGCCAGCGATGCGGCACGCGCGCGCATGGTCACCGGAAGCCGCCGAAGCTCCGCAACATCGCCGAGCGCCAGGACCGGTCCCGACTTTTGGATCTTGTCATGGAACACGATTGCGCTCGGGTCAGCGATAGCCGCTGCGGTCGCCATTGCTGCAAAAGTTCCGATAAATCCCACAGCTCAGCGCCGCAAGCCATTGGCAATCGCCATGAGTTGATCACCCGCCTGAACTACTTGCGCATTGGCACCATAAGCACGCTGGAGCAGGAGCAGAGAGACCATTTCTGTTGTCAGCTCGACGTTCGATGCTTCAAGCGCGCCCTGAACGAGAACGCCGCCATCCTCGCCATTTAGAACCGTTTTAAGATCGTCCCCGTCGGGCACGCGATAATAACCATTGCCGACGGCCTCAATCGCTTGCGGATCATGCGGCATGGCGAGCGCAATTGTGCCGAGATCGGCGGCGTCGGTCGCCCCTGCGGCCAAGGACCGAACAACACCGTCGCGACCGATCGTGAAATTGGTGCTGTCAGCAGGCACATCGATCAACGCTTTAAGTACCAGACCGTTGTCCGTTTCCAACAGGCCGTCGGCATTGATCCGGATTGAACCCCCGCGCCACAACCACGTCTGACCAGCGGGGCCAAGCACCTCGATAAAACCGTCGCCACTGATGGCGAGGTCGAACGGTTTGCCAGTCTCCTTAAGTTTGCCTTGCTCAAGAACACGCGGCGATGCTTCTGCTTGGACGCCAGACAGCGTGCCCGGTACAGGGATCGTGACGGGCGGCGCCTCTTCGCGCAATTGTGGCTGCGAAACCAGTTCGGAGAACCGCATCTCAGATCGTTTGAAACCGGTCGTGTTCACGTTGGCAATATTGTTGGCGATCACATCAAGCCCTCGCTGTTGCGCCTGAAGACCGGTGGCCCCGATATAAAATGCTCCATTCATCGCACAGCATCTCCAAAACTGGTGATCACACGACCCATCAGGTCATCATAAACATTCATGATACGCTGTCCGGATTCGGCACGGCGCAGCGCTTCCATCATGCTCACCATCTCATCGCCGGTGGATATGTTGGATGTTTCAACCATGCCCTGCTGAACCGCGCTATTATCTGCGAGGCTGAATCCGCTTGGTTCCGCGTGAAAGCCGCCGACCGTCGCCTGAAGCGCCTTTTCGTCATGCGGCACGAAAACAGCAATTCGCCCGATGTTAACGCCATTTTCGAACACCGTGCCGTCACTGTGCACCTGAAACGCAGACGATTTGACCATGAGGTCGTTGCCGTCTGCTAATTGCAACGCATTGCCCTGTGCGTTGACCAGCCGCCCCTCGCGGTCGCGCGACAATTGCCCTTGACGCGTATACAAGACGCCATTGGCAGATCGCAGCGAAAAATAGCCCGGACCAGCAATCGCCAAATCGGTCGGATTGCCCGTATTAGAAATCTTGCCAGCACGAAAATCAATCGCCAGCTCTATGCTTGGCGTCGCGTTCGAGTTCGCACCATCGCCACGCAGCAGTGTCGAAAATGCAATGCGTCGCTTGTATCCCGATGTGGTCACGTTGGCGAGGTTTTGCGCTGCAATCTCAACACGACGCTGCGCTTGCGAAATCGTTGCTAAAGCCAGATCGGCGACACTGCTCATGGGATGGCTTCCTTGCACGGCGTCAGTCATTTCGAAGCACCTGAAACGACCGGAGGTTGATGGATTGCGGCACTTCATTCACCGAAATCACCGCGAGACGTGGTACGGTTCGCCTGAGAAATGTTCGTAAATGCTTGCGGATCATCGGGCCACATAAAAGAACTGGGGCAAGCCCTTCTTTTATCATATCATCGACCAGCGGCCCCACTTTGCGCATTAGTGTTTCCGCCAGACGCGGCTCGATCACCAGCGGTCCCCGACCCTCGCTCTGGCTGATGCTATCAGTGATCTGCGCCTCGATGCGCGGGTCCAGGCTCAATACCGCAAGTTGGTCATTGCGCCCACGCAGGTCGTTGCAAATAACGATACTCAGCTTTTGCCGGAGTAGTTCGGACAGCTCGCCATGATCACGCGTCTGCCGCGCGACGTCGACGAGAATCTCACAGATAAGATCAATGTTCCGGATCGAGACGTCCTCAGCCAGCAGATTCTGAAGGACCCGCTGGACGTCCGATACCGACAAAATGTTGGGGACCAATTCTTCGATCAGCCCCGGCTGCCGCCCGCGGGTTGCGTCGAGCATGCGCACGACTTCGTTGCGTGAAAGGAGCAACGGCGCCTCGCTGCGGACGACTTCGCCCAGATGCGTCATAAGGACAGTAACGGGGTCCACCAATGTGTGTCCGGTCGCGCGCGCCGCTTCGCGTTGGTCATCCTCAATCCAGATTGCTGGCAAACCGAACGCTGGATCCCGCGCTTCAATCCCCTCAATGCGTGCCGGCGAGTCGGCTGGTCGGATAGCCAACGTCATTAAAGGTCGGATTGTGGACGAAGCCACGCCGGACCCGAACAGCCCGATTTCATAATCAAAGGTTCCAAGCAGCTTGCCATCCTGAATCGTAACGGGGGGAACGACGAGCCCCGACGTCTCAAGATGCTGCTTGCGCAACGCCGAAATTCGTTCAGCGATTACTGGTTTAATCGTCATCCACGCCTCGGCCAACTCACTGCCAAGCGAAACTGCGATCGTGGACGGTGCCAGATTATCGCCAATCTCCGGATTAGAATCACCTGTGCTTTCCACAGCTTCGGCACGGCGCCGCGCCCGTGACGAGAACCAAGCAGCGGCAAAGGTCAACAACAGGATCGCAATCGGCCATTTCGGCATGCCCGGCATAAGCATTAGGATGAACAACGCGGTCATAACAATAAGCGGAATTTTGGGAACGGACGCCAATTGGTTGAACACTTCAGTGCTCAACTGCCGGTCCGAAGACGAGCGCGTCACGATAATCCCGGTTGCCACCGAGATCAGCAGTGCAGGTACCTGCGTCACGATCCCGTCACCAATCGTCAGAAGCGTATATTGCTGGAGCGCATCCGACCAATCGAGACCGCGTTGGGCCATGCCAATGATCCAGCCGGCGATGATATTGATAAGAACAATGACGATGCTTGCGACCGCATCACCTTTCACGAACTTGCTCGCACCGTCCATCGCACCATAGAAAGACGCTTCGCGTTCAAGGTCCCGCCTGCGACGTTTGGCTTCATCCTGATCGATCAGCCCCATATTGAGATCGGCATCAATGCTCATTTGCTGACCAGGAATAGCGTCCAGCGTGAAGCGCGCCGCGACTTCTGAGACACGTTGTGCGCCCGCTGTCACGACGACATATTGGACGATGATCAGGATGAAAAATACGACCAGCCCGATGACGTAGTTACCCTGAATTGCAAACGACCCAACCGATCCGATGACATCGCCTGCAAAGCCTTCAGTCAGGATCAGACGGGTTGCCGCGACGTTGAGCGCAAGCCGGAAAAGCGTTGCCACGAGCAAAAGCGACGGGAATGTCGAAAACTCCGCTGGCTTGGCGACATAGAATGTTAGCATCAGGATCGTCAGCGCAAACGAAATGTTGAGGATGATCAAAAAATCGAGAAAGCTTGTGGGGATCGGCGCAAAAAGAATCGTTAGAATGCCGATCACCGCGCCAACCAGCGCAAGATCACTATTGTTGCGAAATAGCCGGCCGAACATCAGCATTTGCCTCGGCCAACCAAGTCATGTTTACGATAAATGTCTGCGACCGGCGCGAACAGGCTGTCTGGAATTTCGCCTTCGACAATTCGCGTGCGAAACAAAGCCCGCGCCAGCACAGGATCCTGGATGATGGTTACACCATAAGTGAACCCGATGCGGCGAATGCGCTCAGCAAGCGATCCGGCGCCGCGCGAAACGATCATCGGCGCACCCATTTTTTCGGGGATGTAACGCAGAGCGACAGCATAATGCGTGGGATTGGTTAGGATAACGTCGGCACCCCGCGCATTACGCAGGCTTATTGCCATTTTGATGAACTCGCGGTGAAAATCGGAACGCTTCTGTTTGACGCGCGGATCCCCCTCCCGATCGCGGTATTCGCGCTTCAATTCGCGCCGACTCATCCGCATCTTCGTCGAAAACTGACGACGAGCAATAAGCTGATCCGCAATCGCAAAGACGAGCGCGGTGAGCGCAAAGTACATGACAAGCTGCAAGCCGTTTTCCGCCAAAGCCGACGCGAGCTGACGACCGTCAACAAGGGCCGATATGTCAGTACGTACCGCCGCGCGAATCACCAGAAACGTGATCAGCCCATAGATCGCAAGCTTCAAAATGCTCTTAGTCGCTTCAATCATGATCCGCCACGACAAGAGGCGCTTCAACCCCTTGGCGGGGTTGATACGGCTAAAGTCGGGCTTAAGTGTTTGTGCGCTAAGAACAGGGCCGACCTGAAGAAAATCGACGAGCAGCGCGACTGCGAATAATGTCCCAGCAAACGCCAGCAGCGGTGCAGTAACCGCTGAAAACAGTGTTGCCATCTGGGTCATTAAGGCGTCCGGCGTATCAATTTTGTCACCCGAACGACCGAGCGTCGCGCCCGAAAGTCGCGCAAGCCCCACCACCGCGTGCGTACCAGCCAACCAGGCAAAGGCAATAAACGCCCCGAGGACTGCAAAGAATCCCAGATCGACACCGCGAGCGACTGTCCCTTGTTCGCGGGCACGTCGCAGCTTGAAAGGTGTCGCGGTTTCCGACTTGTCGAGTTCGCTCTCATCCATCGCTCAAATCAGCCGTGCCATCGCGCGTAACGCGCCCGTCACCAATCGCGCCAACATGACGCCCGACATGCTGACAGCAATCGGCAGCGTAACAATCACGAGAAGGGCTTTAACTTGGATGCCCAGCAGCAACGCGTTCATCTGCGGTACCGTGCGCGACAGCATGGCAATGGACAAATCAGCAAGAAAGAGGGCGATAATGGATGCTGCGCCGAGGCCAAATGCCACAAGGAACGTCGTGAACATATAAGTCGTTAAAGCGGTGAGTGAGCCGCCTTCGTGTGCGGCGCTGACCGGCACAAGGTCAAGCGATGCCGCAAAGAAGCGCAACAAATCATGATGCCCATCCATCGCAAAAAACATCGCGCCTGCCAGATAGGCAAATATGGTCCCGACCAGCGGTGTCTGCGTCTTCGTCGTGGGGTCGATCAAAAGGGCAAGCCCGAAACCCGATTGGATGTCGATTGTGCGCCCAACCATGTAGAGCGCCCCGAACATGACATGAAGCGCAAGGACAGGCGTCAAACCCAGCATCAGTTCGCGCACGGCACCAATAGCGAGCGTCGACACATGCAAATCCGGAACACGCGCCGTTTCCGGAAATGCGCCAACGAGCATCATCGATATTCCCAGACCAAAGAGCCACAGAAACAGGCGGGGCACGCGCGTCAACGTGAACGGCGGCGCAAAAACAAACACGGGGGCAATGCGCAGACTGAGCAGAATACTTGAGGCGATCCAGACCGAAACCGCGTTGTTGCCCCCCGTTGCCATCGCTAACCCAAACTCGAGATCATGCTGATCGAATGCAGTGCAAAATGCGTTAATCGCCCGATCATCCAAGGACCCAGAAAAATCAGGAGAAGGCCGGCAACGACCATTTTCGGGACATAGCTGAGCGTCATTTCCTGGAGCTGCGTCGTGGCTTGGATCACGCTGATCAGCACGCCGACGATCAGAATTGCCGCAAGCACCGGCCCCGCGATCACCATGCATTGCCACAGCATCTCATTCATCAGGCCAACCGCGCGGTCCTGCGTCATGGTGTCTTGCCTTCGCCTGACCGGTCGGCTTGCAGCCCCATGCCAACGATTGCCTGAGCCAGCGTTTTACCACCGACGCCGGTCGGCATGTCCATGGCCTTTTCCCAGATACGCCCTGCTGCCGCTGAATCACCCTTGGCTTGGTGCAGCAATATCTGGGCAAGCATCGCGCCAAAGCAATTCCGGTCGAGCCGCAACGCGATGTCTGCCCGGCGCTTGGCACTATCAAGATCACCCGACCCAACATCAAGCACCGCAAGCCCGCCGTGCGTCTCGGCGAAATTCTCGTTGAGTGTAAGCGCATGGTCAAAGGTTGCCCGCGCCGCCTTCAGATCCTTTGCCATGACTTGCGCCCAACCGACCGCGATCCACGAGCCAAGATGATTGCCAAAAAGCTCTGCCCCACGCGTCAATGCTGTGATGCCAGCGGCGATATTGCCCGTGACGACAAGGCCCAACCCTTTACCCAGCCACGCACGCGGTGCATCGCGCTGTTCGGTCAGCGCCTGATCGAACAGTGTCAACGCGCGCGCCGGATCATCGCCATTCAACGCAATCAAACCGCGCGTCGTCAGCGCATCCACGCCGCCGCCCGCCTGTTCTGCATAGTGTCCGGCAAGATCGATATCATCAGCGTCCATCGCGGCGACGGACAGTGCGCCAAGCAATGCATCATTACTGCGAAAGCGTTCGCTCAGCCCCTGCCCCACTGCCAAGGCCTCCTCAATCCGGCCAAGGTGATGAAGCGCTTGGACTTTCAAGGCTGGCGCGCGCGGCGTGACGGCGACTGACTCTTCGTCGAGCAGCGCCAACGCTGCTGCATGTTCATTGCAAAGGGCATGGACCCAGGCCCGATTAAAGCGCACGGCAGCATCGGCCACGCCGTCTGCCAGCAAAGTGTCAAAAGCGACCGCCGCCGCATCGAGCCGCCCGGCGCGTAAAGCGACCAATCCTTCGAGATTGACCAGCGGCATCGGCAGTGACGATAACGCGCGATACCGCGCCAGCAGGTCACATGCTTTGTCGAGTTCCGATTCATCAAACGCGGCTTGGGCCGCATCGGCGATCAGCGTCAGATTGTCAGGATCGTGCTGCAAGTAGCCGAGCAGACGAAATAGCCGTGAGTGCGAGTCGTGCGCGCCATTTTCCCTGGTTTCACGTCCCGCTGCCAAAACAATGCCCCGACTTAGTGAATCAATAATTGAACCACATGCCCGAAACAAATATGTTCTGACAAGCCGGAATATTAATGATAGCGTCAGCCATCACCATCCGCGAAGTTCGAGCGCCTTGGCAAAGATTGTTTCTTCGAGTGATTGCGCTGTCAGCGACGGCACAGGCGCTGAGGCCCAGCGACCGCCATCCCGCCGCACTTCCCTTAAGACCGAGACGCGCACGGTATCGCGCCGGAGATCGGGATCAAGCACATCGACAGTCAGCTGCGTCCGTTCATCGGGGTTCGACGGCGCCGAATACCAATCCGTCACGATGCGGCCCGCCTTTGCGTCGGTCGTTGTGAGCGGATAAAACCCGACGGTCTCGACCGCCGAGCGCCAAAGATATGCATTGATTCCTGAAGGCAGTGTGCCCGGCGCGCGCCGCTCATCCGCTTTGCGTGTCAGCCGTTCGGCGTTCGTGCCATAGCTAAGGCCTCTATTCAGATCATTCTCTATTGCGATGCAGCCCGGCAGCAACGCAGTAACCACAAGCAGAAATCGGGAAAGCAGTAAACGCAATGGCGAACTCCGGGCGAGCGGTTCGAATTGACTAGGTGCTATCGGGTGGCGCGTGGCGTGGCAAGGGATGCCGAAATCATGGCGGGGCGTCAACCACCACGACCTACAGCTTCACCGACACCAACGGGGTTTACTTGGCGGGCCAAGTGGGCAGTAGTGTGTCGGTGCAGGGTGCGAACACACAGACGACAAGCTATGCCTTTGACTGGTTTGAGGGCGCGGTGAAGACATCGGCCGTCGTCACGGGGACGGGTCAGGCCTCGCCGGGCACCTCGAGCTACAGCCTCGATCCGTTCGGGCAAGTGATCAGTTCGGTGACCACCGGCGCGACGACGGGCACGCAGACCTTCCGCTATGACGCC
>JANOVZ010000107.1:0-1703 GCA_031417655.1 Sphingomonas sp. | reverse complement strand
CTTGCGCCAGCGCAACGCCCATGATTTCTTTGGTGATGCCTTGGATTTTGATGTCCATTTGCAATGCAGTGATGCCGCGATCCGTACCGGCGACTTTGAAGTCCATGTCGCCCAAGTGATCTTCGTCGCCGAGGATGTCGGTCAACACGGCGAAGCGCGTGCCTTCCTTGATCAGACCCATCGCGATACCGGCAACGGGTGCTTTCAAAGGCACGCCTGCATCCATCATTGCGAGTGCGCCGCCACAGACCGAAGCCATCGACGACGAACCATTGGATTCGGTGATTTCCGAGACGACGCGCATCGAGTACGAGAAGTCTTTTTCTGCCGGCAGCACCGCAACCAGTGCGCGCTTGGCGAGACGGCCGTGGCCGATTTCGCGACGCTTTGGTGTACCTACGCGACCGGTTTCGCCGGTGGCGTACGGAGGCATGTTGTAGTGCATCATGAAGCGGTCGCGGTATTCACCGGCGAGCGCGTCGATCATCTGCTCGTCCTGCTTGGTGCCGAGCGTAGCAACCACCAATGCCTGCGTTTCGCCGCGCGTGAACAGCGCCGAGCCGTGGGCACGTGGCAGCACGCCGGTGCGAATCGAGATCGGGCGAACGGTGCGCGTATCGCGACCATCGATGCGGGGCTCGCCGCGCAGGATTTGCTCACGAACGGTTTTCGCTTCGAGCGCGAACATTTCGTTACGGATGTGGTTCTTGGTGGCGCTGTTGGCGTCGGCCGGGATCAGCACGGCCTCAGCGGCGGCGGCGACTTCTTTGAGCTTGGCGCTACGGGCGCTCTTCGACTTGATTTTGTAGGCTTCGTCGTAGCCGGGGCCGGCGATTTCAACAATCTTTGCGACGAGCGCTTCGTCTTTCGCAGGCGGCTGCCAATCCCATGACGGTTTGCCAGCCACTTCGCCGAGCGCCATGATCATGTCGATCACGGGTTGTTGCTGCGCTTGGCCCCACCAGATGGCCTCAAGCATGACGGCTTCGGGCAGTTCGGTTGCGTCAGATTCCACCATCATCACGGCGGTTTCCGTGGCGGCAACGATCAGATCCATCTCCGAGGTTTTGCGCTCGGTCATCGATGGGTTCAGGATGTACTGACCATTGGCGTAACCGATGCGAGCCGCAGCGATGGGCGCAGCGAATGGCACACCCGCAAGGTAGAGCGCGGCGGACGCACCGATGATTGCGGGGATGTCGGAATCGATCTCAGGATCGAGCGACATCACGGTCGCGATGACCTGAATTTCGTTGTAGAAACCGTCCGGAAACAACGGACGAATCGGGCGATCAATCAGACGCGAAGTCAGCGTTTCATTTTCTGAAGGACGGCCTTCGCGCTTGAAGAATCCACCGGGGATTTTGCCTGCGGCGTAAGTCTTCTCTTGATAATCAACGGTCAGCGGAAAGAAGTCCTGGCCTTCTTTGACGGTCGTCTTGGCGACGGCCGTGACGAGCACAACGGTGTCGCCGTAGCGAACGAGCACCGAGGCGTCAGCTTGACGGCCAATTTCGCCAGTCTCAAGGGTTAAAGTGTGTGCGCCATATTGAATGGACTTGGTGGTTGCGGTCAGCATCGGCTGGTACCTTTCTTTTTTGCGCTTGTTGCGCGGGGTTAACGTGTCTGCGGTAACTCTAAAAACAAAAGGCCGCAACCCCAAGCGGAGAGCGGCCTTTCTGTAACGCTACGGCTGCAATTAC
>JANOVZ010000106.1:0-67392 GCA_031417655.1 Sphingomonas sp. | reverse complement strand
CGACAGGGCTTCGGCCACGACCCGCGCAATCTCGCTTTGCACCGAAAAAATATCGGCCATAGTGCGGTCAAGCGTGTTCGACCATTTGCTGAACCCCGTCTTGCCGTCGGTCAGCTCGGCAGCAATGCGAACGACATCGCCTGCCCGGCGGATGCTTCCTTCAAGCAGGAACGCAACGCCGAGTTTTCGGGCGATGGTTTTGGCGTCGTCCTTGTGGTCCCGCGCAGTTTCGGACGATGTGGTCGCAAGCACTTGCAATGCGCTGTTCCGCATCAGCGCGGCGCGCACTTCCTCGGTCAGTCCATCGGAAAAATAAAGCTGCGCAGGATCGCCACTGAGGTTTTTGAAGGGTAGAACGGCGATGCTCCACGAGCCCGGGCCAGGACCGAACAGTCCAGATTGCCACGCCCATAATCCGCCGCCGCCCGCCGCAACGATCCCTGCACCAAGGCCAGCCACCAGCACACCGCGCCGTGCCACCACGAGTTTCGAACGGATTTTCGATGGCAATGCCACCACCTGCCCTGAAGTGCTTGCGATACTTTGCAACAGACTGACAAATTCCGCTTCGTCGCCATGCCCACGCCACGCCGTAAGGTCGATGGCATGATATTGTTGAAACCCCAGCGGCGGTTCGGTCCCGTCGAGCGATACCGGCACCAGCCGCTTGCGATCACGCCCGCGCCCGGCCTCATCACGGACCCAGTCCGATTGCACTGATGCTAGCGACCACAGCACAACGACGACATCCGACGCGTTCAACGCCGTTTCGATCGATTTCGTAAAGACCGCGCCGCCTTCGATCAGCGCGTCCCACCAGACTTCAAACCCGGCATTTTTCAGCGCGCTCCCGAGTTTTTCGGCAATCGCGCGGTCCGTGCGGCTGTAGCTCAGGAAAATCGTCGTCGGCTTTTTGACTGCAGAATCGTCCGGACCGTCCGACATATGCTCAACGCCTCCCCATCAAGCATGATGCCACACTTAACGGCAGGTCACTAGGCCAGCAGTTCGATGTCCCAATAGAGCCAGTCTCGCCAGCTATCATGCAGGAAATTGGGCGGAAAACCGCGACCGTGATCCTGTAACTGCCAGCTTGTCGGGCGGATCGGCGCAATGTGGAGGCCCATCTTTGCCTCGCGTGGCGTCCGCCCGCCTTTTTTCAGGTTGCACGGCGCGCAGGCGGTCGTGACATTTTCCCATGTCGTGCGCCCTCCATAAGCGCGCGGAACGACATGATCGAACGTCAAATCACTGCCGACACCGCAATATTGGCACTGAAAACGGTCGCGCAGAAACACGTTGAAGCGCGTAAACGCCGGATGCTGCGACGGCTTTACATAGGATTTGAGCGCAATGACCGACGGCAATTTCATGGTATGCGTCGGCGAATGCACTTCGCGCTGATAATGATCGACGATGTCCACCCTGTCGAGGAAAACGGCCTTGACTGCCGTTTGCCACGGCCACACGCTCAAAGGATAGTAGCTCAAGGGCGTATAATCAGCGTTCAGGACAAGCGCCGGACATCCGTCGGGATGGCGGATAAGGTCGGGGTGATACATGCGGTACCCAAATCCCTTTCGTGTCTCGGCTTCTCTCGAACCAAATGGTGACGCGCATATGACAGCACAAGCTGTGACTCGCGGTCAACCTTTGATTGAAGGGGCGCCAATCTCGAGGTTTGCCCCGTCGCCGACTGGATTGTTGCATCTGGGCCACGCTTATTCGGCGGTGATGGCGCATGATCTGGCGCGCGTGGGCAGGGGCAAGTTCCATGTCCGGATTGAGGATATTGATGGCGGACGCTGTCGGTCCGAATTTGTCGAGGCAATTTTTGACGATCTCCGCTGGTTGGGGCTGACATGGGACGGCGTCAGCACCCAATCCGAACATGGCGCGCGGTATGAAAACGCACTTGATCATTTGCGCACGGCCGATTTGATCTACCCCTGCGTGTGCAGCCGCGCGGAAATCGCGGCGAGCGCCGGTGCGCCGCAAGGCGACATGCCGCCCGTCTATCCGGGAACATGCAAAGGCCGTCGGGTCGAAGGACCAGCGGCGCGGCGGCTCAATATGGCCAAAGCAGCCGCCCACGACGACCCCGCCCAAGCATGGGGTGATGTTGTCATCGCGCGCAAAGATGCACTGGCGAGTTATCATCTCGCGGTGGTCGTCGATGACGCGGCAGAAAGGGTAACCGATGTCGTCCGCGGTCGAGACATCGAAAGCGCAACCGATATTCACCGAATCCTGCAAAAGCACCTCAGCCTACCAACCCCGCGCTACCACCACCACCCGCTGATCTGCGGACCCGACGGCAAACGCCTTGCCAAGCGCGCCGGTTCGGCGAGCCTTTCCGAAATGCGCGCGGGCGGCATCAACGGACAATCACTTGCAAATGATCTGCGCAAAGGCCGCCTGCCCATTGGCTTTATGTTAGACGCGCCCTAAATGGTATAGATGTCCACGCTTCTCATCATCCTCATCGTTCTGGCCATGGGCGGAACCCTTTTCGCGCTGATCAAGGGGATCGTGGCATTCCTGCAAACAACTGAGGCCGATCTGAAATCGACCGATGGCGGCGTCAGTCGATCCGCCGAGCGTCAGAACAAAGCGATGTTCATGCGCGTCGGGTTTCAGGCGGGGGCCATCGTTTTGGTAATGCTCTTGCTGCTGCTTTCGCGGCAGGGATAATGGTTAAGCTCAACAAGATTTACACCAAGACCGGCGACGACGGCACGACGGGACTGGTCGACGGCAGCCGCGTGGCGAAGTCATCGGCGCTGATGGCCGCCATCGGCGATGTCGACGAAGCCAACAGCCTGATCGGCGTTGCCGCGGTCCTTGCCGACGGTGACATGCTCAAAACCTTGCGCACTATCCAGAATGACATGTTCGATCTCGGGGCCGACATCGCCACCCCCGATGGTGATTTCGGATGGGAACCGCTTCGCATCGTCCCCGCGCAGGTTTCACGCCTTGAAACGGAAATTGACGCCATGAACGCGGGACTTTCCCCACTCAACAGCTTCATTCTGCCGGGCGGATCGGCGCTTGCTGCGCACCTCCACGTTGCCCGTGCCGCCGTCCGCCGTGCCGAACGCAGTGCTGTCGCCGCGACGGACCTCAACCCGCAGGCGCTGGCCTATCTCAACCGCCTCTCGGACCATCTCTTCACAATGGCGCGTGTCGCGAACGGGAACGGTGCCGACGATGTCCTTTGGGTGCCAGGGGCATCGCGATAGGGGAACCGGCGGTCGCTTTTGCTGTTTCCTAAATTCCGAAACTGTTAAGGGCAGTCATGGCAACGCAGACAATCGCCGCCGACGCTCTTGCGCACCAGTTTGCGACGACCCGCGCGCAGACGCTGGCGCTCGCCGAACCGCTGTCGGATGCCGATGCCACCGTGCAGTCTATGCCCGATGCCTCGCCTGCGAAATGGCATCTGGCGCATACGACATGGTTCTTCGAAACCTTCGTATTGCGCGACCACGTGCCGGACTATCATGTGTTCAATCCCGCCTACCACTTTCTGTTCAACAGCTATTATGATGGTGAGGGCGACCGGCATGCTCGTGCGGCACGCGGGATGATAACGCGTCCCGCACTCGACGAGATCCGCGCCTATCGCGCTCACGTCGATACAGCGGTTCTTGCCGCATTTCCCGGTGCCGCCCGCGACTTGATCGAACTGGGCTGCAAGCATGAAGCGCAGCATCAGGAATTGCTGCTGACCGACATTTTGCATTTGTTTGCGCAGAATCCGCTGGGCCCGGCTTATCTATCAATGCCCGTTGAGACGCTGCCGGTCCCCGATGCCATTCGGTGGATCACGGGCCCCACTGGTATCGTCGACGTCGGCCATGATGGCACTGGCTTCGCTTTCGATTGCGAAGGACCATGCCACAAAACCTATCTCGCGCCCCACGCGCTCGCCGACCGGTTGGTCACCAACGCAGAGTGGCAAACATTCATTGACGATGATGGCTACACGCGGCCTGAACTCTGGCTCTCCGAAGGCTGGGCGTGGGTGCAAACCGACGCCATCACGGCACCGCTATACTGGCGCGGCGACCAATCCTTCGGCCTGAACGGTCTTCATCCGCGCAACCCCGCAGCGCCTGTGACACATATCAGTCATTATGAAGCCGACGCTTATGCGCGCTGGGTGGGAGTGCGGTTGCCGACCGAATTTGAATGGGAAGCCACTTCGTCCCGTCTGAACGATGCCTTTGGCCATGTCTGGCAATGGACGGCGTCAGCCTACCTGCCCTATCCCGGCTTCCAGTCCGCGCCCGGCGCTGTCGGCGAATATAACGGCAAGTTCATGAGCGGCCAGATGGTCCTGCGCGGATCGAGCCATGCGACGCCGCCGGGCACATCGCGCCCGACCACGCGTAATTTCTTTCCTCCGACCGCGCGCTGGCAATTCAGTGGACTGCGACTGGCAAAGGACATCTGATGCTACTTCACGATGTGCCAGAGATTACGGTCGATCCCGCTTTCCGCACCGACGTGCTTGAGGGCCTTCGCACGCAACAACGCGCGATTCCCGCTCGCTGGTTCTACGACCGCGCAGGGTCCGAACTGTTCGAAGCGATCACCACCCTCCCCGAATACTACCCGACACGCGTTGAAACTGCGCTGTTGGCTGCACATGGTGGCGATGTTGCCAAGCTCACCGGGCCGGGCCGGGCTGTTGTCGAGTTCGGATCAGGCTCCTCGACCAAAACACCGCACTTGCTGCGCGCCGTCGCGCCCTCAGCTTATGTCCCCATCGACATTTCGGGTGATTTCCTTCGAGCGTCGGCCACCGAACTCGGTCATGAATTTCCCGCGATTCCGATCCACCCGCTAGAAGCCGATTTCATGCACAGCGTCACTCTTCCCGATGCCGTTGCAGGCATGCCAAAACTTGGCTTTTTCCCGGGCTCGACGATCGGCAACCTGATCGCCCGCACCTCGGTCGATCTGCTGCGGCGGATGCGCGACACACTGGGCACCGGCGCCATGCTTCTCATCGGCATGGACCGCGTGAAAGACATCGAAACCCTGATCAGCGCCTATGACGATGCCGCAGGCGTAACCGCACGGTTCAACCTCAACCTGCTCGTCCGCATCAACCGTGAACTGAACGGCAGTATTCCGCTCGATGCCTTTGCCCATGTCGCCCGCTGGAACGACAGTTATGCGCGCATCGAAATGCATCTTCAGGCGACGCGCGACGTTGATTTCACGGTCGAGGGTGAATCCTTCGGAATGTCAGCAGGCGAAACCATCCACACCGAAAACAGCCATAAATATGGCCCGCGCGATGCCCGCTTGTTGCTTCGAGCCGGAGGCTGGACGCCGCTTTCCGAATGGACCGATGCCGCCGATCAGTTCGCGCTCATCCTCGCCGAAGCACGACCGCAGAAAAGCGCGCCTTAGCCCGTCTGAGTGACTTCAGTAGCTGTCACTTTTGCGCCGCTCAGATAGGGTATCGTCAGCGCATAAATCGCGAGTCCCGCCAGCGTCAGCATCGTCACTAGTGTCCCGATACCGCGTAGCTTGCTCTGCCCCTCAATCATATCCATACCAATGCCATGAGCGACGCGTGCTAGAAGGTAGATTCCGACCACGAGCCAAAGCCACAGCGATGTTCCTGTCGCCATTTCGATCAGCGCCACCAAAATCAGGAAAAACGGCGTATATTCAGTAAAATTGGCATGCGCCCGCATCCGCGCAATCAATGGTGGATGGCCCCCGTCGCCAATGGAAACCTTGCCCGCAATCCGCTTTTGCCCAACGCGAATGGCGAGCCACAGGTTAATGAGCGCAGCAGCGCCTGCCGCCGTGAGTGTAATGGGCAATATCATGCGAAACCCCTTTTCGTTTTCAATTGCAACGTGCCACGCGGCACGCCTCCTTGCAACATGCGGAGGAATCGGTATAGCGCGCGCTCGCAGTCGGGCTCCGTGTCCGCTTAATCCTTTCGTTTGAAGTGAGACAGGTGCCGAAATGGCCGTTCCAAAAAGAAAAACTACGCCGTCGAAGCGCAACATGCGCCGTTCGCACGATTCGCTGACTGTTGCATCGTTTCAGGAATGCCCCAACTGTGGTGAACTGAAGCGTCCGCATAACTTGTGCAGCGCATGCGGTCACTATAACGGTCGTGAGATCCTCTCGGTCGCAGGCTGATACGGGACGAACTCGGGAAGGCGGCACGCGTGACGACAAGCCCACGGCTCGCCATCGACGCAATGGGTGGTGACGAAGGGCTGACGGCGATGCTGGCCGGCGTAGCTGATGCACGACGTCAATGGCCGGGCCTCACTTTCCTGCTGGTCGGCGATGAACCCGCCATCCGCGCCGGGCTGCAAAATCACCCTAATTTGTCGGCGGCGTCGGAAATCATCCACGCCCCCGACATCATCGACGGCAGCGAAAAGCCGTCGCAAGCCATCCGTCGTGCGAAAACCACGTCGATGGGCCTTGCGATCAATGCCGTGAAGACTGGACAGGCAGGCGCTGCGGTTTCATCGGGCAATACGGGTGCGTTAATGGCGATGGCAAAGATTTCGCTGCGCACGATGCCCGGGATTGACCGGCCTGCACTTGCCGCGCTGCTCCCCAGCCTTGGTGACAATGATTTTGTCATGCTCGATCTCGGTGCGAATACCGAATGTGACACCCGCAACCTGATTGAATTCGCCGTCATGGGTGCGGCCTATTCACGCACGGCACTTGGCATCGTCCGCCCGCGTGTTTCGCTGCTCAACATCGGTTCGGAAGAGCAAAAGGGCACTGACGAAATTCGCGATGCCGCAGCGCAGCTCCGCGCGGCGCCCGAACTTCACATGGCATTTCAGGGCTTTATCGAAGGCGACAAGATTTCACGCGGGGAAACCGATGTTGTCGTGTGCGATGGCTTCACTGGTAACATATCGCTGAAAACGATGGAGGGGACGGCGCGCTTTGTCACCGACCTTCTGCGCCGTGCGTTCACCAGCTCAATCCGCTCGAAATTTGGTTTTCTTGTGTCGCGCCCCGCGACAGAATTGATGCGGCACCATCTTGATCCGAACAACCATAATGGTGCCGTCTTCTTGGGCCTCAACGGCGTGGTCGTCAAAAGCCATGGATCGGCAAATGCGAAAGGCATTGCCAACGCCATCGGCGTCGCAGCGCGATTGGTTGCGAACGACATCACGCGGCGGATCACCGAAGACCTTGAACAATTTGCCGGGCACCGATCTTTGAGCCCGGCTTCGGCAAAATGAAACGTGCTGCGGTCCTCGGCACGGGATCGGCATTGCCCGCGCGCCGCGTGTCGAACGCCGAACTCGCCGAAACTGTCGATACGTCCGATGCATGGATTGTCGAGCGCACTGGCATCCGCACGCGCTATATTGCGGGTGATGGCGAAACAACCGCAACACTCGCCACTGAGGCTGCCCGCAACGCGCTGGATGCCGCGGGACTGGACCCCTCGGCTATCGACCTGATCATCCTCGCCACGGCCACGCCCGACCAGACCTTCCCCGCCAGCGCCACCAAAGTGCAAGCCATGCTTGGCATCAATGATTGCGTCGCGTTTGACGTCGCCGCGGTTTGCTCGGGCTTTCTCTATGCGCTGTCTGTCGCCGAGAGCATGATCCGCGCAGGAACGGCGCGAACCGCGCTGGTGATCGGCTCCGAAACCTTTAGCCGCATTCTCGACTGGGAAGATCGTGGCACATGCGTGTTGTTCGGCGATGGCGCTGGTGCAATCGTCTTGGGCAGCGCCGAAGACGGGCGCGGGGTGCTTGCCGCGCGCCTCCATGCCGATGGTCGCCATAACCAGCTGCTTTATGTCGATGGTGGCCCGTCGACCACCGGCACGGTCGGCAAAGTACGTATGGAAGGGCCGGCAGTGTTCAAACATGCCGTTACCAATCTCGCCAGCGTCCTCACTGAAACCCTCGACGCCGCCGGATTGACAGCCGCAGACGTTGACTGGGTTGTTCCGCATCAGGCCAACGCCCGCATCCTTGATGCGACGGCACGCAAGCTTGGCTTGGACCCCGCAAAGGTGGTTGTCACCGTTGACCAACATGCCAATACCTCTGCGGCGTCGGTGCCGCTCGCGCTAGACGTCGCGGTGCGCGATGGCCGCATCAAGACAGGTGATCTGGTTGTCCTCGAAGCGATGGGCGGTGGTTTTACATGGGGCGCTGCTGCCATTCGCTGGTGACGTGCAATTGACCTCTCGGCGCATAACGATAATATAGGCGGTAGAAGAATTTACGGGGATAATTTGATGGCTGATACTGGCACGCTTACCCGCGCAGACCTTACCGAAACGCTCCACCGCCAGATTGGCCTGTCGCGCGCTGAGTCATCGGACCTCGTCGAAGCGGTACTCGATGAAATGTCGACTGCGCTGGCCAAAGGCGAAAATGTCAAGGTCTCGGGCTTTGGCAGCTTTGTACTTCGCGACAAGGGCGGACGGATCGGGCGCAATCCAAAAACCGGGGTCGAAGTGCCGATCGCGCCGCGCCGCGTGCTGACCTTCCGCGCGAGCCAAACGATGCGCGAACGCATTGTTAAGGGTCGATAGAGGAACGTTTGGTTGGCAGAACCCAAAAGCGCGAGCGCATTCCGAACCATTGGCGAGCTTTCCGCCGAATTCGGCTTGCCGCAGCATATTCTACGTTATTGGGAAACGCGTTTCCCCCAGCTTCGCCCGCTGACCCGTGCGGGCAACCGCCGCTACTACCGGCCCGAAGACGTGGCACTCGTGCGCCGCATCGACCAAGCGCTCAATCGCGACGGCTACACGATCAAGGGCGCGCAGGGATTGTTGAAAGGTGCGCCAACAGCGTCAGTGGTCACGACCACCACGCCTGCCGTTTTGCCTGACTATCTGCCTGCGCTCATCCGCGTTCGGGATGAATTGAAGGCAGCCTTAGCAGACTAAAGCGCCTTCGCCATCACATTGTCCGAAAACTCGACCGGAAATTCGGCAAAGGTCGCTTCCCCGATCACGACAAAACCCTGTTTTTCGTAAAAGCGAATTGCGCGCGCATTTCGGGTGTAGACACTGAGCACCAGCCGTGCCGCACCGCGCGCCCGTGCTTCGACTTCGGCAACATCGAACAGGTCACGGCCAACCCTCGTCCCGTGCCAGCGCGACAGGACGTATATGCGTTTGAGTTCCGCATCATCGGTCGTTGTCCCCGGCAATGACCCCGGCGCAAGGACTGCATAGCCAACCGGGCAGCCCGCGACTTCCTCAACGATCCACACCGCCACATCAGGCTTGGCCAGCGTCGCGGCCCATGCGTTTTCCGAATGATAGTCGCGGATAAACCCAACCGTCGCATCGCCCGGATGGTCATTGGCAAATGTCTCGAGGAACGACGCCGCGCCAATCAATGCCAGCTTGCCTGCATCATCCCCCGTGGCGCGCCGCAATTTCAATCGGTGTCCGGCCCAAGGCTAATGTCGAGATCGCGCGGGCGCACAAACCGCGTCAGCCGCGCGCCATTGGCTTTTACGTCGGCCCAGCGATCAACGTCGAACTGCATTTCGGCGACGCTCGCCGTCGGGAATTTTTCCTCCACCTCGTCGCGCAACCGGTCATCGCTATTGTCAGGCACAAGCATCAAGATCAGATCCTCGAGTCCCGGATTATGCCCGCACATCAACACGCGGTCGGTGCCGTCGTCCTGATCATGGACCACGTCGAGCAAGGTCGCGCCCGACGCGAGATAAATCCGCCGGTCCCAATGCGGGTGCAAAATGCGGCCATAGCCTTCCCACAGCCCGTCGAGCGTATCGACACAGCGAACCGCCGGCGACGACACAACCGCATCGAACACGAGGCCCAGATTGCGCATGTGCACGCCGACGGTTTTTGCGCCCTTCATCCCGCGCAGATTGAGCGCGCGGTCGAAATCGCGGGCGACCGGATCATCCCAGCCCGATTTGGCATGGCGGAGCAGCGTCAGTGTCTTCACGTCGCCCTGATGGCGCAAAGTGCGGTTGGGGGGAAGGGGCAAGCAGCCGCTACATGTAAGCCTCTATTCCACACTTCAGACTATGCGCCAGCTCTAACCAAGCATTAGCACTTTGAGCATATTCTCATAGTTTGCCATATCAAACTCGGGGAACATACATGAAGCTCGAATATGCCCTTTCAGCTCTGGCCACAATTTCAACTGCCGTCACTGGACAAGCCGTAACTTTTAATGACGCACAGCTCGCAGCGGGCGCTGAATTGGTTCGAAAAGCTGGTGCTAAGTTGGCCGACACACTTCGCGATACCGAGTCAGCAAGATTCCGTGAGGTGCGCCTCCGGAAAACCGTCGGTAAAGACGGCCAAGAAAATGTTATGTTGTGCGGACAGATCAATTCGAAAAATGGGTTTGGCGGAATGAGCGGCTTTCATAGTTTTATGCTGCTAGGCGATAAAATATGGGTTGGCGGGCCAGGCCAAATTATCAATGCGGATGAAATCTGCTTTAACGGCCCGGGTGCGTACAGCGAACGCGATTACACGCCAGAACTACGCGCTTCGTTTGCCGCAAGATCAGACGGATAGTCCATCGGGTTTACGGAGAAGAGCGAGCATCTTTATGGCATGCCCAAAGCACAAAGCGGGGCAAAAGCACTACGTTAACTAAATTGTTACATATAAAAGGGTTATACCATGAGCATGCTTGAGGATCTCTTAGCTGGTGGAAGTGACTATCATGTAGTGCTTGACCTAGGTGGTGCTGTTTTCGCACCCGTTGGCGATACGCGCGAAGAACAGGCGGCATTCCACGAAGTTGCGAGAAGAATAATTGCGAACGAAGGATTAGGATACCGTGTGCACACGTCTCATCGTAGTTCCGACGACGCGGATAGATTTTTTGATCGCGTTGTGATCAACATTGACTGAGGCTTCGAGTAGTGGACTCGTTCGAGATAGCGCTACATTTGACGTGCTAAAAACTCACCCTCCCCGTAATCCGAAAATCGCGCCCTGAAAGCGGCGCATAGTCCTTTAGAAAGCTCGCATGCCGCCGTGCTTCGACATTGAAGATATTGTTCGCGCTGACAACGACGCTGGCTTTGCTTTCCGCGCCAAAGGGCCGGAACGTCGCGCTGGCATTGACCAGCGTGAATCCCGGCGTCGCGGTTTCGAAGGCTGCAACCCTGTCCTGCCTGGCGGTCCATTCGACTTCGGCGCGCAGGTCAAAACTGTCCGACTTGCCTTCGATCCCGCCAAGCAAGCGGAGCGGCGGAATGCGCGGGACAGACCCGGTGCCGGTGATCGTGGCGCGCGTGTAATCGCCCACGCCGTCGATATTGATCCCAAATCCGCCGAGAGTAGCCACTCTCGCCGAGAACTCCGCCTCGATCCCGTAATAGCGCGCGTCGGCTTGTGCGAACTGAAACACCGGCAGGTCATCGATCACCGCGCCAGTCTGCGCTTCATAAATATAGTTCGAGAACCAGTTGTAATAGGCCGCCACACTAAAACTAAAGCCTGGTCGTGACGCGCGCAGCGACGCTTCAACGCCGTTGCTCACTTCTTTCACGAAATCAGGATCGCCGATCTCGAAGGCCTGCGTTCCGGCGTGCGGCCCATTAGCGAATAGCTCTTCGGCGGCTGGTGCGCGCTGGGTATGTGATCCGGTCACCCCGATGCGCACCCCCTCGGCCAATGCATAGCTTGCGCCCAGTGATCCCGAAACCGCGCTGAAATTGCGGCGCAGGTCGGGATTGCCGATGGTCGGGCTGGCGACCGCGCTCAGGTTGGTGCGTTCATACCGCGCCCCCGCTTCGGCCCTGAACGGTCCTGCATCGATTTCCTGCAACGTGAACACCCCAAATTGCTGTGTCGTATTTTCGGGCACGAACGCTTCCGCGCCGATCACGTTGAAATCGCGAATTGCCAGTTGCGCACCAAACGCCCCGCGCCAGTTGCCGCGCTTGGCCTGTGCAAACTCCAGCCGGCTTTCGACGGACTTGTTGAGGAACGTCGTTCCCACCGCGCCCGTGTCGTCAATTTCCTGATGCTGATAATCGGCAAACGCCGTGCGAAAGCGGATCGTGTCGAGAATGCCGCCGCCGACATTCACTTCGGCGCGCAAATCAGCGCGGTCCTGCTTCAGTTTCAATCGGACCTGTTCTGCTTCGATGGCGGGGTCGAGCGAATAGCGCACCGGCACCCCATAGAGACTGTCATAATGGCTGAACGACGCGCCAATCGTGCCGCCGTCAAGGATCAGCGCCGCGCCGCCCGCCACTTCCCACGTCGTCGCTACGCTGTTGGGCAATTTGCCCCGCAATGTCGCCAGATCGCGGATGTCGGGGTCCGCACTCGCCGCCGCTTGCGCCCGCAACGGCTTCGACAAAATGAAATTGCCGGTGTCGAGGTCGCCGGTCTTGGCATAGCTGCCGTCGACGTGAACCACGAACTTGCCCCCAATAGGAAGATCGACTTGCCCGAAACCCGTCCGCTCTTGTGCGGCCGATCCATAAGTGCCGATCACATCGACGTGGATCGCATGTTCGGGCACGCGCCGCGGAATCCGGCTGTCGAGCACGTTCACGACGCCGCCGATCGCCGACGATCCGAACAGCAATGCCGCCGGCCCGCGCAACACTTCGATACGCTCAGACGTCAGCGGATTGACGACAACGGCATGATCGACTGATGTGTTTGACACGTCGATGCTGCCGATCCCGTCTTTCAGCACGCGGACACGCTCGCCCTGAAATCCGCGCAGCACGGGGCGGCTGGCATTGGGGCCAAAGGATGTCGCCGACACGCCCGGCAAATGTGCCAGCGTTTCGCCAATCGTCAGCCGCAATTCCCGCGTCAGCTCAGTTCCGGTTAACACCGACGTCCCTGCCAGCACGGCTTCACGGTCGCGGTTATAGGGTGCCGTGATAATGATCTCGGTCGATGCGCCGCCGTGGACATCGTCGGCGGGCGGCGCTTCAGCGGCAAAAGCCACCCCGCCGCTTAACGAAAAAACCGCAACACTCGACAACAAGATGGAACGACGCATGAAAAACTCCCGGAGGATAATCCGCACGCCCATAGTCGGTAAGTTTTCAGGATACAACATAACATATCGCGCTTGCGCAACGGTCTGTCTGCAAATTGGGGCGGGGCCGCACCGACCCCGCCTGCTCAATCGCTAGAATTTGACGCCGACTTCGACACCAAAGATGCGCGGCTCGTTCACAAAACCGGTCAGGTTGTTGAAGTCAATCGCCCCCACCGCTTCGGTTGTATCGGTTATGTTGCGCACAAAGCCCGCGACATCGAACTTCTCGGTCTTATAACCAAGGCGCAAGCCACCTTCGAGCAGGCTTTTGCTGTTCAATTCGACGGACTCATACAGGAAGAAATTGATCTTCGACCGGTACGCCCAATCGGTGTAGGCATAGAGTTCGCCGTTGCCGACCGGAACACCGTAACGCGCGGTCCAGTTGGCGATCCAGCGCGGCGCTTGCGGCAAGCTGTTCCCGTTGATGTTGACGATGGCTGCCGAGAACGGCGCTGCCGGCGTCACAATCGGATCGAGGATCGTGCACAGCGACACATTGGGGAACGTATCCGTGCGGACCGCACCGCATGCCGCTGTCGTCAGCCCCGCATCGCGGATTTCGGTGTGGTTGTAGCTAAGCCCTGCCGTCAGCAGCAGCGCGGATACCGGCTTCAGCTCCAGATCAGCTTCAAACCCATAGCCCCGCACGTTCTTGGCATTGATCAGGCGATTGGCATTCACGCCGCCGCCGACCGCCGTAAGCTGGGCATTGTTCAGGTCATAATAAAAGCCATTGATGTTTAACCGCCCACGCCCGTCGAGGAAGGTCGCCTTGATGCCCGCTTCATAGGACTGGATCGTTTCCGACTTGCCAATTGTGACACCCGATTCAAGCGGCGTGGCCGTGGCGGGCGGGAACAGGATGCGGCCTTGGATGCTCGGCGCGCGATACCCTTTGGCGACGCGCGCATACAAATTAACATCCTCACTTGCGGCATAGGTCGCGCTCAAGTCCCAGGTCAGATTGTCTTCCTTGACCGCACGGCGAACGGTGCCCAGCGGGTTCTGCAAGAAGCCCGGAAACTGCGTATCGCGGCTGCGCACGACGACATAGTCGCGTTTGTCATTGTTGTACCGCAAACCACCCGTAAAGCTAAGCTGGTCGGTCGCTTTGAAGGTCAGCGATCCGAACACGCCATAGGCTTTGCTGCCCTGGTTCTGGTCGACGAAGATATTGACGCCGCCCGCCGCATTGTTGGGATCACCCAGTGTCGAATAATTCTCGCTGACGATGCGAAGTTGCTCGTCGAAATAGAACAACCCCGCCTGATAGCTCAACGCCCCCGTGCCATTGCTTGCGATGCGGAATTCCTGCGTGAACTGCGTCAGGTCGGGAACACTGTCACGCGTTTCCGCCGTGAAGGGGATATAGCCCGGCCCTGTCAGCGCCGGCGGCAGGAAGCTCGCGCCAAAGCCGCCGTCCACATCGCCGACTGACGTCGCATTGCCCTTCCAATAGCTTGTCACCGAAATCAGCGACACCGGCCCCGCGTCATAGGTCATGCGCGCCGACAGGTTCCACGTCTCGACCGACTGGTCATTCTTGCCGTCCACCGACACGCGGTTGCGGTTGAAATTCGCGTTCAGCCCCTGCTTTCCGCGCGTGAACACATTGGCGCGGAACAGGCGCGCGGTGCCGGTCAGCGAGCGCACCTGCCCGCCGAGCAGCACGTCGAAACTGTCGCTGGGCTTCAGCAAAAACTGCACGCGCCCCGCAAATTCCTTGTATCCCTCGAACCGGTCCTTGGTCGTTCCCGACGGCAGGACATTGTCGACATAGCCGTCCTGGCGCTGGTAAATCGCCGAAATGCGTGTCGACAGCGCGTCGCCCGCAATCTGTCCACCGACTGCGCCCTGTGCGCTCACCCCATTGTAGCTGCCATAGGAGATGCGGCCATAGCCGTTGGTGTCCGCGCCGGGCTTGACTGAATCGAACTTGACGATCCCCGCCGGTGTGTTGCGGCCAAACAAAGTTCCCTGTGGCCCGCGCAAGACTTCGACACGGTCGAGGTCGAAGACCGGAAACCCTTTCAGGATCGGGTTTTCCAGAACGACATCGTCATAGACCAGGCTGACCGGCTGCGATGCGTTGAAATCGAAATCGGTATTGCCGAGGCCACGGACATAGAAGCGGGGAAACGTGCGCCCGAACGAGGATTCGATGATCAGGCTCGGCACGCGGCCCGACAGGAAGCGGATGTCCTGCCCCCCCGATGCAATCGCGTCGAGCTTGTCCCCGCGCACTGCCGTGATCGACAAGGGCACGTCCTGAAGATTCTCCTCGCGCCGCTGCGCCGTGACCACGATCTCGCCCAGCCCGTCCTTGCTCAACTCCCCGCGAGCGTCGGCAGGCGTCTGCGCCAGCACGGGCGTCGCGACGATGGATATTAACGTGGTGGCAAGCAGCAGCGAACGGCGCATCGTGGAACCCCTTTTATCTCGACATGACTGGACAATGCGTGGCAATCCGCGCGTGGCGGGTCAAGCATTTGGCGCGGACAAACATGCGCCAAACGTCAGAGCGTCTGCAAGCGTTGCATATTGGTGACAGGTTTATCCGCCGCACGTCGCCAATGTGGTGCCCGGAAGAGGACTCGAACCTCCACGACCTTACGATCGCCAGCACCTGAAGCTGGTGCGTCTACCAATTCCGCCATCCGGGCACATGAAGGTAGGGAGGCGCGGATAGCGGCAACGTCGTGCTTGTCAATGCAAAGGGTGCGCGGCTAGGGCATCGGTCATGACAAACCAGCTTGTGACAGTGTTCGGCGGCAGTGGCTTTCTGGGCCGCTATGTGGTGCAGGCACTGCTAAAATCGGGTGCGCGGGTGCGCATCGCGGCACGTGATCCACGCGGAGGCCTGTATCTTAAAACACAAGGCGGCCTCGGCCAGACGCAGCTCGTCGCTGCCGACATCCGCAGAGCAGATACGGTCGCGCGGGCGCTCACCGGGTCAGACGCCGTGGTTAATCTCGTCGGCATCCTCAAGGGCGATTTTCAGGGCTTCCACGTCGATGGCGCGCGCAATGTCGCCGAAGCCGCTGCCGCCGCGGGTGTCGCATCGCTGGTGCAAGTCTCGGCCATCGGTGCCGATCCGCTCAGTCCCTCGGCCTACGGCAAGTCAAAAGGCGAGGGTGAAGCCGCCGTCCGCGCCGCTTTCCCTTCAGCCACGATCCTGCGCCCTTCAATTGTCTTTGGCCGCGAGGATCAGTTTGTGAACCGCTTCGCTGGATTGATCCGAATGTTGCCAATCATACCGATCATCAGGGGCGATACGAAGTTCCAGCCGGTTTATGTCGGCGACGTTGCCAAGGCGATTGCCGCCGGGCTGGCCGATCCCAAAACGCACGGCGGCAAAACTTATGAACTCGGCGGCCCTGAAGTGATCAGCATGAGCGGCCTGAACCGCTGGATCGCGAAGGCCACAGGGCGCAAACGCGCGTTTATAGCAATGCCGGATTTCGTGGCGGGGACGATGGCGTCAGCGGTCGGTTGGCTGCCCGGCGCGCCGATGACCAAAGACCAGTGGCTGATGCTGCAATCGGACAATGTGGTGGCAAGTGATGCCAAGGGGCTGGGCGCGTTCGGGATCGTCCCGACGCCGCTTGAATCGGTTGCTGACGGATGGCTCGTCCAATATCAACGCCACGGTCGTTTCGCGGACAAGGTCGACTGACATGGACCCGATTACTGCGATTCTCCTCGGTATCGTCGAGGGGCTCACCTAATTTATCCCCGTGTCATCGACCGGGCATTTGATCCTCGCGGGTGAATTGCTCGGTTTCAAAGGAGCGCAGTCGGCGACGTTCGACATCGTGATCCAGCTCGGCGCGATTCTCGCAGTGGTTGTGCTCTATTTCAAACGGTTCATGGTGGTGGCCGCTGGGCTTGTCCGGCTCGAGCCGACTGCCGTAGCATTTACCCGCAATGTTCTCCTCGGTTTCGCGCCCGCCCTTGTGATTGGCATTTTCGCCTACAAGGCGATTAAGGCGATGCTTGAATCGCCAATCACGGTCGCAGTCGCGCTCATTGTCGGCGGCGTCGCTATCCTGGTCATCGAACGCTTCGTCAAACCTGCAGCGCAAGGGTCGGTCGAAACGATGTCGTGGAGAACCGCGCTGGGCATCGGCATTGTCCAGTGCTTGTCGATGATCCCCGGCGTCAGCCGTTCGGGCGCGACGATAATGGGCGCCTTGTCGCTCGGCGTGGATCGCAAGACGGCCGCCGAATATAGCTTCTTCCTCGCCGTGCCCGTCATGGTCGCGGCCAGCACCAAAGAACTCTGGGAGGCCCGCGACAATTTGGGTGGGATTGACTGGACGAGCATCAGCATCGGTTTTGCCGTCTCGTTCGTTGTCGCGCTGGTGGTCATCAAAGCATTCATCGGCATCGTCAGCCGATTCGGTTTTGCACCTTTTGCTTGGTATCGGATTATCGCGGGAACAGCAGCATTGATCTGGCTGATCAACCGCTAGGACCGTTTCGGGACTAATACAATTTCGCAACCCCGGAAATCAGGCGCTCTGACGTAATCTTTGCTGTAATAGGTATTAATTACTTACCTAATCGCTTGACTCGTTCAACATTGCCTCTCAGTCGGGGAAGCGGAGGGCGCCATGGCCGAAAACCCGATGCTGAAATTTGTCGATTCTGCGCAGGCCTATCCGGACAAGCGCGAAGCGGCGCTGCGTGCCGAGGATTTCCGCGAGATCGCCGACAAATATGCTGGGCCGAGTGCCGAGGAGCAGTCCGCACGCTGTTCGCAATGCGGTGTCCCTTATTGCTCAGTCCATTGCCCGCTGCACAACCATATCCCCGATTGGCTGCGGCTGACCGCCGAGGGACGGCTGCGCGAGGCCTATGAGCTGAGCAACAGCACCTCGACAATGCCCGAAATCTGCGGCCGCATTTGCCCGCAAGACCGGCTCTGCGAAGGCAATTGCGTTATCGAGTTTTCGGGCCACGGCGCGGTCACCATCGGCTCGGTCGAAAAGTTCATCACGGATACGGCGTGGGAGGAAGGCTGGGTCGAGCCCCTTATTCCCGGTCCTTCGCGCGGCCAATCGGTCGGCGTGATCGGCGCAGGGCCAGCGGGCCTCGCCACTGCCGAATATATGCGCGTCTTGGGTTATGACGTTCACGTGTATGACCGGCATGACCGCGCGGGTGGGTTGCTAACCTACGGTATTCCTGGCTTCAAGCTTGAAAAGCCTGTCGTCATGCGCCGCGTCGACCGGCTCAAAGAAAGCGGCATTGTCTTTCACGAGAATTTCGAAGTCGGTCGAGACGCCACGCTCGACGCGCTCCGCCAGAAGCATGATGCCATCCTGATCGCGACGGGCGTTTACAAAGCGCGTGCGATCAAGGCGCCGGGCGTGGGCAGCGATGGCTTGGTCGAAGCACTCGATTATCTGATGACGTCAAACCGCAAGGGCTTTGGTGACGCCGTGCCGATGTTCGACAGCGGTGCTTTGAACGCCGAGGGCAAGAACGTCGTCGTCATCGGCGGCGGCGACACCGCAATGGACTGCGTCCGCACCGCCGTTCGTCAGGGCGCGAAATCGGTCAAATGCCTCTATCGCCGCGACCGCGCCAACATGCCGGGTAGCCAACGCGAAGTCGCCAATGCCGAAGAAGAAGGCGTCGAATTCGTTTGGCTCTCCGCGCCCGAAGCCTTTGGATCGGGCGACAACAGCGCGGTTAATGACGTCCGTGTCGCCAAGATGCGCCTTGGTGCGCCTGATGCCAGCGGTAGGCGAGCGCCCGAGGTCGATCCCGGCAGCGAATTCAAACTCGACGCCGATCTGGTCATCAAGGCGCTCGGTTTCGACGCCGAAGACTTGCCCAAAATGTTCGGATCGCCGGATCTCGGCGTCACACGCTGGGGCACATTGCGTGTCGATCACAAAACAATGCAAACGAGCCTCGATGGTGTCTTCGCAGCGGGTGACATTGTCCGCGGGGCAAGTCTTGTCGTTTGGGCCATCCGCGACGGTCGCGATGTGTCTGATCATATGCACCGTTATTTGAAGGCGAAAGCCGCAACCATGAGGAAAGCCGCATGATAAAATCCGTGATGATCGCGCTCGCGCTGACTGTGGCGAGTCCGGCAGTGGCGCAGGATGCGCCGCTCGACACCGCGCGGGTCGCGTCCGCCAAGCAACTAATGGATGTCATCATGCCGCCCGCCAAGCGCGAAGCGATGATTGATGGCATCATGCGCGGTATGATGACCAACATCAGCCAAATGATGACCAGCAGTCCCGAAATGACATCTGCCTTTGGCGGCGACAAGCGTGCCACCGCCATTTTCGAAAAGTTCATGACGCGCCAACAGGAAAGCTCGATCACGCTGCTGAAGGAGAATTTTCCCGGCATGATGGATGCGATGACCAACGCTTATGCACGACGCTTTACCCCGGCTCAGTTGGGTGAAATGCGCAACTTTTTCGAAACGCCGACAGGGCAGATCTACATTGATCAAGCGGCAACAATCACAAACGATCCCGATGTGATGAAATGGCAGCGCGATTTGATGGCGAAGGGTTTTAGCCGCCTGCCGAAAGACGTCGATGCGATGATGGCCGAGATCAAAGCGCTGAAGCCCGAGGCAAAGACCGGTGGCTAAGCGGCTCACCTTTATCCTCAGCGTCGCGCTCTTGGTACCTATGGCACAGGCGCAAGTCGCACCAGCGCCTGTCGCGGCTCAGGCGCTGGCCGCGCAACTCGCGGGCATCATCCTCCCGCGTGAGCCGTTTCTCGCGATCCGCGTCCCGCGCTTTGATGCGGCTTATGCCAAGGAGTTGAAAGACGATGCTGAGATCCTCGCGCTTGAAAAGATGCATCCTGGCATCACGAAGGCCGTTGCCGCTGCGGGTTCGGACGAAGCGCGCAAAGGCTATGGCGCGGCGCTGACATTGCTTCAGACCGACGTCGCCAAACTCTATGCGAGCAAGTTTTCGACACCCGAACTCGCCACGCTGATCACCTTTTTCTCGAGCCAAACCGGGCAAGCCATGATTGTGGTTTCTGCCGCATCAAGTGGTGACACCGCCTCCGAATTTGAAACAAACCGCCGCGCAAAAGCAACGGCCCTGATCCAGAACCCCAGCGATGCAACCAAACGCGACCTGACCATGCTGATGAAATCGGGCCTTCTCCCCAAAATCCGAACGATCAATCCCGAAATCGCAGCGCTCTCAGCTCGCCGCTTCGATGATGTCAGCACCATCGTCAAAGCTGCGCTTCCCGCCCGTGTCAAAGCGACGATCAAAGCATTTCAGGCAAAAGTAAAATGACCAACGATACCGAACGCGCGCGCATTGCCCGCGACGGCATGTATCGGCCCGAATTTGAATCGGATGCGTGCGGGGTCGGCCTGGTTGCCGCCACCGATGGCCGTGCGAGCCGCCGCGTCGTCGCTTCGGCCATCGATGCGCTGAAAGCCGTCTGGCATCGTGGCGCGGTTGACGCTGACGGCATGACTGGCGACGGCGCCGGACTTCATGTTGATTTGCCAATGCCGTTTTTTGCCGATGCCATCATCGCGAGCGGGCACAAGCCGATTGATAATAGTTGGCTCGGCGTTGGCATGGTGTTTCTGCCTCGCACGGATTTGGGCGCACAGGAAACCTGCCGGACGATTGTCGAATCCGAAATCATCGATGCAGGCTTCACCATCTATGGCTGGCGGCAGGTGCCGGTGAATGTGTCCGTCATCGGACGCAAGGCACAGGAAACGCGGCCCGAGATCGAGCAGATCATGATCGCCGGGCCGAACGCCAAAACAACCGAAATCGATGAGTTTGAAAAGACGCTCTATCTCGTCCGTCGCCGCATCGAGAAGAAAGTGATCGAAGCGCAGATCCAGGGCTTTTACATCTGCTCGCTGTCGGCACGTTCGATCGTCTATAAAGGGCTGTTCCTCGCCGAGAGCCTTTCGGTCTTCTACCCCGATTTGCAGGACGAACGCTTCACATCGCGCGTCGCCATTTTCCACCAGCGCTATTCGACCAACACGTTCCCGCAATGGTGGCTGGCGCAACCGTTCCGCTGCCTTGCGCACAACGGCGAAATCAACACGATCCGCGGCAACAAGAACTGGATGAAGGCGCACGAAATCCGCATGGCTTCGCTGGCATTTGGCGATGCCTCGGACGACATCAAGCCCGTCATCCCGGCAGGCGCGAGCGACACCGCCGCGCTCGACGCCGTCTTCGAAGTCATCGCGCGCAGTGGCCGCGATGCACCGACGGCGAAGACCATGCTCGTCCCCGAAGCGTGGCAGGAAAAGCATGACATGCCGCCCGAACACAGCGCGATGTATGCCTATCTGGCCAGTGTCATGGAGCCGTGGGACGGCCCCGCCGCGCTGGCCATGACCGATGGCCGCTGGGCGGTTGCGGGGATGGACCGCAATGCACTGCGTCCGCTGCGCTACACGCTGACCAACGACGATCTGCTGATCGTCGGCTCCGAAACCGGAATGGTCGTTGTCCCCGAAGCGACCGTGTTGATGAAAGGCGCGCTTGGCCCCGGTCAGATGATCGCCGTCGATCTGCACGAAGGCAAACTCTATCAGGATCGCGCGATCAAGGACCGGTTGGCCGCCGAGGCGCCCTACAAGGATATGGTCGGCGACTTCCTGACGCTTGAGGAACTGCCTGACGCGGGCGAAACACTGCCTAATTTCCCGCGGGCGGAACTCGTCCGCCGCCAGGTTGCGGCGGGGCAGACGATGGAAGACATGGAGCTGATCCTGTCGCCGATGGTCGAGGAGGGCAAGGAAGCGATCGGCAGCATGGGCGACGATACCCCGCTTGCCGTGGTGTCGGACAATCCGCGCTTGATCAGCCATTTTTTCCGCCAGAATTTCTCGCAAGTTACCAATCCACCGATAGACAGCTTGCGCGAACGTCAGGTGATGTCGCTCAAGACGCGCTTCGGCAATCTCGCCAATATCCTCGATCAGGATTCGGGCCGCGACCGCGTGCTTGTCCTTGATTCACCAGTGCTTACCAACCTAGACTGGCACCGCTTGAAAGCGCATTTCGGGGCAGCCGCTGCCGAGATCGACTGTACATTCGACATGGGTTCGGGTGCAGACGGTCTCCGTGCCGCGATTGCCAGCGTCCGCGCCGAAGCCGAACAGGCGATCCGCGAAGGGCGCAGCGAGCTGTTCCTGACTGACGAGCATGTTTCCGAAACCCGCGTCGCTATCCCGATGGTGCTCGCCGCTGCTGCTGTCCACACGCATCTCGTGCGCAAGGGGCTGCGGTCCTATGCGTCGGTCAACGTCCGCGCGGCGGAATGCCTCGACACGCATTATTATGCCGTCTTGATCGGCATCGGCGCGACGACGGTGAACGCCTACCTCTCCGAAGCTGCCATTGCCGACCGCCAGTCGCGCGGGCTTTTCGGCGATATGTCGCTCGACCAGTGCATCGTGCGCCATAAAGTCGCCGTCGGCGACGGCTTGCTCAAGATCATGTCGAAAATGGGGATTGCGGTCATCTCCAGCTATCGCGGCGGCTATAATTTCGAAGCGGTCGGCCTCAGCCGCGCGCTCGTCAACGACCTGTTCCCCGGCATGCCCGCCAAAATTTCAGGCGAAGGCTATGTCTCGCTCTATCAAAACGCGTCCGAACGCCATGAAGCCGCGTTCGACAAAGCCGTCGCCACGCTGCCCATTGGCGGTTTTTATCGCCAGCGCGCGGGCGGCGAACCGCATGCTTATTCGGCGCAACTCATGCACTTGCTGCAAACCGCCGTCGGGACCGACAGTTACTCGACCTACCTGCAATTCGCGCGCGGCGTCCGCGATTTGCCGCCCGTCTATCTGCGCGATCTGCTCGAATTCAACTATGCCAAGGACGCGGTCAGCATCGACAGCGTCGAAGCCATCACCGAAATCCGCAAGCGTTTCGTCACGCCTGGCATGTCGCTGGGTGCGCTCAGCCCCGAAGCGCACGAAACGCTCGCCATCGCCATGAACCGCATTGGCGCAAAAGCCGTATCGGGCGAAGGCGGGGAAGACAGCGTCCGCTTCAAGCCCTATCCCAACGGCGACAACGCCAATTCGTCGATCAAGCAGATTGCCAGCGGCCGCTTTGGCGTCACCGCCGAATATCTGGGCGCTGCCGAAGAAATCGAGATCAAGGTCGCACAAGGGGCAAAGCCAGGCGAGGGTGGGCAATTGCCCGGTTTCAAGGTCACTGAATTCATTGCCAAGCTGCGCCACGCGACGCCGGGGGTCAGCCTCATTTCGCCGCCGCCGCATCACGATATCTACTCGATCGAGGATCTCGCGCAGCTCATTTATGACCTGAAGCAGATCAATCCGCGCGCGCGGGTGTGCGTCAAACTGGTTTCCTCGGCAGGGATTGGCACCGTTGCGGCGGGTGTCGCCAAAGCCCATGCCGACGTCATCCTGATCGCGGGCAACACGGGCGGCACCGGCGCGTCGCCCCAGACCAGCATCAAATATGCCGGAACGCCGTGGGAAATGGGGCTGTCCGAAGTCAATCAGGTGCTGACGCTCAACGGCCTGCGCCACCGCGTCAAACTCCGCACTGACGGCGGGCTCAAGACCGGGCGTGACATCGTCATTGCCGCGATCCTCGGGGCCGAGGAATTCGGCATCGGCACGCTGAGCCTCGTCGCAATGGGCTGCATCATGGTCCGCCAATGCCATTCGAACACCTGCCCCGTCGGCGTCTGCGTGCAGGACGAACGGCTGCGCGCGAAATTCACCGGCACACCCGAAAAAGTCATCAACCTGATGACGTTCATCGCGGAGGAAGTCCGCGAAATCCTTGCGCGACTGGGCTGCAAATCCTTGGACGAAGTGATCGGTCGCACCGAACTCCTCCGGCAAGTCAGCCGCGGCGCGGAACATCTCGATGATCTCGACCTCAACCCGATCCTCGCCAAAGTCGACGCCGATGATGACAAACGCCGCTTCAATGTGCCGGGCGGCCGCAATCCCGTTCCCGACAGTCTCGATGCGCAGATCCTGCATGACGCCAAGCCGGTGTTCGAACGGCGCGAGAAAATGCAGCTGACCTATACCGTGCGCAACACGCACCGCGCGGTCGGGACGCGGCTTTCGGCGGAGATCACCGCGAAATATGGCATGAGCGCACTCAACGACGGCCATGTCCATGTCCGCCTGCGCGGCTCGGCGGGGCAATCGCTCGGGGCATTCCTGTGCAAAGGCATCACGCTCGAAGTGTTCGGCGATTCGAACGATTATGTCGGCAAGGGGCTTTCCGGCGGGATCATCGCCGTGCGACCGATGGTCAGTTCGCCGCTCGACAGCCAGCACAACACGATCATCGGCAACACAGTCCTCTATGGCGCAACCTCGGGCAAACTGTTCGCGGCAGGTCGCGCGGGTGAGCGCTTTGCCGTGCGCAATTCCGGCGCTGATGTCGTGGTCGAAGGCTGCGGCGCGAACGGCTGCGAATATATGACCGGCGGCACCGCAATCATCCTTGGCGACGTCGGCGACAATTTCGGCGCGGGGATGAGCGGCGGCATGGCCTTCATCCTCGACACCGAGGATAATTTTGCACGCCGCGCCAATCCCGACAGCATCGTCTGGCAACGCCTCGCCTCAACCTATTGGGAAACCAAAGCGCGCGCGCTCATCGCCGAACATGCGATTGCGACCGACAGCAAATGGTCAAACGCGGTCCTTGACGATTGGGACCGGTGGCGCGGCAAATTCTGGCAGGTCTGCCCAAAGGAAATGCTCTCGCGGTTGGCAGAACCGTTGGATGATGCGCAGGCGCAGGTCGCGGCGGAATAAGCTGTCCCGATTTCGCACAACGCCTTGTATTTCGTGACTTCCTCTCTGCGCACGCCATCATTAGTCTGCGCATTATCAGCAGCGGGGTAGTGGTGATGATCGGTTCAAAGTTGGCAGTTTATGCGTTCGCAATCGCGGTCAGCATATCCACTGCCTTTGCGCAAGGCGCGCCACAAACACGCGTATTGTCCGTGAAATACACCGGCGTCATCACCAACGATGTCACGGACACGCTGATGATCCGCCAACCCGACGGCACCCTCGCGCGCTACATGGGAACGGTCCCAAATTATGAGTATAAAAAGGGCGACGCGGTCTCGGTTAGCTTCACGACTAATGTGCCGACCAAAGCCTATTATGATGCCAACACTGTGCCCAAGGCCTCCGATGGCATTTACAGGTTTTCCTATGCCGGCCCCAACGGCAACGGCAACGGCTTTGGCGTCAGCCGCGATTTCGACATCAGCGGATCGTTTGGCCGCGCCATAGATTTTGGCGGCAGCGGCATCACGATTGTTTATGATTCGAACGTCGATACCTACAGCCTTGAATTTAGGGATGGCGGCTTTGGCATTGGCTATTTTTCGGGACCGGGTTACGACTATGACGCCCTCACCGGCGCTTTGCTGCCCGGGTTTGCCGGATTCGCGAACGAAGGCTCGGGCGGTCCCCTGTTACGCGGAAATGCAACCGACTTGAGTCTATCGGTGCCGATTGGAATCAACGCGCCTGGTGGCGGCAATGCGGGCAATTTCTCACTCGGTTTCAAGGGTTCTTGGAATCTACCAAATTATAGCGCCACCCAAGTCCCCGAACCTGCGAGCATCGGCATTTTCGCCGGCGGGCTCTTTCTGCTCCAGCGGGCGCGGCGCAGACGCACATTACAAAGCTGAACAGCCGCAGACAGGTGCATTCAGCTTGGCGAAAGCGAATCCCGTCTATTGAACGCCTTGGTTCGTGTGAACCGAGGGGACTTTAAGATGCACCGTTTGATGACTGTTGCTGCTTTGCTGCTCGTTTCCACCTCGCCTGCTTTGGCTGACTCGCGGAATCGTGAGGACGCCGAAATGGCGCGGATGGCCGACAAATTGAACGATCCGCGCATGCAATCCGCCATGTCGGCCATGATGGTCGCGATGGCCGACATGTTCATGGATCTGCGCATCGACAAGCTGCGTTCGGCAATTGCCCGCATCGACCCTGAGTCGCGATCAGACCGCGACTGGGACGGCGCGCGCACACTGGGTGACGTGATTGCGCGTGACGATCCCAATTTCCGTGACAAACTCGCCGATGGCAGCCGCATGGCCGTGGGCGCAATGGGCGCAATGGCGGGTAGTATGGCCGACATGATGCCCGAGCTGCGCCAGATGGGCGAGCGCATGGGCAAGCAGATGGAAAAAGCGATGAAGCGGCTTCCCCGCGACTGAGCGCTGGTTAAACCGCTGGATGCCCCACAAGGACTCGAACCTCGATAAACGGTATCAGAAACCGGTGTCTTACCATTAGACGATGGGGCATCAGCAAGCCACGTCGATACTAATCGGAAGGCGTTAAGTCAACGCAAACGCGTTTCGTCATTGCGAGCGCAGCGAAGCAATCCAGTCGAACAGCGCACGCTGGATTGCTTCGCTACGCTCGCAATGACGGGTGTGTTAAGCCGCTTTCGTCTCAATCGCTCTTGCTCGCCGCCGTTGTACCGAACTCCCCAAGCCAATCGCCTCGCGATATTTCGCCACTGTCCGCCGCGCGAGATCGAAGCCCTTGTCGCGGAGCAGATCGACGAGCGTGTCGTCAGACAGGATCGCGTCCGCCGCCTCGTCAGCGATCAGCGCCTTGATGGCCGATTTCACTGCCAGCGCCGACGCTGCTTCGCCGCCCTCGCTCGACGCCACGCCGCTCGTGAAGAAATACTTCAACTCAAACATCCCCCGCGCGCAGCTTAGATATTTGTTGCTGGTTACCCTGCTGATTGTTGATTCATGTAAGCCCACAACATCGGCGACGGCTTTCAACGTCAGCGGCTTCAAATGACTGACGCCATGACGGAAAAACCCCTCCTGCTGCGTTACTAATTCGGTCGCCACCTTGATGATGGTTTGCTGCCGCTGGTCGAGCGCCTTGACCAGCCAGTTCGCGCTTGTCAGGCAGTCGCTGAGCCACGCCTTCGACGCCTTGTCCTGCGCACCCGCCGACAATTCGACATAGTAACGCCGGTCAAGCAACACTTTGGGCAGGCTCGCGCTGTTGATCTCGACGCGCCAGCCCTTGGGCGTTTCCAGCACATAAACATCGGGCGCAACCGCATCGATCCGCGCAGCCCCGAACCGCAGGCCGGGCTTGGGATCATAGCTGCGCAACTCGCGGATCATGTCGGCCATGTCTTCGTCATCGACCATACACATCCGCTGCAATTGCGCGATGCGACCCAGCGCAAGCAGGTCAAGGTTGTCGAGCAGCAACGCCATACACGGATCGTAGCGATCAACTTCCTTGGCTTGCAGGGTCAGGCATTCGGATAAAGTCCGCGCACTTACACCGGTCGGCTCGAAATTCTGGATCACGCTGAGCACCCGCTCGACCGCTGGCAACGGCACGCCGAGCCGGTGCGCGGTGTCGAGCAGTGACACGGTCAAATACCCCGCCTCATCAATTGCGTCGATCAACTGTATCGCAATGGCAAGGTCCGCGCCCACCAGGATTTCGCCGGCTTGGTGGTTCAGATGGTCAATCAGGCTTTCATCGGCGGCGGCGAAACTGTCAAAATCAATGTCCTCGCCACTCCCGTTATTCGAAATGCTGTCGGTCGGGCCATCATGGTGAAATGTGTCCTGCGCAAAATCCGCATCAAGCGGGGCATCGCTTTCGCTTGCGCCTTTTAGGATAAGCTCATCCGCCGTCGCGGGCTCTGGCGCTTCAAAACCGTCACCATCGTCGGAAACCGACGTCCGCACTTCCTCCGCGCCGCCATCGAGAAGCGGGTTTTTCTCCATTTCCTCCGCAATAAACGCTTCGATTTCGAGATTCGACAGCGCGAGCAGTTTGATTGCCTGCTGCAATTGCGGCGTCATCACCAGCGACTGCGACTGCGACTGCCTGAGATCGAGGCGAGGGGCCAGGCTCACGACAGCACAGCCCCAACCCCGACTCGGCTGAGCTTGTCGAAGCCCTGCCCTTCTTCTGAACCATGCCTCTCAAACAAAGGCAGCCCTTCGACAAGCTCAGGGAAGTCGGGTCTCACGACATTACAGCGAGAAACTCTCGCCCAGATACAGGCGCCGGACATTGTCGTCGGCGACAAGATCGGCAGGCGATCCGGCAAACAGCACGCGGCCGTCATAAATGATGCAAGCGCGATCAACGATCTCGAGCGTCTCGCGGACATTATGGTCGGTGATCAGCACGCCAATGCCGCGCGATTTCAGCTGTATGATCAGCGCGCGGATGTCCGAGATTGAAATCGGGTCGATCCCCGCGAACGGTTCATCGAGCAGCATGATCGACGGGTCCGCCGCGAGCGCACGGGCAATTTCGCAGCGGCGCCGCTCACCCCCCGACAGCGCCGTCGCCATTGATCCGCGCAAGCCATCGAGCGAGAACTCGCCGAGCAATTGGTCAAGCCGCGCCTTGCGCGCATTTTTGTCGGGCTCGGCCAGTTCGAGCACTGACATGATATTTTGTTCAACGGTCATCCCACGGAAAATCGACGTTTCCTGCGGCAGATAACCAAGGCCAAGGATCGCCCGTCGATACATCGGCAGCCCGGTGATATCAGCGCCGTCGAGCAGGATGCGCCCCGAATCGGGTTTCACCAGCCCCATGATTGAGTAAAAACAGGTCGTCTTGCCCGCACCATTTGGTCCGAGCAGCCCGAACACTTCGCCACGCCCGACGGTCAGCGAAATATCATGCAGCACCGAGCGCCGGTCATAGGATTTGGCAATCGAAACGACTTCAAGCCCGCTGCCGACGGTTGCGGCGCTTTCGGGTCGGATCAGGGTGCTGACGTCGTTCATGCCGGTTCCATTATTGTCCTGTGCTGGCAGGCTCTGGTTAACGAAGTGTTACGATGTCGGCAATTGGCAGGGTTTGTGCATGGCCAAAACGCGCCGGGCCGCTCAGTTGGTGCGTTGCGGCACCGAGAAGCGGCCCGTGACCCGCCCGCCGGTCCCCCCCGAAACGCCCGGACCACCGCCCACTGCGGAGCCGTCAATCACCGAACGGCCCGAATTCAGATCAATGACCAGCCGCCCGCCGCGCACCGTATTCGCGCCCTGTTGGAGCGTCACGCCGCCAATCATCGTGATCAGCCGCCGGTTGAGGTCATAGATCGCAAAACTGCCAGTCGCGCTTTCGCTCGCGCTGCGCACCGATACACCGCCCGACGCATTAAGCCGCTGGATCGTCGGCCCGCCGCCTGCGCGCGAGTAAGCAACCGTCAGCCGCGCGGCATCGAGTGACAGTCCGCCCTGGCGCACTTTGACGTTCCCTGAAAAAATCGCGCGGTCGGCGCGGTCCTGCACTTCAATCCGGTCGGCATCGACATCGACTGGCGCGTTGGCGTTATGCCCTTTCAACGCCTGTGCCGAAGCGGGGGCGGTAGCGACAAGCGCGAGAGCGAATAAATTACGCATCACCGCCCTCTGGCCGCGCCTTGGACAATACGCAAGCGTGCACGACCGTCGAGCGCGACTGTTCGTGCATTCAGGTCGGCGTGCATCCGGTTTGCGCTGAACGTGCCCAGCGGTATCCGCCCCTCCACCGCGCCATCGCTGACCAGCTTGCGTGCCTTGAGGTCGAGGCTGACACCGCGCGTCGTCATCCGGTATCCCCCCGCCGATTCAAACAACAGAGCGCCGGGCACGCGCACCATTTCATTGTCCATATTATAATTGGCGTTGGGCGTCTGCAGAACCGCAGGGCCATCGTCGAGCGTGATCCGCGCGGACAAATCCTGCATCTCGACAATCGGCACTTTCGACGATTTCTGGACCGCGCCGCCTGCGTTCAGCGTAAACGGATGCCCTTTCGAATCCTCACCGCGATACATCGCTTCGGAAACGCGCATCCGTTCGCTGGCAATGTCGACCTTGTCCTTGGCGAGCAGGAAACTAATTTCACTGCGCTTGGCGAGCGGCGCGATGATCAAAACGGCGGCCAGCGCCCCGATAAAGACCGGCAAAATCAGTTTCAACGATCGGATAAGGCGATCATGCGGACTGCCCGGGCGCGCCCAAACAATGCGCTTGTCCCGGTTGAGAACGGCGGCGTCAGACATGTGCGAAAATGTCGACTTCGTCCCAACCCGCCAGATCAATCATCGCGCGCGCCGGCAGGAAATCAAAGCACGCTTGCGCGAGCGCCGTGCGCTTTTCACGCGCCAGCCGCACGTCGAATATGTCACGCATCCGGTGAAGATAACGCACGTCGGATGCTGCATATTCCTTTTGCGCATCGCTTAGTTCGTCGGCGCCCCAGTCCGACGATTGCTGCGCTTTCGACAATTCCAGCCCGAGCAATTCGCGGACCAGCTCTTTTAGGCCATGTCGATCCGTATAGGTGCGCGTCAGCCGCGACGCGATCTTGGTGCAATAAACGGGCCCCGCCACAACGCCGAGATAGGCATGAATCGACGCCAAATCGAATCGCGCAAAATGATAAAGCTTCAACCGCGCCGGATCGGTCAGCACGGCTTTCAAATTGGGCGCAGCGAAATTACTGGCTGAAGAAAAACGCACGAGATGTTCGTCATCACCGCCATCCGAAATCTGGACGAGGCAAAGGCGATCACGCGCGGGATGCAGGCCCATTGTTTCGGTATCGACCGCGACAGGTCCTTCGGCAAGGACGCCCGCGGGCAAATCTTCCTGATGCAGATAAACAGTCATGAACGTCCTTAGCGGCCAGTCAAATTGCATTCGCACTCACCGGCCAAAGCTGCAAGCTCGCAATGAGGTTTACCTCAGATGAAGCGGCAAGCGATTTTGGCTCGCAGCATTGGCGGTTTTCGGCTATCGCGACTCGGATGGCGTATTATGACGTTGCGCCGGGAGACATTTTGTCCGCGTCCGGTGCATCATGTTTCTTAAATTAAGCAGGCGGGCGATTTTGAAGAGAGTACGGGCACGGCATGAGTTTCAATAAAGGTGGCCGCGGTGATCGCGGCGGACGCGGACGTGATAAACGCGACAGTTTCGGTGACGAAGGTGGCAGCGGCGGCGGCAGCAGTGGTTATGGCGGCGGCTTTTCCGGCGGCGGCGGCGGTGATCGCTTTGGTGGTGGAGGCGGTGACCGCTTTGGCGGCGGTGGCGGCGACCGGTTCGGCGGCGGCGGTGGCGGTGGCGGTGGTGGTTTCCGCAGCGGTGGCGGCGGCGGCGGTTTTTCTGGCGGCGGTGGTGGGGCCCGCGGTGGCATGCCCGCGCAGGTCGTCGGCGAAGGCACCGGCATCGTAAAGTTTTTCAATGGACAAAAGGGTTTCGGCTTTGTTGTCCGCGATGACGGCGGCGAAGATGTGTTCGTCCATATCTCGGCTGTCGAACAAGCCGGGCTTACCGGACTCGCAGAAGGACAACCGCTCGGCTTCACACTTGTTGATCGCGGCGGCAAAGTCTCTGCAACTGATCTCAAGATCGATGGGGAGCCAATGCCCGTCACGGATCGTGGTCCTCCGCGCGACCGCGATGCGCCGCGCGACGGCGGCGGCGGTTTCGGTGGCGCACCACAGCGCACGTTGACCGGCGAAAAAGCCAGCGGCACCGTCAAGTTCTTCAACGCAATGAAAGGCTTTGGCTTCATCCAGCGTGACGACGGGCAACCCGACGCGTTTGTGCATATCTCAGCCGTCGAACGCGCCGGCATGACCAGCCTTAACGAAGGCGATCGGCTCGAATTCGAAATCGAAGTTGATCGTCGCGGCAAACATGCTGCCGTCAATCTGGTTCCTGGCCAGCAATAAGCGGTTGTTTTTCGTAAACTCAAAAGGGGTCCGGCGCAGCACTGCACCGGACCCTTTTGTTTTTGTGCAGTTCAGCGCGCATTCAATACCGCAGCCTCATCCGTCATTGCGAGCGCAGCGAAGCAATCCAGATTGCACTGTCCGCCTGGATTGCTTCGCTGCGCTCGCAATGACGATATTCGTGCATACTTCGGAGTGCCCATGCCACTATTCCGCAATATCTTCGCTCTGATCGCCCTCACCCTAACTGCACCGCTATCGGCGCAAACCGATGACCTCACCCTCATCACGGCCCACCTGAAAGCCGTCACCACCATGACCGCCGGGTTCACCCAGACTGACCGCGCGGGCAAAGTGCTGACCGGAACGCTCACTCTCAAACGCCCGGGCAAAATCCGTTTCCAGTATCAGGCGGGTGTCCCGCTGCTCATTGTGGGCGACGGCAAGGCGCTTACGTTTGTCGATTATTCGGTGAAGCAGGTCTCGCGCTGGCCCATCGGCAATTCACCGCTCGGTGTTTTGCTTGATCCAACCAAAGACCTGCGCCGTTTCGCCAAAATCGTGCCTGGCGGCGACAGCCGTATTGTCCTTGCCGAAGCGCGCGATCCGCGTCGTCCAGAATATGGCATGATCACGCTCGCGTTTGCCCGCGATGCCGGCGCGCCATCGGGTTTGCGCCTGCAAGGCTGGGTCGCGCTCGATGCACAAAACAACCGCACATCCGTGCGCCTGACTGACCAACAGATCAACGTCGCGGTCAGCGACAAAGCGTTCACATGGCGCGACCCTCGCCCGCTGGGACCCCGCAAATAGGCGGCGTGTTCATATTCACGACAGGTTGAGTGGGGTATAAATCTGCAAGTAATCGCGGTTAGTGATGACGGGATTTTCCCCCCTGTTGCCTGGATTTGCTACTGCGACACGCCTGCGTGACGAACGCTGGTCGGCCCTCGCTCCACGCCCCCGGAGCGGGGGCCTTTCGTTTACTCGGACCAAGTGGGAAGTTACCGTCAGCTAACCGAGAGCGTTTCAGCAGATGCTACAATCGTTCGACCGTTTCAGTGCCGATTTCGGTCTCGGTTGAACCGTCGGATCGCTTGGTCTTGAGCCGTGTCACTCGAATGCGCCGTCTGACCTGACCGTCGTCACCCGCCTCCAGCGTTATAGAGATGGTTCCCGAAACTTCTTCCTTCATTCGTTCACGGAGGGCAGCCTCGGGCAAAACGGGCTTTCTGATAATCTCCCCAACAGCGACATCTGACTGTGCTCGCGCGCGACGCACAGCATCGGGGTTTACCGTAAACTCAGCTATGAACTTGGTCGTCCCCGCTTCTGATGGCTTTCGCACCAGCGCTCGAGGCTCAGTTGCATTGCTGTCCGAATAGAGTGTCCCTTCACGAAGTTCGCTGACGCGCAGGTCAAAAGCGTTGATTGATTCGATGACGGATTGTGGATCGCATTCAATGAGAAAGGCATTCCAAGTGAAAATCCATCGACCACAAACCGACCGGTCCCATCCTGCCGACTTAAGCCATGTTGCCAGCCGGGACTCCAGATCCCCCTTATTTAATAGCTCTAGCGAACCCTGATTTGGCTGGAACACATGCGCCGGGAATTGCCAGCTACGCGCCCTATCTTCTTTCGTTGCGGACTTTGGCAAGTCGTAAATAAACTCCAAGCCGCCTTCGCGCGTCGCGACCAAACGCTGCAATATGCTATCGCTGCCTCTGGAACTTCCGGAAGACGATCCGTCGCTCGTCTCGATCGAGTTTTCGTAACTCTTTCGGATCACAACCTCGTGGCCGATGGATAAGGTCTGCGCGTTCGCGCTTGATGGCACCACAAGTGACGCGCAAATGAATTGGAGGTTCCTGACTATGCTCACGGCCAGAGATATGTCGCATCGCAATTGCGCTTTCAAGCGATCCTAAGCGCTCCCGGAACGTACCTCACCCGGCACACCGCACTTGATGCGGAGCACGGCTATTCTTCGTGAAGCGTGCGCCGCAATGTCTGACCTAGCCGGGTTCAAGCGCGCAGTGATAGCCAACGAGGTCTGGCGCACCACCCCGCCGCCCGCTAGACCCGCCCCCATGAAAATCGCATCCTGGAACATCAATTCGGTCCGTGCCCGTATCGGGATCGTTGAGCGCTTCCTCATCGAACAAGCCCCCGACGTTCTCTGCCTTCAGGAAACCAAGGCGATGGACGCGGTTTTCCCTGTCGATGTGTTTTACCGGCTCGGCTACGCGCACCAGACGCTCTGTGGCCAGCCGATGCACCACGGCGTTGCGATCCTCTCCAAAGTTCCGCTGGCGGAGGACAGCCGCCACGACTGGCAGGACAATGGCGAAGCGCGGCATATTGGCGCGCGGCTGCCAAACGGCGTCAGACTCGAGAATGTCTACATTCCGGCGGGCGGCGATATTCCCGACCGCGATCTCAACTCCAAATTCGGCCAGAAGCTCGATTTCGTCGAGCGGATGACGCGCTGGTCCGAAACGCTGGCTGAACCCACAATCATTGTCGGCGATTTCAACATCGCCCCTTTGGAAAGCGATGTCTGGGGCCACCGCGAGTTGCTGAACGTCGTCAGCCATACGCCCGTCGAAGTCGAGGCGCTGAACGGGCTTCAGGCGGCGGGCAACTGGACTGACCTTGGCCGCCATTTCTATCCCGCGCCACAGCGGCTTTATACGTGGTGGAGTTACCGCGCGAAGGATTGGGCGGCGTCGGATCGCGGACGACGGCTCGACCATATGTGGGCCACGCCCGATGTCGCGGCGCAAGCTGTCGCGCATCAGGTGCACGAACCCTGCCGCGCTTGGGAAAAACCGTCGGATCACGTGCCGCTTGTTACCGAGTTTGCGTTCTGAGCGATCCCAAATCTGCCGCGCGCGCCATTGACGCGCTCCGCCGCGGTTGGCCGGTCGCGGTCGGGTCGCTGCATCTGCTTGCCATCGAAACGGCGGATGACGCGCGTTTGGCTACATTCGATCCCGATGGCTCGGCCAACATCTTGCTCGCCGGATCACGCGCCGCGACGCTTAAACTCACCAACCAACGCGCTGCGGGAGACTGTGCCGGACCCGTCATCGTCGCGCGGACGCCGTGGCTTACGCTCCCTGCCGCCCGCGCTCTCGCTGACCCCGCGACCGACCTTGCCAATCCCTTTCAGGGGCCATTCCATCTTGTTGATAATAAACAGGAGTTGGAAACGAAAGCAGCTCTCGAACTCGCCCGCCTCACTGGCATCCTTCCCGCCTTCTATGTGCGCGATGATGGTCACGTTGACGCCGCGACAGCGCCTCAAGACATCGCCGCTTATGACGACGCCGAACGCCTTGCTATCGTTGCCCGCGCCTTCCTCCCCGTCGCTGCGTCCGCGACCGCCGAGATCGTCGCCTTCCGCAGCCCCGAGACCATCGAAGAACATGTCGCGCTCCTTATTGGCACGCCCAACGGCTTGCCACCGCTTGTCCGCCTGCACAGCGAATGCCTGACGGGCGATGTTTTGGGCAGCCTTAAGTGTGACTGCGGGCCGCAGCTCCACGCTGCCCTGCATGAGATTGCGACAAGCGGCTGGGGCTTGCTGCTCTATCTACGACAGGAAGGGCGCGGGATCGGCCTGATCAACAAGCTACGCGCTTATCAACTTCAGGATCAGGGTTATGATACGGTCGACGCTAATCTCCGCCTGGGTTTTGCCATTGATGCTCGGGACTTCGGCGTCGCAGCGCAGATGCTCGCGCTACTCAACATGCCACGCGTCCGCTTGCTAACCAATAACCCGGCAAAAGTTACGGGGCTCGAAGCGTCCGGCATAATCATCGTCGAGCGCGTGCCGCACCAGTTACCCGCCAACCCGCACAACGAACGCTATCTCGCCACCAAGCGCGACCGCACAGGGCATCAATTGTGATCATTGTGGCGGAGAGGCAGGGATTCGAACCCTGGGTACCCTCACGGGCACGCCGCATTTCGAGTGCGGTGCTTTCGACCACTCAGCCACCTCTCCGCAGAGGACAAGGCTGTCAACAACGAGCCTTGGCGAAATCGAAGCGTGGCGCTTAGCGAAGCGAAGTCTGCTTGCCAAGCCTGTCCTGAGCTTGCCGAAGAGCCTCGGGAGCTTGTGTTGTGCGCAAGAAGCCCTAAATTGAAGTAATGAATATCCAACAATCACCGCGCAAAAACCTGAAAGCTCCGCCTGTCGCGCATGCCCGCTTTGATATTGGCGATATCGTGCGTCACCGCCACTTTGATTTTCGCGGCGTTATTTTCGACGTTGATCCGGTTTTTGCCAACAGCGAAGAATGGTATGAATCGATCCCTGAATCGATCCGGCCGTCGAAGGATCAGCCTTTTTATCATCTGCTCGCCGAAAATGCGGACAGTAACTATGTTGCTTATGTCAGCCAGCAGAATCTGATTGTCGATGACAGCGAAGAACCAGTCGATCATCCGGCCATCGCGGGGATTTTCGATAGGTTTGAAGGTGCGCGTTACAAGCTCAAAGCAGGTCATCGTCATTAGTCGGGGCCATTAAATGATCCTGCACGGCTATTACCGGTCGTCCGCATCATTTCGTGTCCGCATCGCGCTGAATCTCAAGGGCATCGCTTATGAGAGTACCGCATGGCATTTGCGTGACGGCGCGCATCTTGAGGCCACGTTCGGCGCGATCAATCCGCACAGGTTGATCCCAGTCCTCGATGATGACGGCACAGTTCTAACGCAATCGCTCGCGATCATCGAATATCTTGACGAGACGCATCCCGATCCCGCCTTCCTTCCTGATGGCGCGGCCGAGCGCGCTTATGTCCGCGCGCTGGCGCAAAGTGTCGCTTGTGACATTCACCCCATCGATAATTTGCGTGTTCTGAAATATCTCCGCTCCAATTTCGGAGCAGACGAAACAGCTATTGCCACATGGTATACCCATTGGATCGCAACGGGTTTTGCGGGGATTGAGGCGACACTCGCAAATGATTCGCGCACGGGCCAATTTTGCTATGGCGAAACGCCGGGCTTGGCCGACATTCTGCTTGTCCCGCAAGTTGTCAACGCCGGTACTTACCAACTCGACATGACGCCCTATCCTGTCATCAGCCGTATTTTCGATGCCTGCATGGCGCTCACCGCGTTCGCAAATGCCCATCCGCAGGTGCAAGCCGACGCCGAATAGTTGCCGAAAGCGACAAATCCTGTATCGAACGGCGTATGACAAACGCCCCCCCTGACCGCATCGCTGCGCATCCCAGCTCGCCTTTCCACAACGCCGAAGCACTCGAGCGCGGCATCGGCGTCCGCTTCAAAGACGTCGAGCGCAACGATGTCGACGAATATTGCGTCTCCGAAGGGTGGATCCGCGTGGCGTTGGGCAAAAAAGTTGATCGCAAAGGTGCGGCGCTAACCATCAAGCTGACCGGCCCGGTGGAAGTGTGGTATCGGGACGAGCCCAAAGCTGCCGATTAGCGGCTGGTATTCAGCTCGAGCATGGCAAGCTGGACAACATCCTTGCCGATCAGGGGTGCGCGCGCCATCTGCATGCGCGGCGCGACGCCCTCGTCTGACTCTTCGGGATAGATAAATCCCGCCACCGGGTTCACGCGTTTGCCGAGATCACTGATCGGCCCGAACCACACCTTGACGGCACTCCAGTCGCCCGCATCCGACACGTCGATGGCGCGAACGCCACGTTCGACCTTGCCGCCGCGTGACCAGTTGGCGTGGTCGAGGAGAACTTCTCGGTCCGAAACAATCCGGCTAACGACTGCGACATGCCCCAGCGGCATCCCGCCGCTTGATTTAAACGCCATGATTGCGCCAGTCTTGGGCGCTTTGCCCCGGGCATAGCGCCCTTCAGCTTGGCCCCACCATGTGTTGGCATTGCCGCGAATTTCGACGCCACTGACTTGGCGGGCATAACCGACACATTGCCAGTACTGGGCGGATGCTGGTGCTGGCGTGAGCAGGGTAAGCGCCATCGCGCCCAACCCGATAATCGGTGCCAAAACCCGCATTGTCGATACCCCTTGCGATCCCTTGTGTTCCTGTTGGCGGGGGAAAGGTTAAGAGGAAATAGCGACCGCTGAAACGCGGGACGAGCCGCATGGGTGGCGGGATGAGTCGATTGCGCTACACGCTAGATATGGTGTTTCGCATCGAATCGGTGTTGACTGGCTGCGTCCAGAACTTCGCACGCGGCGCATCCAGTGCGATTGCCAAGACGATTGTTGAAGGCTCCCGCGCCATTTCTTGGCTTGGTATTGAAGGCGACCAGCAAGCCGACCTCTCGGTTCATGGCGGCCCCGACAAAGCGATCCACCATTATCCACGCGATCATTATGCGTTTTGGCAACAAATCCTCGGCGCCAATCCGCTGTTCGATCAGGCCGGTGCATTTGGCGAGAACATCTCGACCATGGGCCTGACTGAAGACATTGCATGTATCGGTGATCATTATCGACTTGGCACCGCACGGGTAGAAATCGCGCAGGGACGGCAGCCATGCTGGAAACAGGCGCACAGGCTGGGTGATCCAGGCGTAGTAGCTGCCATGGTCGCTTCGCGGCAATGTGGCTGGTATTATCGGGTGATTGAAGAAGGCCGAGTGTCGGCGGGTGACGATCTGGTCCTGCTTGATCGGCCGCATTCCGAATGGAGCGTTGCGCGCGTCATCGGCCTTCTGATTGCGGGCGAGGGCACCAAGAACAAGGAAGCCGTTTCGGCCTTGGCGGCCCTTACGGTTCTCGCCGAGAATTGGCGCAAGCGGGCCGCAAAGCTGGCGGGTTAGAGCCGCCGGAACAAGGCGCCCGCACCCCAGCCAAAGGCCACGGATAAAGCGACCGCGAATAACCCATAGATAAACGGCCATTTCACAGCGGCCGTTGCGACAAATCGTTCGAACCCGGTTTTGCGAATCTCGACGTCGCGTGTTGCCGCCGCAATCACTTTGCCGTCGCGGATCAGGAAGGTTTCGGCGGTGTAGCGACCGACGGGCACACGCGCAGGAATGCTGAGGCGTGCACGATACAGTACGTCACGCGTGATTTCGACCGCGCCGGGACGATCAACGAATAGTTTTCCTCTGGCGCGCAAATCGACAAAGCCGGTTTCAAATCGCTGCGCCTCGGTTGGGTCGCTGCCACTTGCGGGCGATAAATGGATGTTACCAAGACCCAATTCATAAATCGCCGCCGTCCGCTCGTCGACCAGCTTTTCAAGCGGGCGCGAAGAGGCAATAGCGTAAAATGTCGGCGCTGAGCGAAACCGCGCGCTGTCCGCATTTGCCCAGATAAGTCCCGCCAATTTGCGCTTTTCGCGCACCAGAATGGACTGCGGCGGGCCTTTCAGAACAACCGCGACATCAGTGCGCCCATCCGGCACGAGGCCGCCAGGATAGATGATCGCGCCAAATAGCAGCAACTCCGCACCCGTGAACGAATAAGCAATCTCGACTTCGCGCTGCGATACATCGGGGACGAGCAGCGGCTCTTGCGCCGCTGTCAGCACGAACATGGCCAGCAGGGCAAGCAACGACTTCACACGAACTGCACCGTATAAATCTCGTCGGGTTGCCACCCGAGGCCGAGCGCCATCCGGATGGCAACGCCAATGACTATCGCGGCCAGGAACAGCCGCAGATAATCAGGCGAAAACTTGTTGGCCAGCTGTGCACCAACTTGCGCGCCAATGACGCTGCCGAGAAGGAGCAACGCCGCGAGCACAATATCCACTGCCTGCGTGGTTAGCGCGTGAACCATCGTTGTTGCGGCTGTCACAAACAGGATCTGGAACAGCGACGTGCCGACAACGACGCGCGTTGCCATGCCAAGCAGATAGAGCATCGCGGGCACCATGATAAACCCACCGCCAACGCCGAGCAGCACCGTCAATATACCCGTCACAAACCCTAGCAAAAGCGGTGCGAGCGGGGAAATATAGAGCCCTGAGGCATAAAATCGCCAGCGCAGCGGCAGCGCCGCTACCAGCGGATGGTGTCGACGTTTACCGGGGGGCAGCGTTTCCCCGCGCAGCTTTGCCCGCACGCTCGTCCATGCCTCTTTCATCATCAGACTGCCGATGCCGCCAAGCAGAGCCACATACAGAATGAGGATGATTGTATCGATCTGGCCCCAGCTGGTTAGCAGGTTAAAAAGTCCCGCGCCCGCAATCGCGCCGAGGATGCCACCAGCAACCAGCACGGCTCCCATTTGCAAGTCGACACCGCCGCGCCGATAATGTGCGAGTGCACCCGAGACGCTTGCACCAGTGACCTGAGTCGCCGCCGAGGCTGCCGCGACAGTGGGCGGAATGCCGTAAAAGATCAGAAGTGGCGTCGTCAGAAAGCCACCGCCAACGCCGAACATGCCCGACAACAGTCCGACGCCGCCACCCAACAGGATGATGACCAGCGCGTTGACCGACAGGTTCGCGATCGGAAGATAGATGTCCATGTGCCGCAACCACGCCTAGCGACGTGCGGGCAGTCGCGCACCCTAAAAGTCGAAGCCGACTGTGACGGATGGCCCAGACGCCGGCCCGGCACTGCCCGCTACGCGTTGTCGCCATTCCGCCGATACACGCAAACTATTCTCGGCAACGGCAATCCGCGCGACAACTTGCGGGCCAATATCGATACGCGACACGCCAGGTTGCGCGCCGCCCCATAGTCCTGCGCCAGCCGACAGCGTGACCTTGTCAGCCCTCAACACCGTGCGCGCGACGCTGATACCCCCGTCGACAAATGCGGCAGGAGATTTGACGCCGACGACACCTGCTTGTGCATAGCCATCAAGCTTCAAAGCGCCCGGCAATTTGACGTCATACACACCACCATAGGCGAACACCGCAGGGGCATCGCGGCCGCCCTTGTCGAGTGCGACACGTTGTTCCGCAATGATGCCCAGGTTGCGCCCACGGAGCGCAACACCCACCGCTGCCTCGCGTCCGACCGGTTGTGACAACGGCGCGCTGATCCGTGCGGTGATCGCCAGAATTTCAGGACCGGGCGTGTAGAACATCCGCATCCCGATCTGGCTGCCGCCGAACTGCCCGCCCGATGCCAGCGACGGCGCACCATTACCGCGCATCAGAGCCCATGCCGAGCCCGAGAGGCGGTTGTGCGCGGTGGTGGTAGGGGCGGCAGTAGGAAGGCCAGGAACAATAGCGTCACTAATTTCGCCGGGGCGCTCGGTCGTGAGCAAAAGTTCAGAGGCTACGCTTTGTGTCTGCTGCTGCGACGCGACGGCCCGTTCGACCATTTGCCGAACCGCTGCGGCGCCACGCATCTGCCGAAGTATGTGCATGCCGCCCTTAGACAGAGGCCGATTGGCGAAGAGGGACACGTCGTCGTCCAGCGGGACAGCCACAATAGGCGTGCCGGGCGCAGCCCGTGCCGCATCCATCGATGGCAATTCTGCGGCTGTCCCATCGGGCCATAGTGCCACAACGCGAACCGTGGTCCATGCACCGAGCAAAAGCCCCAGTGCACGCAATGGACGGCTCGTGGTCGTCACTCGGCGGGCATGACGTCTGGGAAAGCATGCGCCGTCTTGTCCCACCGAACAATCCCTTCGCGCCGCATCCGCAGGTAAAGCCACAGCGCGCGCCGTGCTGCCATAATCGCGATGACATTACCGATCACAGCGCGGGGAATGGCTCGCAATCCCTCGCGCCAGCCATAGGCGCGGGTCACAAAGAAACAGCGCACGGCGAGCCGCCACAAGAGGACGAAGCCGCTTAGCGACAGAAGGACTTCAAGCGTGGGCGTGATTGCGGGTGGCATCGAGCCAAAAGCGATATGCGCAGCCCATAACCCCGCTGTGAGCGCCAGCGCGACATAACCCGCGAGCAGCACGACAGCCCCGATAAGCGCGCGGCGGTCGTGCGCGCGCATCCATGCCTCCGCCCAACCGCCGCGCCAGCCGAGCCGGTCCCACCCCGCCAGCGCGATCCCGGTAATCCATCGCGATTTTTGACGCACGGCCGCTTCGAGCGTCGCGGGAAAATGGGCGCGTACACCAACCATTGACTGCGGACCGGCACCCGGCAACCGGACGAAAGCGCCGCGACCACCGAAGTCTGCCAGCCGCAACCCAATCTCATAATCCTCGGTCAGACTGTCGCGGTCAAAGGGATCTCCGCCCCGCATATTCGCAACACGTTCGAGCAGATCACGCGAAAACGCACAGCCTACGCCCGCCGCCGGGATTGCTGCGCCGATCGCTTCGCGGACGACAATTGTCTTGCCATGCGCCTCGGCAAACTCGTCGCTATAATGCCCGCCGATCCAGCGCGATTGCGCATCGGGCAGCGGCAAAACGGGAAGTTGGACCAGCCCAAACCGCTCAATCAGTGTATCGAAGACTTGCAATTCCGCTGAATGAACAATGTCCTCGGCATCATGAAGGACGATGGCTTTGGCCCGAAAGCTTTCGACTTGCTCATCGTGGCGTAAAGCCCGCCACAACATATTCAGACAATCAGCCTTGGTCGTTGGTCCGGGTATGGCGCCCACCACGATGCGAACTTTCGTTGACCTGAGCGCCTCAACCGCCGCGATCGTTGCTCCATCGTTCGGGTAACAGCCGACATAAATGCAATAATCGGCGTGATCAAAGGTTCGCACTGCGTAGTCAAGCATTCGCCCAATGACGGCCGCTTCATCCCACGCCGCAACAAGAATAATGATTCGGCCCGGCATAGTGGGCGGGTTCAAGGTCGCGACGTTTACACGTTGATGACGTCGATACACTGTCAGCTGACGCCACATTGTTCGCCCAAGCCAAATACAATCGACGAGGATGTCATCAATACCACCAACCAGAAAACCGATGGCAGCAAATAATGTTAGCTCAGAAGCAATGATGCCAAGCCAATAGTCCAAGACCCGCGCCCCTTTCGCGATGTCGAAAGAGTACAGGATTGTTTCGGTTTACAAATGAGTCAACCGATTCGGTGATATCTTATAAAAAACTGAATCGTCATGGTTCAATACACAATATGACGGGTCCACCGAGATCACGGGATAAATGATTGATCCATTCAGGATTGCACTCAAATGCGCTGATGACTTTTGCGCTTGCGCTAATTTCAGTCGCACCAAATTTACCAGACCGTTGGACACGCCGGATCATGCGCCGCGCCGACGCGCCAAAACGATCATATTGCAGTATCTCGCAAAGCGAGGTGCGGACGCGGGGCCGGACAATTTGCAGGAACCCAAAGCCATTAACTGCGGTGCGCTCATAAGCGTGAGGCAGCGCAGTATCGAACGCTTCGGCAATCGCTTGGCGCGCGGCTTTACCAGCGACTGTGGGCAGGTCGATCCCGATATTGCCGCTAATCCCAAAGCGACGGATTGTTTGGCCCGCCGCCCGCGCGCCCGCCAACGCATCGTCGCCGTCGACGTCAATCAACGTCATTGCCGGCGTCAGCGACAGGCGGAGTGTTCCGCCCCGAAAGGCAATGATACCACGTGCGGCATCCTCAAGACATTCGGACCATCCCGCTTCTTCAAGCAAATCGGCGCCGTGCCGATCAACAACAACATGCGGCCCGATCCGCGCGGCAAGATTGGGGCCCGCGCGACAATCTGCCTCGCTGGTCCGGCCCTTTGCGCGCTTTTGTGCACCGGGCTCGGGGATGACCTCGCGCGTAATTTCGACACGGATCGAACCACCCTCGGTGACCTTTGGCAATGGCTCGATCAGCACTTCGGTGCCATCGCTTATTGTCGCGATCCCGCGCCGACCCGGCACAAGGATCGACGTCAGCCGTGCGTCAGATACTGTCCCTGCGCGCAAGCCGGGTACTTCGATCTGTGCTTCGATAATGACGCCGTCGTCGACCAGGGCGGCGCGGCACTCCCCGATGCCCGCTTCGTAAAGCCATTCAGCCAATGCCTGCGCTCAATAACAAATTGCGCGTTTCAAAAAGTGGCAAGCCGACAACCCCTGAATGGCTACCCGACAGGAAGCGGACAAACGCTTCTGCATGTCCTTGGATCGCATAGCCGCCCGCTTTGCCACGCCATTCATCGGTCGCAATATAGGCATCAATCTCGGCAGCGGTCAGTGGTTTGAAGGTGACAATATTATTCGAAAGGCGATGCCGGGCCCGACCCCCTGCAATGACCGTCACCGCTGTCAAAACGCGGTGGCGGCGACCCGAAAGCAGTTTGAGGCATTCCTGCGCCTGCATGTCATCCTCCGTTTTCGGCAAAATGCGGCGTCCCGCAGCCACGACAGTATCGGCAGCGAGGATTACAGCGTCGGGGTGACGCACAGCGACTGCTTCGGCTTTGGCCGCTGCGAGACGCGCAACATGCAAACGCGGCGACTCTCCGGCCAACGGGCTCTCGTCGATATCGGCAGGATCAACCGCATCCGGCACGATGCCAATCCGCGCAAGCAAATCGAGACGTCGTGGGCTGGCAGAAGCAAGAACAAGGCGCGGCATCATGCCTGCCCTCACTTGAACCGGTAGGTAATCCGGCCCTTGGTCAGGTCATATGGGGTCATTTCGCACAGCACTTCGTCACCCACCAAGACGCGGATGCGGTTCTTGCGCATCTTGCCGGCCGTATGGCCGAGCACTTCATGGTCGTTTTCGAGTTTCACGCGGAACATCGCATTGGGCAGCAGTTCGACCACCATCCCCCGCATTTCGAGAAGTTCTTCCTTGGCCATGCAGCCCTTTTCAATTCTTGAGTATCACAAAGTTGCCGCCCCTTAGCGAAAGAGTGCGCCGATGGGAAGCCGGAGGCCGATCAACGCCACTAGGCCGGGATCAGCAGCCCGGCGAGTGCTGCACTCATCAAGTTTGACAAGCTTCCCGCTGCCAGCGCGCGCAACCCGAAGCGCGCGATCACGGGGCGCTGATTGGGCGCAAGGCCGCCGGTCACTGCAATCTGGATCGCAATCGACAGGAAGTTGGCAAAACCGCACAGCGAGAAGGTGACAATCGCAATCGTATGTTTCGACAGCGTCTGGATCTGTCCGCTGAGTTCGATGAACCCTACAACTTCGTTCAGAACGATCTTTGTCCCGAACAGGCCGCCCGCGCGCAAGGCTTCGTCCCACGGCACGCCGATAAGGAACATGAGTGGCGCGAACAGGGTGCCCAGCGCCTTCTGGAACGTCAGGTCGGGATAGCCGAACAGCCCGCTGACCCCGCCCAGCATGCCGTTTGCCAACGCCACCAGTGCCGTAAAAGCCAGCACCATCGCCGCAATTGCGACCGCGAGCTTAACGCCGGTCTGCGCACCGTCGGCGGCGGCCATGAAGATGTTGACGGGGCGCTCCTCGCCGAACGTAATATCACCTTCAATGACGGGATCGACGCCTGCGTCCTTGGGATCATCGGGCATGATGATCTTCGCCATCAGTATCCCGCCGGGCGCTGACATGAAACTGGCCGCGACAAGATAGGGCAGCAGTTGCGGGCCGAGCGGCCCCAACACCTGATAATAGAGCACCAGGATCGTCCCCGCGACACCGGCAAACCCCACAGTCATGATCGTAAAAATCTGCGACGGCGTCATCGTGGCGAGATAGGGGCGCACGACAAGCGGCGATTCACTCTGCCCAACGAAGATATTGGCGGCGGCGCCGAGCGATTCAACGCGTGAAATGCCAGTGATCATGCGAATTGCGCCGCCGATCCATTTGACCAGCAGCTGCATGATCCCGAAGTAATAGAGGATCGCAATGAGTGCCGCGAAAAACACCACGGCGGGGAGCGCACTGATCGCGAACCCCGCGCCATAGGGCGAGCTGACGAGATCATTGCCGAAAACAATCTTCGACCCTTCTTTCGAATAATCGAGCAATTTGACGACGCCATTGGACATCGCCTGCACCGCGGCCTGTCCGGCAGGCACATAGAGCACGATCACGGCAATCGCGGCTTGCAACGCAAACGCCGCGCCCACCACGCGCAGGCGAATGGCCTTGCGATTGGTTGACAGCAAAACGGCAATCGCAAGCAAGACGGCGATCCCGACAAGACCCATCAAATTATGATTCATGCACGTCGCGTCCCGAAGTTGACAAAGTTGACACTATGCGCGCCATAAAATCTCATTTTCCGGCATTGAGGCAAAGGCGCACGGCGATGGGGGGTATGAGCTTGTCATCGCAGCCTTCTTGGCACGGATGGGGGCGTGTAGGACAGGGGTTTTATATCGCCCGCAAACCCGATAGCAGATCGCAATGACCAGTGTCGCCGCACCCGCCCCTGCCGTTCCCCGCTCGCTATTCGCCTTTTCGGTTTTCTATGGCGGCATGGTGTGCCTGGCGGGCGTGCTGGGCAACAAGCAGGTCGCGCTGGGTCCGCTCGCGGTCGAAGCGGGCATCTTCGCGTTTCTGCTGCTGGTGATCGTGTCGAGCGCGACTGCCGAACTTCATGGCCAACGTGTGGCCAATGCGCTCGTCCGGTTCGGTTTCGTGCCGCTTATCCTGTCGATCCTGCTGGCGATTGCAGTTCTCGCACTTCCGGCTTCGGACAAAATGGAACCGGAACGCGCGGCCGCCTTTTCGCTGATGATGGGATCGACCTGGCGTATCTGGATCGCCGGCATTGTCGCATACGGCGTGTCGATGAGCCTTAATGTCGCGATTTTTGACCGGCTGCGCAGCGGCACCCGGCTTGTGGCAGTGCGCGGCGCAATTGCATCGGTGCTGAGCCAGATCGTCGATACATTGCTGTTCGTGACCATCGCCTTTTATGGCATCTTTCCGATTGGTGCGCTGCTCGGCGGGCAAATGCTTGCCAAGGTCGTGCTGTCGGTGCTGCTCGTGCCGCCGCTCATCACAGCGTTTGTCGCGCTGGGCAGGAAGCTGGACACCAAGGAAACCCAGCAATGAGCCGCCAGCGTCTTGATCATTCCTGGCCCGACAAGTCCCTCCTCGCCAAGGCCGAAATCCTTGTCGAGGCGCTGCCCTATATGCAGCGTTATGCGGGCCAGACCTTCGTCGTGAAATACGGCGGTCATGCGATGGGCGATCCGGAGGCGGCGCAGGATTTTGCTGAGGACATCGTGCTACTCAAAGCAGTCGGGATTAACCCGGTGGTGGTGCATGGCGGCGGGCCGCAGATCGGGGCGATGCTTAAGAAACTCGGCGTCGAGTCCTCGTTCGTCGATGGTTTGCGCGTCACCGATGCGGAGACCGCCAAAGTCGCCGAAATGGTTCTGTCGGGCGCGATCAACAAGGAACTGGTCGGCTGGATCGCGAGTGCAGGCGGAAAGGCTGTCGGCATATCGGGCAAGGATGGCAATTTCGTTCGCGCCGAAAAGATCGAACGCACAGCGCGCGATCCCGACAGCAACATCGAACGCGTCATTGACCTGGGCTTTGTCGGTGAACCCAAGCAGGTCGACCGCACGGTCATCGACACGATTTCGGGTGCGGGGATGATCCCCGTGGTCGCGCCGATCGGCGTGGGTGCGGATGGGCACACTTACAACATTAATGCAGACACGATGGCAGGTGCGGTCGCGGCGGCGCTGGGCGCAACGCGGCTGTTTCTGCTCACTGATGTCGCGGGTGTGCTCGACAAATTGGGCGAATTGCTCACCGATCTCGACCCGGGACAGATTGCCGCGCTGCGTGCCGATGGGACGGTCACGGGCGGGATGATTCCGAAACTGGAGACGTGCGTGAGCGCGGTGCAGGGCGGCGTTGGTGCCGCGGTTATCCTCGACGGGCGGGTGCCGCATGCGATGTTGATTGAAATCTTTACGGCCAAGGGCGCGGGGACACTGGTGCGGGCGTAAATAACGTCCGTCATTGCGAGCGCAGCGAAGCAATCCAGTCGAACAGTGCAACGATGGATTGCTTCGCTGCGCTCGCAATGACGAGGGGAGTGTTGCCGCTCCAACCGCACCCCGCTAAAGCGCGCAGCAGCAAGGCATACTCAAAGCTGAAAGTCGCACATGGTCGCCGTTATCCAAATCCTCTACATCCTGCTCACTGTCATCTGGTGGATCATCGTGGTTCAGGCTGTGATGTCGTGGCTGATCGCGTTCAATGTCATCAATACGCACAATGATTTCGTCCGCTCGATCTGGCAGGCACTCGATAAGATGACCGAACCGCTCTATCGCCCGATCCGCAAGATCATGCCCGATTTCGGGGCGCTCGATTTGTCGCCGATGGTCGTGTTGCTTATCCTGTATATTCTCATGAATGTGATCCTGCCCAACATGTTGTCAGCAGTCTGAGGTGGCCGCAACGATCATCGACGGGAAAGTGTTTGCCGCCAAACTGCGTAGCAAGATCGCCGAAGCTGTTAAAGCATTGCCGCGTCAGCCGGGGCTTACCGTCGTGCTCGTCGGCGATGATGCCGCCAGCGCGGTTTATGTGAAGTCGAAGGGCAAGCAATCGGTCGAAGTCGGGATGCTCAGTTTCGAGCATCGCTTGCCCGCCGACACCGCGCAGGCAGACCTGATCGCGCTGGTCGAGCGGTTGAATGCCGACGCCAATGTCGATGGTATCCTCGTGCAATTGCCGCTGCCCGAACATATCGACGACCTCGCGGTGATCGACACGATCGACCCCGACAAGGACGTCGATGGCCTGCATGTCGTCAATGCCGGACGGCTGGCGTCGGGCTTGCCGGGGCTGGTCAGCTGCACGCCGCTCGGGTGCATGATGCTGATCGAGGATCAGCTGGGCGATGTCTCGGGCAAGAATGCCGTCGTTATCGGCCGGTCGATTCTCGTCGGCAAGCCGGTCGCGCAATTGCTGCTCGCTGCCAATTGCACGGTGACGATGGCGCACAGCCGGACGCGAAATCTCGCCGATGTCGTCCGCCGTGCCGACATTGTTGTTGCAGCGGTCGGGCAACCCGAACTGGTCAGGGGCGACTGGATTAAGCCCGGCGCCTGCGTCATTGATGTCGGCATCAACCGCGTTGACGGCAAATTGATCGGCGACGTCGCCTTTAACGAAGTCAGCGCAGTCGCGGGGTCGATCACGCCAGTGCCGGGCGGTGTCGGGCCGATGACGATTGCGTGCTTGCTGCAAAATACGTTGACGGCCAGTCAACGTCGCCAAGGAGTATCATGATGTTCCTGCTTGCTCTCGCTGCTGCCGCCGCCACGATTGTTCCGGCACCACCGACGCTGTTTGTGACGCACACCGATGCCATCATCGCCGCCGAGCGCGACTTTGCCCGCCGTGCGCAAGTCGAAGGGCAATGGAAAGCATTTCGCGCGACCGCCGCGCCCGACGGCCTGATGTTCGTCCCCGATGTCCAGCTCGCCAGCAAAGCGCTCGCCAACGCAAAAGAACCTGCCATTCCCGTCATGTGGTGGCCCGGTACGGTTGCGGCCTCGTGCGACGGAACGATGGGCATGAGCACGGGCCCGTGGGTCCGCGCGGGTTCGGCGGGATTTGGCACATTCACGACGATCTGGAAAAAAACTGGGGCGGGCTATCGCTGGCGGCTCGATCATGGCCGCAACACACCCAAACTGGTCGCGGCGGGGGACAAGCCCGCCGTCATCGCGACAACCTGCGAAGGCGCGTCAGCAGCGGGCGCGGCGGCGCGCGGCGTTGCCTACGACCGGCTTGCGGCCAGCGTCGCGGCCAAGGCTGGAGTCGATGGCGCTGCCGCTTTCGCAACCGATGCCGCCGCCGATGTCCTCGTCCAGACTGAAAACGCGATGCCGGCGCGTGGCCCTGTCAGCCTGCCAAAAACAAAATTTGGTGCCGCGCTCGCCTCGGGCCATTCGGACGATTGGACGCTGGCGTGGGCCAGCCGCGCGCTGATCGGCGGCGAAGCGGGTGCGCATGACCTGCGCGTCTGGCAATGGCGCGGCGCGGCCGGGTGGAAGCTCGTCGTTTACGAAACCATTGGCGTCAAATGATCCTTACGAGCAACACCGCCTTCCCGAGCGCAGCCGAGGGACAAGTTCGAGCGCAGCCGAGAACTGCGCACGTGCCAGGAGCGCCTCGGCTGCGCTCGGCTGTGCCCCTCGGCTGCGCTCGGGGATACGGTTCGTTGATTACGGTTGCCGCCCGATGATCGAACTTTTCATCTCGGCATTCGTGACTTTTTTCGTGGTCATCGACCCGCCGGGCTGCGCGCCGATTTTTGCCAGCCTGACGTCGGGCGCGCCGCCATCGCACCGGCGCAGCATGGCGATCCGGTCGGTTGTCGTGGCGTCGTCAATTCTGTTTGTCTTTGCGATTTTTGGCGAGGCTTTTCTCGGCGCGCTCGGTGTCAGCCTTGATGCGTTCCGGATTGCAGGCGGCATCATGCTCTTCTTGATTGCGCTCGACATGGTGTTTGAAAAGCGCACTGAGCGCCGCGAAAACCGCGCGCAGGACGTAATGGCGCAAGAGCATGAGGATATTTCGATCTTTCCGATGGGTATCCCGATGATCGCGGGGCCGGGATCAATTGCGAGCGCCATGCTGTTGACGTCGCGCAGCAACGGTTTGCCTGAAAGTCTGACGGTGCTGGGCGCGTTGGCAGCGGTGCTCGTCCTGACGATGCTCTGCCTGCTGATCGCCGGCCCACTGATGAAGCTGCTTGGTTACCGGCTGGAAGCGATGATCACGCGGATATTGGGTGTGATCCTCGCGGCGCTGGCGGCACAGTTTGTGATTGATGGGATCAAGGCGAGCTTTCAGGTTTGATCCGCCACACCCGCAGCGGCGACCCCTTCGGCATCGCCACCGGTGTCAGCCAGTCGAATGTCTCACCCTTGGCAAGTCGCGCATAAAAACCATTTTTGTGGCGATAACGGTGCACAGTGGACTCGCTCATATTCGGGCAGGTCATCAACAGCGTCGCGCCGTGACGCCGCATGATTGCGCGAGCATCCTCGGGCGTTCCGCCAAATGCATGATGCACGTCAAGGATCGCATCGCCATTACGGTGATAGGGGCCAGCAACAGCTTTATGATGCGTGACCGTGATCAGGCGCGGTCCAAGATCAACGAAGGTGAAAATCGTCGTCGCGGGCAATCGTGCAACGCCCTTCATCGCACCTAACGACGGACAGCTGCTATTGGCGATGTTGATCGCGCGATCACTGTTCTTTGCTGTTTTTGGCTTTTCGTCGGGCACGTTGCTGACGATCAGCGCTGTTGCGATTCCTGAAAAAACGAGGAAAGCACCGACAACGCCGAACGTCCGTACGAAAATCGAACGATGATTGGCGAGCTTGGGTAGAACGACCCAGCACAAGGCGGTTGCGCCGGGAATGCCCATAAGCTGTGCTGCCGGCCCCTGACGTGTCTGCCACAGGACCAGCAGCAGCGAGACGAGCGAAACGAACGCGACGGGTGCCCACGCGCCGAACTGACGTGTGCCCCACGCCCGCCACGCCGCCCAGAAGCTGCCGACGACGCCGACGACGGGAAGCGAAATAACAGTCGCCACTGTCGTCCATGGCTGCGTATAAAGCGGTTTCGCCTCGCGGACGTTGCTGAACCAGATGCGAACCAGTTCATCGCTAATCTGTTCGGGGCGGTCGATACATTGTGGCCACGCATAAGCGAAACCACCGACCAGCAGCGCGCCGCCAATGGCAGCAGCCGCGAAGCGGACAACCGGCTTCCGGTCCGACAGAAACGACAGCGCCACCGCAAGCGCGCCCGCCAATACCATCGTCGTCAGCCATATCGGCGACAAGACATCGCATCGCGGCACGGCATTGTCATAAGATGCAAAGCCGAGATAGCCGAGCACACAGCCCAGCCCGAGCGCAGCCCCGTAGGCACGCATCCGCATCGCTTCGTCGCGTTCCCAGATCCAGTGAAGCACGACCGCGCCCCCGGTAATCGCAAGGAACGGCATAAGCTCAAGGCCAATGGTGAGCGATACAGCACTCGACAGGCCCATCGTGATCCCGCCGCGCCGCACGTTGCCGTCGGCAAGCCCCGCAATCGTGATGACGAGCATCGCCAGCTGCCAGCCATGATGATCGACCCGCAACGGCATGAACATCAGCATCGCAACCTGGCACGCGAGCATCAGCCCTGCCGCCACGGCAAATGCCCCCGGCGCGACCAGCCGCCGCACGGCAATGCCCATCGCAAACATGGCCACAAGCAGCGGGATCAACGGGGCCAACGCGGCCGACACTTTTTGGGCGACCAACGTCCCGAAAAACGGCTGAACAATCAGCTGGATCGCCGCAATCGGCAGGTCGACAAGCCGCGTCCAGTGCATGTTGAAACCGGCGGGCGGATTAAGCTTATACTGGCGCAGGTCATACCAGTCCTGCCCGTTCAGCAGGGCGCGCACCTGCGCCATGCGCATGTTATCGTCGGTATCACCGAGGCCGAATGCAAGGATCGGCTGCCAGCGCATCACGATGAACGCAACACACGCCAGTACCCAGATGAGAACCAGCCAGCGCTTCCAGTGCTTCAGCGCCAGATTTTCCGTGTCGCTCATCAATGCTTCCCCTGAACCACCCGCGCCATTAAGGCGCGAACGCACCCCTGCCAAGCGGAGCCGCATGTTAGACCGACTGCCCCTAAGCAATGATCAACGCACGCTGCTTGGGCAAGTGCTGCGCTATGGTATCACCGGCGGGATCGTGACCGTGTTCGGCGTGGCGGCCTATTTAGTTGCCGTGGGATGGGGCAACGTGCCGCCGCTGGGGTCGAATGTCATTGCCTATCTGGTCTCGATGGCGCTCGGTTATTTCATGCACGCGCGTTTCAGTTTCCGCGAAAGCAGCGGCAATGCCTCGGCCAAACAAGGCGGAAAGTTTTTCATTACCTCGGGAATCAGCTTTGCGCTAAACAGTCTTTTCGTGTGGTTGTTCACCGGTATCTTGGGGTGGGACGAGCGCACCCCGGTCATCGCGATGATCTTCATCACGCCCGCAATCTGCTTTGTGATCTATCGCAAATGGGTGTTCGCCTGATGGACCGCGTGTTGTACGACCGGATGGCAGAGCATGATTCAACGCACTGGTGGTATCGCGCGCGGCGTAATGTGCTGGCGAGCATCATCAAGCGCAAGATCAGCCTGCCGCCGATGGCAAAGATTCTCGAGATCGGCTGCGGCACGGGTCACAATCTAGCGATGCTCACCCAATTCGGCGATGTCGACGCCATCGAGATCGACGACCATTCGCGCGCGATTGCCGCGAAGCGCCTGGGTCGCGACGTTGGTGCATCGCCACTGCCCGAACTCAGCGGGGTTGCCGATCAAAGCTATGACATGGTTGCGATTCTCGATGTGCTTGAGCATGTTGAGGATGACAGCGCGGCGCTGATCGCCATTGCCCAACGGCTGCGCTGTGGTGGGAAAATCCTAATCACCGTTCCGCAGTTTCCATGGATGTGGAGCGGGCATGACGTCGCCAACCATCACCACCGGCGCTACACCAAAGCGACGTTGCGCAAAGTGATTGCTGATGCAGGGCTCCGGCTCGATATGCTGCAAAGCTTCAACAGTCTGCTCTTCCCGCTCGCGGCGGCTGACCGGATCGCTGCAAAAGTTTTTGGTCGTGAAGGCAGCGATGACGCGCTTCCCGCCGCACCGATCAATGGGTTGTTCGAAAAAATCTTCGGGCTTGAGCGTTATTTGGTCGGGCGCGTGCCGATGCCGCCGGGGGTGTCGTTGGTCGCGATAGTGTCGGCACCCGCCTGATCTGATCGGTGACCCAATCTTGATCCTTCGCGCGGGTGTCCGATAATGTCGGCAACAATATACAGCGGGCGTTTCTTTGCTTCGATATACAGCCGCCCGAGATATTCACCGATCATCCCAAGCACGAACATCTGTACTGCCCCGAGCCCAACGACCACCAACATAAGCGACGTCCAGCCCTGAACCGTCGTCCCGCGCAGCCAGCCAAAACCGATATAGGCAAGCAGCAAGACCGACGCGCCAGTTAGCGCTAGTCCCGCGTGGCTGGCAAAACGCAGAGGCGCGGTCGAAAAGCCGGTGATCGCGTCAAACGCCAGTCGGAGCATTTTCGTAAACGGATAATGGGTTTCCCCCGCGTGTCGCTCGGCCCTGTCATAGGCAAAGGGCACTTGCTTGAATCCGATCCACGCCACCATCCCGCGGATAAAGCGTGCCTGTTCGGGCAAGCTTAAAAATGCATTGAGCGCGCGGCGGCTCATCAAGCGAAAATCGCCCGTATCAAGCGGAATGTCAGTATCAGTCAGTTTGGCGAGCAGTCGGTAAAACAACGCCGCCGACGCCCTTTTTGCAAATCCTTCGCCTGCGCGCGCACGACGCACGGCATAAACAACATCAGCCCCCTCGACCTCCATCGTTGCAAGCATATTGGGCAGCAATTCGGGCGGATCCTGCAAATCGGCGTCAAGAATAAGGATGCGGTCACCCCGCGCCAGATCGAGCCCCGCCGTGAGCGCAAGTTGATGGCCATGATTGCGCGACAGGTTAATCGCGACGAGATGCGGATCGGTTGCTGCCAGTCGCTGCATCGCCGACCACGTGCCATCGGTCGACCCATCGTTAATCAGAACAATCTCATAACTATCCCCCGCGACACCGCGCGCCACCGTCGCCACGCGTGCATATAATTCGCCGAGACACGCATCTTCATTATAACAGGGGATAACAATCGAAAGCGCGGTCATGGTTTGGGCGACATAGCGCGGTCATCGATCCGATACAGCGCATTTTTGCCGTCGCTCCATATGCGCGTTGTGCCGCGAAGGGCGGCGGGATCAAACACCGGCGGCTCGATCAGCCAGATGTAATCGAATGCATCCCGCGGCACGGTCGCCAGCGACCAGTCCAGCGAGCGCCATTTGTTGCGGCATCGTCCCGCGATGACAACTTGCGAAGGATCACTCCTGAAATAACCGGCGTCGACTTTCATCGGGCGCATCAATTGCGCGCCCGCCATGTCCCATTGATCGTTCGAATAAGCCCGGCGGCGAACGGTGGCCAGTGCCGGCAAGTGCCAGTTCCGGTTTAGCCCCCACGGCATCGCGCACGTGCTGCCAACGAAACTCACGAGGCGTGCGCCGATAGGAACATGGTCGAGTGCAACCAACGCGCGGTTCTGGGCGCGCGAGGTCTCGTAGAAACTGACCGTATTGCCGCCGATGCGGGCCACGAAAAATGCCAATCCTGCCATCGCTAGCGCTGACATGACGCGCTTATTCGCACCCGGAAGCGGACGGATCGCGATGACCGCAATGGCAAACATATAAGGCGTCAGCCGCATGTCGGCATAGGCCGAACCAAAGACGATGCGCGGCAGCAGAATGAATACGAGCATCAAAAATGCAGCGCTGGCCGCGAGATTGCGCGACATTTCGAGGCCGCGATACAGCACCGCACCAATCGGCAGCAGCCCAAGCAGGATCAGCGACGCAATGTCCCAGCGCATCCAGCGATCGCGCAGCGTCGTCACCAGCCACTGCGCCTTGGCATCCCAGTTAAACCAGTCCGCCGTCTGCCCACCGACATGGCCGCTGCGCCACGCCACCATTAGCAAGATGGGCGGCGCCAGCGACAGGCAATGGATCACCGCCCAAAAAATTGCGTGCGGCCATGAGCCGCCCCGGTCATGCTGGCGTATAAGTTCTGCCGAAAATGCCAGCACACCGAGCGTTCCCCAGCCGAATGTGTGCGTCACCCATAGAACCGGCCCAATCACCACGAATATCGCGGCCCGGAGCGCCAATCGACCCCGTCGCGCCAACCGTAGCCACAGCGCAAAAGCCAGCAACGCCAGCGCCATGGCCAGCGCAAAATTCACAAAGCCGAAAATGAACGGATGGCCATAAGCGAGGGGCAACGCGAACATTGCGGTCGGCGGCACATGCCCGTGCACTTCGCGGGCAATCCACAGCAATCCCGCCACCGTTAGCGCGGGGATGCTCATCACGATCAACTTGGTACCAAGTTCAAGGCCGAAGATTTTCGAAATTGGAATAATCAGCAAATCGACGCCCAGATTGCCGATCAACGACCATTTGAAGCTGTAAAAATCGCGCAAAACCGCACTGTCGGCATAATCGAGCTGCACACGGTAGCGCCCCATATGGCCGGGCAAATCCACCAGCGGTGGGATCGTGGGCCAAACCAGCGGCAGCATTGCGACGAGCGCCAGCAGCACGACCGTCGTCCGCCCCTGCCACCATTGTTCACGCTGCATCGCCACAATCGCGCCTTAGCGGGGCGATACGCGTTCGTGCAAATCTTGTGTCAGTCGCGAATGCGATAGACGCGGAGTGCTGGCGACCCAGCAGGGTCTTCCTCAAGCCAATCAGGTAGAGGCCCTTTCACCAGTTGCGCCATCATTCCTTTCGGTGCTTTCGTGATAAAAAGCACGGCTTCGGCCGATGTTGGGCTGATCAGTATGCGGCGAAACCCCTTGCTCTGCATGAAGACTTTGCCATCTGCGGACGACCCTTCGAAAAACAAAATTGTTTCGCGCAGGGGCCCGACCATACGGTGATAGCCGGCGCCGTAAACGCTGTGCGGCGTCCGCGCGATGACTATGGGGCCAAGATCAATGCTCGCGAGCATTGCTTCAGCGGGCTGCTTCGCCAGCCGGTCGAGCACGCACAGCCGTTCGCAGGGATCTACAGCTTCATTGGAAAGTGGGGCGGGCGTAGGCGATGGCATCATTGATGCAACGGCAAAGATTGGTGTGATTGGCGCCATGACGATGATCGTAGCAGCCGTCACGACGGCGCCCAACAGCGATGGCAGGCTTTGTTGAGCCGCCCGAATGGCTATCCCGACCAGGATCAGCGCACCAGGTACGGCAACAATATGGGTTATACCCGCCGCTCGGCGAACCAGCGCTCCTGTTACGAAAGTGACGACGAGCAATGCCAGCATGATAAACCAACGACGCTGCATCTCGGGCGTTTTTGCGCGAACCACGCCAACCGCAGTGCCGAGCGAGGCCATTATCGGAAAGGCGACCATCGTCGCCGCGGTGATCGTGTCCTGGCGCCAGAACGGCAGTCCTTCGGTTACATTCTGATACCAGAACTCGTTGATCACCGGATCGAGCGTGCCAAACGGACTGCCAAGGCAAGTCGGGGCAATGCTCCCGAACGTGGCAATTGTCACAAATAACACAACGCCAAGCAAGGCAACGCGCGCCCAAACGCTGCGGGGCCCACCGAAACGAACGGCCACTACCGTGCCAAGCGCCGCAATGCCCATCGCTGCAAGGTGCGAAGGCATCACGGCGTCGCAATAATTCTCGGTCCAACGATAGTAGGGAGCCGTCAGCGCGGTGGCTACCAGGCTCCCGACGGCAAGGCTGCAGACCAATGCAACCAAGCGTTGTGCCTCCTCGCGACCGAACGCCCATAGCAAGCCGACAATGCCGACGGCGGTTGCAACGAACGGCGCGCCTTCGATTGAAATATTAATATAGAGCGCCAAAGCAATGCCTGCGGCCATCCCGGATGAGCGTGCTTTGCGACGCAGCAGCGCCGCAATCGCCAGCGCGGCAAAGGCAATCTGCCAACCATGATGATCGATCCGCGCCGGATGAATTTGCAAGTAAACAGCGGGCGCGGACAGCGCCATCAGACAAGCGACCAGAGACGTATCGACGTCTTGGCTAACGACGCGCCGCGTCATGGCAACAATGGCGATCATCAACACGAGCAAGTTGAGCAGCGGCGCGCCAATGGTCGCAACAACTTCGGCCATATGCGCACCGACCAATGGCGTCAGCGGCACGATGAAAAGCAGCATCGGGATATCAACAAGGCGCGACCAGTGCATCGCAAGGCCGTCGGGCGCGGCCATCCGCCGCTGCGTCAGATCAAACCAGCTTTGCCCACCAACAAAATCGCGAACCTGCTGGAGCCGTAGAAAGTCATCGGGATCGTCAAAGTTCTGGGTGATGGCCATCTGCCAAAACAGATAAATCAAAAACAGCGATATTGCCGCCCATCGCGGCAGCATGGCCTTCCAAGGAAACTGCCGCGCCCGCATCACGCGAACACGATGGTGCGGCGCAGAAGATAGGTCGTTTGAAAGCTCACCGCGACGGCAAACAGCTTAGCAAGCCGCGGATCAAATCCAAAGCGCGTTGCAAGCGCAACGATGCCAACCGTAAGGCCAAGGCCGACAAACGCCGACGTCAAGAACAGTGCCTTTTGCTTTGTCCGCGCCAGACCCCGTTTGGCAACATCGTCAAACACGAGACGACTGGAGAGAATCCAGTGAATGGCAACGCCCGTCAGATAGCCAATTGCTGCCGCCACTGCCGCCGCAACGCCTATCGATAGCCCAACGAAATAAATACCGAGATCAACGCCCAGCGCGGTCCCGCTGACTGCGATGTAGCGCAGATAAGGCGGCACCGATGCCGCTAGCGTGCCCAGCGTCCGCAGCATGTTAAGCTGCCTTCAGCCGTTCAGGGACATCACGAACCGACGCCAGCGCAGCCTGCTCACCCTCAGTGCCGCTTTCATGATATTCGGCGTCTTCGTTGACGTTCCAGATGTCATAGATGCGCGTGCCCGCAACGATGTTTTTGACCGTCAGCATCGCCGTCATCATCGCGTGATCCTGATTATTGTAGCGATGCATGCCATTGCGCCCGACCATATGGAGCGTGGGATAATTGTCTTCGAGTTCGGTGCGCATGGCCTCGACATTGTCGCGATAGGTTTCGTCGTAAACCGGATAGGCCTTTTCCTGACGCACGACCGCACCGCCGACGACTGTTTTTGGATCACACAGGCCGAGGATCGCCATTTCTTTGGTCGCGAGCGCCACAAGATCATCGTCACTCATCGACCAAAGGCCGTCGCCTTCGAAACAGAAATATTCGAGGCCGACGCAAGCGAGTTCCGGATCGGGCACCATTTCGGGCGACCAGCTGCGGAAATTCTGGACGCGGCCCACCTTGACCTTGTCGTCATGGATATAAATCCAGTTGTCGGGGAACAAATCGTCTGACCGGATCATCAACGCGACGGTCAAAAAGTCTCGGTAATTGAGGCTCATCGCGCTCGGCAATGTCGCAGGCAATGGATAGATGCGGCCCGCGAGTTCGCGCATCGGTGCCGATGAAATGACGTGCGCGGCATTGATGTTAGCAACCGCACCGTTGCCGTCGACCGTCTGCATGTTCCAGCGCTGCGTTACATCGTCAAAGCGCAATTGCTTCAGCGCTGTGTCCATCACGATGTCGTTGCCCATCGCCACGACTTTGTCGCGCGCGGCGTTCCACATCATGCCCGGTCCCTGGCGCGGATAGCGGAAGGTTTCGAGCAGTGTTTTGGTTTCCATGCCGTCATTGGGCCGCTTGTTGAGGCCGAGCGAGCGCTTCAACCCGTCGATGACCGCGCTCCACAAACTCAACCCTTTGATGCGCTGCGCTGCCCAGTCCGCCGACATTTCGTCGCACGGCATGCCCCAGACTTTCTCGGTGTAAGTTTTGAAAAAGATCGAATAGAGCTTGTGGCCGAACTGGTTGACGACCCAGTCCTCAAAACTTGTCACATTTTTGTTCGGAAACGCCTTCGCCTTGGCAAAGCTCAGCATGCACAGTGTCGAGCGGATCAGTCCCAAATTGCCCAGCGCCTCGAACGCCCGCAGCGGGTAGCTATAGAATTTGCCTTCATAATAAATGCGGCTCATCCGCGGGCGCTGGATGAAATCATCGGGCAGGATTTCATTCCACAGATCGACGACTTCCTTTGATTTCGAAAAAAAGCGGTGCCCGCCGATGTCGAAGCGAAAGCCGTCATGTTCGACCGTCCGACTGATCCCGCCGACATAGACGGGGTCTTTTTCGATGACGGTAACGCTAAGCCCCTGTTTCGACAGCAGGTAAGCCGCCGTCAGCCCCGCAGGTCCGGCCCCGATAATCGCCACATCAACGGCATTGTTACGATGACTGGCGACCATGATTTCCCCCGCACTTACTCTCGTCGTCGGGACTGCGTCGCGAACACCTAAAAGATAGTTAACAGCCTGCGAAAATTGATTAACAAAATACGCTCATCGGTCACGCCGCCCCAACAGGCGCAGCCGCAGCGCGTTGAGCTTGATAAACCCTTCGGCATCGCGCTGGTCGTAAGCACCGGCGTCGTCCTCGAACGTCACGACTTTTTCGCTGTAAAGACTGTTCGGCGACCGACGCCCGGTGATATGACACGCGCCCTTGTAGAGTTTCAGCCGCACCGTTCCCGTCACCTTGGCCTGCGAATGATCGATGGCGGCCTGAAGCATCTCGCGCTCGGGGCTGAACCAGAAGCCGTTGTAGACCAACTCGGCATAGCGCGGGGCCAGCTCATCCTTCAGATGCGCGGCGCCGCGATCCAGCGTGAGCTGTTCGACACCGCGATGCGCCAGATGAAGGATTGTTCCCCCTGGCGTTTCATACATGCCGCGTGATTTCATGCCGACAAAACGGTTCTCGACCAGATCGAGCCGCCCGATACCATGCGCGCGGCCGAGATCGTTGAGCTTGGCGAGCAGCGTCGCGGGCGACATGCCTTCACCGTTGACCGCGACCGCATCGCCGCGTTCGAAATCGATGGTGATGACCTCGGGCACGTCGGGTGCGTCTTCGGGGTTTACGGTGCGCGAATAGACGTAGTCGGGCACTTCATCCCACGGGTCTTCGAGAACCTTGCCTTCGGACGACGTGTGCAAAATGTTCGCATCCGTCGAAAATGGTGCTTCGCCGCGCTTGTCCTTCGCCACCGGAATCTGGTGCGCTTCGGCAAAGGCGATCAGCGCGGTGCGGCTGTGCAAATCCCATTCGCGCCACGGGGCAATGACCTTGATGTCGGGCGCCAGCGCATAATAGCCGAGTTCGAAGCGGACCTGGTCATTGCCCTTGCCCGTTGCGCCGTGGCTGACGGCGTCGGCACCGACTTGCCGCGCGATCTCGACCTGTCGCTTGGCGATCAGCGGGCGCGCGATTGACGTGCCGAGCAGATAGAGTCCTTCATAAACCGCGTTGGCGCGCATCATCGGAAAGACATAATCCGCCACGAATTCCTCGCGGAGGTCGTCGATGAAGATATTCTCGTCCTTGACCCCCATCAGCTTCGCCTTGGCACGCGCAGGCTCGAGCTCCTCGCCTTGCCCGAGGTCTGCGGTAAACGTCACGACTTCGCAGTCATAAGTCTGCTGCAGCCATTTCAGGATGACGCTCGTGTCGAGCCCGCCGGAATAGGCGAGAACTACCTTGTTGATGTCGCTCACGTGCGGGCACTCCGTTGATTCGCCCTGCGCCCCTTAAGGAAGCGCGCGCTGTCAGCCAAGCGCACCCAACAGCATCAACAGCGCCAGAAATACCATCAACACGACGGAACCAAATGTCGCCAGTGCCGCCGTGCGAACCAAGCCGCCGATCACGCTGACCCCATAAGCCCCGCGCAACTGTCGATACATATGCAGCGGCGGAATGAACGTCCCCGCAATCGGCACCCACGGCGACGGGACGCCGGCGAAACCCGCGACTGTCAGCGCCACTGTTAAAAACAGCATGAATGTCAGCGAATAGGTGACGAACACCGCATGGTCATAGAGTTTGAATTGCCGCCGCCAGAAAAACATCAGCCAGACAAACGGCACGGATAGCGGGATCAGCGCCCAGCTATATTTATAGGCGCTCGATTGAAGTTTATAGAGAAACAGGTTTGGGTTCTCGTTGGCCGCCTTCATCTTGGTATCCAGTGCGGACCAGCCCGATAAATTGAAATTGATTGGCCGCCAACGTTCGCCCTTCAGAAGGCCGCGCGCAAAGTCGATGTCATCGATTTCTTTTTCAAGCGCATCGCTCTGTTTCTCAAGCGCTTTCGTATCGCCGTCGACCGCGTCGACCTTTTTAATCTGGGCGTCGAGCGCATCCTTGCGCTGCTGTTGCTGCTTGCGCTGCGTATCAAGCTCGCTCAGCGGCTTGCCTTTCAGCTGATCGCGCATTTCGGTGATTGATCCCTTGTCCGGCACGTGCATCTCACCCGCCAGCCCACCGACGACCGCAAACATCAGGAACACCGCAAACAAAAACAGCGCCAGCGGCGACACGAACTTCGCTCGCTCGCCATGAATGTAACGCCGCGTCAATTCGCCCGGCTTGAACGCCAGCATTGGCAGGGTTTTCCAGATCTTGCCCTCGAAATGAAAAACACCGTGAAGCAGATCATGGCCATAGGCGGCCAGCGTCCGGTGGACCTGCGCCGATTGTCCGCAATTATGGCAGTGTGATCCCAATAAAGCAGTACCGCAGTTTAGGCAGGGACCGTGCGCAACACCCGAGCCTTCGCCGTGATCGGGTTCAATGGCACGCCCGATGATTGCGCCCGTTAGCGCATCACCCGCCGCTTCCAATTCAATTGGCACTGACCGTCCCCGCTTGCTGGCGTTTCAACCAAGCGCAATGAATAACGTCATTTCGGGAAGTTACCAGCTAAGCCCCCGCATACCATTCATAACCGGCGGCATCTTCCCAATATCCGCCCTTGCCACCATAATGCCCCGCGAGCGTCGCCACTGCCTCGATCCGCTGGACATATTTGGCATGTTTATACCCCAGCTGGCGTTCCACGCGCAGGCGCAAGGGGGCACCATTGGGGACAGGGAGCAGCGTGTCGTTTAGCGCCCAAGCCAGCATCGTCTGCGGATGCAGCGCGTCGATCATGTCGACCGATTCATAATACATCGCGCCGTTCGATTGCGGATCGGCGCAGTGGAAGATGATGTAGTTGGCGCGCGGGCTGACACTGGCTTGATCGAGCAGAGTTTTGAGCAGAACGCCGGTCCATTTGCCGATGGCGCTCCACCCTTCCACACAATCATGTCGCGTGATTTGTGACCGTGCGGGCATTGTCTTGAGCGCCGCCAGCGAATGCGCCTGTGGACGTGCAACAAGGCCATCGATCACGAGTTGCCAATCGTTGAACCCCGTTGCCATATGCCGCGCATAGGCATCGCCTGACGGCGTCCGTGTGCCATTGGCGCGAAAAATGGGCGAGCGTTGGTTCGGCGCGAATTCCTTCGCGAGCGCGCCCCGGTCCTGCAACGTCCGGTGGAGCGCATAATTTGCGTCCTCCCCCGTTTTGAGCAGATTGCGGAATGCCGTGTTGTTCCCGAGTGCGTCGCACCCCGTCACCAGTCCCCCAGCCCCCGCCACGAACAAAGCCCGTCGCGTGATCATGCGATCTCTCCTTCAGGCACAATGATTTTGACCGGGCGGTCGTGCGGAATGCGGAACTTGCCAGTGATCATCGACCGAATTTCATTGTACGGCCCCGCGAGCAGCACAAGCAACAGATGCACGACAATGAACAGCGTGATCAACGCGGCACAGATGAAATGGATCGACCGCGCGGATTGCCGTCCGCCGAGTAGATCAATCATCCAGCCGGTCAGCGGCGACATGCCCGGCTGCATGCAAATCCCCGTCAGGATCAGCAGCGGAATGAGGCCAAACAGGACGACCACATAAGTGATCTTTTGCAGCGTATTGTAACGCAGCGCCGCAGCGCCGGTGGGAAATTGCAGCTTGGCATGATGCACGACTTCTTCGATCAGATGCTTGGGCGCAATCTCGGCGCGGGTCAGCGTCAGGTCGCGCTGGATATGCTTGTTAATCAAGCTTACGATCAGCCAGCCCAGAAACCCGACTGCGAACGCCCACGCAAAAAACAAATGCCAATGCCGCGCGAGTGCGAGATTATAGGTGCTTGGGATCGTCGCCCAGCCGGGGAAACGCCCGCCCTCGATAAACCAACCGATCCGCAGCCACGGCACATCAGTGTTCGCGCCATAATGGCCCCAGTAAAGATTGGGGTGCGCGTTCGAGATCATCAGGCCCGACATCAGCAAAACGATGATCGCGATGGCATTGATCCAATGCCAGATCCGCGTCGTCAACCGGTGCCGGTGCACGAGGTCGCCGCCCTTGATTGCTTCGGTCATATCCGCTCCGCTGCGATGATGGGTCCGCCCTTGCCGTCCTGTACGAGCACGGCGCGCGTCAGCCCACTCATCAGTGTCGGAAGGCTATAGCGCGCTGACGTTCCTGTCCATGTGCCGATTGGGGTCAGGCGCCGGACGATATCCGTATGAACCAGCGTTCGTCCGCCATTCTCTCCCGCGCGAATAGGCACCGCAATGCGGCGCGGATCATAATCAACGATCCAGACAGTGGCTTTGGCGGGCTTACCGGCGCCAACGATTACCAAACCGCCGGAAACAGAAAGTTTCGGTCCAAGCACATGTTTATTGGCAACAATGGCGGCCTCAACCTCGGCTTTGCGGCTGCCGAGAACGGCCGCACGCCCGTTCACAATAAGCTGTGGCGTCTGCACATTTTGGCGACCAGCCGCGCGCGCGAAATCCCATTGTCGCGCGGTAAATTCAGGCTTTGCAAAATGGTCCTTCCAGCCGAGTTGATCCCAATAGGTCACCGCGAAATTCAGCGCGATCACATCGGGCCGCTTCGCCAATTCGTCGAGCACAGCCAGCGCAGGCGGGCATGAGGAGCACCCCTGGCTCTGGTAAAGTTCGATCACGGTTGGTTGCGCGGTCGCTATTGGTGCCAACGGCGACGTCGCCGCTGCTGAGCATCCACTCAGCAGCATACCGAGCAATAGGGGTGCGAACTTCATCGATCAGTTCCTTCGAGCATGGCCTTTTCAACAGCTTGTTCGTTCGCTTGGTCCCAAAGGTTTCACGTTAACCGTATGCGCGAATAAAAAACACGATTGTTGTCGTCGCGGTCACTGCCAGCGTCCACCAGCGTATGACGCGCGGCGACAGTTTCCTGCCAAAATGCGCGCCAAGCCACCCGCCGATGACGGCCCCCGCCATCATTGGCAGGCAAATCTGCCACCGGATCATCCCGAAGCCGATGAACACGATGGCCGCCGCCATATTTGCAATCGCGAGCATCAGCGTGCGCGGCGCCATCAGCCGGTGCGGCGGCATTCCGGCGAGCAAGCCATAGGTCGCGGTCGTCATGATACCCACGCCCCCACCGAAATAGCCGCCGTAAAGCCCGAGCAAGCTCTGCGCGATCATCAGCGTCGGCGGGCCGATGGTGACTTTGGCTTTGAGCCAATCGGCGGCGGATTTCCCGAACGCGATGGCGAGGAAGGCGATCAGCAACAGCCACGGGATGATGATGTCAAACGTCTGCGTCGGCGTGATGACAAGCAGCGCACTACCGACCAGCCCGCCGACGAATGTAATCGCCGCCAGCGTCCGGATGCCGATCCCGCCCAGCGGTTCGAGGTCTTTGCGAAACCCCCAAGCTGCGGTCATCGCCCCGGGCTGAAGCGCGACATTGGACGTCGCGTTGGCGATGGGCGAGGGCAGGCCAAGCGCAATCAGCGCTGGCATCGTGGCGAAAGTGCCGCCCCCTGCGAGGGCGTTCATCGCACCGCCGACGAGGCCAGCGGTGGCGGCGAGGGTGAGAGAGCCAATATCCAAGCTCAAACCGTTCGGCCTGAGCTTGTCGAAGGCCTGTCCTTCCCCTTCGCCAACGCTGAAATCAAAGTCCAATCCCCCCGAACCAGCGCCAACTTCTTGGCTTTGCTCCATCCCTTCAGTCGACGTTCCGCCTCCAACGCCTCAACCCGTGTGCCGAACGCTTCGGACCAGATGAGCTTGACCGGCAAATGTTCGCGCGTGAACCCGGGAATAGAGCCGCTCTCGTGCTCGCCAATGCGGCGCTCCAGATTGTCGGTATGCCCGACATAAAGCAGCCCGCCATTGCAGTGGAGCATATAGGCCCAGAACGTCATGCGCCCTGATAGGGAGAAAGGCGGGGCTTCGACAAGGTTCAGCCCGAAGGTATGGGTGGGATGCCTTTGTAAATTCCGTTCGCCCTGAGTTTGTCGGGCCGAAGGCGACCGAAGGTCAACGGTTGCCCTGCTTCGCGCGCTGGTCAAAAGAACAAGGACAAGGCTTCGACAAGCTCAGCCCAAACGGTTTGGGTGTCAGTGGTAGGAATAGATCGAATAGTGCTATCGTTCAGGCCAACAGCTTTTGGAGGATTGAATGATTTGTTTTGGGGGCAGCGAAATCGATTGGGGCGCTGTGGGTGCTTTTGGAACTATGTCAGCCAGCATCATAGCGCTTTTTGCTTCTTGGCTGGCGATTAAGGCTCCCCAGTGGAACAAAAATCAGGACCGACGAGAATCGACAGGTGAGGTGCTGGCGGCAGCTGACGAAGCGCTCCGTCTCTACGCGGAAGCGCATACCATGACTGTAGGGACCGACAAGTGGTCGACAAAGTCAGTTTCAGTTTTACGTATCAAAGCGGCCCATCTCTATGAAACTCTTGATCGATTGGTTGGGAGGCCATCCCTCACAGACGGAGCTATTGCAGTTGGCGCAGGCGCGATGAGCATCTTGCACCTTCTACGGTCGTTAGAAACAACGGAGGAAATCCGTCAAAAGAAGATGGCGAGATTGGCAAACAGCAAAGAAAGCAGAGTTTTTGCTATGATGGTTGATTCTGCGACGCCAGCGCGTGAGACTATCGAAGCGGCGCAAGCGCTTGTTGATGTGGTTCAGGAACGAATCTGTCGAGTGAAAAAATACGCCAAAATTGTCTAAGCGCCAGTCTGCGTCCTCTCAACCCTCACCCCAAAGCCGCCAGCTTCTCCTCCGCCAGCCGATCCAGTTCAACCCGCGTTTTCCGCTCCGACGACGTCTTCAACTGACCACAAGCCGCATCAATATCCCGCCCTCGCGGGGTCCGCACCGGCGCGCTGATTCCTGCGTTGAAAATTATCCCCGAAAACGCCCGGATGCGTTCGGGCGTCGAGCATTCATAGGCGGCACCCGGCCACGGGTTGAACGGGATCAGGTTGACCTTGGCGGGCAGATCATAATGCTTGATGAGCCGCACAAGTTCGCGCGCGTCAGCGTCGCTGTCATTCTTGTCGCGCAGCATCACATATTCGAAGGTGATCCGCCGCGCATTGTTCGCCTGCGGATAATCGGCGCAGGCCTGGAGCAGTTCCTCGATCCCGTATTTGCGGTTGATCGGCACGATTTCGTCGCGCACTTCCTTGGTCACGGCATGCAGCGAGACCGCGAGATTGACGCCGATTTCCGCCCCCGCGCGCGCCATCATCGGGACCACGCCCGACGTGGAAAGCGTGATCCGCCGCTTGCTGAGCGCAAGGCCATCACCGGCCATCACAAGGTTGAGCGCATCGCGGACATTGTCGAAATTATAGAGCGGCTCGCCCATGCCCATCATCACGATGTTGGTCAGCAGCCGCCCGTCCTGCGACGACGGCCATTCGCCGAGGCTATCGCGCGCGAGCATGACCTGCCCGACGATCTCGCCTGCTGTCAGGTTGCGCACCAGCCGCATCGTGCCGGTGTGGCAGAAGCGGCAATTGAGCGTGCAGCCGACTTGGCTCGACACGCACAAAGTCCCCCGGTCGGCATCGGGGATGAAAACCATCTCGTAATCCTGCGCATCGGGCGAGCGCAGCAGCCACTTGCGCGTGCCGTCGGTCGAAACCTGCGCTTCGACAATCTCCGGACGGCTCACGATAAAATGCTCGGCGAGCCACGGATGCATCGTTTTGGCAATGTCGGTCATCGCGGTGAAC